>JAYTLR010000182.1:0-8089 GCA_043729195.1 Akkermansia sp.
CGTTTTCCCCGCCGAAGACTGGGAGTCCTGCTTCCATCACGGCGTCGCGCAGCAATTTCGCATTTCCCATGTAGTGCTCGATGAGTTCGCGGACTTGGACCTTTCCTTCGTCCGAGAATACTGCGGCGGCAGCCTTCTGGACCGGATAGCTCGCGCCGTTAAACTTCGTACTATGGCGGCGGCTCCAGAGCTGGTGCAGCGGGATGCGGCTGCCGTCGTCGGCCTTGGCGGACACGGTCTTGGGGATGACGATGTAGGCGCAGCGGATGCCGGTGAAGCCGCCGTTCTTCGAGAACGAGCGGAACTCGATCGCCACGTCGAGGGCGCCTTCGATTTCGAAGATCGAGCGCGGGATCTCGGGGTCCTGCACGAAGGCTTCGTAGGCGGCGTCGAAGAAGATGATACTGTCGTTTTCCTTCGCATATCTCACCCAGGCTTCGAGCTGGGCGCGGGTGGCGACGGCACCGGTCGGGTTGTTAGGGAAACACAGGTAAATCAGATCGACCCGCTCTTTCGGCAGGTCGGCGACGAAGCCGTTCGCTGCGTTGCAGGGCAGGTAAACCAGGCCGGCGTAGGCACCTGCTTCATCGGCGTCGCCGGTGTTGCCGGTCATCACGTTGGTATCGACATAGACCGGATAGACCGGGTCGGTGATGGCGATGACGTTGCCCTTGCCGAAGATATCCAGAATGTTGCCGGTGTCGCACTTCGAGCCGTCCGAGATGAAGACTTCATCGGCGGAAATGCCCGCTCCGGCGAACTGGTTCTCGACGATGGCCTTGCGGAGGAACTCGTAGCCTTGCTCGGGGCCGTAGCCCTTGAAGGTCTCGCGGACGCCCATTTCATCGATCGCCTCGTGCATCGCGGCGCGAACGGCGGCGGGCAGCGGCTCGGTCACGTCGCCGATCCCGCAGCGGATGATCTTCGATGCCTTGTCCGGGTTGGCGTCGGAGAAGGCGTTCACCCGGCGGGCGATTTCGGGGAAGAGGTAACCGGCTTTGAGCTTGAGGAAGTTCGAGTTGATCAGGGCCATGGCGGCGGCTGCTTTAGACCGGCGGCGGCGGGCGGGCAAGGCCCATCCTTCCCATCCGGAATGAGGATCCGGCTTGCCCGCGGCGCGGGATCGGAGAACATGCGCGACGTGGAAAGCGCGAGAAACGACGATCTGCCGGACCGCTTCGGCGCGATGCTGGTGAAGGAGCTGCGCCAGAACATGCGGCGCGGGAGCTTCGTCTATCCCTTCCTCGGCATCCAGGTGCTGGCGGTGCTCGCGCTGCTGGTGGAGTTCCAGAGCAGCTCGGGGCCATCGTTCGAAAAGTACTCCGGCATGCTGAACGTGACGATGCTCGAGGACGCCGGACCGTTCTGGTGGGTGGTCATGATCGTCTGCGCCTTCGTGATGCCGCTCGGTGGTCTGATTCTGATGGGCCAGGAACTCGAGGAGGGAAACCACGAGCTGCTCCTTCTGACCAAGCTGAGCCGCTGGAAAGTGGTGCGCGGGAAATTCCTGACGCTGTGGGGACTGTGCGTGCTGACTTTCGTCTCGCTGCTGCCTTACGTCATCGTCCGCTACAACGTCGGGGCGATCGAGGTGCTCGATGAACTCGCGCTGTCGCTCAGCGTGGTTGCTTTATCGGCGATGATGTGCGCCGGGGCGATCGGGGCCTCGTCGTTCCGCGGCCTGATGGCGCGGATCGGGGTGATGCTGCTGTTCGCAGGGTCGTTGATCGTCGGCTGCGGCATCCCGCTCGCTGCTTCCGCCGCGCAGACCAAGGGCTGCGGCTTGTTCTATCATCTCAATGCCTTTGCCGCCGCGGTCTGTTACACCCTGCTCGGCCTCTCGCTGGCCCGCTCGCGGCTGCGGTTGGTGGTCCACGCCTACGAGGTGAAGCCGAGCTACATGGTGGTCGGCCTGCTGGTCTTCACGCCCTTCGTGGTCGGCATGGCCACCGCGATGACCGCGGGCTACGCCGGCTTCGTCGGGCTGATCGGGATGTCGCTGGTCAGCATCTACGCCGACGCCACCCCGAAGGCCCCCGCCTGGGTCAAGCCGCCGGCCCCGAACGTCCCGCCGCCGATGCCGGCGGGGTAGGGTCGGATCGAGGAGCTCTTCATCAGCCAACACCCCCGTCCTCTCTCTGTCATCGGGCTTGTTGAAAACATCTTCAAAGTGAATCTTCCAGGGTCAAAAAAGGGCGTTCTGTCAGTCGGTTTGGTTGTTGCTGCTTCGGTAGCCTACTTCTCCGTCCGATCAACCTGGGAAGCCGTTGGTGGGCGCGACTCACAGGGAGCTTCGAAGACACCAGCTGCGCCGGCTCATGACACCAAGGCACCACGTCGATCCGATGATCCCGCACGTGGACCACGACCTGCCACGCCTTTCGAGGAGATCAAGGGCCGGTGGCTTGCGTTGAGGGCGATCGACCGGTCGGTCGGCATGTCGGAGGAGGAAATTGCCGAGAGGGAAAAACTGGCGATTGAGTCGCTACAAGTCCTGAAGTTGTCCGCCGCTGTTTTTGAGTTAGACAAATTCCTCAGTCGGAATCGAATCCCGATCAATCGGGATGGGACGGGACTTCTAGTCTTCTTGGAAAAGACCGTGGCTGAGGATCCTTCGATTATTGGGGAAATGAAGAATTCGTTCCTTGATGCGATTCGAGATGCTGATGGCAACGTTGCAGTGAACAGCGACTGGAAGGCCATAAGTAGAGCTTTGGCCAGGTACGGAGATGAGGACGAATCTGAAAGCTACTATCAATCGCTGTTGGAAGTCCATCCCGGGCTTGCGATGGAGTTTCTACTGAGTCGGAGTGGGTTTGTGGTAAAAAAGGAACCCGACAAGCTCGCATCGGTGATGGAGTCGAGTCTCGAACGGTTGGGCCGCGGTGCGGGACTGGAGCAGGACGCTCAGAGTGCCTTGGTACATGTCGTCAAACAGGGAAGATCAGCGGCTCAATTTGAAGCGACGCTTCAGGTGCTGGGCGACTTCTCCCGGCGGAATCCCAATGTAAATTTGTCGCCAGTGAAGGAAGCCGTGATGATCAACTGGGCTTACGTGGATCCCGTTCGTGTCGCCGAATTGGCGTTAGGTGACTCGAGCTTGTATTCCGATGATCTGATGAGAACGGTGGGTGCCAGCGCTTCGCGTGTTCTGGAAGCGGAACACGGAATGGAAGGTGTCTTGGACTGGTTGGGCTCCATCCCGGACAAGGCTGCGAGGAATCATGCAATTCTCGGAGCTGCATTGTCGGAGGCGGCTGGCTATCTCGAAGGAGGAGAGGGTCCTGAGTATGAGGAGGCGCTCCAAAAAGGGCTCCAAATCTCGAACTTGTTGCCTGCGGAAGAGCGGATGGACGTTTTGTGGGATTTTCCTGATCTGTGTCGGGATCTCAAGGCGGCGGATAAGAAGTGAGCACATGGCCGCTCGTTGGGGGCATCAAGCTTCCGTGGAAAGCGGTGCGAGCCGGTGGCACGCTTCACCCCCAAGGTGAGACCCGCTCTCTCGTGGCTTCGAGGACGAGCGAAAGCGCGTCGTCCCTACCTGGCGCGACTGCAGGTCGCATCATCGCCGCACGCTTACTCCCGCTTCTCCATCAGCCTGCCGCCCTCCTTCATCGTGGCCGCATTCCGCTGGAAATACTCCAGCCAGCCGCGGGTGATCGCGCCGCTCAGCTCTTTCGTGTCGAGCTTGTCGGGCGGTGTTCCCCAGTAGAAGCCAACCCAGCCGTCCACGGTGGCGCTTGAGCGGTCGATGAAGCTTTCCAGCTCTCCGACATCGCATTTCAGCGGGAAAATCTCCTCGATCACCAGCGGCTTGCCGACCTCGTACACGGCGAGCGCCTTGAGGGCCTCGTCGATCTTTCCGCGCTCGGGATAAAAGTGCACGCTGACGAAATCCAGCGGCTTGCCGGCTTCCGGCGAGTGGAACAAGGGCTTCGCGTTCGGGAACACGGTGGCCCAGGGAATGACCCCCACGGTGAGCAGGGTGTCGCGGTCGACCGCGCGGATGCTGTCGCTCATCTGTCGGACCCAATCGCGGGCGATCTCCACCGGCTTGCGGTCGGCCGGATCGAGCGCGATCCGTTGGACGAAGTGCTTCCCGCCCAGTTCTCCCGCGAGCCACTCCGTCTCCACCTTGTCACCGCCCGGCACGATCGGTTCGTTCATCAGGTCGTAGCAAAAGATCTCCGGCCGGCCCTTCGCGGTCTCCGCCACCGCTTTCCAGAAGCGGGCCTGCACCGCCCAGCGCTGCTTCTCGGGCAGGGCGTCGTACCAGGCCGGAATGTCTTTCGCGTGGTAACAACCGAGCCCGGTGAGATCGAGATAGAGGCCCTTCTCGCCGGCCAGGTCGATCAGCCGCGCGAGCCGTTCCAAGGTCTTGCGGTCCGGCTGCTCGGGGGTGTTCATGACCTTGCCGAGCTGGAGATGGATGCGGACGACATTTGCGCCCAGGGCCTTCATCTCCTCGAAATCCCCAACCACCGCCGGCCACTCATCGTACCAGTAGTCCTCGAGCAAGCGGCCGGTGGCGTCGTGGTCGTAGTTGAAGCCCCACGGCACGAATGTTTGGCCGCTCCCTTCCGCGACGAAATGCTTGCCGTCCGGAGAGACCCCGATGCGCGGCAGTGGCGCGGCGTCGAGCGACGCGGCTGCGAAGAGGGACATGAGACATCGCTGGAACATGATCCGCAACCTAGCAGCGGCCGGGCCTTCCACAAAGCAGGGAGATTGCTGTCGTCGGATCACCCGATCGTGTCGGAATCATAATGGCGGCCGTGATTTGAAGCTGCCACGCTGCGTCCGATGATCCTGAAAAACCCCCTCCTTTTCCTATCGCTGGCCGGCCTCGCCGCGGCGGAGTCGTTCCCTGTCACCATCCGCGTCGATGTCGAGCGCCCCGGTGCCGAACTGAAGCTGATCTGGCGCTTCTTCGGCGCGGACGAGCCGAACTACGCGACGATGAAGCATGGCGACGAGCTGTTAGGCCATCTGGGTTCGCTGAAGCCGAAAGAGGTCTTCTTCCGCACGCACAGCCTGCTGGTCACCGGCGACGGCACGCCGGCGCTGAAGTGGGGCTCGACCAATGCTTACACCGAGGACGCGGCGGGCAATCCGATCTATGACTGGAAGATCGTCGACGGGATCTTCGACGCCTATCTCAAGAACGGCGTGCGGCCGTATGTGCAGATCGGTTTCATGCCGCAGGCGCTGTCGGTGAAGCCGGAGCCCTACCGCCACCACTGGACGCCGCTGGCGAAGTACGACGAGATTTACACCGGCTGGGCTTATCCGCCGAAAGACTGGGCGAAGTGGGAAGAGCTGGTGTTTCAGTGGGCGAAGCACTCGGCGGAGAAGTATGGGAAGGATGAAGTGCTGAAGTGGTACTGGCAGGTCTGGAACGAGCCAAACATCGGCTACTGGCGCGGGACGCGGGACGAGTTCTTCAAACTGCACGACCACGCGATCCGCGCCGTGCGCCGCGCGATCCCGGAAGCGAAGGTCGGCGGGCCGGACCTGGCCGGCGGGGCGGGCGGCGACTTCTTGCGGAACTTCATCGAGCACTGCCTGCGTGGAAAAAACCACGCCACCGGCGAGACCGGCACGCCGCTCGACTTCATCTCGTTCCACGCCAAAGGCCAGCCGCGCGATGTCGGCGGCCGGGTCCAGATGGGACTCGCCAACCAGCTCCGCGACATCGACGGCGCCTTCGCGGTGATCGCCCGTTATCCGGAGTTGAAAGACACACCGATCGTCATCGGCGAGTCCGATCCCGAAGGCTGCGCGGCCTGCCAGGGGCCGAACCTCGCGTATCGAAACGGCACGATGTACTCAAGCTACACCGCGGCGAGTTTCCCGCGGAAGCTCGACCTCGCCGACAAGCACGGCGTGAACCTCGAAGGCGCGCTGACCTGGGCCTTCGAGTTCGAGGACCAGCCGTACTTTGCCGGCTTCCGCTCGCTGGCGACCAACGGCATCGACAAGCCGGTGCTCAACGTCTTCCGGATGTTCTCGAAAATGGACGGCCTGCGCTTACCGGTCATCAGCGACCACGCCGTGTCCCTGCCCGACCTCCTTCGCTCCGGGGTCCGCGGCAAGCCGGACGTTTCCGCCATGGCAGCGATGAACGGCAAGAAGGTGACCGTGCTGGTCTGGCACTATCATGACGACGACGTGCGCGGCCCCGACGCCGAGGTGCGGATCGATCTGTTAGGCGCGCCGAAGGGTGTGCCGAAAGTCACGCGCCACCTGGTCGACGAGACGCATTCGAATTCCTTCACCGCCTGGCTGGCGATGGGCTCGCCGCAAAAGCCGACGACGGAGCAGCTCGCGGAGCTGGAGCAGGCATGCAAGCTGGCACCGATCGATGAACAGCCGCGTTTCATCGAGGAGGAGAATCTGTCCGCCGTGATGGTGACACTCGCGCGGCAGGGCGTGACCTTGTTGGAGATGGAGTGGAGGTGAGGGTCGCGGCTGGCCGGCAGGGGTTGGGGCTCCGCCCCGCAGGGACTGGCGCGCGGAGGCTCCGCCCCGCAGAGGGACGGGGACGGCCGCTCGGCACCCTTTCGGCGTGAACGGGCAGACCGCTGCCGGAGACCGTTCGAGCCGGTCTGAAGACCAGCGCTCCCGGCGGCTCTGCCCCGCAGAAGGACGGGGACAGCCGCGGGGGACCCTTCCGGCGTGAACGGGCAGACGGCTGTCGGGGACCGTTCTGCCGGTCTGAAGACCAGCGGTCCCGGGGAGGAGCAAGAATCCGCGGGCCTCGCGCGTTGACTGCGAATGTTCCGATGGATCCTCGCGATGTTGATCGCCACGGCCCTGCCCCTTTCCGCCGACATCGCGCTGCTGAAACGCGACAATCTGGTGGCGTGGTGCATCGTGCCCTTCGACGCGAAGAAGCCGCCTAACGGCATGATCGACGGCGGCGATGCCCTCGGGAAAAAAATCTTCCCGCCCGGCGACGGCACCCGCGAGCTGGAGATGCTCCGTCATGTGGTGAAGAGCGGCTGGCAGGGCCCGGTCGGCATTCTCGACCACCTGCCGGAGACCGATTCCGCCGTGACCCTCCGCGGGAACCTCGCCGCTCTCGAGCGCCTGAGCGCTTTGTTAGAAAAGCCGGCGGCAGAGTAGATCGGGCCGGACTGGCCATGGCAGTGTTCCATGGCATGACGTGCCGGGGATGGCCTGCCTGCAGATTGCCCGTTGGATTTCAACGGATCGCACCGTAGTATCAGCTATCCCCCCATGAAAACCCGAGTCCGTAGCGGAATCCTCCGTCCGCTTTTCCCCGCCCTTGCGGTGCTATCCCAACTTGCCGGATCCTCCGCGGCGACGGAGCTCGATGTTCTGATGGCGGATGCGTGGACGGTGGCCGGTCAGCGGAGCTCTATGACCGTGACATGGATAGATGTAACCTACGGAAGTCCGGGGATGTTCAACCGCTATCCCACGATCGCGAATCCCAGCACCGGAAAATGGTCGATCAGCGGCAGCACGGGCGATTGGCGGGCCGGCTTCTGGCCCGGGACGCTGTGGATGTTGGCGCTGAAAACCGGGGATGACGTATGGCGGCAACGCGCCACCGACTGGTCGCAGGCGCTCGCCGCATCGACCAATACCGATCACGACATCGGCTTCATCCTGCTCGGCTCGATGGGCAAAGGTTGGTACTTCCACGACGACCTCAACGATCCCGGCGGAAGCTACCGGGAATTTGCCCGGAACGCGATCACCGTGGCGGCGCTCAAGCTTGATGCCCGCTTCAACAAGCCGAATGCAAGCGGCATCGCGGTGCCAGCTGGCTTGATCCGCTCTTGGGACACGTCCCAGTCGCCGTATCCCGTCTGTATCGACAACTTGATGAACCTCGAGTTGCTGCTGATGGCCTACGAGCTGAACGGTCGCCTCCCGGAGCAGCGTCAATGGTTCGATCACGCACTGGCCCACGCCCGCGGCTCGATCGCCCGGCACCTGCGGGCGGACGGCGGCAGCTAGAACGGTGTCCAAAGTTGAGCGGGATTTTCGGGCTCCAGCGGCTGACTGACGGGACTGACGCGACCGTGGCGAAGCCGGTAATGACTGGATCGGAATC
>JAYTLR010000183.1:0-36686 GCA_043729195.1 Akkermansia sp.
GATTCCGATCCAGTCATTACCGGCTTCGCCACGGTCGCGTCAGTCCCGTCAGTCAGCCGCTGGAGCCCGAAAATCCCGCTCAACTTTGGACACCGTTCCTTGCTGCTCTTCTTCTATCACCTCGTTCCCGGTGGGCAGCCGGTCATGCTGGTCAACGTCACCAGCGGCCCGAACGGAGCGTCCAGCCAAGGAGTGACCACTTCCGGCGGCCGGAGCTCGAAGCTGGAGGTGAACGGGAACCAGCTCATGGTCTATGGCGATAACGGCAGCACGCAGGCATGGACGATCATCGACCTGCGCGGCATCCCTCAGCTCGCCGGGTTCTTCCCGCCACCCGCTGCCGTCGCTTTGAACGAGAGGACCGTCGCCGAGTCGGCGGGGAGCGATGCGGTCCGCGCCGATGGATTTCGTCTCGAAAAGTCGCCCGGCGGCTGGACCCTCGCCTTCGGCTCCCAGGTTCCCCTGGCCGGCATTCCCGGCACGGCTCTCACCCTTGAATCGTCCGTCGATCTCCGGTCATGGGAAACCGTCGCCCGGCATGACGCGACCGGGTGGGTGCCGCTCGTTGCCTGGCTCGCCCGGGGAGAGGGGAATGCCGTGAGCATCCGGCGGGAGGACACCGCGCGCTATTATCGACTCCGCCTGTCGCCGCTAGCCGGCGAGTGATGCCCCGGACCGGCCTCGACGGATCAGGGCACCGCGGCCGGATCGCTTGCAGCAATGCCTTCGTCCGCACCGCTCGGTGAAAGTGACAACGCGCCTGACAACGCGCCGACAACGCGCCCCGACAACGGACAACGAGCCAGGGATTTAGTTGCGTCCCGACAACGCGCCACGACAACGCGCCAGGCATTTAGTTGAAATCAATCACGTCCAAGTCATTGACTACCACAGATTCAGGGAATCCGAATTGCCCGTGAAATCCGGGGCGGATCGCATCCGCTTTGCGGCCGTCGGGGACGACCAATCAGGCCATGAGGCTGCTGAGGAGGGCCGTGCTCAGGACGATAGGCAAATGCTCACATGGCGACATTTAGACTCGCCCGACGCGGGCCGGGGACGGCGGCTCCAGAAGCTGGGCCTTTGCCCGGATCGGCGACTGAATGGTGACTGGGGGAAATTACTTAGTTTTCCCTAATTTTCATGTTTTCCGTCTGAAGGGTGGATTTCTGGTGGAATTTGACGTCAAGTCGCACGCATCAATCGCTGGAAACCCTTGAACACCCCTTCATCGACTCACACGGCGGCCGCCGCGCGGGGCGGACCGGATCAGCCGCGGCCGGCTTGGCGTCGTGCCCTGCTGGCGTGGTGCCTGCTGGGCATCGCGGCTCCGGCCGGCACGGTCTGGCAGCCGGTCACCGACTACTCGATCTCCTTTCCCGGTGATCGGCCGAACGCCGCCCCGACGATCAATCCTTTCGACAACTTCACCCATTTCGGCACCGACTTCGGCTGGATGGGTCCCGGGCAAGGCCGGCTCGATGCCCGTGCGGGGACGATCCGGACGAAGGCGGACGGCGAGTGGACCGGTGCCTGGCATTCACTCGCCGGACTGGCGACCGAGACCCAGCGGGTTTTCGACCCCACCGACATCACCGGCCTCGGCGGACCCGCGGAGGTCCGGGCCGGGGTGGTGGCGGTGACGGTGGACGCCCGCGGTCAGGGTGAGCTGCGGGTGGAGCTGGCCGATGCCGGCAAGATGGTCCGCTGGACCCGCACCTTGAAGCTCGTGTCCGGCGAAAAAACACGCCACCGCTTCGACGTCGGCGGGACCGAACTGGGGCGGCTCAAGTTCATCAACTGGGTCGCCGAGCCCGGCAGCGCGGTGGAAGTTTCCGCGATCGGCTTCGACGTCAGCCGGCCGGAAATGGCGGAAGAAGAATGGCTGCTGCGGATCTCTCTCGGCAAGCTTCGCCGCTGCCATGATCCGGAGAGCGGCTTGACCCGCGACCGCGCGCATTTGCCGGCGGGCGCCTTCGACTCTGTGAGCTCGACCGGTTTCCATGCCCTTTCCAGCGCGGCCGCGGCGGCGGAAGGCATGTTGGATCGGGAATTGGTCGCCAGTGAGGTCCGCCGCACCACCCGTGCCCTCCTTGGCATGCCGAAAGCCGCCGGCTTCATGCCCCACTTCACCCGCCGAGACGCGGACGGCGTGCCGCGGGTCCACCCGGGCACCGAATACAGCAGCATCGATACCGCCATCGCTCTCTTCAGCCTGCGGCTCTCCGGTGTGGTGCTGGACTTGCCCGATGTGGTCGATGCCACCACGGCGCTGATTTCCGACCTCGACTTCGACAGCCTCACTCATCCCGAGGGCTGGATCGGGCATGGTTTCATGCAGGACGGAAATACCCCGCTGCCCAATCAGTGGCGCGACTGGGGCGGCGAGAGCGCGCTGGTCCTGGCGCTTGAGGGGATGGTCCCGAACCGCGAGCCCCGCGGGCGAATGCAGCCCGGCGGACAGGTCTTCCGCGGCGTCCAGTTCATTTCCGAAATCCAGAGCCTCTTTTATCCGGACTTCGACCGTGGCACCCCCGACCAGTTCGGCGAGACGATCTGGCCGACGGCCCGCCGCGAGTTGCTCGACAAACAAATGCGCTACCTGGCCGACCAGTGGCCCGATTCCCCGGCCGCCCGGCAAGGAATCTTCGGCCTCTCCGCCGGTGAAAGCGGGATACCCGGCGCGGGCTATACCGCGAACGGCGTGGATGTTCCCGGCATCCGCTGGCTGCACCCGCACGGCATGATCATGGGGCTGGCCCTCAGCAACCGCAGCGCCCTGCCCGATGCCATCCGACGCATCGAAAGCGCGGGCCTGCTGTTCCCGCAAGGCTTGCCCGAGAACATCGAGATCGGCCTGCAGCTCCACAACCCGATGCAGGGCTCGCTGAATGCCGGCTTCGAATCGCTGGCCGCCTACCACGGCTGGCGGCGCGGCGGCACCGATGTGATCGACGAAGCCAGCCGCCGCGATTCGCTGCTGCGGGCCGGCATCCGCCGCTTCTGGCCGAATTGAACGGAGCCCGGCAGTCCGCCGTTCTGGTTTTTCTTCATTGCCGCCGCCCTTCCCCCCGCTTCAGATTGCGCGAAGCTTACTACATGGAGGATAGATACGAAATTCGTGGGAAACTCGGCCAAGGTGGACTTGGTGCGGTTTTTCGTGCCTGGGACCACGCACTGAAGCGCGAGGTCGCGGTGAAGCGCATCGCCTCCACTTTTGAGGGATCGCAGCGCGAGGAAGCCACCCGTCAGATGGAGAAGGAAACCGGCGCCCTGGCCTCGCTCCAACACCCGAACATCGTCACCATCTACGACGTCGGCTCCGACGAGGATGGGCCTTTCGTCGTGATGGAACTGCTCACCGGGCAAACGCTCGATGACATCGTCACCACGGCCCCGCTCACTTGGCAGGACTTCCGCGAGCTGGCATTGCAGATCCAGGAAGCGCTGGTGGCCGCGCAGGACCTCGGTCTGGTCCATCGCGACCTCAAACCGTCGAACATCATGCTGAACTGGCTGCCGTCCGGGCGGTTCCAGGCCAAGGTGGTCGACTTCGGCCTCGCCAAGTTCAGCCCCAAGCCATCGGCCCAGACGGTCGATCAGAGCGACGCGGTCTTTGGCTCGATCTTCTACATGGCCCCGGAGCAGTTCGAACGCGGCGCGCTCGATGCCCGGGTCGACATGTATTCCATCGGTTGCGTCTATTATTTCACGCTCACCGGCGAATCCCCCTTCCAAGGCGACACCGGCCCGCAGGTCATGGCGGCTCATTTGGAACACCGCGTCGTCCCGCTGGCGCAACTCCGGCCGGACCTTCCGCGCTGGCTGAGCGACTGGGTGATGTGGCACATCAACCGCCACCCGACCGAGCGCCCGGAAAACGCTCGCGAATCCCTCAAGACCTTCATTCAACTCGACGTCCCCGTCACGCAATCCATGAGCACCGGAGAACCCCAGCCCGAAGCCCCGAAACGTCCGCGCCTGGTGATTCCCGGTGCCGCCGCGCCCGCCCCGATCCAGCCCCCGGTTCCGGAGCCCGTGATCACCCAGGCCGCGCCCCAGCGGCTTGCTCCGCCAGTCGGCGCGCCGCCCAGCCTGCACACCACCAGTCAACAAGCAGCAGCAGCCGTCGATCCCCAGCCGTCTCCCGTTGCCCCACCGCCGGCCGGAGCTTATGCGCCAGCCCCACCGCCGCCTCCCGTGCCGGTCGCCGTTCCGATCGCCGTTCTCCAAACCCAGCCCGCTCCCGTGGTCGCCACGCCGACCGCCCAGGTGCAGCCGGCCGGGGCTTCGACCGTGCCGCTCCAGCCCGCCGCCGCGCCACCCGGCCCCCAGATCCGCCTCGGCCCGGCCGCCGCCGCCGCTCCGAAAACCGCCCCGGTCGCCGCGGGCCGCCCCGGCCTGCCCAAGGGACCGGGTCAACAAGTCCTCGTCCCCGTCAAAAAAGGCCTCGGTAACGGTGCGAAAGCCGCCATCGCCGCCGTGCTTGGCGTGCTGGTCATCATCATCGGCTTCATGATCGCGACCAAGTCCGGCCAGGGCAAGGCAGCCGAGAAATACAACCGCATCGTCAAGGAAGCCGCCGACCCCGCCGCCAAGGAAGTCATGGTCAACCGGGAGGAACTCGACATCCTCCTCAACTCCGTCGCCACTCCCGGCTCGAACACCCAGCGCGAGACGGTTTACAAGGCGCTCTATCTCGCGAAGGCCAGCGATGGAACAAACGTCGACGAGGTGATCGTCGAAACTGCCACGCGCACGGAAATGAACCCGTCGATCCGCCAGGCGCTGCTCGCGCGAGTCGTCGGCCAGCGCAAGAATCCCGCCGTGGTGCCCGCATTGCTTGCCTTCGCCCGCAGCTCGAACGACGCCGCCGGTGCCCGTGCCGCTTTGGAAGCGGTCAGCTCGCTCGGAGGTGACCAGCATTTCTCCGAGCTGCTGGACGTGATCCAGTTCACCGGCGATTCCGGCGTCCGCCAGGCCGCCGAGGCATCCGCCGGGCAGATCATCACCAAGTCCGCCAAGCGCGGCGACTTCGCCGCCACCCTGGCCACTGCCTTCGCCGGTGCCACCAACGACGACACCCGCCACGCCCTGCTCCGTCTGCTCGGCCGCGCCGGCGGCGATCAGGCCGCTGAAATCGTCACCAAGGCCCTCAAGGACGGCAAGGACCTCGACAAGCTCAATGCCGTGCTTTCGCTCCAACAATGGGGCGACGACTCGATGTTCAGCACCCTCAACGACTTCATCGGGGAGACCGAGAACGAGGATCTCCGCGGCCGTGCCTTCCGGGGTGCGCTCGCCTTCCTGATGGACAAGAACCGCAAGCGTGCCGATGAGGAAAACGAGGACTTCTGGAAGAGCCTCGCCTCCAACGCCAAGACCAGCGCCGAACAGCTCAGCATGGTCCGCGGCCTGGCCAACGCCGAGCCGACCGAATGGGCGATGTCGGTCGTCGAGTACTTCTTCGACGAGTCCGACAACGACGAAGTCCAGGACCTCGCCGACAAGGCCCTCAGCCGCATGCGCGAACGCAACAAGGCGCTCGGCGGCGGTGATGAGGAGGAAGAAAAGGACGAGGACGCCGAGTCCGACAAGGAAGACGAGGACAAGAAGAAGAAGGACGAAGACGCCGAGTCCGACAAGGAGGACGAGGACGAGAAGAAGAAGGACGACAAGGAAGAGGAGAAAGAAGAAGAGGAAGAGTAACTCTCCCAAGTCCCGCCCCGGCCCCGCTCGCCTCCGGCAGCGGGGCATTTTTGTGGCTGGAAGCTGCGTCTGTTTCCCAAGGAGTGGCGGACTCCGATCCGCCCGGCACTTTCGAAGGTGCCGACTGCAACCGAATCAATAATCAGTATATCTACACGTGATCTCAACGACGGATCGAGTTGAGTCCGTGTAGAGACTCACGGACTTCAAAGAATCCTCCCGGCTGAATACCTCATGGATCGTCTTCCCGCTCTCTCCGATTGATCCACTTCCTCCGTTCCCCCGGTATTCCAGCTTTAGCACTGCGATCAATGCGACTGTTTCCGTCGGCGAGCAGTTGAAAATGTAGGTATCGAAGTTCGCTGGAAAAAGACCGCCTTCGAAGGTCACTTGTTCGAATTTCATTCCCACCGGCAAAGGCACTCCGGTGAATCTCTCGAAGCGTCGCTCCGGCTGCAAGCGGTCCATCGTGGCCGAGACTGCCGGACTGAAGACGACTGCGGCCGGGACAATCAGCGATGCCGCCAGTTGGTAGCGAGAGAATCGGCGCATCTTTCCAAAGCTCCACCCCATGGCACCGAGCGGCACGGTAAGCAGAAGGAGAAACGGTGATACCAGGCCTCCTGCGACCACGCCGTGGTGGAGACCTTTCTTGAGATCCGTCCAAGCGAGAGCCTGCCAAATGATCATGCCGATCCATCCCATGAAGAGGAGGGTTATGAGCCAGTAGATGACCCACTGCCTCTTGGGGCGCAGCGGTAGATCATCTTCAGTCATTGGAAAAGGATTCTCACTTCACCAGCCGCTCCGCCAGCTCCCAGTTCTCGTGGTAGCGCTTGAAGCTGCGCAGGGCCCAGTCGCCTTCCGCGAGGACGACCCAGTGGCCGGCGGGGTCGCGGGCCAGGGCGCTGCCGCCCGGGACATCGTCGGTCGGTGCGTCGATGCCTCCAACCGGCTGGCCGTCGGCCATCAGCCAGCGGATCATCTTCCACGGGCATTGCTCGACGATGACCTCCGCGCCGTACTCGGACTCGAGGCGGTATTTCAACACCTCGAACTGGAGCGGGCCGATCGCGCCGAGCAGCGAGGTGCTGCCGTACGGAGTTTCGAAAAGCTGGGTCACGCCCTCTCTAACAAGCTGATCCAAACCGGCGCGGAAACGTTTCGCGGTGCCGGTGCTGCGGCCGCGGATGGTGGCGAAGCACTCGGGCGGGAAGATCGGGATCTCGTCGAACTTGATCGCGGGATCGGTGGTCAGGGTGTCACCGATTTCGAAAGGCTGGTTCCCCACCAGGCCGACCACGTCGCCGGCGAAGGCCTCGTCGACGATCTCGCGTTCCTGGGCGAACAGCTTCTGCGAATTCGACAGGCGGATCTGCTTGGTGCCGGCGCCGTGCCAGACCTGCATGTCGCGCTCGAACTTGCCGGAGACGATGCGGATGAAGGCCATGCGGTCCCGGTGCTTCGGGTTCATGTTCGCCTGGATCTTGAAGACGAAGCCGCTGAAGCGCTTGTCCTCGGGTTCGATCATCGTGTCGCCCGACTTGCGGCCGGCCGGCTGCGGGGCCATGGCGAGGAAGCCGTCTAACAGAAGCTGGATCCCGAAGTTGTTCGCCGCGGAGCCGAAGAAGACCGGCGTGAGTTCCCCGGCCAGCACGCGCTCCTGATCGAACGGTGCGCCGGCGATATCGAGCAGCTCCATTTCCTCGATCGCCTTGTCGACCAGGTCGGTATCGACCAGTTCGCGCACCGTGGGGTCGGTGAGGCCCATCACCGAGACCGGCGCGCGGTAGGCACCGGCTTTCGTTTTCTCGAACAGGTTCAGCGCGCCGTCGCGGCGCTGGATCAGCCCGCGGAAACGCGGGCCGTCGCCGAGCGGCCAGTTCATCGGGTGCGACGCGATGCCGAGCACGTTCTCGATTTCATCCACCAGATCGATCGGCGGCCGGGTCGGGCGGTCGAGCTTGTTGATGAAAGTGAAGATCGGGATCCCGCGCAGGCGGCAGATTTCCAACAGCTTGCGGGTCCGCGCCTCGACGCCCTTGCCGGCGTCGACGACCATGATCACCGCATCGACCGCGGTCAGGACGCGGTAGGTGTCCTCCGAGAAATCCTCGTGGCCCGGGGTATCGAGCAGGTTCACGTGGAAGCCGCCGTAGTTGAACTGGAGGACGGTCGACGAGATCGAGATCCCGCGCTGCTTTTCCAGCTCCATCCAGTCGGACGCCGTCGAGCGCCGGTCGCGGCGCGAGGTCACCGAGCCGGCGAGATCGATCGCCCCGCCGTAGAGCAGGAATTTCTCGGTGAGGGTCGTTTTGCCGGCATCCGGGTGGGAGATGATGGCGAGGGTGCGGCGGATGGAAGAAGGATGGGACACGGTGGCGGGCGGAGGGTGAGGGAAAAGCGGCGGGATGACCAAGCACCACTTTTCTAACCATTTGGTTACGCGGCGTGGACTTGCCGGGAAGCGGGCGTAGAGCTTCTATCAGAAACCTCCCCGTTTCAAATGGACATCCTACTGGTTGAAGACGAACCCCAGCTCGCCGGACAGGTGAGCCGGGCCTTGGTGCGTGCCGGACATGCCGTGACCCATGCGGGCGACGGCCCGGGGGCGCTGGAAGCGGTGACGGGAAAGCGCTTCGACCTGGTGGTCTTGGATGTGAACCTGCCGGGTTGCGACGGCTTCGAGGTGCTCGGTAAGATCCGCCATGCGGGCTTGCCGGTGCGGGTGCTGATGTTGACCGCGCGCTCGGAGGTCGGCGACCGGGTGGCGGGGCTGAAGGCGGGTGCCGACGATTACCTGACCAAGCCCTTCGCGCTGGAAGAACTGCTGGCCCGGGTGGACGTGCTCGGCCGGCGAACCGGCAACGCGCCGGAAGTGCCGGAGCCGGTGCTGCGAGTCGGCACGATCTCGATGGACGTGGCGAAGCGCCGGGTGACGCGGGGCGACGAGCGGGTGGAACTTTCACCGCGAGAGTTCGAGGTGCTGACCGTGTTCATGCGCGAACCCGGCCGGACCTTCTCCCGCGACGAGATCTGCGAACGGATCTGGGAGCGCGAGCACGAGTATGACACCCGGACCGTGGAGATTTTCATCATGCGGCTGCGCAAGAAGCTGGATCGCCCGGGAACCGAGTCGGTGATTGGCACGGTGCGCGGCGTCGGCTATGTGATGCAGCCACCCCGATGAAGAAATGGTCGCTCAAGGTGAAAGTCGGCGTTTATGCCGCGCTGCTCACCATGGTGGCTCTCGTGGCAGGCGCGGCGGTGCTGATGCCGGTGCTGTATTTCCATCAGGTGGCCCAGCTCGACGAAACGCTGGAGAACGACTCCAACGAGTTCTTGCGCGACTTGCAGAACTTCAAGGGCGCGCCGGTGGATCCGCGGCGGCCGCTGGCCCGGAAATTTATCCCGCTCTCGCTGCAGACCCGCTATCTGGTGATCGAGGGACCCGAAGGGCAGATCCTCTATCGGTCGAACAACCTCCGCGGTGCCAGCTTGGAAGGGGAGCCCGGACAAACGCGGACGGTCGAGCTGTTCGGGCGGAATTGCCGGATCGGGGCCTGGCAGGAAGGCCCCTATCTGGTCCGCATCGGCACCCGGCTCGGAGCGATCGAGCGCTTCCAAAAAGACCTGCGGCGCGGCTTGTTGCTGGCATTGCCGGTGGTCGGGCTGGTCGTGTTCATCGGCGGCCACTGGCTGGGCCGGCGGGCGGTGGCTCCGGTCGCCGACCTCAGCGCGGCGGCGGAGCGGATCAGCGCCGCGGCGCCGCAGGAGCGGCTGCCGATGCCGGCGACGAACGATGAGATCGCGCGGCTGACGGAAGTGCTGAACCGGAGCTTCGACCGCTTGCAGGCATCGTATGAATCCGCGACGCGATTTTCGGCGGACGCTTCCCATCAGCTTAAGACCCCGGTGGCGGTGCTGCGCGCGGGGCTGGACCATCTTTCGCGAGAGACGGGTCTAACAGGTCCGCAAGCGTCGGAAATCGCGGTGCTGCGGCAGCAGACGCGGCGGCTGACGGCGCTGATCGATGACTTGCTGCTCCTTGCCCAGGCGGATGCGGGGCGGCTGACGCTGGAGGCGGAAGAGATCGATCTCAAGCCGCTGATTGCCGCGGCGGAGGACGACTTGCAGGCGCTGGTGAGTGACCGGGACATCCGGGTGGAGGACGAGTTGCCAGATTCATTGATCGCGAAGGCCGACCGGCGGCGGGTGATGCTGGTCTTGCAGAACCTGGTGGAAAACGCCGCGAAGTACACGCCCGAGGGCGGCACCGTGAAGGTCAGCGCGCGCCAGGAAGATGGCTGGGCGGTGGTCAGCGTGGCGAACAGCGGTGCGGCGATTCCCGAGGAGGTGCGGGAAGAGATCTTCGAGCGTTTCCGCCGCGGCCCGGCGGTCGGCGAGAATGTCCGCGGTCACGGGCTGGGGCTGAACATTGCCCGCGAACTGATCCGCGCCCACGGCGGGGATTTGCGGCTGGTGCAGGTGGAAGAAGGCTGGATCGAATTTGAATTCCGGCTGCCGGGAGTGGCCTAATGGAGCGGTGTCACCGCGGTATGACCGTCCGCGATTGCTCGGCGGCGAGTTGGGTGCGGGAGCTTTCCGGCAGGGTGTCCCAATTCGTTTGGAGCCAATCCTGCGCGCCTTCGTCGTCCTTCTTGCGCCATTCGCGGAAGTAGCGGGAGAGCGCTTCGTTGCGGGCTTTTTCCGAGGTCATGCCGAGGGCAATGTCCATCGTATCCGGCAAGCTGGTCTGGCTCAGCACGTCGCCGAGGCTGCGGCGGGCCTGGTCGCCGAAGGGGCTGGCCGGAGTTTCCACGAGCCAGTCCCGCATCCCCACCGGATCGGTGCCGGCCCAGGAATAGAGCGCGCCGGAAACACCCTCGCTGGCCTCGGCGGCGGGCAGCGTGCCCAGCCAATCGAGCGCGGCATGAGGTTCAATCGCTCCCCAAGTGGTGCCGATGTGGGCGACCACTTCGCGGCGGGTTTCCGATGACGAAATCGACTTGCTCCACTGCACCGCGGCGTTGATGTCGCTGGCGGCCCAGACGGTGGCAAGCGTCGCGGCGGCTTCGTCTTTCGCCGGGCCCTCCGTCATTTTCGAGATCCAACCCGCGGTCTCGGCCGGGTTGGTGGTCGCCCAGACATCGGCGATGGCGATGACCAGATTGAGTTGCTCCCCGGAGGCGATCTCTTCCTTGAAGATCTCCGCGGCTTGCTGGGGATCCTGCGAGGCGATGCTGCCGGCGACCGCGACGGTGGCGGTCTCCTTGCCCTGCCCGGCGGGCAGCGACTTCGCCCAATCAGCCGCGGCCACCGGGTCGTTGTCGGCCCAAGTGCCGCCGATCGCGTTGAAAAGAGGCTGCGAGGTCAGGCCGGTGCTTTGCAGCCACTCGGCGGCCTGTTCCGGCGAGCGGCGCGACCAGCCGATCATCAGGTCGGTCAGCGCGCGGTCCTTCAGCGGCCCTGTTAGATTCTGTTCGGCCCACAGCCACGCTTCGCGCGGGTTTTCCTCGGCCCAGCGGTTCATCGCGATGCCGATGGTGTCGGTCTGGAGCTGGCCGGCGGGGAAGCTGGCTTGGGCGTTGTCGAGCGCGGCGACTGGATCTTCCTCCGACCAGACGCTGTAGAGGCCGCGGTAGAAGTCGAGCTGGTCCTGGCGGTTGGTGATCGAGTAAGCCTGCTGGAGGGCCGCCGCTACATCGCGGCGGGCGGCCTCGGCCCCGGCCTTGCGGAAATGCTCGCCGCGCGCGAGGGCGTCGGAAAGCTTGCTGGCGGGGACGTCTGCCTCGGTCATCGCTCGGCCGCCGGTCTGGCTCTGGAGCGCAGGATTCCGGACCGACGGCTTTGAATCCAGACCGCTTGCAGGAGCGTACGACCCGGAAATGCGCGCGTTGTCTCCCGGGGCGATCCAGCCGGTGAAGGCGGTGCCCATGACCACCCCGCACACCACCCAGAGGGCGTTGGCGACGGGGGAGCCGTTTCGCGGGAGTCTCATGACCGGGGTGACGCTAGGGAGGAGCAAGGATACTAGGCAAACGGATCTGCGTAACCGATCGGTTACAGTCGTCGGAGCGCCTCGGCGATTCAGGATGCTACTCGACAATCTTCGTGCGGGGACAGCTCAATTCCTCTCGCGACGAGCACACTCCGATGAGTTCCCCCCGCCCACTCCGGAATTGGCAGACCGCTTGTGCGTGCCTGCTATTCCTGATCCTCCCGACCTTCGCCGGCCTGGAGGTGCTGGCGTCGTTTCAAAAACCAGGTATTCAGGCGACCGGCAAACTGCTGCGCCTGACGAATGGCGAAACCTACGGCACCGCCAGCAGCGGCGGAGCGCATGGCTTTGGCAGCGTGTTCCGGGTGACCGCCGCGGGGACGGTCGAGACCGTGGTATCCTTCACCGGCAGCAGCGGTACCGTGCCCGGCAGCGGCCCCACAGCGGGGCTGGCCCCCGGAACCGACTCCGCCCTTTACGGCACCACCTCGGCGGGCGGGCTGGGCGGATTCGGCACGATTTTCAAGGTTACCGCGGCCGGGGTGTTTACCCACTTGGTCGATTTTACCGGCACCACCGGCGCTGCCAAGGGCTCGGTCCCGGGGGCGCTGGTGCTGCACGCCGACGGAAATTTCTACGGCACCACGGCGGCAGGTGGCGCGGGCTTCGGCACGGTCTTCAAGATGACCCCCGGCGGAGTCCTGACCACGCTGGCGGAATTCACCGGCACCGCCGGAGCCGTCAAAGGCAGCGAGCCGACGGGCGCGCTGGCAATCAGCGACACCACGCTTTACGCGGTGACAAGGATCGGCGGGGCCTCGAACCTCGGGACGATCTTCCGGGTCACCACCGCGGGCAACTTCACCGCGCTGCACGACTTCACCGGCCCGAACGGCGCACGGCCGGCCGGCGGGCTCTTCCTCCACTCGAATGGCCTGCTTTACGGCACCACCGAGTTCGGCGGCACGGAGGGCTTCGGCACGGCTTTCAGCCTCAGCACCGCAGTCACGCCGGTCTTCACCTCGATCCGGAGCTTTGCCGATCTCATCGGGTCGCAGCCGGTCGGCGAGCTGGTGGCCGCGGACCCGAACACCCTGCTCGGCACCGTCGCGACCGGCGGAGCGTCCGGCTGGGGCGGCATCTACAAGCTCACCACCGGAGGCGTGTTCACCATGCTCGCCAACTTCACCGGCGAAAGCGGGATCGTCCCCGGTGCCGCGCCCCGCGCCGGTCTGGTGGCGGATGGCGGCGGCCTTTTCCACGGCGTGACCTCGGCCGGCGGCCCGGGAAATCTTGGCACGGTCTTCAAAATCAACGCCGCGGGGAGTTACTCCGTGACCGCCCACCTCTCCCCGCCCGCCGGCTGGATGCCTTCCGGCGCACCGGTCGTCGACTCTTCGGGTGGCCTGCTTTTCCCACTGGCCGCGGGCGGCAGCGCGGGCGGTGGAACGCTGGCATCTTGGAGTCAAGGAAGCGGCTTGTCGGTCGCGGCGGCACTCGGCGGGACCTTCGGCTCGACACCCGATGGCGGCTTGGTCTTGAAGGCCGGCGATTACTACGGCCTCGCCAGCCAAGGCGCTGCTTCGGGCCGCGGCGCGGCATTTCGCTACCAGCCGGGCAGCGGCCTTTCGCTGGTGAATGCCTTCACCTCGACCGGCGGCGCCCTGCCGGAGGGCGCGCTGATCGATGGCTCGGACGGCGCGCTTTACGGCGTCGGCCGCGAAGGCGGAACCAGCGCTCGCGGCACTGTTTTCAAGGTGACCACCGCCGGCGTCCGCACCCGCATCGTTTCTTTCACCGGCCTCGCCGGAACCGCCCCCGGCAGCAGCCCGCGCGGGCCGATCGTGCTGGCCGCGAGCCAGAATTACTACGGCCTCACCGCCGGCGGTGGCAGCAACGACAGAGGCGTGCTTTTCAAGATCTCGCCGCTCGGCACCTACACCGTGCTCGCCCATTTCACCACCACCGGCCCGCGGCTGCCAGCGGGCGGACTGATCATGGGAACCGACGGCTTCATCTACGGGAGTTGTAGTAGTGGCGGCACCGCGGATGCCGGCGCGCTGATCCGGCTGAATCCGGCGGACGACACCTGGGCCGTGGTCGCGTCCTTCGACGGCACCACCGCCGCCAACCCCGCCGGCGAACTCCACGCCGCCGCGGACGGCTCCATCCTCGGCATCGCCACCGCGCCGGAAAATGGCAGGGTTTTCCGCTACACCGCGGCCGCTGGCATCCAGGTCGTGGCCAGCTTCGACGGCAACAACGGCCGGGCCACCTCCGACAACGGCGCGGGCCTCGTCTTCACCGGCGGCCTGACCACCACCCCGGATGGCGCGATCTACGGCAGCGCCCCGGGCGGCGGTCCGGTCGGTGGCGGCGTGCTGTTCCGCATCACAAGCGACTCGCCGCTCGCCGCTTGGAAAACCCTGCATTTCGGCTCGTCCATCGCTTCCGACGACGGCGATCCCGACCGCGACGGACTCGCAAACGTGCTCGAATACGCGCTCGGCAAAATCCCCACACTCCCCGATGCCGCCGGCCAGCCCGCCGCATCCATCACCGCGAATTTCCTCCGCCTCACTGTCCCCCGCGACCCCGCCCGCAACGACATCGTCCTGATCGTCGAGGCCACCTCCGACCTCGCCGCTTGGACCCCGCTCGCCGCCAGCATCAACGGCTCGCCCTTCACCGGCCCCGGCTACCTTTCCGGCGAAACCCCCGGCAGCGGGATGAAATCGGTCGTCGTCCGCGACCTCGTGCCGGTCACCTCCGCACCACGCCGCTTCCTGCGGCTGCGGGTGCTCTCCGGCTTTACCGCCGCCACCCCGCTGGAGATCTGGAAGATGACCTACCTCGGCAACCCCGCCGCGCCGGACGACGGCGATCCGGACCTCGACGGCCACGTGAATCTTCTCGAATACGCCCTCGGCACCATCCCCACCGTGCCCGACGCCACGCCGCCCCCGGCCAGCATCGGCGGTGGCTTCCTCCGCCTCACCGTCCCGCGCGATCCTAGCCGCAACGACGTCACCCTGACCGTCGAGGCCACCGCCAATCTCGCCGGCCCCTGGACCCCGCTCGCCACCAGCACCAACGGCACCCCCTTCAGCGGTCCCGGCTACCTTTCCGGCGAAACCCCCGACGCTTCGGTCAAATCCGTGCTCGTCCGGGACATCATCGCCGTATCTTCCTCGCCACGCCGCTTCATCCGCCTGCGGGTCACCCGTTGATTCCTTACCAGTCTGTTACTTCAATCCTTTTGCAGCTTCACCCCTTCCGCGGCTAATTCATCACCGACCGCAGCACCGAACCTTAGGAATCCCCCAAGACGATGAAACTGAAATCCTTCAACCGCGTCCCCGCGGCCCTGAAGCTGCTCGCCGCCGCCACCCTTGGCCTGTCGGCCATGAACGCCCGTGCCGGCGGCAACGCTCCGGACCTTGATGGCGATGGCGTTCCGAACATCGTTGATCCCGACGTGGACGGCGACGGCTTGGCGAATGCCCTCGACGAAAATGTTGACGGCGGCATCGCTAGGAACGGCCCCTACGCCGGCCAATACATCGGTGACCACGTCAACAACGACAACCCGGCCGAAAACGACATCGACGACGACGGCCTGGCCGACGACTCGCTTGGAGAGACCGATACCGACGGCGACTCCAAGACCGACTCCGACGCTTGGGAAAGCGACACCGACGGCGACAACCGGCCCGACGCCGCACCCGCCGAACGCGACATGGACGGCGACGGCCGGCTCGATGACGACGCTTCCGAAGACGACATCGACGGCGACAGCCTCGACGACGACGACCTCTACGAAGGCGACATCGACGGCGACAATTCTTCCGACTCGCTCGACGATGACATCGACGGCGACTCCCGCGGCAACCGGGCCACCGATGACAATGACATCGATGGCGACGGCAAGCTCAACAACGACGAGGACGAGGACGACGATGACGGCGACGGTGCCCACGACCGCGACGACGACGATGATAACAACGACGGCGTGGAAGACCACGACGACGACGATCACAACAACGAGGACGACGAGATCGAGCAGAGCGTCAACCTCACGCCCGGCTCCGCAGCCACCGCAGGCAGCTCGGCCCGGGTCGAGCTCCAGTCGATGGCTACCGGCAAGCTCGAGCTCAAGATCCGGGGCAGCGGTCTTCCGGTCGGCGATTACGGCGTCATCATCGGCGGCGTGGTCCGCGGCACCCTGATGATTCGGAATGATGATGAAGAGACTCGCGGCAAGATTGAGTTTGAAACCGGCGACATCGGCGAAGACGAGCTACCTTTGAATTTTCCGGTGGTCGGAGAAGCCGTGAGCATTGTGCAAGGCGGCAACACATGGTTCAGCGGGACGATACCCACACCGCCAGCGCCACCTGAAGACGATGACGACGATCATCACGACCACACCTTCATCCGAGCCTTGGCCCGTGCAGCTGCAGTGCCGACGGAAGCCAAGGCTGAAGCCGAGATCGATGTCGGCGTGGCCGGTGTGATCGTCTTCGAAGTCGAAGTCGAGGGCGTCGCGGCCGGCACCTACCAGGTCACCGTCGGTGGGATTTCAAGGGGAAACATCACCGTTGTCGCCTATCCGGACCGCACCCGCGGCGAGCTCCGTTTTGAGGTCGAGCCTGAAGGCACTGAGGAGATCCTCCTCGACTTCCCCGTGATCGGCTTGCCGGTCACCATCACCCAAGGCGCGACGACTTTCTTTTCTGGTACGGTTCCCGGGGGGGAATGACCGTACTTTAGAAACGCCACGGACCGCCTTCGCGGCGGTCCACTGGCAACGCTCCGGTCCGCAAGGGCCGGAGCGCTTTTCTTGGTAGGGGACCGGCTGCACCGTTCCGTTGGGGGCCGCATTTGCCACCGCCGCATTTCGGATGACAAGACCCTCAAGCTCTGGGACACCCAAAGCGGACAGGAAATCCGCTCATGGAACCTGCCTCACCAGATGTTGTCCATCTCCTGATGCCCTCCGCCGCCGACCTCTGGCCGGAGCGCGAAAACTCCGCAGCCACCCAAGTCCTCGCCGTCGGTCTTATCAACGGCGTGGTGATGCTGCTGGACCTCACGGAGTACCTCCTGGCCATCTCGGGCCTTGGGTTAGCGGAAGAAAATCGGGGCCTTGGAACGCTTGCTTCCAAGCCGGCTGAAGCCAGCGCTCCCTTCCAGCATCACTTCAGGAAATCGTTCACGCCTTCCGCCGACGGATCCCAGTATTCGTCCGAGGTCACCTTGCCGCTAGATAATCGGAGCACGGTGATCTCGCCTTTCTGTTCGGGGATGAAAAATGTAAAAAGGCCACCGGAAATCCGGTGGCCTTCTTAGAAGTTTTCGTTCTGGCAGCAAGTCAGCCCGCGAAATTCGCCGCTGCAACGTCCCAGTTCACCACGTTCCAAAACGCTGCGATGTAGTCCGGGCGGCGGTTTTGGTAGTGGAGGTAGTAGGCGTGCTCCCAGACGTCGAGACCGAGGACCGGCGTGCCTTCGATACCGGCGACGGCCTTGCCCATCAGCGGGGTGTCCTGGTTGGCGGTGGAGCCGACCGACACGGTGCCGTCGGCGTTTTTCACCAGCCATGCCCAGCCGGAACCGAAGCGGGTGGCGCCAGCCTTGGCAAAAGCTTCCTTGAAGGCGTCGAAGGAGCCGAAGGCCTTGTCGATTGCCGCGGCGAGTTCGCCGGACGGTGCGGTGGCACCACCGGGGGCGATGACTTTCCAGAAGAAGCTGTGGTTGACGTGACCGCCGCCGTTGTTGCGGACCGCGCCGCGGATGTCTTCCGGCACGGCGGAAAGATCGGCGATCAGGTCCTCGACGCTCTTGGCCTCGAGCTCGGCCTTGCCGGCGATCGCGGCATTGAGATTGGTGACGTAGGCGTTGTGGTGCTTGCCGTGGTGGATTTCCATCGTCTTCGCGTCGATGTGGGGTTCGAGCGCGTCGAGGGCGTAGCCGAGGGCGGGAAGAGTGTGGGCCATAATGATGAGGGTCGGTTTGATTTGCGTTCGCAGGACGCGACCGGTACTCCGGTCAGGCACGCGACGCTGTCACGATGCCGCGCCTGCCGCCATCCGCAAGGAACAATCCGACCATGCCACCCGAACTCGCCACCGCCCTTCCCTGGATTCTCAGCGCCCTTGCCGGAGCCTTTTTCGGCTGGCTGATCACCCTGCTCGCCTTATCCGGACGCCGCGCGCGGCTGGAAGAGCGGATCAAATCGGAGGAGCGCCGGCTGACCGAGCTGGAGGCACGCCACGCCGCGAGCACTTCCGAATCCGCACAGCACGAGGCGAACGGCCAGGCGCTGCGGACGCAATTGGCCGAGCTGCGGACAAGGCTGGAAGAGGAAAGCAAGGCGGCCGCGGAGAAACAAGCGCTGCTCGACCGCGCCGAGCTGCGACTTTCCGACACCTTCAAGGCGCTGTCCGCCGATGCCCTGAAATCGTCCGCCGAGCAGTTCCTCCAGCTCGCCCAGACTTCGCTCAAATCCCACACCGAAGAGGCGAAGGGCGAACTTGAGAAGCGCCGCGTGGCGATCGAAAACCTGGTCAAGCCGGTCGCCGAATCGCTCGGCAAGTTCGAGAGCCGCATCGGTGAGATCGAGAAATCCCGCGAGGGCGCCTACGCCGAGCTGCGGACCCAGGTGAAATCGCTCGCCGAGGGTCAGCTCGGCCTCCAACGCGAGACCGGCCAACTGGTCAAAGCGCTGCGCCAGCCGACAGGCCGCGGCCAGTGGGGCGAAATCCAGCTCCGCCGCGTGGTGGAACTGGCCGGCATGCAGGAGCACTGCGACTTCGAGGTGCAGACGACGACCACCACCGACGAAGGCAAAAAACTCCGTCCCGATCTCATCGTCCGGCTGCCCGGCGGAAAGACCATCGTGGTCGACTCCAAGACACCGATGGATGCCTACCTCGACGCGCTTGAAGCCACCGAGGACAGCGTCCGCGAAGATGCGCTGCACCGCCACGCGCGGCAGGTGCGGACCCATATCTCGCAGCTCTCGTCGAAAAACTACGCCGCACAATTCGACCACGCGCCGGAGTTCGTCGTGCTGTTCCTGCCCAGCGAGTCGTTCTTTTCCGCCGCGCTGCAGAGCGATCCCGGCTTGATCGAGCGCGGCGTCGACCACGGGGTGATCCTCGCCACTCCGACCACCTTGATCGCACTGCTGCGGGCCGTCTCTTACGGCTGGCGGCAGGAAGCGCTGGCGGACAACGCAAGGGAGATCTCGGCGCTCGGCCGCACCTTGCACGAACGGCTGGGCACTTTGGCCGGGCATTTCGGCAAGCTCGGCAAGTCGCTGGAGAACGCGGTGGGGCACTACAATGCCGCGGTCGGCTCGTACGAGACCCGCGTGCTCAGCACCGCCCGCAAATTCGAGGATCTGCAGGCCGCCGCGGAAAACACCACCTTGCCCGACCTCGAGCCGATCGAGCGGGCTCCGCGCCTGCCCGCCGGGTTGAATCTTTTAGAGCCGGCGGATGACTTCGCGTTCACGCCGGAGCCCAAGGACAAAGCCTTTTCCGCCGCCTTGGACCTCCGCTCGGCGCTGGATGCGTGATCCGTACGGCAAAAACTCCCTTGCCCGCGGGGAGCGGACGGGGAGGCTTTAGCGGGTCACGTGGGTTTCACCATTCGAGGTTCTCTTCCAGAGCGTGCTTGTCCGACTCGGACAAGGAGCACTCGAGGTAGAGCTTGCCGACCATCGGGAAGATATCCGGATGGGTCCGCCCGTAGGTGCCTCCGCCTTTGCAAGTCTCACCGCCTTGGATGGCGGAGAACTGCTGGTCGGAGATATAGCCTTTCGTGTGCATGTGCACGGCGATATCCTGGGAGCCGCCTTCGGCGTAGGGCATGCCGCCGGCTGTGTAGCCATACATGTTCTGGTAGGAACGCACGGCCGTTTGCACGGTCCGGATGTTGAGGATGCAGCCTGTGCGGTCCGCGCCGGTTTTCCAAGCACGGGCTCCGACGAACAGGATGGTGGTCAACGAGAGGAGCACGGCGATCACCACTGTTATTTCCAACAGCGAGAAGCCGCTCCGTTTCGAAGACCGCAGGGGGGATGCGGTTTTCATAGTGGGGGGTGACGACAAGCTACCACGGATCGCTCCCGGCAACATCACGTGATCGCGGAAGGCCTTTCCGCACGCTCTCCGGGAGCGGGGCGACCGCCGGCGGTCCAGGCCGGAAGCTTGGAGTGAGGCAGAACCCGGATCGGAGAGGGAATTCACCGAACTCCCCTTCATTCAGTCAGAACGGGTCTCCATGAAACAATTCCCTTGTTGACTTTTTCAAGAACCCAGTTCGGATGGCAGCTACACGAAACCCAAAAACCCCTGAATTTGCCTTTGATTGTCCCTTGAGACCAAAGGTTCGGTCCGCCTCCCATAACCGCGGCCTGCGGTTTGATCACGCTGGAGCAGCCAGCGTCTTCCGATCCACGGCACTGCCATCTGAAGACAGCACGTTACTAAAAAACCACCATGAAACCCCTCGCCCTATTCGCCACTATCTTCGCGCTTGCCGCGCCGCCCTTGCTTGCCCAAGCCACCTGGGGCGTCCCGATGCAGAGAGGGATCGCCGCGGTTTCCTGCGCCGCGCCCACCGAAGACAAGTTCGGTACCCCGGTCCCCATGACCTCGGCCTACACCTTCGGCCTGTTCGACCTGCGGAATCCCGCTTCCGCCGACTACGGCCCCTGTGACTATGTTTTCCCCCCGACGCCGATGACGACCCCGCTCTGGGACGCTCCGGCCTATCACCACCCGACTTGGAACGTGCAGGACCTCGGCAATGTCTTCGGCATCACCATCGATGGTGCGGGAGACATCTACGTCGGCGCCCACGGTCTTTACGGCCGTTACAAGAACTACTACCACCGCTACGGCAACATCGGCGG
Organism: Akkermansia sp.; assembly: GCA_043729195.1. Classification (GTDB taxonomy): domain Bacteria; phylum Verrucomicrobiota; class Verrucomicrobiia; order Verrucomicrobiales; family Akkermansiaceae; genus Haloferula. Next base: position 20,636 of record JAYTLR010000183.1, read on the forward strand.
CGGGGCCGCGAACCTGGCGGCGGCCGGCACCGTCTACCGCATCTCCGGCACCACCGGCGTGGTCACGGTCTTTTGCGTGATCCCCGGACAACAGGCGATGCCGCTGGCCACCGACTGGTCCGGCACTCCGGCCCTGATTTCGGGACCGGGTCTCGGCAACCTCACCTGGGATCGCGACAACAACCAGTTCTTCGTCACCTCCCTCGAGGACGGTAAGATCTACCGGGTCAGCTCCAGCGGGACCGTGATCAATTCCTTCGACCCCTTGGTTGCCGATACCGGTGCCGTGGGCATGCCACCCCGCACCGACCGCTTGTGGGCGGTGGAGTACGAAAACGGCGCGGTCTTTTACTCCGTCTGGAACAACGGCAGCGCCGGATCGCCGAGTGTGATCCGCCGGGTGGCCCTGCTCCCCTCGGGCGATTTCGACGTCGGGAGCGACGCGCTGGCGGTGACCGTCCCTTCCCAATCCGCAGTTCAAGCCGCATCGCCCGTGGCGGACATCACCTTCACCCTGGACGGGCAGAAAATGATCGCCGGCGTCCGCACCATGGTCAACGACGTGACCGCTTACAACCATTCGAGCGGCACCCACGTCATTGACCTCGTCGCCGCCGTTTGGACCCCGGTGAAATTCCAGCGGACCGGCTGCAACGCCGTGGACGGCGAAGCTTACGGCGGAGTCGCGCTCGGCGAAGAGGGCGGGCTCCAGGACAGCATCGTGTGGGCCAGTTCCGCCGATACCGCCGCCAACAACGGCCCGCACGGCTTGGCCGGCGTCCGCCTCACCGACGTGCCGGTCAACGCCCAGCCCGTAAACTCTTGGAAAGTCCCCTACGTCCCCGGCTTTACCAACGGGTGGCAAGAGGACCGCAAGGGGTCCGGCGGCGATGTGGAGATCATGCGCCAGCGCGATGACTGCGCCGATGTCGTGGTGAAGGACATCCACTGCCCCGAAGTGGTGGGCGGAGCCTACACGCTCGACGTGGAAATCACCCACCAGGTCGCCGGCACCAACGTGCAATACCTCCAGTTCAAGCCCTGTCCCGCAGCCAGCCTCCCGCCCGGTGCCGTCACAGTGCAGCCTTTGCCCTCGCTCATTCAGACCCTGACCCCGCCTCTGCCGCCAGGCATCCCGCGGACGATGACCATCACCCTTCCCGGGCTCCCGACTTCCGGCGGCATGGTCTATTTCAACGTGAAGCTGATGAATAGCACCGGCGCCCAATGCTGCCTCGAGAAGGTCTGCGTCGACCTCCCGGCATGTGATTGCGCCGAGCTGATCTCCACCGCCATCACCTGCGCACCGGACCCCGCGACTGGCCTCAACAAGTACACCCTGACCTTCACGGTCCGCAACCAGACCAACCTCTCTGCGTCACCCCACAGCTTCCTCGGTGCCACTTTCCTGCCCCCGGGCGGCTTCGATCAAAGCTCCATCGTCCTGTCACCTGCAAGCATCGCGCCCGGCGCCGTCGGCACGGTCAGCATCTGCTACTATGGAACCCCCGGCCCCCTTTGCTTCAACCTGGCCCTCCACGACGGGACCGAAGAGAATTGCTGCGCGATCGAGAAAATCTGCATCGATCTTCCCAAGTGCGATCCTGCCGGCGACGATCCCAAACCGGACACCTGCGGGCTGGAAGGCAAAGTCGCTTGCTGTCCGGCCCCGCCATCGGCCACCGTCAACTTCACGGTGTGCAACAACTCCGCCTCACCGCGGACCTACAACTGGAACGTGACCAGCACGGCCAGCCTTGCCTGCCCGATCGTCCTGGCGGCGGCGGACTTCTCCCCGTCGTCCGGCGTCATCGGTCCGGTCCCGCCCGGCGGGTGCATGACGGTGGTGGTGACCATCAACTGCGCCAAGCTGGGCGGCAACCGGCCCTGTGCGAACTTCGAGTTTTGCGCCAGCTTCAGCGCTGCCATGCCGCCGCTCTGCTGCCGCGGCATCGTTTACAAACCGGGCCCGGATGAATTGCTGGTGAAGTCCGGCGACGCCGCGGGAAGCGCCATCGCCATCCCGCCCGGCGGAACCCGCACCATGACCGTGCATGTCGAGAATACCGGCAGCACCCCGCGCTCCACCTCGCTCTACTTCGCCAACGAGCTCGGAATCCTCGACATCGCCAACAGCGGCGGCGTTCGTCTGGGGTCCTCCCCGATATCGGTAACCGTGCCGCCGAACAGCACGGTCCTCGTCCCGGTGCAAGTATCGCGCCGTGACAACGGGGACGCAGAGGGTTGGACCAGCGTGTCGGTCTTCACGGGCGGCAGCGATAGCGTCCTTGAAGTGCCCGTGCTGCTGTTGAAAGGAAATCCGGGCGGAGCCGCTCCGTTCATGCGATCCATCGCGATCGTGAAAATCCCCGAACCGATCGTCGAACTGAAGGTGACTACCATGCCCGGCCGCTTCTACCAGGTCCAGGAAAGCCCGGACCTCGGTCCGCCTTGGTTGAATACCACTTGCATCGTAAACTCCGGCGGGGTGCAGGCAAATGGCATCTTCGAGGGCATCGGCGGCGTGATGACCTGCAGGGTTCCTTGCGAAGTCACGACTCCGCGCATGTTCTACCGGATCGTCCGGCTCGACTGAGGACCTGGCAGCGGACGGGAGGAAGAAAGGAATACGGGGACCTCATCTTGCGGCGCCGGTCGCAAAACTCCCCGTCTTCCTTGATCCCGGATGTTCCGGAATTGGATTCCGTATTCCAGACAGATCATTACGCCGCCCCGCGCAGCAACGTCGCTGCACGGGTGAAGGTCGCATCGCCGAAGCCGAGCATCCGCTTGAGCTGGGCGTCGCGCTCCAGCGGGTTCGTGATCCGCTTCGCCGCGCGGTGGTCGCTCCACGAGATCATCCCGAAAGCCGCCGGCAGCAAGCCGCTGGGCGGCACCGGCAGGTCGCTGCCGTGAAGGATCCGGCCGTCCATCACGGCGGAAGTCATCACCCGCAGCGCCGAAGGTCGAAGGCGAAAGCTCAGGCCGGCCAGCGCGCTGTTGTCGCCGTAGAGGTTCGGATAACGTTCCAGCATTTCCACGAAGTCGGCGAAGTAATCCGGATCTAGTACCATCATCCCGGTCCCGGCATGCGCCGCGATGCAGGTGACGCCGATCTCCAGCGCACGGGTCAGCACCCGGGGCGAGGCGAGTTCGTGGTCCATTACCGGCATCGTCCGCTCGCTGCCGGTGTGCGCAAGCAACGGCAGCCCGGCGTCGGCCATGCGCTCGAGGAAGCGGGTGAAGCGCGGGTCGTTCCAGTCGATGCCCTGCACGTTCGGCAGGCACTTCAACGCCGAGGCACCACCGGCCAGGCATTTCTCAAGTTCATCCATCGCATCTCTCCGTGCCGGATGAATCGACACCCCCGCGAGGAATTCCGGATGCCGGCGCGCCAGCTCCAGCACATGGTCGTTCGGCACGTAGAGCGACGAGCGCTCGGGCAAGGCCGTGCCGTCGGCATGGTGCGGCAACTCGTGGGCCAGCAGCAGCGCGCGGTCAACCGACGAACCGCGGATCATCTCTAACAGCTTGTCGGTGTAAAGACGGTCGAAGTCCGGGCCGTGCAAGTCGCGCGTGGTCAGCCCGACCGCTTTCACGAGGAACGGTTCGCCGATTTTCGTCAGGCCCTTCGGCCGGTACCAGCAGCCGGACCCATCGGTTCCGGTGCCGACGAAGTGGACGTGGCAATCGATGCGCATGGCCGAGTTCACGGCACGATCTTCCGCTCCGCCATCCATTTTAACACCCCGGCCTGCCAGGCGTCCCACATCGGGCCCTTGTAGCCGTTGAGACCGTGGTCGCCGGAAGGCAGTTCAAGATATTCCGCCGGGACTTTCTTCTCCTCCAGCGCGGCGTGAAAGGACCGGCTGTGGGACACCGGGACGATGCGGTCGTTCACCGCGTGGGTGAGGTAAGTCGGCGAGGTCTTGGCGGTGACCTGCTTCTCGGCGGAGAAAAGCACGATGGATTCCGGGTTTGGCGAGGGGCCTAACAGATTCTTCCGCGAACCGCCGTGCGTGCTTTCACCCATGGTGATCACCGGATACACCAGCACCGCGAAATCCGGCCGGCAGCTCTGGCGGTCCACCAGGTCCTTGGCCGCAGCATCGCCGTCGTCGTGGCGCGTCGCCGCGGTCGCCGCCAGATGCCCCCCGGCGGAGAAGCCGATGATGCCGACCTTCGCGGGATCGATGCTCCACTCCTTTGCCTTTGCCCGCACGGTGCGGATCGTGCGCTGCGCATCGAGCAGCGGCACCGCAGAGCGACCTTTCGGCAGGCGGTATTCGAGCACGATGCCGGCAATTCCGTGGCCGTTCAGCCACTTCGCGATGCCGTGGCCTTCCGGTCCGGTCACCAGCCCGCCGTAGCCGCCGCCAGGGCAGATCACCAGCACCGCGCCGTTCGGCTTTTCCGGGCGATGCACGGTGATGGTGACCTCCGCTTTTTCGAAGGTCCCGTCGCCGATTGGCGCCTGCTCAAGCCACAGCGCGACCTTCTCGGGTTCGGCCGCGGAAAGGACGGATCCGAAGGCGGACCACGCGCACAGCAAGGAGAGCTTTATGGAAGAGAAGGATCGTCGATTCATGGAGTTAGGGCGACACCTTAAAACGATCCCCGCCGCTACGGGAAGCTCCCATCCTTCCAAAACGAGGTCCGTGATGGGCGGTGCTCGACCCGACAACATGCCCCCGCGAGTCCCATGGCCAAAAAATGATCAACCTTCCCACGGAGCCCGCTCGTCGCCCTGCGCCGTCGCCGGGCATGACGGGTGCTAGCGTTTCACGGGCGTCGCCTCCCAGCCATCGACCTGCACCTCGCCGTGCACGCCGCATTCGAATTTCAGCGGCTTCTCGAGCCCGGGGGTGGCTTTGCTACTACGGTTCTCGTAGCGTGCCGTGTCGCTGATTCCGGTGAGGCGGTTGTTCACCACGACCGCCTCACCGCTTTCGTCGTTACGGAACAAGGGCCGCTCCTGATCCCGGCATTCGATGATGTTGTCCTCGAAGCGCAAGCTCTTGAAATCGCACGCCGCGGCGAAGCCAAACAGGCCCTCGGTCCGCGGCGTTGCGGTGCGGCGGGCGATGATGTGGTTGTTGCGCACCACCAGCCTGGCGTAGGGCTCGTTGATCCAGATCACCCCGCGGCCGGGGTTGTTCACCAGGTTGTTGTGAAACAGCGCGGGACCCGCCGCTGCGGCTTGGCCGAAGCCGGAGATGGTGTTGCCGTGGTCCTTCGCGGGATCGAAGTCGAAGAGGTTGTGGGAGATCTCGACGCCGTTGCGCACGAACTCGATCGAGTAGCTGTCCTTCATCCAGTTATGGTGGATGTGGAAAGTCCGACCGCTCGCGGGAACCGGTCCGCCGGCGTGCTTGGGGATCGAAATCGTGCCGTGGCAGATGTTGTGGGAGATCTCGACGTCCTCGTCGTTCTCGAAAGGGAACTCCATCGAGAAGTTCGTTTCGATCGTGTTGTGATGAATCCGGCAGCGCTTCGCCTGGCGGACTTTGATCCCATAGAACTCGTCGGCCCGCCCACTCTGGGTGCGGGTGAAACGGTTGTGGGAGATCTCGCTGTCGGCCATCCAGATCGCAAAGATCGCGCCGCCGGTGATGCCGCCTTTTTCTCCTGGCACGCCCCTTTCCCAACGCCCGCCGGCATCGATAAATTCGCAGTCGTGAATCTTCGCCCGTTCCATCGAGAAAGTCCGAATGCCCGACCACAGGACATCGTCGATCCGCAGGTGGTGGAGGTGCAGGTCTGGGTTCTGAAATCCGAAGATCGCGCCGTGGAGCTGGGGTGCGCGGAGGGTTAAGTCAGAGACCGTGACCTTGGCCGCCTTGTCTTGCAGCCGGATCAAGTAGGCCCGCGTGTCCATGCCCTCGGTCTTCATTTCCGGATCGGGCAAGGTCGTGACCGGCGGCTTCCATGCCGCCGCCGCAGTGAGAATGGTCTTCTCCATCCCCGCGCCTTTCAGGGTCATGCCGGACTTCGGTTCCAGCGGTGTTGCGAGTTCGTAGGTCCCCGGTGCGATCTCGATCACCGCTCCCTCCGCCCCATCACGGACCGCCGCGACCAGCGCGTCCGTGGTGGCGACCGGAGCGCTGAAACTGCGGGTGCTTGCGAGCAGGCCAAGCACGGGGAGAAGCGAAAGCCATTTCGTTAGATGAAGCGCGGGCATCTCCGACGAACGGACCACGGTCCGCGCTTCTTCCATCACCGCTCGTCGTATTCGTAATCCGGCTCCGGAAACGCCGACTTGATCCGGCCAATGATCTCCTCCCGCCGGCCCTCCGCCCAATCCGGAAAACGGATCGAGCCGAAATAGATCACATGATGCGCCCGGCCCGTCAGCATCTCGCCATCGATCGGGATCCGCCGCCTGCTCCCGCAGTGCTTTTCCTCATAGTACATCGAGTCACGCCCCTCGTGGCCGACCCGCCAGCCTTGCGCGGGGTTCCCCGGCCTCGTCGGGCGGCCCTTCCCGTTTCCCCGGATCAAGACCAGCACGATCACGACGCCGATCGCCCCGAGCAGGACCGGCCAGTATTTCCGCCAGACGTCGGTGGGGATATGAACCGGAGCGGCCACGAGCGCCCTCGATGCGATCTCGAAAAAGACTCCATGCATGGGGTGTCACTAAAAGAATTCTGCCGGAATGGCAGCCTCAAAACCCAGCTTGCTGCGTCTAACTTGTAAGATACGATCCGTCATGGCCCAATCCGCTGCCATTCATGCCCGGATCGATTCCTCCACCAAGGAGGCGGCCGAGCGCGTCCTGAGCGCTTTGGGACTGACGCCGACGGAGGCGATCCGGCTCTTCTACCGCCAGATCGCGATGAGGGGTGAATTCCCCTTGGAACTCCGGGTTCCTAACAGCATCACCGCCGCTGTCCTTTCCGAAGCGGATCGAGGTGAGGGACTGGAGACCTTGTTGCTAGCGGATGAGCTTTTTGATCATGAAACTCTTTTTTAGCCTCTGTTACGTGGTGCTGCTACCCAGCTGCGTGATGATCGACTCCAAAGTGTCGGATGTTCAGCCAGCAGCGACCGGGATGGCGAGCTTTGACGGGGTTTATCGGAACCTGGCCAGCTATCGCTCCTCGGGCGGGGGACTCCACACGGAGGAGCACCTCCAGGAATACTTTGGTTGCAAGGCGTTTCCCGAAGTAGCGGAAGTGATCCAACTGAGAGGCGTGAGCGACCGCCTCGAGGCCGAGATCCGCTTTCGGAATGGAAGAACGGAGAAGCGGACGCTGCGATTGAACCAGGCCTGCACCTTTGAAAACGGATACCTGGTTTTCGCCACCAAAGTCACGGGTAGCGGCGGAAACGATTCCCCTTCACTCGGTTACTTGGGCTCGAGCGGCTCGCGCTGGACCATCGACCGCGAAGGAAATCTCGTCGTGATCTCGAACGAAGCCGCACTGGGAACCGTGACCATCATTCCCTTTGCCATGGCCACCCGGTGGATGGCGGTTTTTCCGAAGATACGGTGACATCTCAAAACAAAAAAGCCGCCCCGGTTTTCCGCGGGCGGCTTCTTGGTGAAAGCGGATCCGCTCAGAAGTGAATCGCGTGACCCTCGGCGGCGAGAGTCGCCTCGTGAATCACCTCGCTCATCGTCGGATGCGCGTGGATGGTCGAGTGGATCTCCTCGGCGGTCAGCTCCTGGTCGAGCGCCAGGCCCATCTCGGCGATCAGCTCGGTTGCGTTGTCGCCGATGATGTGCGCACCTAACAACTCGCCGTGCTGCTTGCCGTAGAGCAGCTTCGCGAAGCCGTCCGGCTCGCCTGCGGCGATCGCCTTGCCGATGGCGACGAAGGGGATCTTGCCGACGGTGTATTCGACGCCTTCGTCCTTGAGCTGGCGCTCGGTCTTGCCGACCGAAGCGATCTGCGGGTGGCAATACGTGCAGCCGGGGAAGTTGGTCACCTTGCGGACCTTGTGGCCGTCGATGTAGAGGCCCTCGACGCACTGGATGGCCTCGAAGGATGCGGTGTGCGCCAGCAGCGGCGGGCCGCTGACGTCGCCGATCGCGTAAACGCCGGGGATGGAGGTTTCGTAGCGGTCGCCGGTTTTCACGAAGCCGCGCTCGGTCAGCTCCGGCTGCACGCCGCCGGGCAGGAGGGGCATCACGCCGATCGCGACCAGCACGACTTCCGCGGAAAGCACGCCGTTTTCCTTGGCACCCTCGACCGTGACTTCGACGGAGCTTCCCTTGTCTTCCGTCTTGGTGATCTTGTGGTTGGACAGGCAGCGGATGCCCTGCTTGGTAAAGGATTTCTCCAGCGCATCGCCGATCTCGTCGTCCTCGACCGGGACCATCCGCGGGGCCATTTCAACGACGGTCACCTTGGTGCCGTAGGCGTTGTAGATGTAGGCGAACTCCACGCCGATCGCGCCGGCGCCGATGATGATCATGCTCTTCGGCTGCTTCGGCAGGACCATCGCCTCGCGCGAGCTGATGACCGTGGTGCCGTTGTAGGGCAGTGGCGGCAGCGGGCGGGACTTGGCACCGGTGGAGATGATGATGTGCTTGGCTTCGGCGGTCTGCTTGCTGCCGTCGGCCGCGGTGACCTCCACTTTGCCCGGGGCGACGATCGCGCCGTGGCCGCGGACATAGTCGATCTTGTTCTTTTTGAAGAGAAACTCGATCCCGCCGGCGAGGCGGTCGGCGACCTTGCGCGAGCGGCCGATCACGGCGGACCAGTCGTACTGCAGGTTGTCGAAGGAGAAGCCGAACTCCGCGGCGCGGTGGCTCAGGGTGTGGAAGAGTTCCGCGTTCTTGAGGAGCGCTTTGGTCGGGATGCAGCCCCAGTTCAGGCAGGTGCCGCCGGCCCGCTCGGCTTCGACGCAGGCGACTTTTTTGCCGAGTTGGGCGGCGCGGATTGCGGCGACGTAGCCGGCCGGGCCGCCGCCGATGACGATGAGATCGTAGGCCATGATTGGGAGTGCTTAGAGAGTTCGCGCGGAGCGTGGTCGGGGGTTCCCGGATTGTCAAAGGGGAAGGGGTCGGCAATCCTCGGCGTCATGGAAGGCACAATCCGCCCCTGGTACCGCTCGCGGCTGTTCTGGCTGGGGGTGCCGGGGATCGTGTTTTTGATGTGGGGGTGGAGCGACTCAATGCGTCAAGAAACGGCAGTGACGCATCTCGCTCCCGCACGGACTGTCGTGGTCAGCAGTATCGGAGGCCTTCTGAAATGCGAGGTTTGCGAAAACGACGAGGGGGGCGGCGAGTTTGACGAGGTCTTTACGAATCAGATGAGCATCCGCGGCTACGTGAGGGACATGGAGGACCCCGGGAACAGGGGTGATGAAGATGTGGTCCGGTATGTATCGCCAAAATCCGGGGCCGGATTTGCACTGACCCATCCGATCCGGTGGTTCCACCCTCCTGTCGCCTTTGGTCAGGCTCGAACCGATTGGGTCGTTTCGCCTTGGAGCTTCCGGCTGGCTTATTGGTTCGCCGTCCTCGTTTACATCACGTTCTGGTGCTTTTCCATGGCTTGGTGGCGACGTCGCAGATCCCGGAGGAATTCCAGCCCATAGCCAGTGGTCGAGGCACCGCCGCAGGTGCTAAGGAGCGATAACACTCCTGTCATGAGCCGTTGTTGCGCGCACCCCGGATGATCCCGGCGGGATCAAAGCTCAGGTAGCCGGGGGTCGAGCGAAGCGACTACCCCCGGATTCCACCGATCCGAAAATTCTTTCGATCCCAGTAGGGATCGCAGCCAGACTGCGGCCACCTTGACGGCGAGCCCGGCTGGCAGCCCTTCGGGGAGCCGGATTCCAAGTGGCTGCGGATCCGGGGGTGTCGCTCGTTGCTCGCTAACCCCCGGCTACTGGGGCTGGTATCCCGCCGGGATCGAATACAGTTCGAGTGACTTCCCCCTAACAAACTGGATCGAAGGTAGAGAGACTCACTTCTCTTTCGCAATTTCCCACGCCGTCATCCACTCCTCACCGGTCTTCGTCCACCCGCCTTCTAGCAGCCGCTTTTCCATGTCCGGGAAATGCGCGGCGCCGTAGAAGATCCCGAGCTTCTTCTTCCCGGCCAGCACCTCGCGGTCCAGCACCTCCAGGCACTTCGCGTTGCGGTCGCCGATGATCACGTTGTCGCCGGCCAGCGCCGCGACCTGGTCGTCGCCCGCGCCGAGGGTGTGGACCAGCTCGCGCTTGAGCCCGTCCTTGTCGCCGCGGACCAGGGAAACCAGCATCTTCAGCGAACTCGGCTCCTTCACCGGCTTGTCGGTCCTTTTCAGGCCGGACTTTAGCACGAAGCCTAGCAGCGTCTCGCCGCGCTCCTTCTGCAACGCGGTGAACTCTGCCATCGAGAGATCGGCATGGACGAAGTTCGCCTTCCGGTAATCGATCACCTTCATCTGGTAGGCTAGCCCGAGCCACTTCGCGCCGGACTTATAAGCACCGTGCAGGCCGTCGAGTTTTTCCTTCTTCTTCGCCGGCACCTTCGCCGCGGGGATTTCCTCCACGGGAGCCTCTTCTACCGGGGCTTCCTCCGCGACTTCCGGCTCCGCGGGCTCCTCGGCCGGGGCTTCCTCGACCTCTGCTGCTGCCGCGGGCGCCGCCGCTGGCTTGTCACCGCCGATTCCCTCGAAAAGCAGCGCCTCGTAGCCCTCGAAGCGCTGGTTCAAGGCCTCGTAGTACTTCTGGTCCGCGATGTGAACCGCCCCGACCAGCTCCACGCTGGCCTCGCCCTTGGTGAAGCGGACCACCGCCGTCTGCAAGTGGGTCGCCGTCTCCGTTTCCTCCACCCGGATGAACTCCGGCGCCTCCGCCGCAATCTTTACCGCCTCCGGCGCGGCGCGGACGCACGAAACGAAGCAGGTCAGCAGCAGCAGAAAGCGGTTTTTCATGGCCGGCGGGAAGTTTACGGCGGAAGAGCGCCGCCGAAAGCGGAAATCGTCCGCCCTTTCGCCGCCGTTGCCGAGTCGCCGTTCATCGTGTATCTCCCGCGAAATGAGCGACCACGCGCTGCTGCGATACTGCCCCGACCTGCTGGCCTACAACCGGCGCAAGACCCGTGAAGTGAGGGTCGGAAACGTCGGCATCGGCGGCGGCAACCCGATCCGGGTGCAGTCGATGATCACCTCCGACACCCGCGACACGCCCGCCTGCGTCGCCGAGGTGCTCCAGCTCGCGGAAGCCGGCTGCGAGATCGTGCGCATCACCGCCCAGACGAAAATCTACGCCGCCAACCTGGAAAACATCGCCCGCGAGGTCCGCGCCGCCGGCTGCCAGGTGCCACTGGTCGCCGATATCCATTTCAAGCCCGACGCCGCGCTCGAAGCCGCACGCTGGGTCGAGAAAGTCCGCGTGAACCCCGGCAACTACGTCGACAAGAAGAAGTTCGCCGTGCGCGAATACTCCGACAACGAATACGCCGAGGAAGTCGCGAAGATCCGCGAGGAATTCATCCCGCTGGTCGAGCTCTGCAAGTCGCTCGGCCGCGCGATGCGGATCGGCACCAACCACGGCTCGCTGTCGGACCGCATCATGAACTACTACGGCGACTCGCCGCTCGGCATGGTCGAGAGCGCGCTGGAGTTCGCGCGGATCGCCCGGGAGTTCGACTACCACAACTTCGTCTTCTCGATGAAGGCCTCCAACCCGAAGGTGATGATCGAGGCCTACCGTCTGCTGGTCGCCCGCCTCGACCGCGAAGGTCCGGACTGGAACTACCCGATCCACCTCGGCGTGACCGAGGCCGGCGACGGCGAGGACGGCCGCATCAAGAGCGCCATCGGCATCGGCTCGCTGCTCGCGGACGGCATCGGCGACACCATCCGCGTGTCCTTGACCGAAGACTCCATCCACGAGATCCCGGTCGCGCGGGCGCTCGCCCTGCCGTTCCAGACCAAGCCCGACCAGCCGCCCGGCCCGGACCTCGCGCCTTCCTACGATCCCTTCTCCTACGAACGTCGTAAGTCGTCCGCGGTGGAAATCATGGGCCACGCCCTCGGCGGGGTGAACGCGGTGCGGGTCTTCACGACGCAGGAGAAATGGAACGCCGTCGCCCACAAGATCGAGAAGATGGGCGACTTCAAGCCGGAGATCATTCTGGAGAAGTCCGGCGTCGTGGAGATCGACCCGCGCGACGAAGCCGCGCTGTCCGCGCTCAACCACGGCGCGGAGGTTCACCTCGTCACCGTGAAGGATGGCCTCGACCTCGACGTCATCCCCGCCTTCCGGATGCTCGCCTGCCGCCTCGACGCCCGGCACCCGATCCTGCTCAAGGACGTGCTGGTTCCTGCAAAAGAAAGCGCTGACTTTGTCGACACCCTCCTAACAGCTTCCCGCCACCTCGGCTCCCTACTCTGCGATGGCATCGGCGATGCCATCCTGATCCAAGGCGAGCCCGCGCCGGGCCAATCACTACGTCTCTCTTACAACATCCTCCAAGCCGCCGGCACCCGGATCTTCAAGACCGACTACGTCGCCTGCCCGAGCTGCGGCCGCACCTTGTTCAACCTGCAAAGCACCACCCAGAAAATCCGCGCCTCGACCGGCCACCTCAAGGGCGTGCGGATCGCGGTCATGGGCTGCATCGTCAACGGCCCGGGCGAAATGGCCGACGCCGATTTCGGCTACGTCGGCGGCGCGCCGGGCAAGATCAACCTCTACGTCGGCAAGCAGCCGGTGAAGTTCAACATCCCCGAGGACGAGGCGGTCGAACGCCTGATCGACCTGATCCGCGAACACGGGAAATGGATCGACGCGCCCGCGGGCGAGCCGGTCGAAGTCTGAGCGCCATGTCCGATACTCTCACCGAGCTCCGCGAGGACGTCTCACTCGACGTCCCCTGGAACGTGATCGTCCATGACGACCCGGTGAATTTGATGGAATACGTCACCTGGACGCTGATGAAGATCTTCGGCTACCCCCGCAACCGCGCCACGGCGATGATGCTGGAAGTCCACAAGCGCGGCCGCTCGATCGTCTGGAGCGGCGACCGGGAGAAGTCGGAATTCTACGCGCAGCAACTGCAAGCGCACCAGTTGAAGACCTCGCTGGAGAAAGCGGAATGAAAGTCGCACCGGTATTGAAGGGCGGGCTGCGCATCGACGTCGAGAGTTCGATGGATTGGATGGTGCTGCGCTGCATTCCCTACGATGCCCGCGGCGGCGGGCTCGACCTTGCCGACCGGGTGTCCGCGCCCATGTCCGGCGACGAGGGCATCGAAGACTGGCGCGATTACGTCCTGCCGGACCTGCGCGACGAGTTCAACGCCCAGCTCGCGGCGATCGAAGCTGCGGTGGAAGCTGCGGGCAATGACGATGAACCTGGCGAAGTGTTCATTCTCAAAGAAGACGCCGAGCTTTGGTACGGCGGCCTCAATCAGGCGCGGCTCGCCTTGGAAGAACGCTACGATCTCTCCAACGCCATCCTCGCGGAGATGACCCCCGGCAAGCGCTCGGCCTGGTTCCGCTCGCAGTTTTACCTGCACGTCCAGAGCCTGCTGCTGACGCATGTGATGCGGTGATGTGCTCTTCGCAAGGAGCGGCGGACTCCGATCCGCCGGTGCTCATGAGAGGAGAATGCGATGAGGGAGCCGCCCCCCATTCGCTTTCCATGGTCTCCGGCGGATCGGAGTCCGCCGCTCCTTGGGGTCACGACCCACCCACCACGCTCCCCAACACCCGCAGCACCTCGCCCACCTCCAGATCATTCTGGCAGCGCAGGTCCATCCGGCACTTTGGCGCGTGGCAGGGCGAGCACTCGACCTTCCGCCGCACGATCACGTGCTGCTTGCCCAGCGGGCGCATCCACTCCGGTTCGCCGGGGCCGAAAAGTACGACGCACGTCGTACCCACATGCGCCGCGAGGTGCGGCACGCTGCCATCGGCCGCAAGGCACAGCGCGCACGACGAAAGATCGTCCAGCCCGGGAAACGCCAGCACCACGCCCGTCGCCTCCGGCACCGCCTTCGCCAGCGCCGCACCTTTCGGTCCGCCACTCGCGATCCACAATTGCTTGCCGCGCTCTAACAAGTCCTTCGCCACCGCTTCCCATCCCTCGACCGGCCATTCGAAATGCGAACCGAAATCCGAGTCCGGCACCAGCAGCACCCGCTCCATCGCCCGCGACACCCCGGTGACGACTGGCGCGAAATTTTCCGCGACCATCGCCTGCGCCCCCAGCTTCTCGACGAGCCCCAGATAAAAGCGCACCCGGTGCTGGACCGGCCCCGGCCGTTCGATGACTTCCACCGGCTCCGTCAAGCGCTTCACCAGCCCCCTGGCCGGCGGTCCGACCCGCCGGGGAACGCCCGCCTTGGCCATCGCATCCGCCGCCAAGCCGGCTTCCCAAGCAAGCGAGGCCTTCACCTCCTTCAAGCGGCCCGCGAGCTCCCGCACCGAGGCCCGCTCGGAATAGCCCGCCATTTTTCCAAATCCGCTCGCTTCCCAGAATCCCGTCTGCCGCTCCGGGCACAGCACCGAAACCTCCACGCCCAACCGCTTCAGCGCGCGCATCGCCGGCATCGACAGGCAGGCCTCCCGCCATGACGCCGGCGCGGCGACGAGCAAGGCGTCACCGGGAGAGAGCTTCGGGGAGTCGGACACGCGGTCAGTTAGACGGGATTCGGAGCGGCGGGCAAGGGAGCAAGGGAGCAAGAGGGGTCCGGGCGGCTCGCCCGGATTCCCCGAACCGCGCAAGCGTGGGTCACTTGTCGGCTTTCTCCAGTGCCTGAAGGATTTCGGCCGCCCGCTCGGGCTCAAGCAGCAGCAGCAGTTTCAGTTGAGCCGGATGGAGCCGGGTCGGGTCGTCGATTCGAAGGAATTTCTCACCCTCGAACAGTTGGGCTTCCTCCAGAGGAAAAATGTGCCCGGCAGCCGCCAACTGGCCGAATTCTCCGTCAGCCAAGCGAATCGCTCTCTTGTTAGCAAGGCTGCTCCGGAATGGTGTCCCTTGATAATGCCACGACGTTGTCCCGTAGATTTCATAGCTGGCCTTTGCCTCGTCTTGTTGTACACCCTCCTCCCCCATTTCCGAGCGGCGCGTCACCGCTTCCTGCTCGGCCTTCAGATCGCAGAGTTTCCACGGTGCGTAGTCATCTCGTAAAAGCCATTGATCTGGAACTACCACGTCCTTGGCGACCAATTCGCCGATTATCATCAAAGCCCTTCCATCGAGGCGCTCAACGCCCCCTATCTCCTCGGCCTCCCTCTTGATTTCGCTAATCGCCTTTTGGTTGGAATCAAGGTCCTCGTCTAACAAGGAATCCAAGCGCTCTATCGTGCTGAAAATCTGCTGATGATCGAGTCGCAGCCCGTCCTTCAAAGCCGAAGCGTACCAGGCCCGCTGCCGTTGCCCGAGTTTCAGCACCAACTCCTCCAATTGCGCGTCGGATTGGGGATACAAATCCGGAAACGGGCCTTCCCGCGATTGCTTGAGAATTCCGGCGATTCTTTGGCTGAGACCTCCTTCGCCCCAGTCCAGCCCCGCCCTCTGAAAATCCTCCACGATCCACCGCACCTCCTGCGCCGTCATCCCCCTCTTGCAGCGGGCCAGGTAATCCTCCACCACATCCACCGGCTCGTCCTCCCTCGGCAGCCGCTCCGACGTCTTTCCCGGCAGCATCGCGCCGGCCAGTGCGGCGGACTCCGGCTTCTCTTCCACGCTCCCGCCACTTGCCTGCAGCGCCAGCCAGACACCGAGCACCGACAGCAAGATCGCGGAAACGAACCACAGCGGGTTGGCGCGTTTCCGCGGCGTTTCTTCCGGCTCGCGGAATTGCTCGAACAATTCCGCGAGGTCCGCGTCGGCAGCGGGTTCTTCCGGGTCTTCTCCTTGTTCGGGCTGCACCGGCACCCCTGATGGTTACGCTGCGCAGTTCATCCCGGCAAGTGCCGCTATACCAATGGCGCAGCCTACGAATGGAGTGTCGCCTTGAAGGCGACATGGCAATGGACGGGCGCTTTCCAAGCGCCCGGCTGAACTTTGGCCCGGTTCTTATCTGTTAGGCGGCGGGTCGGTGGCTGGGTTTCCCGGTGGCTGTGGGCTCAGGCGGCGGCGAACAGGGTGGCGG
>JAYTLR010000184.1:0-1787 GCA_043729195.1 Akkermansia sp.
GGTGATGGCTGTCCGGCTGACGCCGGTGCGCGGGATGGCCTGGGGAGCGGGCAGAAAAGTGATGGAGAGCGTGGCGGGGGTGGTGCCCGCGGTATACCCGTACTTCACGCTGGTGCTGAATTGGGTGGCGGGCAGCGTGGACGGCGTGTAAGTGGCTTGCGTGCCACTGGCGCTCCAGGCGCCGCCGGCGTCGGTGAGGGTGCCTTGCAGTAGCGCAGCGCCCTCCAAGTTGAACGGGACTGGACTCGTTCGATCGGCGGTGACGCGGTCGGCATTCACGGCCGTCGGCAGCGTGCTGCTGGCCAGGAACGTAAGGGTCACCGTCGAAGGCAGCGAAGTCTTGCCGCCATAGGTGAGGGCGTACGGGACCGAGACAGAAGTTTGGGTGGTAGGCAGCGCAGTAATGCTGAACGCCACTTGATTCGCGCCCAGAGGTGACCAGGTGAGTTCGGTTTGCGGGACGGATTTCGCCGGCTGGCCTTGGGCATCCAGCAGCGTAATCTGGACACCGCTCTCTTTGGCGGCATCGAAAGCCGTCACCGGCTGCGGATTCACGCGACTGGCGTCCGCAGTCAAGGGCGCGGCCGGAAGCAGCACAACGATCGCGGCCATCTTGGCATTGTTGCCAATGCGGTAGAGCACCCTTTTGGTGACGCCCGTGAGCGTGGTGCCGGGTTTCGGAGTGAAGACGACGGATTTGCCATCGGCGCTGATCGACCAGGCGCCTTCCGGGTCAACTGTGGGGGTGCCCACAAATTGCGAGCCGACGAACACGGGCACCGTGACCGGCGACACGCGGTCCTGGGCCACCACGACGATTTCCGGCGTGAAGGTGATGGTGATCGATCTGGGGTCGGTGTACAACGTGGGGGTGCTGTTGCTGCTCTCGAGGACATACCGGGCCACGGCTTGGGCGGCCGGGGTCGTTGGCGTGTAGGTAACGATGGTACCGATCACGCTCCAGTTTCCCGCAGCACCCGTCCAGGCGGTAACTTGCTTGTCGCTGGCGTCGAGCAAAAACGCGTCGCTAATGAGAGTGATTCCGTCGTTTGGGCCGCTCAGCAGATTCACGACGGTCGCCTTCGTGTCGTCCCCGTCCAGCGCGATATCGTCGGGGTTGAACCTCGCCCCGCCCGCCTTGACGGCTGTTCGGCCCAGGCCACCGATGAAGGCCCAGACCAGGGACACGCCCGTCACCACCGTTCCAACGACGGTAGCGATGATCGCAATGTTGCGATTTCGCGCCTTGCGGGCCAGCTCTTGCCGCTTCACCAGCCGGCTGTATCGCTCGGTAGCTTTCGCCGTCTTGCGGACTCCGCCCGTGATTCGCTTGGCGGCCTCGGCCGCAGCCTTATTGGCATTGGCCAGTTCCCTGGGTTTCCCCAAACTCTTCTGGGCTGCGGCCTCCGCATCGTTCAGAGCGTCGACGGCACTCCTGGCCGCCGTCTTCAACGAGGCGCGGGCGGTCGCGATCTCCTGGAGATCACCTCTCGCAGTCACCACCAGATCGGCCGCATCCCGGACTTTACCGGCCTCGGCCAGGCATTTCACACCAGCTTTACCAGCGTCCGTGCTGCGCACCTGGGGGCTGCTCAGTGTGGGAAGGATCACGGTGACCATATCCGGATCGTCCGCGTCTAGCTTCGAATCCGCCGCCTCGTACTGGCGCGCGGCCGGTGCCTGCTGGTATGGCGAATTCGCCGGCAACTGCTGGTTGCTCTGGATGATCTGGTCGAGGGCACTGGTTGCGGAAAGGATGCCGGTCATGGCCGTGTCCAAATCCGCCG
>JAYTLR010000185.1:0-10536 GCA_043729195.1 Akkermansia sp.
GGGGCCGGTGTATTTCGCGCCGAGCTTCACTGAGCCGAAAGCCCCGTTGTCGGGATCGAAGGTCGAGAGGTAGATGCCTTCGCTCTTCCCGCTACCGCCGGTATTGGTGCCGATGGCGATGGGGAGGGGCGCGGCGAGGACCGGGAGGGCGGCGGCGAGGAGGAGCAGGGTGCTTTTCATGATGGCTCATGGCTACCGTGCTGAAGCGGCGATTCGATCACAAAGTCGTGCCGCTGCGTCATTGCGGAGGGCGTTCGGAAAGCTCATATCCGGCCCGTGAGCGCACATGCCGAAGCCTTCGAAATCCGGACCCGGGGCAAGGGAACCTACGAGATCAGCGGGGAGGTCGCGGGGATCGTCGAGCGGAGCGGGATCGCGACCGGGACGGTGACCGTGTTCGTCCGCCACACCTCCGCCAGCCTGGTGATCATGGAAAATGCCGACCCGAGCGCGCGGCGGGATTTGGAGGAGTTCTTCGAGCGGCTGGTGCCGGAGAGTACGCCGTGGTTTGTCCACACGGACGAGGGACCCGACGACATGCCGAGCCACATCCGGATGGCGCTGACGCGGACCAGCGAGGTGATTCCGGTGATTCGCGGGCGGATGGCATTGGGGACTTGGCAGGGGATTTTCCTGTTCGAGCACCGTCGCGCGCCGCACCGGCGGGAGATCGTGGTGAGCGTGATCGGGGAAGCTCAAGAATGATAGATTGCCCGGACCACTCTTCGGCACTTAGCGTTGCTTCGTGGAAATGACAGTGGATCGGTTGATTGAAGCGGCCTTGGCGGAAGACATCGGGGCGGGGGACCTGACGTCCTTGTATTTCGTGCCGGCGGAGCGGCGTTCGACGGCGTTTATCGTGGCGCGGGAAGCCGGGGTGCTGTCGGGCGGGGAGGTGGCGCTGGAGGTTTTCCGCAAGGTGGACCCGGCGATCGAGGCGACGCTGCTGGTGAACGACGGCGACCGGATATCGGCGGGGGCCTATGTGATGAAGATCGAGGGACTCTCAAGATCGGTGCTGACGGCGGAGCGGACGGCGTTGAATTTCATGCAGCGGATGAGCGGAGTGGCCAGCGCGACGCGGCGCTATGTGGACGAGGTCCGCGGGACTTCCGCGGAGATCCTGGACACCCGCAAGACGATCCCCGGTTGGCGTCTGCTCGACAAACAAGCGGTGCTCCACGGCGGCGGGACGAATCACCGGATGGGGCTCTACGACCGGGTGATGGTGAAGGACAACCACCTCGTCGCAGAGGGGCGAGTGGAGGAACTTCAGGAAGCGATCCGGCGATTGAAAGCGGATCATCCGGCAGTCGAGGTGGAGCTGGAGGCGGACCGCCTGGAGCAGGTGGAGGCTTTCCTTCAACTCGAAGGCGTGGACTACCTGCTGTTGGATAACATGAGCCTGGACGAACTGCGGCTAGCAGTCGGGATGCGTGGCGATCAGGCGAACCCGCGGCTGGAAGCAAGCGGTGGCGTGAACCTCGACACGGTGGCCGGGATTGCGGCGACGGGCGTGGATTTCATCTCGGTCGGCGCGATCACCCACTCGGTGAAAGCACTGGACCTGGCCCTCGATTTTGTGAGCCGGGAATGAACGACGAGTGGCATGATGCGGAGTTGCCGGACGGATTCCGGTTGGACTTCCGCGAGGTGACGGGATCGACCAACGACGATGTCCGCGAAGCCGCGCGCGGCGGGGCGGCGGCGGGTCTGGTGGTGGCGGCGGAGCGGCAGGACGCGGGTCGCGGGCGACGCGGGGCGGCCTGGGTTTGTCCGGCGGGCGAAGGATTGGCGTTTTCGGTGCTACTACGACCTTCGGAGAAGAAGGCGCTGTGGCCGCGGCTGTCGTTGGCGGCGGGATTGGCGGTGTCCGAGGCGCTGGACCGCTTCGGGGTCTTCGCGGAGGTGAAATGGCCGAACGACCTGTGGATCGGCGGGCGCAAGGTTTGCGGAATCTTGGTCGAGGCGGGCGAGGATTTCGTGGTCGTGGGCGTGGGCATCAACGTCGGAGTGCGGGAGTTTCCCGCGACGCTGGAAGATAGCGCGACTTCGCTGGCGATCCAGCGCGGCGAGCCTCCCGCGCGGGCGGCGGTGCTGGCGGCGGTGCTGGAGCGGTTGCAAGTGTGGGAGCCCTGTATCGGCGGGCGTTTCGATGAGCTCTTGCTGAACCTGCGCGAGCGCTGCGCGCTGACCGGCAAGCGGGTCCGGATGACCTGCGCGGATCGTATTCTAACAGGAGAAATGGCCGGGATCGGCGACGGCGGCGAGCTGCTGCTGCGCGATGAAAGCGGCGTGCGGAAGATCGTGCAGGCGGACGAGGTGCGGGTCGTCTGTTAGAGCCGCAGTTGAATCACATCCGCTGGTCGCTGCTGCGCAGGAGGATGTCGCCGATTTCCACGTGAGTCGGGGCTTCGAGGATGGTCATGATGGCGGCGGCGACGTCCTCGGGGGCTAGCATGGTCATGCTTTCGCGGGTCTTTTGCAGGACATCCTCGCGGCCGCGGAAATACTGGTCGAGCAGCGGGGTGTCGACGAAGCCGGGCGAGACGCAGGCGACCTGCACCGGCGAGCCGATCGACTTCAGCTCGGCACGGAGGGCATCGGTCACGGCGCGGACCGCGAACTTGGTCGGCGCGTAGAAGCCGCCGGTCGGCGGGACCCGGTGGCCGCTCATCGAGGATACGTTTACGATCCGGCCGCCTTCGCGGGGGAAGTGGCGAAGCGAAAGCTGGCAGCAGAGGGTGAGCGCCATCACGTTGACACGCCACATTTCCTCCCAGTCGGCCGGGTTGCCATCGACGATGCGGGAAAGGTAGGCGACCCCGGCACAGTTCACGATCGCGTTGATCGGGCCGAGTTGTTGGAAGATCGCGAGGATGTCATCGCGCTGGGTCAGGTCGGCGGCGATGGGGATCACGCCTTCCGGCAACGCGGCGGGCCGGCGGGTAATGCCAAGCACGGTGACGCCGCGGTCGACAAGCATCACCGCCAAGGCGCGGCCGATGCCGCTGGAGGCTCCGGTGAGGAGGACGATAGGGCCGTCATGGGTGCTCATGCCGTGACCTTTTCAGTCCCGGCGGCGGGATGCAATCCTTCGAACAAGCGGGGGAGATCCGGCAGGTCGGAAGCGGTGCGGGCGGGCTGGCGGGAGATCACGGCGGAGTCGCGCAGCAGGAAGGCGCCGGGCATTTGCAGGCCGTCGCCGGCGAGGTGGCCGACGCCGCAGCCCTTGAAGACCGAAACCGCGCCCCGGAGCCAGACGCGCGGGCCGAACAGCTCGAGGAAGCCGCCCTTGCCGAGGCCGAAGGAGCGGTAGAGCTCGCACATCGGGTCGGCGATGCGGGCGACGCCACTGCGTTGGCCGAGGTAGTGGGCCTCGCGGCCCTTTTGCAGCATGTGAACGAGAATCAGCCGGGCATTGTGGTGGTCCGCCTCCTGTTGGAGATCCTGGAGGTGACGGAGGATCTGACGGGTGAAAGTGCAGCCGAAGTGGCGGAGGAAGACGATGGCTACGGTCTGCTGCGAGGAGGCCTCCGCCAGGGTTTCACCGGACGAGAGACTGTAAGTCTTGCATGCCTCGGCAACGCTCAGCGGCTCCTCGCGGATCGGCGGGCGTCCGACGTGGGCTTGGACGGTGGCCCAAAGGATGGCCGCGAGCGGGAACCACCAGATGAAGTCATCGAAGAAGGCGAGCCACAGGGACTTTGCCGGAAGTTCTTCGGCGAAAATGGAAGTGAGCAGCAGGACGATGACCAGCGTGGCCTTGGCAAATCCCAGCAAGACCAGCGGCCAGTGGCGGATGGGATCGCGGGCGGCGATGAGAAAGCCGACGCCGAAAACCGCCGAGAGGAGCCCGGCTGCGCGCCAGAGGATGGCATGGTTCGGGCGGGCAATGCCGGCCCAATCGAAGTAGAGGTGCGGCCACGCAAATGCCGCTATCGCGAAGAAGAGATGATATGCCCCAGCAGCAAAAAGCAGGCGGGGCATCCAGCCTGGCACTTTGCAGCCCGGCCCGTTGCAGTCAAAAATCATCGCTTATTGTAGCGGGCTATCCAGATCCCGCAAGGGCCCGAAACGGGTGGCCTTGACCGGGTGGCGCGGTCCTGTCCATCTTCCCGCCCATGCGCATTTTGACCGGGCTGCAACCCAGCGGCAAACTTCACGTCGGCAACTACTTCGGGGCGATGGAGCCGGCGGTGCGGCTCCAGGACGAAGGGGAGGCCTTCTATTTCATCGCGAACTACCACGCGATGACCACGGTGAAGAACCCCGACGAACTCCGGGCCTTCACCCGCGAGCTGGCGGTGGATTTCCTGGCCTGCGGGTTGGACCCCGAGCGCTCGGTGTTCTTCCTGCAGAGCGCGGTCCCCGAGGTCAACGAACTTGCCTGGATCCTCTCGACGGTCTGCCCGGTCAGCCAGTTGGAAAAGGCCCACTCTTATAAAGACAAGATCGCCCACGGCTTCTCGCCAAGCCACGGACTCTTCGCCTATCCGGTGCTGATGGCCGCGGACATCCTGCTCTATGACTCAAACCTGGTGCCGGTCGGCAAGGACCAGAAGCAGCACCTCGAAATCACCCGCGATCTCGCAGGCAAGATCAACGAGGCCTATGGCGAAGGAACTCTGGTGGTGCCTGAGCCGATGATCCGGGAAGCGACCGCGGTGGTGCCCGGTCTCGACGGCCAGAAGATGAGCAAAAGCTACGGCAACACGCTGCCGCTGTTCGCGACCGCGGACGAGGCGAAGAAGCTCGTCATGAAGAAGCTGGTGACCGACGCGACGCCGCTGGAAGCCCCGAAGCCGAAAGAGAATTCCACCCTGCTGGCGCTTTACCGTTTGATGGCCGGCGACACGGAAGTGGCGTCGATGGAGGCGGATTTCGACCGCGGCGGGATCGGTTACGGCGATTTCAAGAAGCGGCTTTTAGATGCGTATCTCGGGCGTTTCGAGGAGATGAGCAAGCGTCGCGACGAGATTCTCGCGGACCCCGGTTTCATCGACGAGGTGCTGGCCCGTGGTGCGGAGAAGGCACGAGCTGCGGCAGCTCCGGTAATCGACCGGGTGCGCCGCGCAGTTGGTCTGGCCTGATGATCTGTAGCGACGGTCTGGGACCGCCGGTGACTGCACGGAAGTCCGGTTGGGGCTGGTTCGTTGCTGCGGGCGTGTTGGGGCTTGGCGGTGACTTCGCTTACAGGTGCGGCAGTCATAGACGGGTCGCTATAATGGGGGCGGGAAGGCACCCTGAAATTTTTGCTTTGCCAAACGTCGGTGGCGAGGCAAGGTCCTTTTGTCCATTGGACGCTGGCGGTCGCGATTGTTGCAGCCGCTTCCGGGTTTGAAAACCTTGCCGCGAACGGTTTCGCACTTGGCAGGGGTTCCCCATACCCGGCCGCGTCGTATTCATTTTTCCAAGCCTACTCTACAGGGGTGAGGCATGTGCCACGGCACCTCCACCTTCCCCCTTTTACATTTCACCAAGCGAATGGCTGGTCACAACAAGTGGTCTAAAGTCAAACACATCAAGGCCCGCGTCGATGTCATCCGCGGCCGTGTGTTCAGCAAATGTGCGCATGAGATTGCCCTCGCGGCCCGCTCCGGCGGCGGTGATATCGGCATGAATCACCGGTTGCGGGCGGCAGTGGACAACGCCAAGTCGGTCTCGATGCCGAAGGAGAATATTGATCGGGCCATCAAAAAGGGCCTTGGTGAGCTCGGTGGCGAGGCGATTCAGGAGGTCGCCTACGAGGGCTACGGGCCAGCGGGCATCGCCTTCATCATCGAAGCCGCCACCGATAATCTCAACCGCACGGCCGCAGACCTCCGCACGATTTTTTCCCGGAATGGCGGCAGCGTCGCCACCCCCGGCAGCGTGGCCTATCAGTTCGATCGGAAAGGCGAGATCCACATCGCTGCGGAGGGGATCGACGAGGACCGCATGATGGAAGCCGCAATCCTGGCGGGTGCCGACGATGTTCTGAGCGACGAATCGGAGCACCTGGTCCATACCTCGCCGACAGCGCTTGCCGCTGTTGCCGCCGAGCTACGGGCCGCGGGATTTGCCATCATCTCGGAGAAGCTCGTCTCGGTCCCGCAGAATCCTTCCATCGTTTCCGATCCGGAAACCGCGCGGCAGGTGATGAAGCTTTACGACCTGTTGGACGGCTACGACGACACCCTGAACGTTTTCACCAATTTTGAAGTCGCCGACGAGGTTCTCGTGGCGCTCGACGCCTGATCCGCCGGCTTTCCCGGCAAGCCCCCTTTCTGAATGAGCGAACACACCACCCAAGACTCCGCAGGACATTCCAGCGCGGATTCTCCTTCCGCTGAAGCCAAGACCGTTGCCAAGAAGGCGGCGAAAAAAGCTGCCAAGAAGGCGGCGAAGAAGGCAGCCACGAAAACCGTCGCGAAGAAGGCGGCTACAAAGTCGGCGAAGGTGGCCGCGCTGGAGTCCGCTCCGGCCCAGACAGTGCTGCCTCTGGACGTTCCATCCGATCCCGCGCCCAAGGCGAAAAAGGTCGCCCGCAAGAAGGCACCTGCCGCCGAAAAATCATTCCCGATCTCCGAGCCCGCAGCAGCTCCGGCCGTCCTTCGCGAGTCCGTCCCTGTGACGGAAGCACGGGCTCCGCAAGAGTCTGCCGATGCTCGTCCGATTGCCTTCGGCCGGGTGCCCGGAGGCGGTCCGGTGCAGCCCCGCGAAGAGCGGGAACATCGTGAGCCGCGTGAAAACCGCGAGCCTCGCGAGCAGCGCGAACCGCAGCGTCCCCAACAACAACAACAGCAGCGACCGGAAGGTGGCGGCGGTGGTGAGCGGACCGATGCCAATCGCGAGCGCCGCAAACGCCGCCGCAAGCGCCGCCGCGAACGGGATCGCGAAGTCCGTGGACCGGACCAACCAACCGATCGCCCGCTGGGCGATCGAGTGGCTCAAGAGCGCCAGGAACGCGGAGGCCAAGATCGTCAGGAGCGGGGTGGTGGACAGGACCGCCAAGAGCGCGACATCCACAACCGTCCTGAACGTCAGCCCCAGGAACGGGCCGAGCCGGTCGAGCGTCCGCCGGCTTTCAGCGGACCAAAGGTCGAGGTGAACGGCATGCTGGAACTTGCTCCGAAAGGCTTCGGCTTCCTGCGGGTGCCCGCCAAGAACTTCGAACAGGCGCGGGACGATGTCTTCATTTCACCGGAGATGGTCCGCCGCTACGGCCTGCGTCCGAACGTCTGGATCCACGGCCTCGCCCAGGAAGGCCCCCGCGGCCAGCAGTTGGTCGAGTTGACGACGATCAACGACATGACTCCGGATGAGGCGAAGAAGCTCCCCGCTTTCGAAGAACTCAAGGCGGTGAATCCCTCGAAGCGGATCAGTCTCGAGACGGTGCCGGAACGCTTCACCACCCGCGTCCTCGACCTGATGGCACCGGTCGGCCGCGGCCAGCGCGGGCTCATCGTATCGCCGCCGCGGTCCGGTAAAACCACGTTGCTGCTCCACATCGCCGAGGCGGTCCGCGAGCTGCACGACGAAACGATGCACTTGATGATCCTGCTGGTCGACGAGCGCCCGGAGGAGGTCACCGAATTCCGACGCACCCTCCCCGGTGCGGAAATCTATGCCAGCTCCAATGACGAAGGCGCGCGCAACCACTGCCGCATCGCCGAGATGTGCATCGAGCGCGCCAAGCGACTGGTCGAGGGCGGCAAGCACGTCTTCCTGCTGATGGACTCCATCACGCGGCTGGCCCGCGCCTACAACAGTGGCTCCGGCCAGCGGGACCGTGAGCGTGATCGTGGCCGTGGCATCGGCACCGGCGGCGTGATGGTCGGCGCGCTGGAAGTCCCGCGCCGCCTCTTTGCCGCGGCCCGCAATACCCGCGAGGCCGGCTCGCTGACCATTCTCGCGACCGCCTTGATTCAAACGAACAGCCGTGCCGACGAGGCGATCTATCAGGAGTTCAAGGGCACCGGCAACATGGAGCTCGTGCTGGATCGCAAGATCGCGGAAAACTACATCTACCCGGCGGTCGATATCTTCAAGTCGGGCACCCGCCGCGAGGAACTGCTGCTGCCGGAGCACATGCTCCACAAGATCCACCTGATCCGCCGCGGGCTGTCGGGCCACCGGCCGGTCGAGGCCATGGAGCGGCTGAATTTCTTCCTCAAGCGCTTCCCGAACAACCCGCAGATGCTGCTGGAGATCAAAGGCTGACCGGCAATCAGCGCCGGCCAAGACCCCCCGGGAAGATCACGTTCATCAGCAGCGTCAGGAACTGGGAAAAGCCGATCACCATGCCGCCGATCGCCCGGAAAAACCCCACGGGCGGGAAGCTCAGGAATCGTCCCAGGCTTGACCCGCGCGACGGAGGAAAGTCGCCGATGCCGGAGAAATCCGGAAGCACGTTTCATTCCCTGCAATTTGCCAAAAGGCCCCGGCGTATGGTCCGGGATATGAGCAATGACGACAAGGCGGCGGTCGAGAAGCTTCACTCGACGTATGGGCGGATGAAGGAGGAGCTCGGCCGCGTCATCGTCGGCCAGGAGGTGGTGGTGGAGCAGGCGCTGATGGCGATCTTCTGCCGCGGCCACGCGCTGCTCGTCGGGGTGCCCGGGCTGGCCAAGACGCTGCTCGTTTCAACCCTTTCCCGCGCCCTCGACCTCGGTTTCAAGCGGATCCAGTTCACGCCCGACCTGATGCCCGCCGATATCACCGGCACCGACGTGCTCGAAGTCGATCCGGAGACCGGACGCCGCGGCTTCCGCTTTGTCCACGGGCCGATCTTCTCGAACCTGGTGCTGGCGGATGAAATCAACCGCACTCCGCCGAAAACGCAGGCTGCCTTGTTAGAAGCGATGCAGGAGCACCACGTCACGGTCGGCGAGCACACGCTCAACCTGCCGAAGCCCTTCTTTGTTCTGGCGACCCAGAATCCGATCGAGCAGGAAGGCACCTACCCGCTGCCGGAAGCCCAGCTCGACCGCTTCCTTTTCAATATCGTAGTCGATTACCCGACTGAAGCCGAGGAGCGCGAGATCATCCGTCGCGTGACCAGCCCGGGCGAGGCCACCATCACGCCGCTGATGAACGCCGAGGAAATCATTCACCTCCAGCAGGTCGTCAAGCGGGTGCCGGTCGGCGACCACGTCATCGACTTCGCCGCGAAGCTCGCCCGAGCGACCCGGCCGAAGGACATTTCCGCGCCGGACTTCGTGAAAGAGATGGTCGGCTGGGGTGCCGGTCCGCGCGCCGGGATCAGCTTGATCTCCGCGGCCAAGGCCCACGCCGTGCTGCGCGGGCGCTTCCACGCGACGACTTCCGATGTGGCCGCGGTGGCGACGCCGGTCCTGCGCCACCGGGTGCTCACGACTTTCAACGCGGAAGCCGCCGGGGTCACCAGCGACGAGGTCATCCAGCGCCTGATCAAGGTGCTGGCCCCGCGTGAGGAACTCGTGGTGTGAGGCGGGGAAGTTGATAGTTGAGAGTGGATGGTTGATAGATAAGGCAAAATCCAGCGCAACTTGAATCTCCGAAATCCTTTCCAGCTATCAACTAATCCACCATCGACTATCAACCTCTCCTCATGAGCGACGAGCTGAAACTCCCCGAATGCATGCGCCTGCTCCCGCCGGAGACGATGGGCGTGATGCGGCGGCTGGAGTGGTATGCCCGGCGACGGATGCAGGGGACTCTAACAGGTCGCCACAGTTCGCCGGACAAGGGCTTCTCGGTCGAGTTCGCGGAACACCGCGAATACGTCCCGGGCGACGATCCGAAGGACCTCGACTGGCGGGTGATGGCCAAGAGCGACCGCAACGTGATCCGTCAGTACATCGAGGAAACCAACCTCCGCGCGACGCTGGCGATCGATGTCTCGGGTTCGATGAAATACACCGGCGACTCCGCGGCGAAGGTCGGTGAAGTCGCGCTTTCCAAGCTGGAATACGCCAAGCACCTCGCCGCCGCGTTGGCGTATCTCTTCGTCAAGCAGGGCGATGGCGCGGGGCTGGTGACCTTCGACAAGACCGTCCGCAGTTTCATCCGTTCCGGCAGCCGGCCGAGCCAGGTGCGGCGGATCCTGGAAGAGCTCCATGCCACGGAAGCGGGAGCCGACACGGACGTCGGCGGCGTGCTGCACGGCGTGGCCGAGCGGATCCCGCGGCGGGGAACCGTGATCCTGATCAGCGATCTGTTCGACGATCCGGCGAAAATCATCGAAGCGCTGCACCACTTCGATTTCCGGCAGCACGAGCTGGTGATCTTCCACCTGATGGCGGAGGAAGAGCTGACCTTTCCGTTCAAGAATTTCCAACGATTCCGCGACCTCGAAGGCGTCGAGGCGATGCTTCGGATCGATCCGCAGGCGGTGCGCGCCGCCTATCTGGAGAAGATTCGTGACTTCGTGAAACGGATCGACGCAGCCTGTGGCAAGATGCGTGCCGACTACGTGGCCGTGAACACCAAAGCCCCGCTGCGGGACACCCTGCTGCGCTACGTGGGAGGGCGGAAATGAAAGGACACGTGTACTGGACCGGGGGCATTTTT
>JAYTLR010000186.1:0-22948 GCA_043729195.1 Akkermansia sp.
TCCCCCCCCCCCCCCCGGAACGGCAGGGGCCGCTGTCGATTGTCATCTATCTCGCCGATCAGAATCCAAAGCTCGGAAGAAGCCTTGGGATTTCACGGATGACGCAAGTCTTGTTGGGAGAGCTTGCGACGAGGGATGCGCTGGCGCTCCGGGGGATTACATCGCGTTCTTCGATTCAGATGCCCGGGGGCGGCGAATCTTCGGTCGTGCCTTGGAACACGCGGAGCCGCTTGTCCCGGGTGGTCACCGACCATTTGCACCCGTTGTGGCAATTGGGGAAGCAACCGAACTTGTGGTACTTTCCCAAAGGCTTCCTTCCCCGAATCCATCGCGTTTGCTCGCCATCGGTCGTCACCATCCACGACACGATCATTCAGTATTACAGCGACCACTATCCGGAGTGGCGGACGGACATGGAGTATCGCTATTGGGCCAGCATGTTGCGGCACACGCTCCGTCATGCCGATGCCATCCTGACGATTTCCGAATCGGCGAAGGAGCAGATCCAAGTGTTTATGGAACGGCACCGGATTCCTGCCAAGGAGATCACGGTGACCTATGAGCCTTGCTTGTATGAAGATGTGCCCCAGCCGCAGCCGCCGTCCAAGGCCGACTACGTGCTGCACCTCGGGTCGAGAGAGCCTCACAAGCGGACCGCCTGGCTATTGCGCTTGTGGGCTGCTGAAAGCGCACGGACGCCGGGGTTGCCCAAACTCCATGTGGTGGGAAACGTACCGGAGGAGGTTGTTCATCTCACACATCAATGCCGGCGGATCGTGCAATTGCCTTTCCTCGACGATCGGGCGCTTCGATCACAGTTCGAAGCGGCGCGCGCCCTGGTTTTCCCATCCGAGATCGAAGGCTTCGGTTTGCCAGCCGTGGAAGCGTATTTCTTGGGAACACCGGTGTGCTATACGGCTGGCACTTCGATTGAGGAGATCCTCGGCACGGCAGGAAAGCGCGGAGGTTTCTCGCTCGACGATCCAGACAGCCTGTTCCGGGCCTTGGACGATGTGTTGGAGCTATCCGATGAAGAAATTTTCGCTAGCGGCATGATGCTCCGTGAGAAGTATGCCGCACGAGTGGTCGTGGACAAGATGGTCACAACCTTCCATCATGTAGCCGGAAAGTGTTAGGAGTTCATTCAATAAGCTCAGTCATCGCATGCTTCCGGCAAAACCCTTTCACGCGTGAAAAGCAGGACCATCACCGACCGCCTCCATGACCGCTGCTGGGAGTGGTGCCGGGGGATGCGGATGGAGTCGCCGGCGGCTTTGCTTCAAGGGTCGGTTACGGATGGGTCCAGCATCTCGTCAACGCTGCCGTGGCCGGTTGCCGCGGAAGCCCTGGCCAGTGGTGCCCGGACCAGCGCGGGATTCCGGCGTTTGAAGGCGGTGTGCGATGTGGTCGAGACCGTCGGTCCGGTAGACGGACGCTTTTATGCCGGGCGGATCCGCTCGTGGGATGAGGCGGTGCTTGCAGATCCGAAGGTCGCGGCGATCGACTCCTGGGGCACGC
The DNA here is from genome assembly GCA_043729195.1 of Akkermansia sp. GTDB lineage: Bacteria > Verrucomicrobiota > Verrucomicrobiia > Verrucomicrobiales > Akkermansiaceae > Haloferula. The sequence goes on from JAYTLR010000186.1 coordinate 1,519, forward strand.
CGATCCGGTGGCCGGGCCCGCTGCTCGGGTTGCCGTGGGCTTTCAGCCCGACGACCCTGCGCTACCTGGCCACCGCGTTGTGGCTGAAGCGCGAGGGCTACGTGAAGCCCGGCGGCACGGTGATCGAGGTGGGCGTGGGTTTCGGCGGGCTGGCGGCGATGAACGCGGTGGTATCCGGAGCGCGTACGCGGATGGTGGATCTGCCGCAGGTCGAAGCTGCGGCGCGCCGGATGATGGATGAATGCGGGCTCGGTCGGTTTTGCGTGGCGGACGATGCGGGCATCGATCCGGGCGACTGCTGCCTCGTCTCCAACTACGCCTTCACGGAACTCACGCGGGAGATTCAGGACGGCTACCTTGAGAAGCATCTCAAAGGCGCGGGCCGCGGAGTGATCGTCAGCAACGCGGGGGTTTTTGCCGATACGATCGGGGGGCGGTCCGACCGAGAGCTGCTAACCATGCTCCGAGACGCGGGGCTTCCGGCGGAGATCGATTCGTCGGCAGAGATCCTCGGGCCGGCCGACCATTTTTGCAAGGTGGCGATCCTTCATTGGAAAGCCTGACATTGTCCGCGACGCGAGCCAAGGTCCCGTCCATCCCCCGATGAAACCCTATCCGAACAACTGGGCCGTGGTTATTCCGCTGGCCAACGAGGAAGCGGAGCTGCCCGAGCTGGCAGAGGCGCTGGCCGCCGTGATGGATGCGATGAGCGGGGGAATGGTTTACTTCATCGTCGACAAGGTCTCGACCGACCGGACGCTCGATCTCTGCCGCGAGTTGGAGACGAGCGATCCGCGCTTCCAGACGAGGTGGCTGCCGCAGAACCGGAATGTGGTGGATGCCTATATCAACGGCTTCCGCGAGGCGCTGGCGGGCGGGCATGAAATCGTGATCGAGATGGATGGCGGCCTGTCCCACGACCCCCGGGCGATCCCGGCCTTCCTGCGGGCGCTGAACGAGGGCAACGATTGTGCTTTCGGCAGCCGCTACATCAACGGCGGCTCGATGGTCGATTCCCCGCTCTGGCGGCGCTTCCTGAGCAAAGGCGGCACCTGGCTGGCAAAGTGGCTGCTCGGCGCGCGGTTGGCCGACATGACTTCGGGTTATCAAGGGTTCCGCCGTGCCGTGCTGCTGCGAGTGGTGGATCATCCGCTGCGTTCGACCGCGCATTTCTATCAGACCGAGCTGCGCCACCTGCTGCGCCACGAAAAACTAATCGAGGTGCCGATCCACTACCGGGCACCGTCGCCGCGGGTCTCAGAAGGTGCGATCCGCAATTCGATGGTGGTTTTGTTCTACTACTTCCTGCTCCGATTGAGCGGAAAGTCTCCGGTGATCTGAATTTTCTTATGTCTCACGCTACCGCCCTTGTCCTCACTTCCATCGGTCCGCCCAATGACGTCATGAAATCCCTGGCGCAAGGATGCGAACGCGCGGGCTGGGATTTCGTGGTGGCGGGCGACAGCAAGAGCCCGGCGGATTTCCAGATCGACGGTTGCCGCTTCCTCTCGCTGGAAGACCAGCGAGGGTCCGGCCACCGGCTCGGGCAGATTTGTCCGGAGCGATCCTACACGCGGAAGAACCTCGGCTACCTCGCCGCGATGGCCGGCGGCGCGCGGGTCATCGTGGAGACCGACGACGACAATCATCCGCGCGACGATTTCTGGCAGCCGCGGAAGCTGGAAGCCGCCGGCCGCGAGGTGCTGGCGGACGGCTGGGTGAACGTGTTCCGCTATTTCACCGACGCCTTCATCTATCCGCGCGGCATGCCGCTGCCCCATGCCCGCGACACGCCGCCGGAGCCGGGCGAAACGGTCGTACGAGATTGCCCGGTCCAGCAAGGACTGGCCGACAACAACCCGGATGTGGACGCGGTCTATCGGATGCTCTTTCCGCTACCCTTCGACTTTGATCCGGCTGCTGAGCCGGTGATTCTGAGCGGCGATGCCTGGTGCCCCTTCAACAGCCAGAACACCACTTTCTTCGCACCGGCGCTGCCTTTGCTCTATCTGCCGGCCCATTGCAGTTTCCGGATGACCGATATCTGGCGCAGCTTCGTTGCCCAGCGGGTCATCAAGGAAATGGGCCAGGGCATCCGCTTCCACGCCGCGACCGTCTGGCATGAGCGCAACGAGCACGACCTGCACCGCGACTTCATGGAGGAGGTCCCGGGCTACTCGAACAACGAGAAGATCCGCATCGCGCTGGAAGACCTGCGCTTTCCCGCCGGGGCGACGACGCGACGGATGTTGGAGAGCTGCTATGAGACTCTGATCCGCTGCAGTTGGGTCGGCTCAGACGAGGAAGCGTTGCTGACCGCTTGGTGCGATGATCTTGAAACGCTCGGGGTGACCGGAGCATGAACCCTTGCTTCGGACGAAAAGGCAGATTGTGACCAGGATCGATGGGATGGATAGGATTTTGGAAAAGAGGGGCGCGGGCGGCTCGCCCGCAGCCCCGATTTTGCGGGATCTTACCGCAAGCCTTGTCTTCCCTCATGTCTTTATCCCATCCATCCTATCCATCCTTAGTCCTTTTTCCGCCTCCGGTCTGACTTCCGAATGGAGAAGATTTGACCTCAGCATAAGATGAGCTCGCCCAATATCGATCTCCGGTCAGCGTTGCAGTTGGCGATTTTCAGCCTGCTTTTCGCCTTTCCGTCGCTGCCGCTGCTCCATCGTTATCTCGGCGTGGCAGGGGTGCTGGGCTATGTGGTTTTCGTCGCGGTGGGCTGGTTTTTGATCCGCCGCTATCTGCCGCGGGTGGAAGACTGGTCGAGCCGTCGCTTCGGCGTGCTTTGCGGCTTGCTGCTGGCTGGCATGGCGGTGGTCTTTGCGATTGGCTATCCGCTGGAAAACGCCCGCGGCGTGGCGAATAGCAGCGACCGCGATACCGGCTTGAACCTCGCGGTGGAGCGCTTGCTTGATGGCGAGACACCTTATTACCCGCCGAATGAAAAGGCGGGTCCGCTGTCCTTGTTACCCGGGGCGATCACGCTCGGCGTGCCTTTCGCGGCAGTCGGAAATAGCGCCTACCAGAATTTGTTCTGGGTGCTGGTGTTCCTGATCACCCTCGCGTGGTGGCCAGCGGGACGTCCGGTAGCGCTGGCGCTGACGTTTGGCATGATGGCGCTATCCCCGGCCGCCCAGCACGAATTCGTTTCCGGCGGAGACATGCTTTCGAACGGGCTCTATGTTCCAGTGGCGATGTTGCTTTGCCTCGCACTGGGCCGCCGTCGGCCGTCGCCTGTCGGGCTGCTGGTGGTGGCTTCGCTGCTGCTCGGAATCTGCCTCGCTTCGCGGCCGAACTACGGGCTGCTGCTGCCGCCCTTCGCGGTGGCGATGTGGCGGCTTGCGGGATGGCGTCGGGCCAGTCTTTCGGCCGGGATTGCGGGGGCGGTGTCGCTGGGTCTCTGTCTCGCTTTCTATCTGCCGGACCCTGCGGGCTTCACGCCGCTGCCGACTGGCAACAAGCTGGCGGCGATTGATCTGGTCTATCCCTACGCCAGCAAGGCGGTAATTCTCGGCACGCTGGGGCTCACGTTCGTCGCCGCCGGATGCCTGCTGAAATCGCGGGAGGAGAGGGTGACCGGGGATTTGTTCCGCTGGAGCGCGCTGGTGACGCTCTTCCCGATGCTTGCGGCGGTGCTGCTGTTCAGTTGGATCGGCGGCGGTCTCGACCTCGGCTTTATCCGCGACCGCTACGGGCTGATGTATCTGCCTTTCGCCTTGATCGGATTTGGCATCCCTTTGCTCCGATCACGCGATGTCCCCGACTGATTGCCCCCGATGATTCGCGTCGTGATGTTAGGTCGGCTGGGGAACAACCTTTTCCAGTATGCGCTGGGCCGGGTGCTAGCGGAGCGTCACGGGGTGCCGCTGGTACTAGATGCATCGTGGTTTGATCGTGCGGGCTGGAACCAAGTGTCCTGTCTTCGTCGGCTTGATCTACGGGCCAAGGTGGTGCGGCGATGTTCGCTGGGCGCGCGGGCGCTGCTGAAGGTCACCGGCAAGCACTACTGGGAATACCGCGGGGTGCCGGTGATCCGGGAAAGCAACATCGACCAGTCCTTTGATCCGCGGATTCTGGAAGCTCCGGCGGATTGCGTGGTCATGGGCTACTTTCAATCCGCGCTGTTTTTCGAAGGCATGGCGGACCAGATCCGGCGCGAGATCGATCCTAGGCCGGCGGTGGCGGGGCTGCGGATTCCGGATGCCTTGGGGTCGGAGAAATCGGTTGCAGTGCACGTGAGGCGCACGGATTTCACGCGGATTCCGGACTTCGATGTCTGTAGTAGCAACTACTACCGGACGGCGATGACGCGGCTCCGCGAGCGGTTGCCGGGCGCGCGGTTTTTCATTTTCTCCGACGATCCGGCGTGGTGTCGGGAACAGTTCAAGGGCGAGGACGAACAGGTCATGGAAGCGGATGCCGACCCGCTGGCGGACCTGCACCGGATGAGCCTCGCGGGGCATCACGTCATCGCGAACAGCAGCTATTCGTGGTGGGCGGCGTGGCTCGGCCGGAAGCCGGGCCAGCAGGTGCTCTGTCCGCCGCGCTGGTCGAACGGCGCGATCCACGTGCCGATTGGCGAGAAGCTGTGCTCCGGGTGGGAGACGGTGGAGATTTGAGGGGGTGCGGGACGAAGGGTACCGCTGCGAACCCATGCCGTATGTAGTCCCGGCTTCAGCCGGAACGAGTGGTCCTTCTGCTTCCGCATCGCCGGAAAAGTCCGCACCGCCCGTGCTGTGTCCGGCTGAAGCCGGGACTACGTACGACGCGGTGCAAGCCCGGTCCGGCTGCGTCACCGCTTGGCGGTCCGAAGCACTCGGGACTTTGTGATGCGATCCGGCTTTGCCGCGTAGACCCCGAATGACTAACTTTCCGCAACCGATGCTCCTAAACAAAATCGCCGACCAACTGCTGCCTCCGCTGCTGAACCGCTGGCTGGGCGCGCGGGCCAAGGATGAACGGGAACAGGCTGCGTTCCAGGAGTTCTATTCCGGCTTCGTGAAGGCGGGCGACCTGTGCTTCGACATCGGTGCGAATCTCGGCAACCGGGTCCGCTGTTTCCGGGCCATCGGCTGCCGGGTGGTGGCGGTGGAGCCGCAGGCCAGTTGCCGCGAGCGGCTGGCGAAGCGCTTCGCCGCGGATGCCGGGGTGATCCTGGTGCCGAAAGCCGCGGGGCGTGCGGCCGGGGTCGCGACGCTGCATGTTTCATCGGTCCACGTGCTGTCCTCGATGTCGGACCGCTTCATCCGCGGCACGCAGGAGTCCGGTCGATTCCGCGGGGTGGACTGGGGGCGAACCGAGCAGGTGGAAGTCACCACGCTGGATGCCCTGATCGCGGAGCACGGGATGCCGCGCTTCGTGAAGATCGATGTGGAAGGCCATGAGGTGGAAGTGCTGGCGGGGCTTTCGCAGCCGGTGCCGGCGCTGTCTTTTGAGTGGACGCCGGAGCTTTATGAACAGGCTCGAGATTGCATCGGACGGCTGATGGAGCTCGGCGGCTACGAGTTCAATTTGAGCTGGGGCGAGAGCATGAAATTCTCTCGCCCGGAGTGGCGGAGCGCCGATTCGATGCTGCGGGTGCTGGAAGAATTTCGCGGTGAAAGCCTGCAGTTCGGGGATGTCTATGCACGGCTCAGGCGCGAGTTGATGGTTGAGAGTTGATGTTTAATGCAGATCGAGCAGCGCCGAAGTCGGCTTTCGCCCCTCGGGCGCAAGCGGGAAGTCTTGCCTTCACTATCAACTATCAACAATAGGCTTTCGACATGTCTTCCAAGTCAAACGGCGGGCTTTGGTACACCTGCACGCCGGTGGACTTCGGCGGCGGGCCGGATTTCTTCGCCCGCGACAGCGGGCTGCTGTGCCGCGGATTCCAAGCCCTCGGCATGGCCAGTCGCGCGGTGATGCCCGGGGCGGTCCGGCCCGATGAGCCGGACGTGCTGCGGGTGGATGCCGCAAAGCTGCGCTCGGCCGAATGGTGGGCGGGCTTGGGAATCGACGGCGTGGTCCTTTACGCCTGGGGCAGCCCGCGATTTCTACCGGTCGCCCGCGCCATCCGCCGCGCCGGGATTTTCCTGGTGCTGAATCAGGACAACGGCGGACTGGTCAGTCCGTCGATCGACTGCAAGGCATGGCTCCGCGAACAGGCGGTCCTGACCGGGGCGGGACGCGTGCCGGGCGGGTGGTGGCGGGCGGCCGGGCGGGTGACGAAAGGTTTGTCCACGGGCTTGCTGTTCGGCGATGCGCTGCGAGCGCGGCACTTGTTCCAGGGCGATGTGATCGCTTGCGTCTCGCCGGTGGCAGCGGAGCATCACCGGACCTTTTGCCGACGTCATGGCGGCGAGGAACTGGCGCGGAAAGTCGCGGTGGTGCCGCATGCGGTGGATCCGCGCTATCGACTCGATGGAAATGCGGTGCGCAAGGTGGCGGTGGCGGCGGTCGGGCGATGGAGCGACCTGGCCCAGAAGCGGCCGGACCGTTTGATGGAAGGCGCCGAGCGGCTGCTGGGGATCGAGCCCGGCGTGGTGCTTCACATCGTCGGCGGGACCACGGACGCGCTTCGGAGCTGGCATGAGGCGCTCGACCCGGCGCTGCGTTCGCGGATTCATCTGGAAGGCCGGTTGGATCCCGCGGACCTGGCGGCGTTGTGGTCGCGGGTGCAGGTCGGCTGGTGCCCCTCCGCCTTCGAGTCCTTCCATCTCGCGAGCGGCGAGGCGCTGTGCTGCGGCGCGAGTGTGGTGGCATCGGATTCGCCCTCCCTTTCGAGCTTCCGCTGGTTCACCGGCGACGGCGATGGTCGGTTGGCGGCGAGCGACGACACGCAGGGACACGTCGATGCAATCGTCGCCGAACTGGCGGCCTGGCGCGACGGCCGGCGCTCGGCGGAAGTCATTTCACGACGCTGGTCGGCGCGCTTGCATGCACCGGCGGTGGCCGGGATGCTGGTCGCGATGATGAAAAGCCATGACTGATTTCACCGTCATCACCCCGAACCTGAACTACGGTCACTTCCTCGCCGACTGCCTGGGCAGCGTCACGTCGCAGGAAGGCGTGACGCTGGAGCACCTGGTGATCGACGGCGGGTCCACCGACGACAGCGCGGCGGTGGTCGCGGGCTTTCCCCATGCGACGTGGATCCAGCAGTCGGACAACGGCATGTCCCAGGCGATCAACCGCGGCTTCGAACGCGCACGGGGCGAATGGGTGATGTGGCTGAATGCGGACGATCGCCTGAAGCCCGGCGCGCTGGCGGGCTTGCTCGAAGTACTACGTTCCTCGTCGGAAGACGTGATCTACGGCGACTTTGATTTCATCGCGGAGGACGGTAGCCACCTGCGGTCGCTGCGGCTGCCGGGTTGGTCGCCTTTCGTGCATGTCCACCACCATTGCTACATCGGCTCGACGGCGGCTTTTTATCGCAAGGCGTCGGTGATCGATGCCGGCTTCCGCTTGCGTGAGGATTTCCGCTACGTGATGGACGGCGAGTTTTACGCCCGGCTGCATCAGGCCGGGAAAACGTTCCGCCACGTGTCGCGGAGCTTGGCGGAGTTCCGGCTGCACGACGCGAATGCCTCGATGCGGCATCTCGGCCGCAGCCGTGACATGGATGCGGCGCTCAAGGCGGAGCGCCAGCACGTCGAGTCGCGTGCGATCCGCCGGGTGCACGGGATCACGCTGTTTGACGATCCGTATCTCAACGGGTTGATCGACGGGCTGCTGTGGATCGTCGCGAAAGGCTGGAAGCAGGTGCTGAAGATCAAATCATGAGCCTGCCCGAGGGAGAGAGTGTCGGCCCGAAGGTGGCCATCGTCTTCGCCAGCTACAACCGGCGCGAGATGGCGCTGGAATGCGTGCGGCGCCTGCGGGCGCAGACGCGGATGCCGGATCGCGTGATCGTCGGCGACAACGCGTCGCAGGACGGCACGCGCGAGGCCTTGGCGGCACTCGGTTGGGATCGGCTCGAGGTGCTGGACCTCGGCGACAATCTCGGCAACGCCGGCGGGGTCCGCGCGGCGATGGAGCATGCCTTTGCCATTGGCATGGACGCGGTGTGGATCCTCGACGACGACTCGTGGCCGCGGCCGGATGCACTGGCGGCGATGCTGGGTGAACCTTGGCGGGACGATGTTCTGTTGCATCCTTTGCAAGAGGATCCGGCGAGCGGGCGCTTCACCTGGCCGCTGCAAGTGGTGGCGGAAGACGGCTCGGTGACGCTGGCAAACACCCGAGCCGAGCTTCCCGAGGGGACGCGGGTCCGCAGCCGGGGCGTGTGGACCGGCGCGATGATTTCCAAGAAGATCCGCGACGTGGCGGGGCCGGTGATGGGCGAACTTTTCATCCGAGGGGAGGACGAGGAGTATCCGTGGCGGATCGAGCAGGCCGGTTTCCCGACCTACGCGGTGACCGGCGCGGTGATGGATCACCCGGGTCCCGCGGATCTGGTGCAGTGGCGATTTCTCGGCCGCAGTCTCTTTCTCGAACGCGGTCTGTCCGACTGGAAGCTGCACTACAAGGTGCGCAACATGGTGTGGCTGAAGCGGCGGCAGAGTGGTGCCTTTGGCGCGCTGACGATGGCGCTGGCCTATGCCCTTTGCGTCGCTTTGGTCGATGGACCGGGCCGCTTGCCGCTGGTGGGGAAAGCGTTCCTCGACGGCTGGCGGGGCAAGCTAGGTCGGTTGGCCGGGTGATGCGTCGGCGAGCGATACGGGATCACCCCTGTGGCGACGTTTGCGGAGCCAGACGGTGAGCCGGTGATGGGCTAGCAGTGCCAAGCCGATGCCGGCGGCGTCTTGCAGCAGATCGAGCACGTCGGTGCGGTCGAAGCCGTAGCCGAACAAGTACTGTGCTCCTTCGATCCCGGCAGCGAGCGTGGAGGCGAGGAAGACGCTGCGCCAGCGCCCGGCCAGCACGGCGAACACGAAGGCCGGGAAAAAGAACAGCAGGATGTGGAACAGGGGGCGCGCCTGTTTGATCTTGTCCTTGATCATGAGCAACATGCTCCCGTGGAATTCAAGTTCGCCGAGGGATTCGGATTCGGTGGAAGCCGCTGCCGGGGCGGACGGGGCTGGGGAAACTGTCGGCGGCGGAACCGCCTGAACCCGGGGAGCAAGCGGGGCGGCTGCGGCCGGTGCGGGGGTTCCTGCGAAGCTTGATGCCATCGGGCGGAGCGCTTGCCAGGGCCCGGGCACAGCCCATTGGGTGACGCAGACCAGCCAGATGGCCCCGGCCAGCAGAGGCCGGCCGAGGCCGGAGGTCCGCCCCGAAATTGCCACGCCGACCGCCCATGCGAACCAGCCGGCGAGCAGAAGCCATCGGCCGTAACGCCACCAGCCGGTCTCGTGCACGACGGTGATCCGGCAGCGCTCCAACCAGAATCTGCCGGAAATGCCGAGGTGCTCCAAGCGCAGGACTGGCAAGGCGGGTCCGAGGTCCGAGGAAGCGACGAGGCAGGAAATCTCAGTGGCGTAGTTTTCCCGGGCCGATCCGAGGTATTCCGGCTCCATGGGGCGGCCTTCGGGATGCCACTCGATCATCAATCGCCCGTCCGCCCATGGCATCGGGCCGGGAGTGAGGTCGTACGCCTGCGCTTTGAAGTCGAACCACAAGAACTCGGCCGGCGGAAGCCCGGGCAGCGGTAGCCTCTGGACGACCGGCTGCGCGGGCGTGCCGACCGTCAGGGCGAGCAGCGGCTGGCCTGACGCGGTGAATTCCCAGGTCGCGCCCGCGGCAAGCGGAGTGGCGGAGATGAGGTCGGCGAGATCGACCGTGGGATGCGCCGGATCCACCTGAAACCGGTGCTGCCATGCAAGCCAAGTCGCGGCGGTCAGCAGCGGCAAGGTGATGATCAGCAGCAGGGATCGCACGGCGGAAGATCACCAGCCCCGCAGCCTCCGCGCCATGACTTTTTGGTGCTTTGTAATCCGGAGTTTCAGTGTTTCGGTCTTTTGCCACCGACCCACCGACCTACCGCCACCATGCAAGCCCTGTCAGGATTCTTTTTCTCGCTGGCCCTCGTGCTGGCCGTGGTGCTCGGGGGGCAGACCCTCGATTACACCTGGGGCCCGGCGCTGATGGCGCTGGCTGTGGCCTTGGTCGCGGCCTGTTTTGACAAGCCGGGGACGCGGCCGGCCGGGATGGCGACCCGAATGGTGTACGGCCTGGTTGCCGTCGCTTGCGGCTGGATCCTCTGGCGCTGCGCAGTGAGCCCGGTGAAAGAGTTCGCGCGATCCGACGCGCTGCTAGTGGTGGGATTGTTCGCCGGCTTCTCCTGGGTCTGGCTGATGCCGGCACAGGGCGTGGCGATCCGTATCGTGATGGCGACCTTGGCAGGTCTGGCTTTTGTACATGTGGGAATCGGCTTGGTGCAGCTCCGTGACCCGGCCTTTGCGTGGCCCTTTGCGGCTCGTCCCGCGGGGCTTCCCTCCGGTTTTTTCGGGCACTACAACCACCTCGCCGATTTTTCCCTGGTTTCCGCGGTCATGCTCGCCGCCCGGGCGATCTGGGGCAGGGACCGGACTGCGGAGCGGGTTCTGCAAGCGGCCGGTGCGCTGGCGGCAGTGGCTTGCGTCCTCATGTCGGGCTCGCGCGGCGGCTTTGTCAGCATGGGGCTGGCGGGGATGGTTTTGGTGGTCACCGCGGGACTCATCGCGTGGCGTAACAAGTCCCGGAACCGGCGGCTGGTGATCGGGCTGGCGATCGCGGTGCCTTTGGTGGTCACCTTGTTGCTACCCCTGGGATTCAAGCTGGTGCAAGAAAGGCGCGGCGGCTTCAAATCTTTCGTCGCGGTGTCGGATGATCGCTTGCGCCTAAGCTTCATCCGCTCTGCGATCAATATCTCCACCGAGCAATCGATGGCCGGCAGCGGCAGCCGCAGTTTTGGCTGGAGGAAGAACGCCGCGTGGGATCCCAAGCGGGACGGCAACAATGATCGCTTCAACGACGACTTCGTTCACAATGAACTGCTTCAGGTCGCGGTCGACTACGGGTGGATCGGAGCCCTGCTGGTGATCGCGGCGGCGGGCGGGGTGGGGCTGGCCGGCGTGGCCGGGCTGGTTGGACGGGAAAGCAGCAACATGAGAGAGAAGGGAGCGCTCGATGCGGTCTGCTGCGGAGGCTTGGCCGCGATGGTCGGGACCCTGGCGCATTCGAATTTCAGCTTCGTCACCCACACCTTGCCCGGTGCGCTTTATCTGGGCATGGCGTTCGGGCTGGCGTTGCCCCGGCGCGGCGGGCTGTTAGAGGGGGATCCGGTTCGCCGGTGGCCGGCGATCCTTGTCGCGTGCGTGGTCGTGCCGGGGGCGATGGTTCTCGGGTGGGTGGGCTGGATCGGGACGCAGACCTACCGGACGCTGTGGCCGGCGCTGTTCGGCCGGGGAATGCTCACCGTCGAAGATCCGGTGCAGGCGATCGACATCATGGAACGGGCCACAAAATCATGGCCATCTAGCGAGCTGACAGGCGAGGCCGGGCACCTCAGCCGCCGGATTGCCGAGCGGCAGGGGATCGCGCTCTCGGAACAACAGATCTGGAGGACCCGTGCCGCGGAGTTTTACGCGCAGGCGGAGGAGCTGAATCCTTTCGACCCGGAATGGACGGTCAACCGCGCCAACCTGCTCTCGCTGCTCGGTCGATATGATGAAGCGGAGCGCGCCTTCGAGCGGGCGGTCATCCATGTGGGTGGAATGGAGCGAAATTTCTGGGCCCGTTATTACTTCGCGGCTCACCTCTATCGCCGATGGTATCAAGAGTGGACCCAAGAACGCCGGGCAGGCGAGGCCCTCGGGCAGTTTTTGCGTGCCCGCGAGTTATTGCGGGTCTCTTCCGAGCAGGGAAATTTTGGCCACATCGGCAAGGAGGCGAAGGACCTGGTGGAAGGGCTCGAAAAGACGATCCGCTTTCTGGAGGGCGCCCGCATCGTCCCTGAACCGGTCCAGTGAAAGTCGCGGTTCAGGCACCCACGCGGATCTGCTCCCAGGCGATGTTCTTCGCGGCCAGTTCGGCCAGCAAATTACGGACTGCTAGATCGGCGGTTTCGAAGTCCGGAAGTTCTTCAGAAAGGCCGCGTTTTGCGTTCCCAAACTCCATGGTGACCGAGATGTAGGCCCAGCCCTGAGCCTCGCCCTTCCTGAGCCGGTCCTCCATGTCGAAAAGCGTGCGGCGGGTGTGATTTTCCGTGATCCGCTGGTGCCCGACGAAGAAGTAATACGTTACCGCGTTATTCTTTGAAACGACGTTGCCATCTTTGTCCTTGATCGTCTGGATCGATAGGAGCCGGCGGACGGGGACTTGCCGGTCGTTCTTCACCGCGACGATCAGCTTCTCCGATTGATAGATGTCGTGACCTTGGGCTGGCATGCAGCGCTCGGGCCGATGGATCGAGTTGGCGAGATCGAAGCCCGAGAGCACGATGGAAACGTGTGCTGCGTCCTGCGGACCCGTGTAGAAGAATGAGGAGTTCCCATCACGCGGCTTCGAGCAGACCGCCTTGGAGAACCTCGTGTCGGGTGCCAGCGTCTCCCGTTCCTTTTTCGTCTCCTGAACCTTTTGGGCGGTCCAAGCCCCCAGTTTTTCCTGGATCTCCATGCGGACCGCAGACGGGGTCTGGCGGAAGTCCGGCAGTAGGAACGCGGTCGAAAGACCGGCTGTCAGGAGCGCGAGGAGGATGAGGGGACGCTTCATATTGCTTCAGTTGGCTTCCACGGGTTTATGGACGATGGTCCGCACGGCGATTTTTTTGCGGCGCTGCCACGGCAAGCCGCCTTCCAGCACCGAGTGCACGCCGAGCAGGCACATCAGCGAAATGGGGTAGAACAAAAGCAGTCCGGACCAGTCGTGCCAGGTGTTGCGCGCGAAATCCGAGTCTCCGTACTCCGCGATGACGAAAATCGAGGTCAGTCGCAGCATGTTGCCGAAGATGGCGAGCGGGAAGGCGGCGAGGCAGAGCAGGGCCTTCTTCCACAGGGCGATCGGGGCGAGGTAAGCCCAGACCGAAGCGATCATAATCAGCGCCATCAACGAGCGGATGCCGCCGCAGCCTTCGTCAATCGACAAGGGGGCCCATTTTTCGCCGACAGAGCGGATGTCCGTGCCCTGCACCACCGTCTGGATCCCGAAGAGTTCGGCGCCCCACTGCGCCAAGTGGGTGGACAGGATCTGCAAGCGGGTGGTTGCCTGCTGGAATTCCGGAACGGGGATGGCCAGAAACAGGAAGAACAGCGGGAAGAAGAGCAGGCGGCTGGTTTTCCAGCCCCAGAGGTAGAGGGATGAGCCCCAGAGGATCATCGGCAAGCCGCCGACGGCGAGGCGGGGCTGCCCGGTTCTCTGGGCTGCAACGAAAAACAGGCAGCCGAGAAGCACCACCGGCAGTCCGGTCCAGGTTCCGGGGCCGGCGGCATTGCGGAGGTTTTTCCACTGGAAGGCGATGAGCCCAACCATGATCACCGGGACGAGGAAGCCATGCTCGTAATCGGTTTCGTGGTTCCACGTGGTCTTCAGCCAATACAGGGTGGAAAGGTCACCCCCGGCACCGGGAGCCGCGACGAAAAAGTAGAACCAAGCAACGACCGCGGCACAGGCGAGACAAACGGCCAGCGTGCCGCGATGGATGCCCGAGGCGGTGGATCCCCTTGGATCGATGCCGGTGTCGGAACTCGTGGATTGCCTTTCCATTTCAAGTAGGTTTGCCGATAGAGCGGGCGCTGTCAACGTCGGGAGGTGCCCGGCCAAAGTCGCATCAGCCAGGCAGCCTGCCTTCCCTCGCGCGGCACGCCGGGGCCACCCAGTGGTCCTCGATGCCGGGATACCTCGCGTTCATTTCATGAGGCGAGGGGCCGACCGAGGCGCTGCGGGGGCGGAGAGATTCATGGGGATGAGCAGACTGGTGGGTAGCGGAAGCGCGGGGCGGGGGCACGCGGGCGGGGCGTGGAGCTGCCCGTTACCCACAACTTTGGTAGGTAGCCCCGTTGGGACATTGATCAGGCCGGAATTGGGGGTAACGGGCATAGTTGAGGGCGATCTTGCTCCCGCGGGACAAGATGGTTAGAGAAGAGGGATGGAGGAACAGCGGAGGCCGTGGTCGGGGCTGGCGATTGCTAGTCTGGTCGGCGGGGTGCTGTCGCTCGGGCTGGGATTTTTCATGTTAGGGATTCTCGCCGGAATCCCGGCAATCGTTTGTGGTCATCTGAGCAGGGCGCGGATTCGGAAGTCGGGAGGTGGATTGCGGGGGCATTTAATGGCGCTGATGGGCCTGACACTCGGCTACTTCATGACGGTTTTGTCGCTTCTGGCGCCAGGGAGCCACGTGGAGGCGAATGATGTGATCAAGAGGGCGAATTTGCTGAAGTCCCGAACCATGATTGTTTCGACAGAGTCGGCGGTGGAGCAGTTTTACCAGGAATTCTCCAAGCTGCCGGAGCCGGGCGGCAACGATTTCAAGACGGACGATCCGGCGGGCAGGAAGCTCCTGGACATGCTGTTAGGCCCGGGCAATCCGCGCGGGGTTACTTTCCTCACCGTAGAGACCGGGAAGCACCGGAAAAAGGGCGGCCTGATCTTTGAATCCGGCATGGGCAGTCCGGTGGTCGGGCTGTTTGACAATTGGGGCAATCCCTTCCGGGTGATTCTCGATGACGACTACGACGAGGTGATCCGCTTCACCTATGGCGGGAAGCCCGAGGTCGTGCACGGCCACCGGGTGTTGGTCGCGAGCAAGGGGCCGGACGGGATCGAGGGGACGAAGGATGATGTGAAGTCGTGGTGATGAAGGAGGGAATTAAGAAAGCGGATCCGATGATGTGGGCCTTTTGGTCCGGGGTGTTGGTTGTTGCTGCGGTGTTCTTGGCAGGGGCGTACCGCTCAACGATTAGAGTCAATCCCAACTCGGGCCGTACGCTCAGGATCGCCACCGCGATTGAAGAGGCCGTTGGTTACTTTGAAGGGGAGTATGGAGGACTTCCTGAGGTCAGCAGCAGCGCCTTCGACGCCGACGACAAGGAAGGGAGATTGCTTGCAACGATCCTGCGGGGGCTGGAAGCGGACAATGGTCGGATGCAGAATCCGCGGAAGATTCCGTTTCTGAGTATCGAAACGGCGAATTCACGGGGAAAGGGGGGACTTCTGTATGGGAGGGGATCCGAGGTTCTCGGGATCTACGACGGGTGGGGGGAGCCGTTCGAGATCCTGTTGCGGAAGCCGGGAGAGCGGGGGATCACTCTCGTGCACCGCGGGAAGACGGTGATGATCGAACGATCGGTGGTGGTGTTTTCGAAGGGAGAAGATCGGATTGAGGGGTCGAAGGATGATTTGAAGTCGTGGGAGTGACGGGGCACCGGGGCGCGGAGGTTCCGCCCCGCAGCAGGACGGGGAAGGCAGATGGGCATCGTTCCGGAGTGAAGGGGCGGCGGGCTGTTCGGGACCGTTCTGCGGGCCGGAGCTCCGCGCCCCCGGTGGGCTCCGCCCTGTGGAGCGGTGATCCTACCGCTCCTCCCCACCCACGAAGGTCTTCGCGACGCTGAAGTCGTTGTTCAGCAGCACGAGGTCGGCGAGGTAGCCGGCGGCGATGCGGCCGACGTGGTCGAGGCCGAGCGAGCAGGCTTGATTCCAGGAGGTGACTTTGACCAGCTCGGTGAGCGGGAGGTCGGTGACTTCCTTGAGCAGGCGCAGGCCTTCGTTGGCGAGCAGGGTGGAGCCGGCGAGGGCGCCGCCTTCCTTGAGACGGGCGACGCGGTCTTTCACGACGACCTCGAGACCGCCGAGCTGGATCTCGCCCTCGATGATCCACGAGGCGGCGACCGAGTCGGTGATCATCATGAGGCGATGGATCGGGATGGTCTTGAAGATGAGACGAAGCATGTCGGGCGACAGGTGGATGCCATCGGCGATGATTTCGATCATCAGGCGGTCATCGAGCATGCCGGCGCCGATCACCCCGATCTCACGGTGATGGAGCGGGGTCATGGCGTTGCCGTAGTGGGTCAGGTGGCCGAGGCCGGCGTTGCAGGCGGCGAAGATCTGGGCGGAGGTGGCGGCGGTGTGGGCGGCGGAGCAGGTGATGTCCAAGGCGCGGCAGCCTTCGATCAATTCCAGTGCGCCAGGCAGCTCCGGAGCGAGCGAGAGGATCAGGGCGGGCATGATCGAGTGCAGCTCCTCCACTTCCGCGAAGTCCGGCAGCCGGACGAACTGCGGGTTCTGCGCGCCGGCTCGTTCCTTGTTGATGAAGGGGCCCTCAACGTGCATGCCGGGGCAGCGGGTCAGGCCGCCCTGGTTGCGGAAGGCGGCGATCTTGCCGGCGATCGATTTCAGCTTTTCCCGCGGCTGGGTCAGGGTGGTCGGCAGCCAGGTGGTCACGCCTTCCTGGAGCTTGCGGCGGGCGATGTGGCGGAGCGAGTCGATCGAGTCGTCGCAGACGTCGTGGCCGTCGGCGCCGTGGCTGTGGATGTCGATGAAGCCGGGCATCAGCATCTTGCCGGCGGCGTCGACCTTGTAATCGGCGGTGGGCAGGTTGTTGCCCTCGATCACCGACACGATGCGGTCGTCCTTGATCAGGACGGCGGCGTTCGGGAGATCGATGCCGGGCGAAATGATCCTCGCGTTGGTGATGAGTTTTCTCATGTTAGAACCGGCGTGCCGGGCTCATCTTCTGGGGTGGAGTGCCGATTTTGGCGAGCCGGGATTTTTGCGGAAAGGCGAAGCGCGGCTTGGCAGATCGCAGCGGGTGGCTATGGGTGGGGGATGACAAAGCGCATCGGGAAATTCGCGGGAGCAGCCCTTGTGATCGCCGCATTGTCGGGCTGCGGCGCTGGACGGATCGAGAAGTGGGAATTGGCGACCCGCGGGCAGAGCCTTTCGCTGCGGGCGGGTGCCGACTTGCTTGGCGTGACAGTGCCGCTGCTGCGCGCGCCGGGGTTGGAGCGGGTGTGGGGCGCGCCGAAGATCCAGCGGGACGGCGAGGGCGGCTATTGCCTGACCTACGCGGATCCCCGACGGCCCTTTGCCCGGCTGATGATCCATGGGATGGCGGAGCCGCTGCCGAAGCTTTCGTCGCCGCCGACGCTGTCGGGTGAGGAAATGCGCAACAACACGCTGGCCGGCTACGAGCGTGAGCAGGAGTGGCGGGAGGTCTCCGTGCTGGGAGAGACGGTCCGCTGGTTCCAGGAGTCGACCGGGGGCGGCGCGGACGGGGCGTATTTCAGCACGGAAGGCTTCACCTTGAAGTCGGCGGACGGTCGGAAGGGGCACTACCGGCTGGTGGCGGAGCATGGGGAGACCGCGGCCGAGGACGTTGCCCGTTGGTTCGGCAGCGTTGCTTTCTGAAGGTGCGCAATCGTCACTGAAGAAAGGCTGACAGGCCGGATCTAGCTGCTAGGTCTTTTTTCCCCATGTCTTCCGAAGATCCGATCGAATTCGTCGGCACCCGCGCCGCCTTGATTGCCGCTTGTGTGGAAATGGAGAGGCTGCTCGGCGGGCTGAACGACTCCCACGGACGCGTGGCGGAAGAGATTCACCAGGTCCGCAAGCTGGGCAAGCGGCTGCGCGGGGCGCTGGCGATGTGCGGCGAACCGAAGCCCTGCATCCGCTGGATCGCGGTGATTGGCCGGATGCTGGGCGCGACGCGCGACGCGACGGTGCGGGTGAAGACCTGGAAGTCGTTGGATATCGGCGAGACGGCGACGGGTTCGGTCGAGGCGGCGATCGGCGCTTTGCTGGATCTGGAGGCATCCGCCGCGAACCGCCGGCCGCCGCAAGCGGTGGTCGATTGGTCGCACGCGGCGCTGGGTCAGGTGGTGAGCCGGCTGGCGGCGCGGACCGAGGAGGAGATGGCGGCCAGCGCGGTCGAAGGGGTGGCGAGGCTGGAGCGGCAGCTTCGCAAGCAGTTGAAGCGGGCCTTGCAGCGCGTCCGGAACGAGGATTTCCACGATTGCCGGAAGGCGGCGAAGGCGTGGCTCGGCGGGCTGTCGCTGGTGCGGCCGGGCGTTGATTTGCCGGGCGTCGAGGAGGCAGGGCAGTTGGCTGAAAGTCTGGGTGACGAGAACGATTTGGAGGTGCTGGCGTGCTGGTTGACGAGCCGCGGATTCACCCCGGCAACCGCCGGGACCGCTTGGAAACAGCTGCACAAGCGCCAAGAGCGGGTCCGCCGGCGCTCGATATCCCTGATCCGAAAGGAACTGCTGCCGGCGCTGCGGAAGTGAAGCGGATCACTTGGCGGCTGTCGCGGTGGAGAGGGCCTTGACGCGCTGTTCATAGGCCCCGCCGAAGCGGTCGTGGAACCGCAGCGAATCCCAGCGCGAGCGTTCGGCCTCCCCGGCGCTGGTGGAAAGCGCGACCCATTCCTTTTCGCGGGCCGGGCGCAGGACCTCGCTGCGGCCGACGATGACCCGGACGATCTTGTCCGGGGCCGGGCTGACGTCGAGCGGCAGGATGGCGTCGGTCTTGGCGGCCGGAACCACCCAGAACACGCGCAGGCCGTCGGCGGCGAAGTAGCTGTCCCACCAGGTTTCGACCATGGCGGTCGCCTCGCTCTTGAGCAGGCCGGTGGCGGTCAGGCCGGCGATCATTTCGCGATAGACCGGCTCGGCGAAGGCGGCGGCGGTCTCGGTGAAGGCGGAGGTCGGGATCGAGAGGCGCCCGTCCGCGGGGAGACCGTCCGGCAGGACTTTCCAGCGCGTCTGGCCGGCGTTCTTTTCAAAGACGAGGGCAAAGGGGATGTCGCCGCCGGTGCGGTTGTGGAGGAGGAGGCGCTCGTCGTCGCCGACCGTGGTCGTCAGGCCGGGATCGAAGGCCCCGATGCCGCGGTAGAACAGGAAGCCCTCGGTCTCGCCGTTCGGCATCCGCACGGCATTGGCCTCCGGCACCCGTGGGCGCATCCAGTGGAGCGACTCGCCGGGTTTGAAGAGGATGGCATCGCGCGATTCGGCCGGGGACAGCACGCGGGCCTGCCACTCGATGGATCCCAGCCACGGCTTCGAGAAATCGAGCGTCCAATCGGCGGCCTTGGCCGGGGCCGGAGGGACGGGCAAAACTTCGCCGCCCGTGCGGTCGGGGTACCACTGGCTGATCGTCCCGCCTTGGAAGCCGACCTTGACCGAGACGTCGAAGGCCTCTTCCGAGTGGAAGTAGATCAAGGGGGTCTCCATTTTCACGGTGACGCCGGCGACCGGGCGTCCGATGCCTTTCATCATCATGAAAGCCGGCATGGCCCCGTGGCGGCGGGTGACTTCCTGAAGTCCGCGGGACAAGTTCCCGTTTTCGAGGCCGAAATGGGAATAGGTGAAGAGCGGCAGCGGCGCTTCCTCGCGTTCGAGGCCGGCAAGCAGCACGCCGTCCGAGCCGGCGACGGTGGTGAAGGTGCCCCATTCGTGCAATGCGTAAGGCGACGCGGAGGCGGTGGCGGCGCTGAGCAAAAGTGCGGCAATCGTTTTCATAGCCCTTCACCGTGATCATGTTCCGGGACTTGAGACAAGCGGGCGCAGGCTGCTTTACGAAGAATTTACCCCCGGGTCCGGGTGGCTCCGGGACGGAAAAGAATTTCCACAATCGGGCGCGGGGTGCTAGGGATCGGCGTCGTTACCAAGATACCATGAAATTTTCGCTCCGTTCCCTCTTCGCCGCGGCCCTCGTGCTCAGCGGGATTCTCTCCGCGCAGGAGACCGACCGCTTGAAGGTCGCCACCGTCGACATGCAGGCCCTTTTCCAAGATTACCACCAGACCAAGGCGACGAAGCTCAAGTTCGACGGAGAGCAGTCCCGGGTGGTGAAGGATCGCGACGAGCGCATCGCCACTCTCAAGAAGCTGGAGGCCGAGATCGAAGGCCTGAAGAAGCAGGAGAGCGATCCTTCGGTGGCCGATGCCAAGAAGCAGGCGATTTTCAACCAGCGGCAGAGCAAGCAGGTCGAATTCGAAGGCCTCCGGAAAGAACTGGAAGAATATCTCCAGCGCAAGCAGCGGGCGCTTCAGGAGCAAATGCAGCTGCGGATGAAAACGATCCTCGAGGAAATCCGCGACAAGGTCCAGAAACACGCCGAGGGCGAGGGATATGACTACGTGCTGGACAAGACCGGCACCAGCACCTCCCAGGTGCCGATCCTCCTCTACACCAAGGACGCCACGGACATCACCGAAGTCCTGCTGAAGACGATCAACGAGGGAGCGGCAGCTCCGGCTCCGGTCGAGCAGAAGTAGGCCGGGGAGAAGTGACGGTGCTCTGATCCCCGGGACCGCTGTGTTCAGCGGCGGCGTTTCGGGGATTTCTTCGGGGGCACCGGCGGGGCGTGGGTGTCGTTGGCGGCGGACCACTTGGAGGGGGTGCCGGGAGGCTTCTCCTTGGGCGACCACTTGGAGCGGGTACCCGCGGGCTTTTCCTTGGGCGTCCAACGGGACGGGGTACCGGCCGGGCGGGTCGAGGTGGACCACTGGATGCTGGGCAAGTCTTGCTGCTCGGGGGCCGCGGATTGCGGGCGGGCATCGGGGCGCTTGGCTTTGGCAGGTGGCGGCGGGGTAGGGGCGTGCGGCCTGGACTTGGTTGGCGCAGCGGGCTCGGGGGCTTTGGCTTTGGGAGGAGCCGGGGCTTGGGCCTTTTCGAATTTGCCCTTCTCTTTGCCTTTGAAACCGGAGCGCTCCGGCTTGCCCTTGGGCGGCTTTTCCGAGCGGAACTTCTTCGACGGGATCTCGCGCGGGGTGCTGCGGCCGACCGGTCCGACTGACTCCGGCAGGGCATCGCCGGCGATGCGGAAATCGACGAACTTCGCTTGGAAGTCGATCCGCGCGACTTGCATCTGGATCTTCTGGCCGAGCTGGAATTGGAGGCCGGCGCGGGAGACCCAGCGCATCTGGGATTGCTCGAAGCGCCAGTCGCCGCGCGGCAGGTCCTCGCGCTTGATGACGCCGCGCGCGCCGAGGTCGGTGGCCTCGACCATCAGGCCCATCATGCGGACGTCGGTGATCACGCCTTCGAAGACCGGTTGGGGGTCCTGCTTGGTGCAGAAGTCGAGATACTCGAGCATCTTGATCTGCTTGGTCTCGCTCTCTGCCTCGGCCGAGGTGCGCTCGGTGTCGGAGATGTGGCGCGCGAATTCGGCGAGGTCGTTCTGGCCGGGGACCTTGTCGAGCTGCTGCGGCGGGTTGGTGAGGAAAGCTTGCAGCGAGCGATGGACGATCAGGTCGGCGTAGCGGCGGATCGGGCTGGTGAAGTGGCAGTAGTCGCCTTTCGCCAGTCCGTAGTGGCCGATGGGTTCGGCGGAATAGGCGGCGCGTTTGAGGCTTTTCAACAGGCCGAGCTTGATGACGTGCTCCTCGGGGCTGCCCTTCGAGGCGTCCAGCAATTTCTGGATGTGGGCGCGGTTGGTGAGGTCGCCAGGACGGTAGCCATGGAGTTTGGCGGTCTCGGTGTAGTCCATGAGCCGCGATGGATCGGGATCTTCGTGGATG
>JAYTLR010000187.1:0-21187 GCA_043729195.1 Akkermansia sp.
GACAGGAGACAGGAGACAGGAGACAGGAGACAGGAGACAGGAGACAGGAGACAGGAGACAGGAGACAGGAGACAGGAGACAGGAGACAGGAGACTCGACTAAAGATCGGCGCGCTCCCTTGCGGCTTCTGCGGGCGAGCCGCCCGCACCCCTCTTGTTTCTATCCACGTACATCCTCGGTGACCAGCAGCATGGCCGGCCGGATGCGCAGGAAGTCCTCTTTGAAATCGAGGCCTTCATCGTGGCCCTGGGTGACGATCACTTCATCGACCATGCGAAGGCCTTCGAGCAGCAAGCGCTTGTGATCGTCGGGGAAATCAGTAGTGATAGCGGCCTTGGGCGAACAGGATGCGATCATCCTTCACGCGATACACCTTCGCTCATTCCTTCGACACGGACACATGGTGGCCGTGGGCCTTTAGAAGCGCGTGCTGCTTCGCGGTATCGAGGTCGGCTGCGACCATCTCAGCGCACATCTCCTCGACCGTGATTTCGGGGACCCAGCCGAGCTTCTCCTTCGCCTTGGTCGGATCGCCAAGAAGGGTCTCCACCTCGGCGGGGCGGAAGTAGCGGGGATCGACGCGGACGATGACATCGCCCGTTTTCACGCCCGGAGCTTTCACGGGATCGGCCGACTTCACGGTGGCGATCTCCTCCACGCCTTCGCCGGCGAATTCGAGCTCGATGCCAGCCTCACGCGCGGACATCCGGACGAACTCACGAACTGAAATCTGCTTGCCGGTGGCGATCACGAAGTCGTCGGCAGTTTCCTGCTGGAGCATCATCCACTGCATGCGGACGTAGTCCTTGGCGTGACCCCAGTCGCGGAGCGAGTCGATGTTGCCGAGGAACAGGCACTTCTCCAGACCCTGGGCGATGTTCGCGATGCCGCGGGTGATCTTGCGGGTGACGAAGGTCTCGCCGCGGCGCGGAGACTCGTGGTTGAAGAGGATGCCGTTGCAGGCATACATGCCGTAGGCCTCGCGATAGTTCACCGTGATCCAGTAGGCATACATCTTCGCGACGGCGTAGGGTGAGCGCGGATGGAAAGGCGTCGTTTCCTTCTGCGGGATCTCCTGGACCAGGCCGTAAAGTTCGGAGGTGGACGCTTGATAGAAGCGCGTGGTCTTCTCCATCCCGAGGAAGCGGATCGCCTCTAACAGACGGAGCGTGCCAACGGCATCGACGTCCGCGGTGTATTCCGGCGCTTCGAAGGACACCGCGACGTGCGACTGCGCGCCGAGGTTGTAAACTTCATCCGGCCGCACTTCGCTGAGGATGCGGGTGAGGTTCGAGCTGTCGGTGAGGTCGCCGTAGTGGAGGCGGAATCGCGAGTTTTCGACGTGCGGGTCCTCGTAGATGTGATCGACCCGCTGGGTGTTGAAGAGCGAGGCGCGGCGCTTGATGCCGTGGACCTCGTAGCCCTTTTCGAGGAGGAACTCGGCGAGATAGGAACCGTCTTGGCCGGTGATGCCGGTGATCAGAGCTTTTTTCATGGCGACTATATGGGGAAGGGAGTGCCGGAGGATGTCCGGCCGGGCCGCGTGGACCCATTACGTGATGAGGTGGGGATCAGAGCCGGGCGGCACCGGCTTCGAGGCTGGCGAGGAAGTCGCCGTAAGCACCGGCCAGGCCATCGCGGAAGGGAATGGCGGCCGACCAGCCGGTGGCGTTGATTTTCGAGACATCCATCAGCTTGCGCGGGGTGCCGTCGGGCTTGGTGGGATCAGTGAGGATCTCGCCGGTGAAGCCGACGGTTTCCGCGACCAAGGTGGCGAGTTCGAAGATGGTGACGTCGTCCCCCACCCCGACGTTCACCCAGTCGGGCGGCGTGTCGAGGCCGAGCAGGTGAAAGCAGGCGGCGGCGAGGTCGTCGACGTGGAGGAATTCTCGACGCGGGGTGCCGGTGCCCCAGATGGTCACGCTCGGCGCATTGGCGACCTTCGCTTCGTGGAAGCGGCGGATGAGCGCGGGGATGACGTGGGAATTCTCCGGGTGGTAGTTGTCGCCGGGGCCGTAGAGGTTGGTCGGCATCGCGGAGTGGTACATCAAGCCGTGCTGGGCGCGGTAGTGCTGGCACAGCTTGAGGCCGGCGATCTTGGCGATGGCGTAGGCCTCGTTGGTCGTTTCCAGCGGGCTGGTAAGCAGGCAGTCCTCGGTCATTGGCTGCGGTGCGAGCTTCGGGTAGATGCAGGACGAACCGAGGAAGAGGACGCGGGGCACTCCGGCGCGGCGGCTGCCTTCGACGAGGTTCGCGGCGATACTAAGGTTCTCGTAGATGAAGTCTGCCGGGTAGGTCGCGTTGGCGTGAATGCCGCCGACCTTGGCCGCGGCGATGATGACAATGCCGGGCTTTTCAGCGGCGAGGAAATCGAAGACCGCGCGCTGGTCGAGCAGGTCGAGCCGGTCGCGGCCGGCGGTGAGGACGTCGCAGCCGCCGAGGCGGGCGGCTTCACGGACAAGGGCGGAGCCGACCATGCCGCGATGGCCGGTGATGAAGGTTTTGGTCATGGGAGAGATGGCAGATCGAAGATGGTGGATGGAAGATGGCAGATGTTGGGCGACGGATCAGCTGCCTTGAGCAGACGCTTCAGCCGACGAATGCGGCGAGGGCCGCGACGACTTCTTCGAGTTGAGCTTCGACCAACTCTGCATAGACCGGGATGCTGAGGACTTCCGACGCGAGCAGGTCGGACACCGGGCAGTCGGACAGCGAATGCGCCGGCAGTTTCGCGAAGCATTCCTGGCGGTGCATCGGGACCGGGTAGTAGATCTCACAGCCGATGCCGAGGGCGGTGAGATGGGCTTTCAAGGCGTCGCGCCGGCCTTCGCCGGGGACGCGCAGGGAGAACTGGTTCCAGACGTGGCCGTTGTGGCCGTAGGCGACGGGGAGGACGAGTTTTGCATCCTTGAGGCGCGCGGCCTGGCCGGCGGGGCAGCAGCAGTCGGCCTCGAGGGCCTCGACGACGCCGGGGAGTTCGGAAATACGGGAAAGGTAGTAGTTGGCGTTGCGCGCACGGCCGGCTTCGTAGTCCTTGATGCGGCGGAGCTTGACGCGGAGCAATGCGCACTGGAGGGCGTCCATGCGGAAGTTTCCGCCAACCATCGAGTGATAGTAGCGCGGGTGCATGCCGTGGTTGCGGAGGCGCAGGACTTTCTCCGCGAGGGCATCGTCCTCCGTGGTGACCAAGCCGCCGTCGCCGAAGCCGCCGAGGTTTTTCGACGGGAAGAAGCTGAAGCAGCCGAGTTCCCCGATGGTCCCGCAGCCGCGGCCCTTGTAGGTGGCACCGAAGGACTGGGCGACGTCCTCGACGACCTTCAGCCCGTGTTCTTTCGCGAAGGCCATGACCGAGTCCATGTCGGCGGACTGGCCGTAAAGGTGGACCGGCAGGATCGCCTTGGTGCGCGGGGTGAGCTTGGCTTTCGCGGAGTCGACATCGAGGCCGAAGCAGACCGGGCAGACGTCGCAGAAAACGGGAATCGCGCCGGTGCGGGCAATGCTGCCGGCGGTGGCGAAGAAGGTGAAGGACGGGCAGAGCACCTCATCGCCGGGGCCGATGTCGAGGGCCATCAGCGCGACGATCAGGGCGTCGGTGCCGGAGGAGATCGAGATCGCGTGTTTCGCGCCGAGGGCGGCGGCGCATTCGCGTTCGAAGGCCTCCACTTCTTCGCCGAGGATGAAGCGGCCGGAGCGGAGAACGCTGTCGAAGACGGCCTTCAGCTCGGCTTCGAGCGGGAGGTTCTGGGCGTTGACGTCGAGGAGTGGGACGGGCATGGGGAGAAGTTCCAAGTGAGAAGTTTGAAGCAGTTTGTGGACGTTACTCGTGTGCTTCCATCTCGCTTCGCCCGGTTCAAGTGCCAAGGAAGGCGTTGGGGCGGTGGCGGCTGGCTACCAAATTTCGACGACTTCCGCTTCCGAATCGGAATCCAATGCTAGGATTCGATCAGCGGCATTGCGAAGTTTTGAATGGATTTGGTCGGTCGATGCATTGCCGCATCGCAATCTCATGCCGAGGCGGCCACTAGGTGATGTTCCCGATCCGCGGCGAAAGCCAGTGCCGCCTGAATATCCTCGATCATGAGTTCAGGGAAATCCGCGAGAATCTCGGCGTTGCTCATGCCTGCCGCCAGCCAGCCCAGAATATCATACACCGTAATCCGCATGTGCCGGATGCAGGGTTTTCCACCCCGTTTGCCGGGTTCGATCGTGATGCGCTGGCGATAATGATTCGGGGTCATGCTGGAAAGGTAGTTCCTCTTTTAGGGACAACCAAGAATGAAGTGGATGAAGGTCTGCTGGACGGAGCCACTTTCCCTGCGGCCGAGTTGCGGATCTCTGGCGTACACAGTGGCAATGGTCGAGTGAAGCAAGGGGTGCGAAAGGCCGGATTCTTTTACGCTTTCACCACCTGGCCATCGCGGGTGGCGGTGGTGGCCATGGCGTTGCGGGTGTCGATGATCAGGTCGGCGCAGGCGGCGAGCTGGTCGAGATCGAAGGCGGCGTGGTGGGTGGAAATAACGATGCAGTCCTGGGCGCGGAGGTTTTCCGCGGACCAGTCGAGCGAGCGGTGGCCGGCCCAGTCCATGTGCTCGCGGGTCGGACCGACGACGGGGACATGCGGGTCGTGGTAGGCGACCTCGGCGCCGAGGCGCTTGAAGCCATCGAGCAAGGCGAAGGTCGGCGACTCGCGCATGTCGTCGACGTTCGCCTTGTACGCCAAGCCTAGTAGCAGGATCCGCGAGCCTTTGACCGGCTTGCCGCGGGAGTTGAGCGCCTCCATGGTACGATGGATGACGTAGTCGGGCATCGCGCGGTTGATTTCGCCGGCGAGTTCGATGAAGCGGGTGTGCACGCCGTATTCGCGTGCCTTCCAGGTGAGGTAGAAGGGATCGATCGGGATGCAGTGGCCGCCGAGGCCGGGGCCGGGATAGAAAGGGGTGAAGCCGAAGGGCTTGGTCGAGGCGGCGCGGATGACTTCCCAGATGTCGATGCCCATCCGGTCGGCGGCGATCTTGAGCTCGTTGACCAGGCCGATGTTGACGGCGCGGTAGATGTTTTCGAGCAGCTTGGTCAGCTCGGCGACCTTGCAGGAGCTGACCGGGACGATCTGCTCAAAGGCGGCTTCGTAGAGCGCGACGCCGGCCGCGAGGCAGGCGGGGGTGATGCCGCCGACGACCTTCGGGATGTTGGTGGCGGAGAACTTCGGGTTGCCGGGATCCTCGCGCTCCGGCGAATAGACGACGTGGAGGTCGGTGCCGACGGTGAAGCCGGCTTTCTCGACGCGGGTGACGACTTCCTCGTCGGTGGTGCCGGGGTAGGTGGTGCTTTCGAGGCTGAGTACCTGGCCGGCTTTGAGGTGGGGGACGACGGCATCGACGGTGTCGGTGACGTAGCTGAGGTCGGGCTCGAAGTGCTGGTCGAGGGGGGTCGGGACGCAGAGGATGATGGCGTCGAGGGTTGAGATGACCTCGAAGTCGGTGGTGGCCTCAAGCTTGCCGGAAGCGAGCGCGGCGGCGACCTCCTCGCTCGGGATGTGCTTGATGTAGCTGCGGCCGGCGAGCAGGGCGGCGGGCTTGGCGGGATCGATGTCGATGCCCACCGCGCGGAAGCCGGCCTTGGCGTAGGCGAGCAACAAGGGCAGGCCGACGTAGCCGAGGCCGACGACGCCGACGGCGCCCTGTTTCGATTTCAGGCGTTCAAGCATGGTTGGAATAGCGGGCGATCAGGCGATCGGCTTCGGCGAGGGCCATGCCGGTGACTTGATCCATGTTGTAATAGCGGTAGGTCGCGAGGCGGCCGATGAAGCTGGTGTTTTCCTCCGCGGCAGCGAGTTCGGCGTAGCGGCGGTAGGCGGCCTTCGCGTCGTCGGCGGGGACGGGGTAGAAGGGCTCGTCGTCCGGCGTCCAGTCTTTCGGGAACTCGCGGATGATCGTGCTGCCCTCCGGCAGGCGGCCGGTGATGTGCTTGAACTCGAGGATGCGGGTGTGCGGCACGTCGGCAGCCGGGTAGTTCACCTGGACGGCGGGTTGCCAAAAGCCGGGCTTGCCGGAAATGGCGGCGCGGGCGGCGAGTTGGTCGCGGGTGAAGCTTTCGTGCTCGAAGCGCAGCGAGCGGTAGGGCAAAGCGCCGAAGCGTCGGCCGAAGTATTGATCGACCGGGCCGGTGAAGATCAGGTGGCGGTGGCGCCAGCGGCGGCGGGCTTCGTCGAAATCGACACCGAGATGCAGTTCGACGCCGGGCGAGGCATCGAGCATCCGCTGGAACATCGCGGTGAAGCCTTCTTTCGGGAGCGCTTGAAACTCTTCGGCCAGGTAGCGGTCGTCGCGATTGGTGCGGACCGGGACGCGGCCGCAGACCGAGGGGTCGAGTTCGCGCGGGTGGCGACGCCATTGCTTGAGCGTGTAGCCTTCGTAGAACTTCCGGTAGAGCTCGGGGCCGACGATTGAGAGCATCAGCTCTTCAGAATTCCGCGGGTGTTCGGCCGGGATCCGGTGCGCTGAAAGCCAGGCTTCGAAATCGGCGGTGGTAGCGGGGTGGCCGACGAGTTCCTCAAAGGTGTTGAGATTGACCGGGAAGCTCCAGTAGCGGTCGTCGGTGAAGCTCTTGATCTTGTAATCGGCGTCGAGCCAGCCGGTGAACTTCGACAGATACTCAACGATCCGCGGTGCGTTCGTGCGGAAGTAGTGCGGGCCGTAGTCGTGGACGAGGACGCCGGCGGCATTGATGCGGTCGTGCGCATTCCCGCCGAGGTGGTCGCGCTGATCGACCACCACGCAGCGGAAGCCGGCGTTCGACAGCCGTTCCGCGGTGACGAGGCCGGAAAACCCGGCACCGACGATCAGGAAATCGACGCTGGAATCAGGCGACAAGAATCACGCGGGTTGGAGCTGGCCGCGGAAGTATTCGACGGTCTCGCGAATGCCTTGGTCGAAGGGGACGACCGGTTCCCAGCCGAGGACTTCCTTGGCGCGGGTGATGTCGGGCTGGCGGACTTTCGGGTCGTCGGGCGGCAGCGGCTTGGGGTCCACCCTCAGCTCGATCTCGAACACGGCGGCGATGGCCTCCGCGAACTGTCGCATGCTCATTTCGTGGGGATTGCCGCAGTTCACCGGATCGAGGCACTGGCTGCGGGCGAGCCGCCAGATGCCTTCGACCAGGTCCGACACGTAGCAAAACGAGCGGGTCTGGGTGCCGTCGCCGAAGATGGTCATCGGCTCGCCGCGCAAGGCCTGGCCAATGAAGGCAGGGACCACGCGGCCGTCGTCGAGCCGCATGCGGGGGCCGTAGGTATTGAAAATGCGGACGATCCGGGTATCGACGCCGTGGGCGCGGTGGTAAGCCATGGTGGCGGCCTCGGCGTAGCGCTTCGCCTCGTCGTAGCAGGAGCGAATGCCGATCGAGTTGACGTTGCCCCAGTAGCTTTCCGGCTGCGGGTGGATTTCCGGGTCGCCGTAGATCTCGGAGGTGGAGGCGACGAGGTAGGTCGCCTTTTTTCGCAGGGCGAGTTCGAGCGAATTGTGGGAGGCGTAGGAGCCGGCCTTCAGCGTTTCAATCGGGATCTGGACGTAGTCGATCGGGCTGGCCGGCGAGGCGAGATGGAATAGGAAATCGACCGGACCCTCGACGTCGAAAGGCTCCGAAACGTCGTGCTGGATGAAGCGGAATGCCGGATTCCCGTCGAGATGGGCGATGTTCCGGGCGTGGCCGGTGACGAAGTTATCGAGCGCGATCACATGGAGGCCGTCGGCCAACAGGCGATCGACCAGGTGAGAGCCGACGAAACCGGCCCCGCCGGTGACCAATGCCGTCTTGCCTTTGAGGTCCTGGGTGAAATTCATGGAGTTCAGGGTGGAGGGGAAAGGGCAGGCACGCTACCGCCCGTGGTCGAATGTCCGGATTTCGGACAAAACCAGCGGCGGGAAACAAAAGCTTGGCGTTTAGGGCGGCATCAGGAGCAGCGCCTCGACGGCTTGATGGATCGAAAATTCAGGTGTTTGTTCAATAAAAAATGAACAGAATGACGGCCGCACCGACCTCATGGCAAGGGCTTGCGGGGAAGCAGCAAAGAGAAGAGATCCACCTCGATGACCTGCTCACGGCCTAGGAATTCGAGCAGCACTTTCACTCGCTCTCGAGCCGGCAGGACTTCCACCACGGTGGCGCGGATCCCGCCGAGCGGGCCGTGGGCGAGTTCCACTTCCTCACCTTCGGTGATCCGCGGCCCCACGGTCAGCACCTCGGCCGTGCCCTGCTTGGCCACCTCTTTGCGCAGGACATCGACAAAGTCATCCGCGACGGCGGGCACCAGTCCGCCGAAACGCACCAAACCGCGAACGCCCTGGCTGTAAATCACGGCGCGTTCGTCGCGATCGAGGCAAAAGCGGGCCAACACGTAGCCGGGAAAGAGCGCCTCGACCCACCAGACCTTGCCGCGGCGGGTCGCCTTGCGGTAGCGGAGCATGGGGCAAAAGACCTCCACGTGCTCCCGCTCCCGCAGGTGCGCGGCGGCGATGGCCTCGCGCTTGGTCTGCGTTTTCAGGCAATACCAGGCGGGCTCGTGAGTGGAAGTGGGCGGATTCATTCTCCGAGGACTTTTTGAAGGATCGGAAGCACGATGCGGCCCCTGTCGATCCAGCGTTCGAGCTGCTTGACCCGTTCACCGACGAACTCCTGCCGGGCGGGGTCTTGTTCGTGGCTGGCCGTTACGAGCAAGCGCCTGATCTTCGACTGGCCGCTTTCGAGGTGGGGTCGGACTTGTTCCCGGATGAAGCCGCCGACCAGACGCTTCAACTCGGTGTCCGCCTGATAGTGGCTCCGGCGCGAACTCTCGACCGGGATCTCACGCACCGCGCCCAGACCTTTTAAAGCGCGCAAACCCTGGCTGGCGGAACCTTTGCTGATGTCCAGCCGCTGCACCAGGTCGTCCAGCGAAAGCGGGTCCGGGGAGATGAAGAGAAGACCGTAGATTTCGCCGATCGAGCGAGGAAAACCCAGCACCTTGACCCCATCGACAAAGACCTGGATGACCTGCACCTCAACCGGCCCGAGCGACGGAAATTCGCGGATCTCTTCTTCGTCTTCGCGGGCCGGGGGCACGGTTGGGAGATAACTAGCGAGTTCAGTTTGTTCAATCTGAAATGAACGATTTCGCGGCCTCGTTGCCCTAGACCAGGAGGCCCCTTTCGGCGAGATGGGCCAGCCAGCGGGGAAAATCGAGTTCGGGAAAGTCCTTCTTCGCCCTTTCTTCCATTTCGGCAGCGGGGCGGATCCCGTCCATGGCCGCGAGCAATTGCTCGTGTCCCGCCGGGAAATGACAGGTCGCGTGCCGCGGATCGACGACCGGCTGACCGTTCGAGGAAAAGTGGTGATTCAAGGCGGAAATCCTTGGCCTTTCAGCCCCGCCCCGGGGAATTTCCAGCGCTTCCGAGCGGATTTCGACGACGCCGAAACGGGCCGCTTGGAAGATCCAGCCCGCCAGCTCCTGTGAATGCCGGGTCGGCTCCCAGCCCGCGCCGAGCTTTCCCGCCGTCCGCTCCATCAAGTCCTGAACCGGCAGGCAGTCGTCCCCGGCCTCCGCCATCACCTGACGGAAAACCTTCACCACCGCCGTCTCGCCGGGGACCTCCGGCAGCTCCACTTCCCCCCGCCCCGCCGCGAAATGCAGCACCACCGCCGTGGTCGTGCCTTCTTCCAAAGGCGCCTCATGCCGGCAAAGAAGGCTGTTCCGGTGCGTCCGGCCCGACAGCAGGTCGATCGTCTGTTGGAACAAAACCGGGTCCGCCGTCAGCGGCGCGAGCTTTTCCCAAGCTCCGGGATCCAGCCCCTCCGGCAGATTGTCCTGTAGCCGGGCTTCTCCCAAATAACGCAGACCCCGCCGCCCCGCCCAATCCGCGAACTGCGCGAAATACAGCGGATCGCAGACCGGCGCAAAGTCATCGAAGGGCAGCACCGCCGCGCCCTTGCGAGTCATGTTTTGGAAAATCGCCTGGAGATTTGCCGCGTGCGGAGTTCCCGCCCCCGCCATCTCCGCCAACGCCGCGGCCACTGCCTCCACGCTGCCGCCAAGCCCCGCGGCCGCCGGATTTCCTGCCAGTGCCCGGACGAGCGGCACCACGTCCCGCCGCAGTGACCAGCCGGGCAGCGTATTGAAGCTGATACAGGCCACCCCGGAGTCCGAAAGCACCTGCCCGCACAGGTCCATCACCCGTTCTTTCACCGCGTCCGGCACCCACGATAGCACCCCGTGGGCGATCAGATAGTCGCAGGGATGCGACGGTCGCCAATGCTCCAGATCGGCCACCTCGAAGCGGATGTTTTCCAGCCCCGCCGCGCAGGCCGCCTGCCGCGCGGCGCG
This sequence comes from Akkermansia sp., assembly GCA_043729195.1. Lineage (GTDB taxonomy): Bacteria > Verrucomicrobiota > Verrucomicrobiia > Verrucomicrobiales > Akkermansiaceae > Haloferula. Next base: position 10,355 of record JAYTLR010000187.1, read on the forward strand.
GATCGCGGTGTCGGAGTAGTCGATCCCCGTGAACTCGCTCTTCGGATAGCGCGCTGCCAGCGGCAGTAAATTGTGGCCCGACGCGCAGCCGAACTCCAGCACCCGGCAGGCCACCGGCATCGCCAGCCTTTGCATCCCGGCGACCCGCGCGCTCACCGCCAGACGGGAAATGTCCGTCACCGGATGGCTCAGCGCCGGATAGCGACGCTCGGAATACAACTGTCTAACGGGATCGTTCACGCCGCCCTTTTGACCTGCCCCGCCCCGCGGTGGAAACCGCGAATCACCGCATCGTGCAAAAAAGTGCAAAATATCACGACTGTTCATTTGACCTATTTTCACCCATCTGATAACCGCTTTCCTCATCCCAACCCGCCTGAACTCCCCATGAAAGCCATCGCCCCCTCCCCCGCCGACCGTCTCCCGGCCTTGCTCAAGCAGATCTTCGGCTACGATTCCTTCCGCCCGCTTCAGCAGGAAATCATGACCGCCACTTTGGCCGGCCTCGACACCGTCGCGATCCTCCCGACGGGTGCCGGCAAGAGCCTCTGCTATCAGCTCCCCGCGCTGGTCCGCGATGGACTGACAGTCGTCGTCTCGCCGCTGATCGCCCTGATGAAAGACCAGGTCGACCAACTCCACGCCGCCGGGGTCGCCGCGACGTATCTCAACTCCACGCTTGAACCCGCCGAGATGGCCGCACGCCAGGCGGACCTCGATGCCGGCAAATACCGCCTCCTCTATGTCGCCCCCGAGCGCCTGCTGGCCGGGGATTTCCCGCGCAAGCTGGCCGGCTGGGACGTCGGGGCGATCGCGGTTGACGAGGCCCACTGCATCAGCGAATGGGGCCACGACTTCCGCCCGGAATACCGCCAGCTCGCCACCCTGCGCGAACGCTTTCCCGGCGTCCCCTTCATCGCGCTGACCGCCACCGCCACGCCGCGGGTGCGGGAGGACATCGTCGGCCAGCTCCGCCTGCGGGAGCCGCAGGTCTTCATCTCCAGCTTCAACCGGCCGAACCTCAGCTACCGCGTCATCCCGAAGTCGAAGCCCGAGCGCCAGGTCTGGGAGTTTGCCGCCGCCCGGCCGCAGGACGCCGGGATCGTCTATTGCCAATCGCGGAAATCGACCGAGGCGCTCGCCGCCGTGCTACGTGCCGAGGGCATTTCCGCCGTCGCCTACCACGCCGGGATGGAGGCCGCGGATCGCAGTAAAAATCAGGACGCCTTCCTCCGCGACGAGGCCCGCGTGGTCTGCGCGACGGTCGCGTTCGGCATGGGCATCAACAAGCCGAACGTCCGCTGGGTGATCCACTCCGACCTGCCGAAAAACGTCGAAGGCTACTATCAGGAAACCGGCCGCGCCGGGCGCGACGGGCTGCCAGCGGATTGCCTCCTGCTTTACTCGCGCGGCGACGTGATGAAGCAGCTCCGCTTCCTCGACGAGATCACCGACGAGCAGGCCCACGCGATCGCCCGCTCGCAGCTCGACCAGATGACCGAATACGCCGAGGACGAAGGCTGCCGCCGCGGCCACCTGCTCGGCTATTTCGGCGAGGCCTGGCCGCACGACAACTGCGGCGGTTGTGACTCCTGCCTGTCGCCGCGCGAAACCTACGACGCCACGCTGGAGTGCCGGAAATTCCTGAGTTGCGTCTTCCGCATCCGCCAGCACGGCGGCTTCACCACCGGTCTCCAGCACGTCGCCGATGTCCTCTGCGGCGCGAATACCGAGAAGATCCGCCGGTGGAAGCACGAGACGCTTAGCACTTACGGCATCGGCAGCGATACGCCGCGCGCCGAGTGGGTCGCGCTCGGCCGCCAGTTGCTGCGGCTCGACCTGATCCGCCAGTCGCAGGACGGCTTCTCGACCGTCGCCTTGACCGAGGCCGGCCGCGCCGCGCTCAAGGACGGTCGCCCCTTTCTCCTCGTCCGCCCGCCCGCCGCCACTCGCGACAGCGCCACCGCGGTCGCCAAAGCCGGCGACATCCCCTGCGACGAAGGCCTGTTCGCAGCCCTCCGCGCCGTCCGCAAGGACCTGGCCGATGCCCGCGACGTGCCGCCCTACGTGGTCTTCTCCGATGTCGCACTGCGCCACATGGCCCGCGTCTACCCGACCGATCCCGCCGCCCTGCTCCACATCCCTGGCGTCGGGGAACGCAAGCTCGCCGACTTCGGTGCGCCCATGCTCGAAGCCATCGCCGCGTGGATCGAAACCCACCCGCAACAGACATTCAGCGCCATCCGCGCTACCGCGGAGCCCGTGCGGAAGATGAAGTCCGAAAACGAGCTCAACGGCACCGCCTTGGCGACGTTGGAGCGCTACAAGTCCGGCGTGAGCATCGACCAGATCGCCAAGGAACGGGGCCTCGCCACCAGCACTGTGGAAAGCCACCTCGCCAAGGCGGTCGAAGGCGGAGAAAAGCTCGATCCGCGGGCCTTCTACAGCGCGGACGAGGAAGCTGAGATGCGCATCGCCTTCGAAGGCCACGAAGGACTCGCGTTGAAGCCCGTCTTCGAAAAACTCGGCGAACGGGTCAGCTATGGCAGCCTCAAGCTCTTCCAAGCTTTCGAAAACAGGGCAACAAGCGGTGCATAGAGTGTCGACACACCGTCGACCGAAGCGTGGACCGCCAGGTTACCCTTGTAGTCCCCTCGACCCGAAAACGCGGACCTGACAGATCCGGCCGATCCATGAAAGCTGGCGCCACACGATGAGCCCGCCACCTTCCCTGACCAACCTGAAATGCCGCAACTGCGGAGCCGCGCTTTCCGCCGGGGACATATCGCCCCAGCTCGGCGCGGCGCGCTGCGGCCACTGCCGCTCGCTGTTCGCCTTGCCCACTTCCTCCCCGGCATCCGTCCCCCGGCCCGAGGTTCCCCTCCCCGCCGCCTTCACGTTGGAAACGCAGGGCGATACCCTCATCATCACCCGCCGCTGGCGGAACTTCAGCGCGTGGTTCCTGCTGTTCTTCGCACTCTTTTGGAACGGCTTCCTGGTCGTCTGGCACGGCATCGCGCTGAGCACCGGAGCCTGGTTCATGTCGGCCTTCGGCCTCATCCACACCGGCGTCGGCCTGTTCCTCATCTACTACGTCGCCGCCCTGTTCCTGAACTCCACCGTGATCCGAGCCTCGCCGCGCGGTCTCGAATCGAAGTCAGGTCCGCTCCCCTGGAAAGGCGACCGACAGCTTGGTGCCGGCTCGGTCAGCCAGCTCTACTGCACGGAGAAGATCCATCGCTCCAAGAACGGCAGCTCCACCAGCTACGGGGTCGAAGCCGTGCTTCCAGGCAACCGCCGCGACACCTTGGTCCGCGGCCTGCCCGAGGCCGATCACGCGCTCTTCATCGAACAACAGCTCGAACGCCACCTCGGTCTCACCGACATCCCGGTTGCCGGCGAGCACGGGCGCTGAGCAGGCTCCGCACGGGCGGTTCGCCCGCCCTGTTAGAAACCCGCCTCGCGCAATTGATTGGCCTGGCGCTCGTCTTCCTCCGCCTCTTCCGCCCGGCCCATCTCGCGCAGATCCAGCGCGCGACGCTCCAGGTTCGACGGGTAAAGCGGTTGCAGCGCGACCAACTCTTTCAAGGCCAATCGAATCAACGGCGCTTTCATGTGCGGCCGGTTCAGGTAGTGGCATGCAGGAAGATCTCTTTTACTTTTTGCTGAACCTGTTCTTCGGTCCAATCTGGGAACTGATGACGGAGGCCGGCTGCCTTCAGTTTTCGCGCGCTCCAGTACATCGCGAAGGCCGTGCGCAGCTTCTGCTGACCGCTGAGCCGACGAAGCGTGGCGACATACTCCGGAGTGAGTTCACTTTCCATCGGCGAAAGCTTCGCAGGTGAAGCGGCGGCTGACAAGCGGCCCGGTGGTCGCAAAAACGGCCGGGATCGCCCCCGGCCGCCTCGTGAATTGATGTGCCTTCAGCTCAGCCGATGACTTCCGGCCAGTCGGTGTGGAACATCTCGCCGCGCGGCTTGTCGGTGCGCTCGTAGGTGTGGGCACCGAAGAAATCGCGCTGGGCCTGCAGCAGGTTCGCAGGCAGGACGGAACTACGATAGCTGTCGTAGTAGCCGAGCGACGCGCTGAACGCGGGGACCGGAATGCCGGCGAGGGTGGCGGTGGCGATGACTTCGCGCCAGTTCTGCTGGAACTCGTTGAGAAGCTTCGTGAAGAACGGGGCAAGCATCAGGTTGCTCAGGCCGGGATCGGCGCGGTAGGCATCGGTGATGTCGTTGAGGAAGCGGGCGCGGATGATGCAACCGCCGCGCCAGATGGCGGCGATCTTGCCGAGGTCGAGACCCCAGTTCTTTTCCTTGCCCATGGCGGCGATCAGGTCGAGGCCCTGCGCGTAGGAGATGATCTTGGAAGCGAACAGCGCGTCGTGGACCTTCTTCACCAGGGCAGCCTTTTCGCCGGAAATCTCGGCCTTCGGCCCTTCGAGGATGCCGCTCGCGTGGACGCGGGCGTCCTTCATCGAGGACAGGATGCGGGCTTCCACCGCGGCATTGATGGTGGAGATGACGACGGCGTTTTCGACCGCGTTCATGATCGTCCACTTGCCGGTGCCCTTCTGGCCGGCGGTGTCGAGGATGAGGTCGACCAGCGGCTTACCGGTTTCCGGGTCCTGCTGGGCGAAGATCTTCGAGGTGATTTGGATCAAGTAGCTTTCGAGGTCGCCGTTGTTCCAATCGGTGAAGACCGTGGCCAGCTCGGCCGGGGTGAAGCCCGCGGCCTTGAAGATGTTGTAGGCCTCGCAGATGAGCTGCATGTCGCCATACTCGATGCCGTTGTGGATCATCTTCACGTAGTGACCGGCACCGCCGGGTCCGATGTGGATGACGCAAGGCTCGCCGTCGACCTTGGCGGAAATGCTTTCAAAGATCGGCTTCATCACGTCCCAGGTCGAGGCCGGGCCGCCGGGCATGATCGACGGCCCCTTGCGCGCGCCTTCTTCACCGCCGGACACGCCGGCGCCGATGAAGCGGAAGCCGAGGTCGCCCAGCCACTGGTCGCGGCGTTCGGTGTCGGTGTAGAGGGAATTGCCGCCGTCGATGATGATGTCGCCCTTGTCGAGCAGCGGGATCAGGGACTCGATGACCGCGTCCACCGGTCCGCCAGCCTTCACCATGATCATCACCTTGCGCGGGGAGGCCAGCGACTGGACGAACTCTTCCAGCGACTTCGCGCCGACGAGTTTCTTGTCCGGGTGCTTGCCCACGAACTCGTCGGTGACCGAGGTGGTGCGGTTGTAAACGGACACTTGGAACCCGCGGGATTCCACGTTGAGGACGAGGTTCTGGCCCATGACGGCCAGGCCGATGAGGCCGAAATCGCTGTTGCTCATGATCTTGAATCGGTTCGGAAAACGGCGGCGATGTAGGGAAGGAGCGGCTTCGGTGCAACCCCTTGTTGCCATGATGCCATGCATTCCCCACATTCGCCGCGTGAACCTCCCCAACGCGATCACCCTTTCCCGGCTTGTCCTGACGGGCATTTTCGTCGCGGCCGTGGGATTTCCGGGAAATCCCGGCTATGCGATCGCGATGGTGACATTTTCGGTGGCAGCGGCGACCGACTGGCTGGACGGCCATCTCGCGCGCAAGATGGGACTGGTGACGCCGCTGGGTAAACTCCTCGACCCGCTGGCGGACAAGATCCTCGTCTGCGCGGCCTTTGTGTTTTTCTCCGCCCAGCCGGTCGGCGGCTACCACTGTCCGGTCTGGGTGACCGCGCTGATCATCGCCCGCGAATTCCTGGTGACCGGACTCCGGCAGATCGCGGTGGAAGCCGGTCAAGTGCTGGCGGCGGACCGGCTGGGAAAATGGAAGACCACCTTCCAACTGATCTTTTGCATCACCGGCTTGGTGTGGCTGACCTTTGAAAAGAGCAGCGGAGGAATCGCCGGGCTGCTCCGGGATCTGGCGAACCCCGCGGGTTGGCTCCGGCCGGTCTCGCTCTGGGCTGCCGTGGCGCTCACGATGATCTCCGGGTGGAACTACGTGTGGAGCAGCCGCAAACTCCTGATCAGCAAGTAGGCCGTCGCCATCAATCGGGCTGCGCCAACTTGGCCTTGATCTGCGTCAGCACCGAGTCAAATGCGAGGCCTTCCGCATCCGGCTCCTTGCTGGAGGAGACGAAACGGGGAATCAGACCCGGCGGCACGCCGAGGCGCTGGTCGAGCTTCTGCGGATCGAAGTCCGGATAAAGGTCGGCCCGGTGATACTGGATCGCCAGCCCTGCCGAATGCAGGTCGTAGCCATTGCGCCGGGTGTTGTCGGAAAGCCGCATCAGGCTGTCCCAGGTCGCTTGGAACTTCGCGGGATCAACATCCACCACGAAGACAATCCCCGACGCACCGCGAAGCAGCAGTTCCTCGGCCGCGTTGTATTCGGCCTGGCCGGTCAGGGAATGGATTGCCACGTTTAGAAAGCGACCGTCCGGCAAGATGGCCGGTTCGGTCCACTCGACCCGATGGACGCGCATTGCGCCGATGAAGTGTTCGCGGACGGTGGCATATCCAAAACGCGCGGCGATCGCGCGCAACATGGCAAGCTTGCCACTATCCGCTGCCCCGGCCAAGGCAACCTTGACCGAGACTTGTCGTTCGTCCTGCTCCACCGTCATGCAGGGAGGTAATCAGAGTCGGCCCAGCTCGCGGGCGACGATCATCAGGGTTTCCCGCACGCCGGGGGCGAAGGAGCCGTCGTTCTGCACCGCAAGGACAACTCCGCCTTCGCGGATGAACTCAATCGGCGTGGTTCCCGCAACGAGCTTCACCTGGCCACTAGGGAAACCAAGGCTACCGATGACGCGCTTGAACGCATCAACCGTCGCGACTTCCGCCGCCGGGATGCGGGCGACATGGCGGATTCCCGAGAGACTGCGGGCGCGTTGAAGCATTTCTTCCGCGCCGAGTTCGCGGTCGACACCGAAGATCGCGCGAAGCGCCAATTGCCGGATCGTGCTGGAGTCGGATTCGTAAGTATCCGCATCCACAGGTACAGCCGCAGGGGCCTGATGGACGGCGGCGGGTGCAGATGCCGCGACGGGTGCGGGTGCCGGGGCGGCGGCGGCCACCATTTCAACGGGGGCAGCCACCGGTGCTGGAGCAGCGGCAGGCACCGGATCCTGAGCAAATGCAAAGGGAGAGGAGGCAGGGGCCGAGGCCGGGACCGGCGGCGGAGTCGCTCCAAAAGGTGAAGGGGACGCGGCAGGTGCTTCGAACGATGACTGGGCCAGCGGTTCGGAGGCAAACGGGGAACGGGCGTCAATCGTAACAGCTTCCCCGGCCGCAGGACGGCGTTCTGGCAATTTCGCGGGACGGCCGGGATCCACCGCCGGCCGCGGCGGATGATCATCCTTCATCGAGGCAAAAGGTGACTCGGGCTCCGAAACGATGGCGAAGGGGCTGCTCGCCGGACCGTCATCGGCTACGGAAAACGGGCTCTTGGAAGGAGGAGCGGGCGCAAAGCCTTCCTGGGGTTCAAAAATACCGCGGCTGCTGTTCATGACGTCGGGCGTTGTTAAAATGTGATATGATCCGGGCGAGTTGATAACTTTGGTATTCTGGAAAGTCGAGCCTACAAATGCTGCATTATTCTTCCTCAGCAAGCCGCCGCAGCTTGCGCCGCAAGCTGATTTTCGCGGCAGGAGAAACCCGGTCGATGAAAAGCACGCCGTTGAGATGGTCTGTCTCGTGCTGGATGGCTCTCGCCAGCAAACCATCCGTTTCGATCTCCAGAACGCTGCCGTCGAGCTGGGGCAGTTTCGCCTTGATGGCACCGGGCCGGTTGACCTCCGCACGCAGGTTTTGAATGCTCAGGCACCCTTCCGTATCACGGGCTTTCGGACCCGTGAACTCGAGTTCCGGATTGATGAATACCAGCGGCATGATGGAAGCGAGCGGCGCATCCCCTCCCGCGACCTTGAGAAAGCTGATGCATTCGGGATCGTGCGAGACATCGACGACCGCGAGCCGCAACGCGACCCCGACCTGGGGCGCGGCAAGCCCGACACCATTGGCGTCATACATCGTTTCAAGCATGTCAGCGACGAGCTGCCGGAGCGCGTCGTCGACTTCGACGACGGATTTGCACCGTTCCCGCAGGACGGGATGGCCGTATTGGACGATTTCGAGGATCATCGGGAAAAATCCGCGGGTAAGCCGGTTATTCAGGGAGCCGGATGCGGGCGGGCACGTCCTTAATCTGGATGCCGGCGCGGGTCAACGCGTCCCACACCCCAAGCAATTTCTCCAGCGGGATCTGCTTGTCGGCCTCCAGTTCCAGTTTGCGGCCTGGATTCTCCTTGAGGTATGCTTTCAGGTAAGCGTCGAGCAATTGCGCATCCGGAACCACCAGCGAGTCGAGAGTGATCTTGCCTTCCTTGTCGACCGCGAGGACCGAGCGGGCCTCGGTTTCCGTCCCACCCGGAACATCCCGTACCGTCGGAAGCTCGATCCGCAAGATGTTCCGCGGTTTCTTGAAGGTCGTGGTGACCACCATGAAAATCAAGATGACGAACAGAAGGTCGATCATGGGAACCACCGGCACTCCCCGCGCCTTGCGAACAGGTTGCTCGAAGCGCATGATTCTACTTGGAATGGGAGATGACGGGCGGAAGCGGGCGAACGGTCTTGTTGGACCCCTCGATGCAATGGGCGACGTGGGCGAGCAAGGCCTCCAGACGAGCGACGAACACCTCAATCCTCCGCAGGAAATACGCATGCGCGATGATCGCGGGAACGGCGAGACCCAGCCCGAAAACCGTCGTATTGAGAGCTTCACTGATTCCGTGGGAAACCCTTGATGGATCCGGATTCTCTCCCAAACCGCCGAACATCCCCACAAGCCCGCTCGCCATCCCCAACAGGCCGAGGAGAGGCGCCAGGCTGATCGTGGCGTCGATCACCGACATGCCTGCGTGCAAGTGGAGGATTTCTTCGCGGGCGGCGGACTGCACTGCTTCGGTGATTTCGCTCCGTGTTTCTCCCCGGTGGCGCAGTGCGACCCCACAAAGCCGCGCCAAGGTGCTGCGCCCTTGCTCGATCTCGCTGAGCACGCTCTCCATTCCTGAGGATTCTGAAGGGCGGACCGCTGCCAGCTTCCCCGCCAGGCCGGGGGGAACAATGAATTTCGGTCGCAGCGACATCAGCTTGAAGAGCATTGCAGCCACCGCCACGAACGAACAGATCCCGAGCAGGATCATACAAAATCCTCCGTCGACGAAGAACTTCCATATTTGCTGGAGCCCTTGGTTCTGGGTGGCGGCGAGTATCGGCGGGATCAACATGAGTGTTGGAGGGAGGGTCAGAAATTAAAGCGGTAGATCAATTCCAAGGGTTCGCCGTCGAGTTGCTTCTTGAGCTCGCCTGGCATGGCGGGGATCTCAGCATCTCGGATGCTATTAAGGGTGAATCCTTTCGGAATGTTTCCAACCCCGAGTTCTTCCATGAAGCCGACCGACCGCACCTTGCCGGAGGCTTCGAGCATGACGCGCATCGTGAGCTGGCCCGGCGTGATGTAATCGCGGTTGCGGACACAGTTGCGCTGCCATTCCTTTTCCACCGCACGGCTGACGGAGGCATGATAGCGGCCGAGAAGCGAATCTTCGACATCGAGCGCGGAGCGGCCTAACCGCGAGATCGAACCCTCAAGGCGGGTCTTTTTCTGATTCCCGCGGAAGCCCGGCGATTGCGGCGCGGGACTGGCTGGCTGGGTTGGTTCGACCGGCTTTTCCTGATCTTCCTGTTTCTCTTTCCCCTCTTCGGTCCGCTCGGGAGGTGCCGGTTTCGGTGGCGCTTCGGGCTCAGGAGATTCTTTCACTCGCCGATCCACCGGCACGGGACCTTCGGCGAGACGCTCCATCGGTGGCTCGGGCAGCGGCGGCACCCCCGTATCGCTTGCCGGCGGCTGGATCGGGTCCGCCGGGTCAACTGGCTCCGCGGGTAGAACGACCGACTCCTGCATGGCCGGCGAGTCAGGCGGCGCGCTCCGATTGTGCGCGAGATCACCATCCTGATACTCGCTCTCCGTCGTTTCGATCTCGTCCTCCCAAAGAGGTTCACGGCCCTTCTGGCTGGGTAAGTCCGGAGCCTCGGCCAGAGGCGCGGCATTGCTGGTGGCACGCGTGTTCTGTTCCCCGATGAAGTCCGGCGAATCCGGCTTCTCCGCCGCTTGATCGGGCGAAGTACGGGCAAACGCAGCTTTTGCGGAGGGCGGCACCACCGGCTCGGTCTCCGCGCTCACGGTCGGGGTGCCGGCCACCACCTGCGGGACAATCAGCGCCACCGATTCAAAAGACGCCGCCTCGCTCCGCGGTGCGTGGATCACAAGATTCGCGACCACCCAAAAGCCGAGCGCCAGAATCAACAACACGTTGATCAGCGCCGAGACCACAAAAGCGGTCAGCCACAGCTTCGCTTGGCTTTGAAATGGAGGGCCCGCCGCGTTCATTGGAACTCGGCGGCGAGCCTCACCCGGATTGGCCGAGGCTGCAATCCGCGAAATTCACCGGTGTCACCAATCCTCGGGACTCAGCGGTTCGTGCTCTCCCGAGGCGGAAAGCGAACAGTTGAAATACAGGGTTCCGATAGACGGAATCACGTCACCACCGGAGGTGTAGCTACCGTCACCGGGACATTCCGGCATGGCTTCGACGAAGCGGCCCAAACCGATCACCTGGCTTTCCAGCCCGGCGACGGTACTCCCGGCATTATGGCCGTTGAGATTGGCGAAGCTCCGAACTCCCTTCTGCACGTTCTGAAGATTCATGATGCACAAGGTGCGGTCAGACCCTTGCTTCCAAGCGTTGGCTCCAATGAAGATCACC
>JAYTLR010000188.1:0-31797 GCA_043729195.1 Akkermansia sp.
TCAAGGTGCAAATCTCCGATAGCCTCGCCGCCGGAGGCTGGACTGACATCGTGCCGCCGAATGCCAGCATCGATCAAAGCAATCCGAACCAAGTCACCTTCACCCTTCCAAGTGGCGCGCCGACGAAATTCTGCCGCCTTTCCGTGACGCCGTGATCGGGTCAATCCGCGGAGATTCTCTGAAAAGTACCGGGAACAGGACTCGAACCTGCACGCCTTGCGGTGCCTGGACCTAAACCAGGTGCGTCTACCAATTCCGCCATCCCGGCTTTCGGGGGTGATCGTAGCCGGGACGGAACGTGGGGCAAGCCGGGTTTTTCGGGGGTGGAGCGAGGATCCTGCCCGTGCTTACCAGCTACGGCGCTTTTCCATCCGCAGGTGCGGGCGACCGACTTCGGTGAAGAGGTCGCCGATCGGCCGGTAGCCGTTCTTTTCATAGAAGCCAGCGGCGTTCTGGCGGGCATGGAGGACGAAGAAATTCACGCCGACGCTCACAAGGCGCGATTCGACTTCGGAAAGCAATTCGTGGCCGTGACCCTGGCCGCGGAGGTCGGGGTGGATCCACATTTGCCGGAGCTTGGCGCTGCCGGGACCGTGGGGATTCGCAATCAGGCCGCCAAGGATCTTCCCGCCCTCCACGAGGGCGAAGTGGCGGTGAAGTTCTTCACCGACGAGGTCCTCCGGACTGAGCCGCAGACCGATCGGCTGCCGCAGGTGGAGGTCCCGCAGGCGGACCAGCTCGCGATAGCCGGGAGTGTCGTGGGCGAACTCGACAACATTCATCACCTGAGTCATGCGCTAAGCTTACCCCGGGTCATGCCGCGGCCAAGGAAGGGGCGGTACCGGATCGTGATGGGGGGATATCGTACCGAATCAAGCCTTCGCCGGCCCGACGCTTTCGCGCGGGGTGTAGATGGTGGGAAAAACTTCCTGGCGGGGCGGCAAGGATTCGCCGGCCGGCAGCTCGATCCGCGAGATGAGCAGCCGGGCGGCGGCAGAGCTGATCATTTTGAAGCGCTGACGGATCGAGCTGAGGCTGATCGGTAGGTAGGAGCACAGCGGGACGTCATCGACGCCGACGACCGAGAGGTCGCCGGGGATGCTCATGCCGGCCTCGATCGCCGCGCGCATGGCTCCGATGGCAGCGAGGTCGTTCATCGCGAACAGGGCGGTGGGGCGGCGGTCGGGGTGCTTGCGGAGGAAGCTGGCAAAAGTCTCACAGGCGCTATCGACGGTATGGCCGGTGCGGAGGATGTCGATGTTCGCGGCGGGGATGCCACGGGCGGCAAGCATTTCGAGGAAGAGGGCCGGCCGCTTGCCGTCGGCCTGGCCTTCGGCAAGCGCGCTGAGGAAGGCGAAGCGCTTGTGGCCGAGGTGGCAGAGCGCATCGACCGCATCGTTGAGGCCCTGGGTGAAGTCGGAGAGGACGGCATCGACCGGGATCGGGATTTCGGGGATACCGTTGCCGAGAACGACGACCGGTCGGCGGGCCTCGGCCAGCGCGGCGAGTTCGGGGCGGAAGACTTCGTTGTCGGAAAGCCAGAGTACGGAGCCGTCCACCTCGAGGTCGTCGAGGTCGCTGAACAGGTGCTTCTCGCGGACCAGGGAGGAGCGGCAGTTTTCCACCAGCAGGTCGTAGCCGCGCTCCTCGACGGCGGCTTCCAGTTCGTCGGCGAGGGTCGAGAAGAAGGGATTGGTGAGTTCCTGGAGCAGCAGGCCGATGGTGTGGTAGCGGCCGGAACGGAGGGCGCGGGCGGTTTTCGACGGCCGGTAGCCGAGCTCGCGGGCGGCTTGAAAGACGCGGGCCTCGGTTTCCTTCGAAGCCCAGGAGTTCGGGCGGCGGTTGAGAATGGTGGATGCCGTGTTGACGGCGACGCTGGCCCGTTCGGCGACGTCTTTGAGGCGGATGCGCTTGATCATGTAGGAAGGGTTCTTACGGAGCGATTCCCGGATAGGAAGTGCTTCATGACAAGCGCTAATCTGTTTACGGGCTCCGCTAGGGAAACCGGGGGAACAAGGAGACCGGCGAGTCGCTATGGCGCCAACCCCGCGAGTTCCTTTCGCAGGGCAGCCACGATCTCCGCTGGATGGAGGGCGGAGAGGGAAATCCGCAGCCGGGCGGTGCCGCGCGGCACGGTGGGATAGCGGATCGCCGGGACCAGAAATCCGCGGTCTTCCAAGTGGCGGGCGGCGGCGAGGGCGGCCGAGCTTTCGCCGAGAATCCGGGGAACGACTGCCGATGCATGGCCGGGGACGAGGAGGTCGATGTTTTCGCGCAAGCGCTGCCGCAACGCGTCGCCTTCCGCCGAGCGGATCAGCCCGAGCGAGGCGAGCGAGGCATGGGCGAGTGCCGGCGGGGGGGCGGTCGAATAGATGAAGGATCTTGCACGGTTCACCAGCAGGTCGCGCCATGCGGCGGAGGTCGCGAGGTAGCCGCCGGAAAGGCCGGCCGCCTTGCTGAAGGTGCCCATTTGAAAGTCGATCCGGTCCTGAAGTCGGAGCTCCGCGGCAAGGCCCATCCCCGCCGGGCCGAGGACGCCGAAGGCATGAGCTTCGTCGAGGAACAGCAGCGCGCCGTGGCGGTCTTTGGTCTCGACGATTTCCCGCAGCGGGCAGAGGTCGCCGTCCATCGAGAAGACCGACTCGGTGACAACGAGAATCCGGGCGTCGGCGTGTTTGGCGCGGATGCTGCCGATCAGCCGGTCGAGCTTCGCGGCGTCGTTGTGCGGGAAGACGCGGATCGTCGCGCCGGATAAACGGGCACCATCGATCAGGCAGGCGTGGCAAAGCTTGTCGAGCACCAGCACGTCGTGCTTTCCCACCAGCGCGGGCAGGCAGCCGGCGGCGGTGGCGAAGCCGGAGGAGAAGACCAGCGAGGCATCCGTGCCCTTGGCGGCGGCGAGGGCCTCTTCCAACTCGCGGTGGGGCGGCAGGGTGCCGCTGACCAGTCGCGAAGCCGCCGCGCCGGAGCCGAACTTCCGAACGCCCTCGATAAAGGACTCCGCCAGCGCCGGATGCGCGGCGAGCCCGAGGTAGTCATTCGATGCGAAATTCCACAGCTCGCGGTTGTCGCGGATCACCCGCGGGCCGGCGGGGGAATCGAGCGGTCGCAAGGTCCGCAGCAACCCGGCGTCCGCCAGTTCCGCAAGTTCCTGCCGCGGGTCGGCCATGCTCACGGTTGGGCGGCCGGCCGTTCGAGCGCCCAGCGCAGGAGCTTCTCGGAGTCCTTCCAGATGTTGGCCGAGTTGCTCTTCAGGGCGACCACGATGGCCGAGCGCCCGTTCAGGGTGCCGGAGCTGACCAAGCAGCGGCCGGCCAGGTTGGTGGTGCCGGTTTTCAGGCCGTCGCAGTAGGGGACGGTCTTGAGCAGGCGGTTGGTGTTCTCGAGGTTCTTCACCCGGCCGTCATTGTGGCGGAAGGTCGTCTTCTTGAGCGAAGTGAACGAGTGGATCGTCTGGCTCCGCCAGGCCGCGCGAGAGGCAATGGCAATGTCGCGGGCGGTCGAGAACTGGCCTTCGGCCGGCAGGCCGTGGGGATTGAGGAAATGCGAGTTCCGCATCCCGAGCGAGGCCGCCTTGCGGTTCATCAGGGCGGAGAAGTTCTCCTGGCTGCCGCCGACGTCGCGGGCCAGCGCGCGGCCGACGTCGTTGGCGCTTTTCACCATCAGCACCTTCAGCAGCTCGCGGCGCGGGTGGACTTCGCCGGGCTTGAGGTAGAGCTTGGTCGGCTCACATCGGGTGTCGTCCACGTCGATGGTCACCGGCTTGTCGATGCTCCCGCTATCCATGATCACCAGCGCCGTGACCAGCTTCTGGGTGGAGGCGACCGGACGACGTTGGTCGGCGTTTTTCGCGTAGAGCACGCGGCCGGAGACCGGATCGATGACGATCGCGCTTTCCGCCACCACCTGGGGCGGCGGGGTGGTCGGAATGGTGGTGGTGAGGATCGGCTCCGCGCGCTGCGGCATGCCCTGGGCCAGTGGCGGGCGGGGCGGTGAGTCATCGCCGCAGGCGGGCAAGAGGATCGAGACGGCAAGCAGGCCGAAGGTGCGCAAGGTGGCTTTGCGAAACATTGGCGGGACTATTCTCCTTTCCCGGCAACCCCTCAAGGCGGGATTCGGCGAATTTCCGCTTGCCGACCGCCGCCCGGCCTGTTTTTGTTCTCAAGAACACTGTTCAAAAGCCATGCAAACCGAGCCGATGACCGACCGCCAGAAAGAGATCCTCGAGTATCTCAAATACGCCCAGCGCACGACCGGCGTGATGCCGTCGACCCGCGAGATCCAGCACTACTTCGGCTTCGCCAGCCAGACCGCGGCGATGAGCCACCTGCGCGCCCTCGAGCGCAAGGGCGTGATCCAGCGCCGGCCCGGCAAGGCCCGCGCCGTGGTGTTCCCCGACGAACTCGACCGCGAGGAAATCGTCGACATCCCGGTTTACGGCCAGATCGCCGCCGGCATGGCGGGCGAGGTGGACCAGGAGAAAGAGGGCTGCATCTCGATCGACATCGCCTCGATCGGCATTCCGCGCAGCGCCCGGACCTTCGCGTTGAAAGTCCGTGGTGACTCGATGATCGACGCGCACATCTGCAGCGGGGACACCGTGATCCTGGAATTCCGCGAGCCGCGCCATGGCGACATCGTGGCGGCCCTGATCGATGGCGAGACCACGCTGAAGCGCTACCAGGTCACCAAGGGCAAGCCTTACCTCCACGCGGAGAACGAGGAGTTCCCGGACCTGATTCCGGCCCGCGAGCTGATCATCCAGGGGGTCCTCGTCGCGCTGTTGCGCAAAGCCGCGTGAATTTACCGGGGCCGAAAGTGCAGGGTGACGGGCGGTTGATTGGTCTCCTCTCTGAGGGTTAACCGGTCCGCCGAGGGCCTGCACTTCGTCGGGCCCGGGATCCCACCGATGTAGTTTCGCGGGTCCCGGGAAAAGGGGGCGGCGAGGGCAGCATCCGCACATCCTTCGACCTGCCGCGGACGACCGCATTCGCCGCGCGCCTCCCGAGCAGCTTAGTCCCCGTTGCGGAGCGGTCATGTTGCCGCTCCGTTCCGAATCCTTCACTCTCTTCGTCGGTCGCTCTCCTGACTTCCTCCTTGCCACTTCCTCACGCTGCGCTCAAAAGTTCAGCATGATCGGAAGTTGCTCAACCATCGACTCGAGTGCCGCATATGCAGGTGTTATACGGCACGCCGCAGAAGCAGGGCAAATGCAGCGCGCGGCATAATAACACTGTTCGGGCAAAAAATGTATGCGCACCGGTATCATCATCGCCGTCCTGACTATCGCCGAATCTGCTTTTGGAGTGTTCGCGAATCCAACGGCGACGTTTCACGAGACTTCGATTATCCTTCGCGACGGTGGTGCTGAGTATTCGTTGCCCGACTTGGTCGATCCCCATCCCTTCCATGTGACGCTTCATGCCGTCGCCAAACGAGGTCCAGACTACTTCATCGTTTATGGCTCGTCTGAGATGAGCCGCGGCTGGGCACCTCGGAACGGCCTCTGTGGTAGAGGAGTCGAATCGTTCATTCGTTGGCTTCGTATTCGAGATGGGAAGGTGGTTGAGCGCCAAGAGGGGCTTTATCTATCCTGTTGGAAAGGCCGTGAGGATTCGACGATTGCGTGGAAGGACGGGAAACTGATTTGGGAGACGGATGGTTGGAAGGATGTTCCGACTGAACCCAGATCGCGAGCGGTCTCGATTCGCCTGAAGTGGGTATTCGATCCCGAACATCCTGAACTTGGAATCATTGAATCAGAGAAACCAACCGAATGACAACCTTCCCCCTGACACGAAGCCCGAACAAGCCGCGGCACATCGACGCGGATAAACTCTCCAATTTCTCCTCTCCCTCGCTTCATGCGCTCCCCGCGTGTGCGCTCTAACGTTCTGCCAAAAAAATGAACTCTACTCCGACAGCGAAGGATGATGCTCAGTCACTGGTGGACGAGTTGCTGCCATTCGCCAAGCGGATGCTTGGAGAGTATCGGGAGTTCCTTCCCTATGGTGGACATATGCGGGTCGATGGTGAGATTGTTCATGAGGGTGCCACAACCGGCGAAGAACGCTCCAAGTCCCAACCCCTGATCGACATTCTCCGGGATGCACACAGAGAGCAGGCACGTATGGGTTCTATACGGGCAGCTTGCATCGTCTATGATATGAGAATTGTCCCGCCCAAGCGAACAGAGAAGCAGGATGCGATCGCTTTCGAGCTTGATCATCGCGATGATTATTCAGGGGTGGCAGTTTATCCTTACACCATTGATGATAGCGGTGCGGTCTGCATCGAGACTCCATTCGGATTCCGAGGTCAGGGTGACATCTTTCCTAGCTACGCCATAAACGAAGAAGCAGAACAAGCCGCGACATGATAAGCCCTACCAGCCGCCCTGTTTCGATGGTTTACCGTAACTACAACCTCAACCCCGTGATCGACGTGCGCCGCCGCTGGTAGTGGTGCATGCGCTCATCGTTCGCCTGAAATAGTATGAACAAACGCAACTTCCTCTCGGCAACACTCGCCAATATGTTCGGGCTTGGCTGCAAGAAGGTGCCGACTCATGGCGCTGAGCCCGCGTCGGTCGAAATCACAAACGCCAAGCTTGGGGAAGGCAGATCTGACGAGATCTTCCTGGCGACGCGAGCTGCCGCACCTTGGGGTGACTATGGCAGCATTCTGTACAACGGGATCGCGGGCGGCGGCGGGCGGCGCGCTGCCGATCGATACGATATCTTGTCATTGGAGCGCACGGGCCCATTCGTTCCGCCGATTAGCTTTCCGGGAATCGGCAATATCGTCGTCACCGACGCAATGAAGCAAGCGATGGAGAGCGCTGGGTTTCGCGGCATACGATTTCAAGAGGTTCGCAAGAAGTTGATCGTTGAGAGCGATTGGCATACGTGGGATCGAAGTGCTGATGACCCGGTTCGCTATCCGAAGGGCGGAGAACCCGAGAATTATATTGACGAGCGGAAGCACTCGGAATCGGTTGCTGAACAGATCGGTCCGCTTTGGAGTCTGATGCTCAACCCTGGTGCGGAACTTGAAAGGTTTAAGACTGGACCCGACAAGTATCGGGACATTGAAGATCGCTATGTTCCTGGAACTTGGACGGGCGCTGACGTCTTCTCTGTAACCCTCAACAATCGGTGTTACTTCTCAGGGAGGGCCGCTGACTGGTTTCGGAACCACTTTGCAGAGTGGATCGAAGTGCGGCCAGTAAGTCGAACAACGGACAACGGCGAACAAAGTGGCGCTGGACAACCTGCTACCCGATCCGAGTCGGATTCTGAGGGTGGCGAAAAACCTCAACCTGAAGCGGAGGGGCGCTCCCGGTAGCGGGTTGCAAGGCCTCTACGTTCGGCACAAAAACTCACCGCCTTCCCATGACCAAAAAGAAACTTGCAACCGTTGTGACCACAGTAAGTTTGCTGATCACCGCAGTTGGGCTTTCCCAGAATGTCGGATCCGGATTCTTCTCCAACGACTATGGATTCTGGCACATAACATGATGGACACCCGGCGAGAACCAACTGGTATAGATATTGAGTGATGGAATCCAAAATTGAGATCCGGGACGGCTACTACTTCCTCATCATCGTGCGAGGTGGCAGGGTGATTCACTCCACAGCAAATTTCGGGCTTTCCCATGCTGAATTCGTGAAGCGGACCGTTGGAACACTTCCTGATGATGCGTGGGTTGGTTCAGCAAGCAAGATCGATGGCGTGCTTGAGGCCGTGAACTCCTTCACGTTTTACAGGAATCAGCTTCCTGCCCCCCAGGAGATCCAGGACGCAGTGCAAGCCAAGTTTCGCTGAATGAACCGCGATGGCGCGACCGAGCGGCCGGGATAGCCGCGGGTGGCAAGCGGCGTCAACGTGCTCCTTTGAATTCGGGCTTCCATCCCGCCGCTGCCACCGCTAAAAGTTCTGCTAAAGAGATGAATCATTTCCGTCCGTGATATCTAAGATGAAGATTGCAACGCTGATCACCCTCCTTTGCGCGATGGGACAGGCGGTTACCGCTCAAAGCTTGCTGCCAATCGATCGGCCCGAAGCGACGTTCCCTTCGATTGCAGATGCGTTTGAAGGAAAGACGACCGTTCGGAGAACCGTTGATGCAGGCGGATTGGCGCACTACATGATTCGCTTTTTCCACGAGGATGTTGTGGGGGAAAACCGCGGGCCCTATTTGTCGGAAGTAGTATTGAGCATCACTGACAAGGAGGGGAAGATCCTGAGTCAATCTTGGCTGGATATTTCCCGCGTATCGACCGTTCCGCCGGACAAGACTGAGTTCAGGATGATTCGCTTCACGGTCCGCGAAGCCCTGGAGGATGGAAGTGTTCTCAGCATCGGACTCCACACGGCGATGCGCGTCCACTTCTCTCCTTATCGGCTCAGCTTCCAAAGAGCAAAGGCAGAAGCCGGCGCTGGAGGCGACCAACCTCAACCTGAAGCGGAGGGGCGCTCCCGGTAACGGGTGCCAGGCCTCATCGTTAGAAAATGAAGAACAAAGGCTGTCTAGTTGCGCTTCTTCTCTCAGCAGCAATCGCTGCATTTCTGGCATTCGCAATGAAGCGTGCCCTCACCCCACGCAATCTCGCGCATGAGGATCCGAGAAGTGCGTTCGAATCCTTCGTCTGTTCGCCCCCTCCACAATCAGTCCGCGAGATCAAGGCAAGTGGTGTCGTTGCGATTGCGGGCGGTCACGCCGCGATTGAATTCCAACTCGATCCGACTGACGTTGAGGATCTCCTCCGGCGCGGGAAGTTCCGATTGGCAGACGAAGACGCTGATGAGTGGATCAGAGAGTTTCAGCCTGAAGGGGAGACTGGCAACCTCGCCCGTTACGTGCGGATCAATGAAGGAATGACCGAGACGGCACTGTTCATCACCGCAGATCTTCGCAGGGCTTGGTTCCATGAAATTCAATTCTAACCCAAGCCCAACCAGAGAGGCCCGGCCTCGCAGCACCGCTGCCGCGGGCGTTTGAGGGTGCGGGCGGAGAATCCGGAGGCGGGCGGGCCGCCCGGACCCCTCTTGCTGCGGCGGGAGGGTTCTTCATGGGGACGAGGGGAAGGGGCTTTACGGAACGGCGGGAGAGGCTAGTTTCGGACCGAAATTCGGGATATGGAGGACGTTGCGGGACGGATCGACACCTTGCAGGCCATCGAACTGGCTGAAGGGGTGGAGGTGCGCCTGCGGATCGCGGGGCCGCTGCTGCGCGGGATGGCGCTGGGGATCGACGTGGCGATCCAGATCGCCGCCTTGATCGTGGTGGGTTTCGTGCTGTCGCTGGCCGGGTTCGCGATGGGCTTCCTGGTGGCGGAGGGGATGATGAACCTGGTGTGGTTTTTCACCTGGTGGTGGTATCCGGTGTTCTTCGAGGCGAGCCGCTGGGGTGCCACGCCGGGGAAGAAAATGCTGGGCTTGCGGGTGGTGCAGACGTCCGGCGCACCGGTGACGTTCGCGCAGTCGATGCTGCGGAATTTCCTGCGCTTCGCCGACGGGATGCCGTGCTTCGGAGGGCTGATCGTGGGGATCCCGACGATGGGCTTCGGGCTGGCGACCTGCCTGGCGACCAAGCGTTTCCAGCGATTGGGCGACCTGGCGGCGGGGACGGTGGTGATTTACGACAAGCTGCTGCCCGAGCCGTCGGTGCCCGCGCCGCCGCCGATGGAAGCGGCCCGGCCGGCGGTGGCGCTGCGGCCGGAGGAGGTGCGGGCGGTGGTGGCATTTCGCGAGCGGGCGGGGCTGTGGTCGGAAGCCCGGCGCGCGGAGATCGCCGACCACGCGGATGAATTGACGGGCGGCACCGGCCAGGCCGGGGTGTCGCGGATGATGGCGATCGCCCACTGGCTCCAGGAGAAACGATGAGCCCGGGATCCTTTGAAGAACGCCGCGCGGCGGAGTGGGTGGAGCTGGACCGGCTGATCACCAGCGTGGAGGCGAAGCACCCCGAGCCCGGCGTGGCGGACCTGCCGCGGCGCTTCCGCGAGGCCTGCGCCGACCTGGCGCTGGCGCGGCACCGGATGTATTCCGGCCAGGTGATCGACCGGCTGAACACGCTGGTGATCCGCGGCTACAAGCTGCTTTACCGGAGCCGGCGGGCCGGGATGGAGACGGTGGTGAAGTTCCTGATGGTCGGTTTCCCGCAGGCGGTCCGCGCGGAGTGGCGGCTGTTCTGGCTGTGCAACGCGATGTTCTGGGTGCCGTTTTTCGGGATGATGGCGTCGGCCTGGCTCGATATCGACTGGATCCGCGCGACGCTGGGACCGGAAGGGATGCAGGGCATGGAGGCGATGTATGGCGGCGACCAGGAGCAGCAGATCAGCCACATGCGCAGCGCCTACGGGTCGAACTTCATGATGTTCACCCACTACATCCAGAACAACGTGGGGATCGACTTCCAGATCTTCGCCGGAGGCATCGTGGCCTGTCTCGGCACCATCTTCTTCCTTGTCTTCAACGGCATCCACATCGGGGCGGCGACGGGCTATGTCCACTATGCGTGCAATCCGGAGTCGTTCTGGACTTTCGTCGCGGGGCACTCGTCGTACGAGCTGCTGGGGATGGTGGTGGCCGGGATGGCGGGGATGAGGATCGGGCTGGGAGTGCTGAAGCCCGGGCGCTTTCCGCGCGGGCGGGCGATCGCGGAGGCGGCGAAGCGCGCGCTGCCGCTGATCGCCGGAGCGGGATTGATGACGGCCTTCGCGGCGGTGGTGGAAGGCTTCTGGTCGGCGCAGGCTTTTCCGGCGGGGGTAAAGTATGGGGTCGGGATCGCCGGGTGGGTGCTGCACGCGGTGTATTTCATGGCGATGGGAAGGGGGACGCGTGCGGCTTGAAGGCGTGACCGCGGAGCTGCGGCCACGCAGCGATTGGGAAGCGGTGGACCTGGGGCTCGCGCTGGTCCGGCGGGATTTCTGGCGGCTCTTCGCGAGCTGGTGGCTGGGGATGTTGCCGGTGATCGCCCTGTCGCCTTTCCTGCTGCGCGACTATCCGATGCTGCTGGTGCTGCTCTGCTGGTGGTGGATGCCGGTGGGCTCGAGGCTGGTGCTTTTCGTGCTGAGCCGGCGGCTGTTCGGCGAACTGCCGCGGTGGAAGGAAATCATCCGCGAGCTGCCGCGGGCCTGCGTCCGGCGCTTCGGGTTCCGGATGCTGTGGGCGCGCTTCTCGCCGTGGCGGCCGTTGACGATGGCGGTGGAGGATTTGGAAGGGCTGCGCGGCAAGGAATATGTCCAGCGGGTGCGGCTGCTGCTGCGGCGCGGCGATGCCACGGTGGTGATGCTGGCGCTCTGGCGCGCGGCACTGACCGGCTGGCTGGCGCTCTCGGTGTTCTTCACGGCGATGATGTTCCTGCCATCCGGCCAGTCGGAGGAATGGAAGGCCCTGGTGGATGCCTGGAACGATGACTCGTGGGGCGAGATTCCGGCGGCGGTCGGCTGGCTGGGGCTGGTCTCGCTGCTGTTGTCGATGTCGCTGGTCGATGTCTTCGCGACCGGCGCGGGCTTCGGGATCTACGTGAACCATCGTACTTGGATCGAAGGCTGGGACGTCGAGTTGGCCTTCCGCCGGCTGGGAAACCGCTTGCGCGGTGCGGGAACGGCCTTGCTCGCGCTGCTGCTGGTCTTTGGAATGACGCCGGCGGCGGAGGCCGAGGTCGAAGCGGGACCGAAGGAGACGATCGAGCAAGTGAAGGCGCATGAGAATTTCACGGTGCACTCGGTCGAGGAACGGGTGAGGACCCCGTCATCGTGGTCATGGGGGGACGTATCCTGGTTGGCCGGAATCGCGCAGGCGTTGATGTGGCTGATCCTGGGTGCCTTCGTCGCATTCATCGTGTGGCTGATCTGGCGCTACCGCCATTTGCTCCGGGGCAGCGGTGGGGTGGCGGCGAAGCGGGTGCCGCCGCCGCAGGCGCGGGTGGTCATGGGGATGGAGGTCGCGCCGGAGAGCTTGCCGCCGGACATTCCCGCGGCGGCGATGGAGTTGTGGCGGGTCGGGCGCCGGCAGGAGGCGATGAGCCTGCTCTATCGCGGGACGATTTCGAGATTGATCGCGACCGGCGGCGTGGAGATCGCGGAGTCGGACACCGAGAGTGACTGCCTGCGCCGGGTGGCGGCGGAAGCGGCGGCGCACGCCGGGTATTTCAGCGGGCTGACCGAGACGTGGATGCGGCTGGCCTATGGCCGCAGCGCGCCACCGGACGAGGCGATGCAGGAGCTCTGCGCGAGCTGGCCTTTTGCGGAAGGGAGGGGGCTTTGAAGGCATTGTCCATGATACTGCTTTGCGCCCTGCTGGCCGGATGCAACGGCGGGAGCACGACGCGCAAACGGGAGACCGGCTACAAGGGGAAGGCGCGGCTCGATGCCTATCTGGCGGCCGGACGATTTCTCGAGAAGAACGGCTACACGGTGGAGAGCAAGCCGGGCTGGCCGGGGCTGGAGGAGGATGTCGCGGTGGTGATCGTCCCGGCATCGGTGATCACCACGAAGTCCTACGCCCGCGAGCTGGAAGAGTGGGTGTCGAACGGCGGACATCTGCTGTGCCTGGTGGAGCATGCGGAATCGTATCGCGATGACTGGTCGCGGTTTCCCCGGGGCTTCATGGAGTCAGAGACGAACACGCTGGTGCCGGACCCGCTGGCCGAGCTGTTCGGAAAGGCCGGCGTGGAAGTCGAACGTGGCGACAAGATCGAGGCAAAGCGGCTGAGAAGGGACGGCAGCCGCTACGAGGTGCTGGCCGAGTCTTTGACCGGCGTGAAAGTCGATGGCAAGAAGCGGCTGCTGATGGGATGGACGGAATATGGCGAGGGCTTGATCACGGTGATGGTCGACGCGCGGCCTTTCCGGAACCGCTACATCGGCGACCACGACCACGCGGCGCTGCTGCTGGCGATCGTGGAAGCTTCGCCGTACGAGGGGACGGTGGTGATCGTGCGCGATGCCGCGCTTTCGCTGTGGGCGCTGCTGTGGAAGCACGGCTGGCCGGCGCTGGCGGGCTTGTTCGCGGTGACGGTGTTCTGGCTGTGGAAAAACATGCCGCGCTTCGGCCCGCTGCGGCGCGAGGATCCGCCTTCGAAGCTGCGCGACTACGATCATCACTTGGAAGCGCTCGGCGATTTCCAGTGGCGGCTGGACAAGGGCGCTTCGCTGCTGCGGCCGCTGCGCGAGTCGGTGCTGGACCGCGCCCAGCGCTTGGCAGCCGTGGGCCATCGCGATGGCGACCTTTTCGAATGGATCGCCCAGCGTGCCGGGGTGACCCGCGAGCGCGCGCAGCGGGCGATGACCCACGAGCACCCGGGCGACGCGACGGCGTTCACGCGGGTGCTGGCCGATTTGCAAAAGATTCACCTATCTCTCACATGACTGAAGAAGAAGCCGTCTATCATTCCGCCCCGCCGTCGTCGGATGCATCCGCGCTGGTGGCCCGCCTGCGGGCGCAGGTCGAACATGCCGTGCTGGGCCAGCGCGAGGTGGTCAGCCAGGTGCTGGCCGGACTGCTGGCCGGCGGCCACGTGCTGCTGGAAGGCAAGCCGGGGCTGGGCAAGACACAACTCGTGATCGCCCTCGCGCGGGCGTTCGGCGGCGACTTCGGGCGCATCCAGTTCACGCCGGACCTGATGCCGTCCGACGTGACCGGGTTCCGCTTGTTCGACATGAAGAGCCAGACCTTCCAGCTCCGCCGCGGGCCGGTGTTCTGCAATCTGCTGCTGGCGGACGAGATCAACCGCGCTCCGGCCAAGACCCAGGCGGCGCTGTTAGAAGTGATGCAGGAGCGGCAGGTAACGATCGATGGCGAGACGCTGAAGCTGACGCCGCCGTTCATGACGCTGGCGACGCAGAATCCGGTGGAGCACGAGGGCACCTACCCGCTGCCGGAGGCGCAGCTCGACCGCTTCCTGATGAAGATCCTGATCGACTATCCGGCGCCGGATGCCGAGTCGGAGATTGTGGCGAGGGCTTCTTCGGAAGCGCCCGGGGATACGGCTTCGGACTCGCTGCAGGTGGTCGCTTCCCCCGACGACGTGGTGCGCGCGCAGGCGGCGACGGCGGCGGTGCAAGTGGTGCGCGAGGTAGTCGACTACGCGGTGGCGATCGTCCAGGCGACGCGCGAGGCGAGGTCGGTGTGGCTCGGCGCGGGGACCCGCGGGGCGATCGCGTTGGTGCGGATCGGCAAGGCGATCGCGCTGATGCACGGCCGTCATTTCGTGATCCCGGACGACATCAAGGCGGCCTCGCTGCCGGTGCTGCGGCATCGGGTGCAGCTCGCGCCGGAAGTGGCGATGGGCGGGCAGTCGATGGACGAGGTGCTGAAGGGAATCGTGGAGTCGGTGCCGGCGCCGCGGCAGTGATCCATTGATGATTGATGATTGATGATTGTTGATTTTGGATTTGAGAACGGATGAGTCCGACCGGGAGAGCGCTGTGGATCGTGGTGGGGTGGGCCTTGTTCGGGCTTGCCGCTTCGGTGTGGCGTGAACTGGTGCCGGCGTGGTGGATGAGTGGGGCGGGCTTCGGGGTGCTGGCGTTGTTCGATGCGATGACGCTGGCGCGCTTGAAGAAGGTGGAGGTCACGCGGCGGCTGCCGGGGCGCTTTGCGGTGGGAGAGGCGGCGGAGGTGCGGCTGGAGATCGTGAACCCGGGGCGGATGCCGGCAATAGTGGAGGTTTTCGACGGCGTGCCGGCGGGGGCGGAGGCGGAGGCGATGCCGTGGACGGGAATCATTGCGGGGGGTGGCAAGGCGCGGGTGACGCATGCGGTCAGGATTATCGAGCGGGGAATCGCGAAGTTCGAGAGGGTCCACGTGCGGCGTGATTCGCCGCTGGGACTTTGGCGGAAGAAGGACCTGGCGGGCGAGGCGGGCGAGGCGAAGGTCTATCCGGACTACGAGCCGGTGCTGCGATTCGCCCTGCTGGCGATGCAGGCGCGGCAGGACCAGATGGGGATCGTGAGAAAGGCCTTCGCCGGGAGCAGTCGGGATTTCCACCAGCTCCGGGAGTATCGGGAGGGCGATCCGCTTTCGCAGATCGACTGGAAGGCGACCTCGCGGCGGGCGATGTTGATCAGCCGCGAGTTCCAGGAACAGCGGAACCAGACGGTCGTCTTTCTAACGGACACCGGGCGGCGGATGCGAGCGATGGACGGAGAACTGCCGCAGTTCGACCACTGCTTGAACGCGATGCTGCTGCTCTCGTACGTCGCGCTGCGGCAGGGCGATCAGGTCGGCGTGCAGGCCTTCGGCGGGACGCGGCGCTGGCTGCCGCCGGTGAAGGGCTCGCACTCGATGTCGGTGCTGCTGAACCATCTCTTCGACTATCAGACCACGCCGGAGCCGAGCGATTTCTCGGCGGCGGCGGAGTTGCTGTTAGGGAGACAGAAGCGGCGAGCGCTGGTGGTGGTGATGACCAACCTGCGCGGCGAGGATGCCTCGGAGCTGGTGCCGGCGATGCGTTTGCTGCGGTCGCGTCATCTCGTGATGCTGGCCAGCCTGCGTGAGCGATCGGTCGAGGATTCGCGGACCCGGCCGATCGAGGATTTCGGCGGCGCGCTGCGCTTCGCCGCGGCGGAGCGTTACGATGCCGAGCGATCGGAAGTGCTCGCGGTGTTGCAAGGTTTCGGGATCCTGACACTGGATGTCCCGGCGCAACAATTCCCGGTGGCACTGGCGAACCGTTACCTCGACATCAAGGCGGCGGGGCGGTTGTAGCTCGTCCGTCCGGTCTTGCGATGAGCACGTCAGGTGCACCTCGCTTCCCTGATATGCAAGGAGCCGGCGAGGGAATCCCCGCCGGCTCGTGCTACTGGAATGTTTTGACGCTGGAACCTGGTTGCTTGCCAGGTTCAGGCGGACTCCAAGAGTTCATTTTTCCTTCTTCTCGCGCTCGGGCTTTTCCTTCGGCTCGCGTTCTGGCTGGACGTTACGTTCTGGCTGCGCCTTGGGTTCACGTTGCGGCTGCACCTTTCTTTCCGGTTGTACCTGGGGCTCGCGCTGGGGCTGCGCCTTGCGTTCGGGTTGCACCTTTGGCTCGCGCTGTGGTTGAACATTACGCTCCGGCTGCACCTTCGGCTCACGCTGTGGCTGGACCTTGCGTTCCGGTTGGACCTTGGTTTCGCGCTCTGGCTTCACCTTGGGCTCCTGTTGCGTTTTGGGTTCACGCTCCGGCTTCACCATTGGCTCGCGCTGGGTCTTAGGCTCGCGCTCGGGTTTGATCTTTGGCTCCTGTTGGGTCTTGGGTTCACGCTCGGGCTTCACCTTCGGCTCCTGCTGGGTCTTAGGCTCGCGCTCGGGTTTCACCATCGGCTCGCGCTGGGTCTTCGGTTCGCGCTCGGGCTTCACCTTGGGATCCTGCTCGCTCTTGGGCTCACGTTCGGGTTTCACCTTGGGGTCGCGGTCCGTCATGGGCTGACCATCGCGGCCGGGCGTATCCTTTCCAGTGCGGGGCGCGTCTCCGGTGCCGGGAGTTTCGCCGTCCGCCTGAGCGGCAATCTTGCGGCGTGGCGGCGGAGCTTCTTCCTTCGCGAGCTGCTCGGCTTTCTTACCCATGATGGGCGAGCGGGCAACCTTGACCTTGGCAGCCTTGGCTTCCGAGCCCTCGGTTTTCTCGCGGAGCGGACCACCATCCGATTCAATCTTCTTCCGCTCGTCGCGGAAGCTGCGCATTTCCTGGCGCTGGGCGACGATGCGTTCCCGCGCCGGTTGCTCCAGTTTCTTGAAACGCTTTCCGTCTCCCTCGCTTTTGGCGAATTGTTCGATCGGCGCGGCGACCATGTAATCGGCGTTGCGGCCTTTGAAGCCACGGCCGCCATTCGGCATTTCCCGCAGTGCGGCCCAGGTCTGCGGCGGACGGGCATCGCGGTTGTCGCGGAAGTAATTGAAGTCGTCGCTGCGGCTGCGTTCCCAATCGCGGTCGTCGCGATGGTTCCAGCGTTCGTGGGCATAGATCGGATCATAGCCACGGTAGCCGGTGCTGTAGGAAAACGACGCGTAGAAGCCGCTGGTGCGGTAGCGGGGTTCATAGTAGTCGCCGTAGTAGTAATGGCCGTAGGAAGGACGCACGAACAGGTGATCCACCAGCAAGGCGAGGCTGATCACGGTCACGGGCGAGTAGCTGAATCCCGGCTGGCGATAATAGTCTCCGCGGAAATGGACCGGGGCGAAAATCACCCCGCGGCGGGCGACCGAGTAGTCCCAGTAACCGTTGACATGGATATATCCACGTGGGGACCAGTTGTAATAGCTGGGCACATAGGTCCAATTGTCGCGAAGGGGTTCCCAGTAGCCGGGACTCCAGCGGTAGCGGGATTCAGACCAGGCCCATTGACCCGGGATCCACGAATGATTGGATGAAGGGGCTTTAACGTTGGGACCGGCTTCGACCGACTTGGGAGGTGCCGGGAGGTAGGTCACCTCCGTCGCGCCCAGGTCTTCCCAGTAACCGGAGACCCACTGATACTTGGCTTCCGTTTCGTTCCAATAGCCGGGGACCCATTCGCGGTCCGGGGGGATATTGCGCCACACGCCGCTGATCCAAAGGAAATCGTTCTGCTCTTCGTCCCAGGCCCAATAGCCTGAAATCCAGGTGACATTGTCGCCTTCGAGTTGTTGTTCCGGGGGCAGTTCGTCGATCAATTCCGGCGGCTGGGTATCGATCAGGATGCCAGCTTGAGGCTCGAAATTAATCGAGGCTGCGAAGGCTTCGTGGACCGGACCCCGGGTCAGGATCTCCTGTTCCTGCTGTCCTTGTCCTTGTTCCTGAGCTTCGGCGATCCCCACCAACGGGGATACCAAAGCGCCAAAAGCGGAAAATGCGGTGATGGTCGCCACCAAGGCGTGTCGGGTTGTGTTCATGACGTGTAAGTTTAGCTTGTTGCGCTCCCATTGGACGCGGAAGAGACGGGTGAATTCAGAATGCTTTTGTTGCTGTCTTTAAAGCGTTAAAAGCCAGAGGGATACGGGGTGATGAAAGCATTGCTGGATTGCGCAATCTCGCAGCGTTCGAACGGGAAATTGTGGGGTCGGCAGGCAATTTGCACGATCCTTCGGGAGATTTGCGCGGCGATGGCTCGGCCAGCAACCGGCGTGGCAAAGCTCATGCCGTCCGCCTAGCGGTAATCGAGCTGTGCGCCAACGGTGGCTCCCTGGTCGGTTTTAAAACGGATCCAGTAGGCGGAGAAGCCATCGGGGAACGTGTGCGCGACGGGAGAACCGGCTTTGACCGGGAAGCTTTGATAGATGACCCATTTGCCATCGCCGCTGAGATCGATCTCGGCGGTCAGGGTAAGATCCCGGTCGGCGGTGAGAACCAGCGACTTTTTGTCATAGGCAGTCATCAGGTAGGGATCGGAGACGGTGCCGGCTTCCACCTTGGTGTCCTTCCACGGACCGCCTTGGCCGCGGGGCTTGCCCATGCTCCAGATGTCATCGATAGCGCCGGCCCAAAGTGCCGCCTTGCCATCGGCGGAGCGGATCAGGTGCGGATTGTCCGTCGGTGTGTCGGCGGCGATGCCAGTCATGAGGAAGAGGCCGCGGAACGAGCAGAAGTCATGAACGCGGAAGTTATGCGTGGTGACCGGACGGACCTTGGCGAAGCCGCCGGCATTGCGGGCGGGGAGTTCGTAGAAGGAGCCGTGGGCGTGGAAGAGGTCGCGTTCGGTGGCGACCTCGCGGGCGGCGCGGCTGTCGCCGAGCGGGCTGGCCGTGTCGAGAGCGGCGTCGCCTTTCGGCAGGCGCCAGCGTTTGCCATTGTCGTCGATGAACAAGACCGAGGCGGCGTCGGTCTGGATTACGCCGACCGGGATCTTCGTGCTTTTCAAGGTGTGTTCGTGAAGCGCGGCGTCGTCGGCCGGATTGAGGTTCAGGGCGGCATCGAGCTGGTAGCAGCCGGCGTCCTTGCCGTCCGCGCCGACTGCGGCAAAGGCGAGGTTGCCGCTATTGCCGTCGCGGGCGCGGATCAAGCCGCCGGTGACCTTGCTGTCGCTTGCCTTGGCGAGACCGTTGAAGATTTCCGCGGGGGAACTACTGCGTTCGTCGGAGTTGGAATACTGGTAGGAAGCGGTGACGCCGGGGGCGTCGGCATCCGGGGTGATCCGGAGCCACGCGCCGGACTGTTCAGGGGTGAAGGCGTGCCAGCGGTGTTCCTTGGCCGGGACGGTGATCTTGGTGAGCGGTGACCACGTGCCGTTGCCGGCGAGGTCGACTTCGAAGGAAAAAGTCACCGGAGTGTCGCCGGTGTGATGGAGGTGGACTCCGCGGCGTGAGTAGCCGGAGAAAAGGAAGGGATCGGAAGGCACGCCGGCTTTCACGGCATCGTCGAGCCACACCGCGCCGCGGCCGATGGCCGGGCCGAGCTTGTCGATGGCCGCGGGTTCGACGAACCAGAGGTTGGATTGCGAGCGGGGCGCGGCGATGTTGCCCTTGGCCTTGCTCTTGTTGAGGAACTCGGACTTGGCGGTGTCGTCGCAGCCGAAGACGACGCGATTTTTCCAAAGAGCGAAGTCGCCGATGACTTTGAGATAGTTCGAGCGTGGGGCGATGCCGGCGCTGTTCTTGAGCGAGAAGGTCTTCGGGAATTTCCAGAAGGTGCCGTGCATGGTGGCGAGCAGTTGGTCGCCTTCGCCGATCTCGCGGATGCGTGGCCATTCGGTGTTCCAGCCGTGGGCACCGTCGTAGGAGTGGGAGCCCTTGGGCAGGCGGTAGGCGTGCCATTTGCCGCCGTCGAGCAGCATCAGGATGAGCGAGCGGTGGTCCCAGCCCATCGACCAGATGGGATCGGTGGCGGGGCTCTTGCTGCCGTGGATGCCGCCCGGGCCGGTGACTTCGGTAAACTGATTGCGGCGAACGACTTCGAAGGTCTCCGCCTTGCCGTCCCACGAGCCGAGGACGCCGGACGGGGTGGCGGGGTTGGTTTTGGCCGCGCTGCCGGTTTCGCCGTTGTTGGCGTAGATCAGGCGGCCTTGTCCGGAATAGAGGCCCTTGCCGTGGTAGCCAGGCAGGCCGGCGAGGCGGCGCTTGCTGGCCGTGTCGCCGTCGTCGCGGATCTGGCCCTGGTTGTCGGCGAACAGTTCGGTGGGCTCGAGGGTCTTGACGTCGACCTCGTAGATGCCCTCTTCCATCGTGGCGTAATAGATCTTGCCGGCAGGATCGGTGAGGTGGCGGGCATTGCCGGTGGGGCGGCCGAGCATTTTCGAGTAGGGAATGGTGCGGACTTTCCCGTCGGCGGAAATGGCGTGCGGGCCAATGAAGAGCTGCTGGGATTCATCGTGGATCATCCGGTTGGCCGGGGTGCCGCCGATGGATTCCGGGCGGATGATCTGCCGGAGGTCGGGGGTGATCTCGTAAAGCTTGTCGGACGAGCCGGTGGGCTGGTGGGGGGCGTAGGTCACGACCCAGAGGCGGTCCGCCCATGGGACCACGGCCCCGGTGCCACATTCGCCCTCGTTGTTGAACATCGCGAGATGCGGGTAGATTCCTGAAATCTGGGGTGATTCGGCGGACAGAGTGGCGGTGGCAAGGGCGGCGAAGAGGAGGGTTCGGGTCATCGGTCGTGGCTTGGATTACAGCGTCGGATGCTTGGCGTTATCCGGTAGCAAGTTTGCTCCCAAGACGCTGGATCAACCTGCGATGCTTTCACACGAGCTGAAGAATCCTGCCAGCAGATGGTGAATCTGACCTCTCGCTTGAGCCGCGTCTCATCGCCGATTGGCCACGCGGAACTCCTTGGGCGTGACCCCGAGGCGCAGGCGGAAAAGGTTCACCAAGGCGCTAGCGGTGCGAAATCCCGAACGCTCGGCGACTTCCTGCAGTGATAGGTCGGACGAGGAAAGGAGGCGCATCGCGAGGTCGAAATGGGCGCGCCAGATTTCGTCATGCAGCGTGCGGCCGATCAGCGAGTTGAAGCGTCCCTCGAGCGAGCGGCGAGAGATGGTGGTGGCGGCCACGACGTCGCGGACCTTGATGGATCGGTGGGAGTTCTCACGGATGAAGCGGAGTGCGGCGACCAGATCCGGGTCATTGAACGCAAAGACATCGGTTGAGCGGCGTTCGACGACATGGGCCGGGGGGATTCGCATGGGTTCCTGCGGCGGTGCTGCGCCTTCGAGCAACCGGTCGAGCAACTCGGCGGCCTCGTAACCCCGGCGCTCCATGTCGACTTCGACGCTGGAAAGGGTGGGGGAGCAGAGTTCGCAAAGCTGCTTGTGATTGCCGGCTCCGACCACGGCGATCTCCTCAGGCACCTTGAAATCGGCCTTCCAGCAAGCTTCCAGGACCATCGCTCCGATTCGGTCGAGCGAGGTGAAGATGCCGAGCGGCCGGGGCAGGCCGGCGAGTTTCGCGATCAGGTCTTCGTCGGAAGGATTCGCCGCGAGATTGATCTGAGTGACCTTCCAGTCGGCTTCCTCAATCCGGGTGCGGAAGCCTTCGCCGCGGTCCTGGGAATAGCGGGTGCCGTCACGGCGGCGGATGTAGGCGAAGTTCGTGAAGCCGCGGTCGAGCAAGTGCTCCGCGGCCATCTTGCCGATCGAGCGGTCATCGCTCAGCACGCTGACAACCTCCGACCCGTCGAGCAGGCCCGCGACATTGACGACCGGTATTTTGCGGCCGGTGGCTGCGTCGTGGAAGCGCTGGTCGACCACGGTGCAGATCATTCCGTCGCCTTGCCATGACTCGACGAGGTCCGCGAGTTCCTTGCGCTCCCGGTCAAAGTAGGCGATCCGCCAGCCGGGTTTGCGCTGGGCGTAGCGGCTGATCCCGTCGAGGATCTTGATGCCGTAGCCGCTCAGCGGGTCCACCATGAGGCCGATGTGGCGAAAGTCATTCTTCACGGCGGGAGCATTGCGGGGCAAGGATGCTTGTAAATGCGTAACGATGAAATTGCCTGCGGTCCTGTGAAACTGCGGGGAAAGCTCGCTGGGGATGTTAGGAAAAGAAAATTACATGAAAGCGCAAGAAATGATTGCCGGGGCAGGGTTGGCTGGCATTTTTCGTCGAGTGCAGCGCGCTTTATCCATGATGTTCCGGTTTACCTGCCTGATCGGACTGGCAGCGTCCGCCTCTCCTGCGAGGGCGCAAGACTCCGCCAATCTGGCGCGCGATGTCCATGTGATCGCCGTCAACCAGGTCGGCTACGAATCCGGCCGACCCAAGCGTTTCACCGCGCCGTTGTCGGCGGATGGCAGCGAGTTCATCGTGCGTGCCGCTGCCGGGGGGGCGGTGTTGTTCCGGTCCACCCTTCGCGGGCAAATCGGTGATTTCTCGGCGTTCGAGGCGACGCCGGGGGAATACGTGGTCGAAGTAAGCGGCGGATCGCTCAAACCGGGAACCAGCGATCCCTTCCAAATCCGTCCGGACCTGTGGAAGGATCTCTTCTGGCAACCCGCGGTGGATTTCCTGATCGACTCGCGATCGGTGGTCGGCACCCATCCGAGTGCCTACGGCGGCTGCCCGTGGCGCGACGGGACGTATTATGATGCGATCCTGCCTTCGCTGGTCCTGCTCCAGCGTGCCGATCCCGCGCGGATCGCGGCGATGCCGCGGCAGATCGACTGGGCGAAGGACAAGCAGCGGGTGCTCGATCCCGCGTTCAAGTTCGACGCCCGCAACCCGTGCAGCGAGGGCGTGATGGATGCCGTGCGGAAGTATTACACGGAGTTGGAGCCGCCCGCTGCCGATGCTCCGGACGTGGTGAAGCTGATCCATTGGGGAGCGGGCTACTATCTCTGCAATCCGGCGACCAAGGATCCGAGCGACGATCCCGATCCCCGCCAGATCCACCCGCAGACGGTCGAGCAGGTCGCGTATGTCGTGTGGGCATGGCCGTCCTTGGAGAAATGGCTGCCGCGGTCGTTCTACGAGAAGTGCCGTAGTTTCTGTGAAAAGAACTGGGCGCGCTCGCTCGAGGTGGGGAAATGGTGGGAGCCATCCACCTATCTCACCGTCGGGCAGATCACCGGCAAGAACCCGATGGGAGGCCTGCTCCATCCCTACAAGGGCCGCCACGCGCCGGGGCACTCGATCGTGCCGAACCTGTTGATGCACGAGATCGCCAAGCGCGACCGACTGGCCGATCCCGACCGCTATCTCGCCGCCGCGCTGAAGCAGGCCGGGTGGATCGTGAAGCATCTCGATTGGAACGACCCGCGCACCACCAAGGGCCACCGGATGAGCGAGCACCGGACGATTCCGGGCCTGGTGTGGCTGTTGCAAAACCATCCCGACCAGGCTCCAGCCGGACTGAAGGAGAAGATCACCGCGTGGGCCGAAGTCGCCGCGAAGCGATCCGCCAATCTGTGGGACTTCCGCCGATATGATGACGGCGATCACTGGACCATCCCGAAGATCAACGATGTCGGCAACTGGGTCGGCACGCCGGGCATTGCTTTGGCGGCTTCATGGGTGATCGACGACCCGGCGTTGAAGTCACGCATGCGTGAACTCGCCGTCTCTCACGCCGACGCGGTCTTCGGCCGCAATCCGCGCCTTGCGGCCGCCCCGAGCAAGCCGGATTCGGGCTTTACCGGGATCGAACGCGGCTGGCCGATGAGTCATAAGGAGAACGTCTGCGCCCGGCTTGAAACCTGTCGCGGCTCAATCTCGGCCGGGCCCGGCAGCGAAATGTTTCCTTTCCAGCCGGAGGCTTCCTATCGTCATGCCGAGGGCTGGGTGAACTACGGCGCGACCTGGTGCCTCAGTCTTGCCTACTTCGAATTCGACCGCCGGGCCTCGAAAGCTCCCTGACCCATGACCATCCGAGGATTACGCTGGTGGATCGTTGTTCTGGTTTTCCTGGCTGCGGTGCTGAATTACGTCGATCGCCAGACCTTGTCCGCCCTCGCGCCGACCATCCAGGCGGACCTGAAAATGGACGATCGCGAGTATGCGAACATCGTCAATTTGTTCCTCGTCGCCTACACCGTGGCCTACTTGGTTTCCGGCAAACTGGTCGACCGCCTGGGCACCCGCACCGGCACCGCGGTCTTTGTGATCTGGTGGTCGCTTGCCAACATTATCACGGCATGGGCGCAGGGCGTGCGCTCGATGGGTGCGTGCCGCTTCCTGTTAGGCCTTGGCGAAGCGGGCATCTGGCCGGCCGCTTCGAAGGCGGTGTCGGAATGGTTCCCGGCCCGGGAGCGGGCGCTGGCGATCGGCTTTTACACGATGGGTGCGACGATCGGAGCAACGGTCGCGCCCTACATCGTGATCAAGCTGGCAAAGTTCGACTACGCCGGAAACCTGCCCTTCATCGACGCGGTCTTCCAGCATGGCACCGGCTGGCGGATGGCGTTTCTGATCACCGGAGCCGCGGGATTTTTCTGGCTGATCCCATGGCTGATTTTCTACCGCAAGCCGCGCGAGAGCAAACTGCTCGCGCCGGCCGAGCTGGAGCTGATCGAGGATGGCGAGGGAGCGCCGATCGAAGGGGAGAAGGGCTGGAGCTGGAAACAGGTTCTGACGTTCCGCCCGGTCTGGCTGCTCTTGTTTGGGCGGTTGATCACCGATCCGGTGTGGTATTTCTATCAGTTCTGGTTCGCCAAGTATCTCAATGCCGACCGCGGGGTCGGGCAAGAGGGGCTGACCATCACCTGGGTGGTTTACGCCGCAGCCGGCGTCGGGTCGCTGGTCGGCGGCTGGCTGTCGGGAGTGCTGGTCAAGAAGGGCCATAGCCCGGTGAAGGCGCGCTTGTGGATCATGCTCGGGGCCGCCTGCCTGATGCCCGTCTCGCCCTTCATCGCACAGGCCGCGGGAATGCCGGTCACCTTGACGCTGACCGTGGTCGCGGTGTTCGCCTCCCTCGCCTGGCTGATCAACATTAGCGCGATCGTGGTCGATGTGGTGCCGAAGCACTCGGTCGGCACCGTGTTCAGCGTGGTCGCCGCGGGCAGCACGCTCGGCGGCATCGCGATGAACATGATCGTCGCCGCCATGGTTTCGGGTCCTTCGTCCAAGCCGGCCGGCTTCCTCGACCAGGGCTTCAAAACGCTCTTCGGGCCGCTGATCGAGGCGGTCCAAGGGAAAGGCTACGAACCCTGGTTCATCGCGATGGCCTTTCTCCACCCGCTCGCCTTGCTCTTCCTTTGGGCCGGCGGTATTCATCGCCCGCGTCCCGCGACACCCTGATTTTTCCCATGTTGATCGAAGCACCCGCCGACAAGCGCTCCCTGAATCTCGTTGAAATCGACGCCGGCCTGGTGGTCGTCGGCGGCGGTCTTTCCGGAGTGTGTACCGCCATTGCCGCCGCCCGCCACGGGGTGAAGACGGTGCTCGTGCAAGACCGGCCGGTGCTCGGCGGCAATGCCTCGAGCGAAGTGCGGCTCTGGGTGCTGGGCGCGACCTCGCACATGGGCAACAACAACCGCTGGTCGCGCGAGGGCGGGATCATCAACGAGATCCTGGAGGAGAACCTTTACCGCAACCGCCAGGGCAACGCGCTGATCTTTGACACGATCTTGTTAGAGAAATGCCGCGAGGAGCCGAACCTCACGCTGCTCCTCAATACCGCCGCCTACGAGGTGGACAAAAGCGACCCCGACACCCTCTCCGCGGTGCACGCCTTCTGCCCGCAGAACTCCACCCGCTACGTCTTGCGCGCGCCGCTGTTCTGCGATGCCTCGGGCGACGGCCTGGTCGGCTTCATGGCGGGCGCGGCCTTCCGGATGGGTGCGGAATCGCGCGAGGAGTTCGGCGAAGGCTTCGCGCCGGATGCCGAGTACGGCCAACTGCTCGGACACTCGATGTATTTTTCGACCAAGGACGTCGGCGTGCCGGTCAAGTTCACCGCGCCGAGCTGGGCGCTGAAGGATATCACGAAAATCCCGCGCTACCGCCAGTTCAACACCAACATGCAGGGCTGCAATTTCTGGTGGATCGAATACGGCGGCCGTCTCGACACCGTCCATCAGACCGAGGAGATCAAATGGGAGCTGTGGAAGGTGGTTTATGGCGTGTGGGATTACATCAAGAACTCCGGCAAGTTCCCCGAAGCGGAAACAATGACGCTCGAGTGGGTCGGTCACGTCCCCGGCAAGCGCGAGAGCCGGCGCTTCGAAGGCGACTACTTGCTCCGCCAGCAGGACCTGGTGGAGCAGCGGGAGTTCGACGACGTGGTCGCGCATGGAGGCTGGGCGGTCGACCTGCACCCGGCCGATGGCATCTACTCCGAAAAGAACGGCTGCACGCAATGGCATGCGAAGGGCGTTTACGGCATCCCGTGGCGCTGCTACTACAGTCGTAATATCAAGAACCTCTTCCTGGCCGGCCGGATCATCAGCGCCACTCACGTCGCGTTCGGATCGACCCGGGTGATGGCCACCTGTGCGGCCGGTGCGCAAGCGGTCGGCACCGCCGCCGCGCTCTGTCTGGAGCAGTCTTGCCTGCCGGCCGACCTCTCGTCCGGCGAGCGGCTGCGCGAGCTCCAACTCCGCCTTCAGCGCGACGGCCAGTTCCTACCGGGGAAGACGCTCGAGGATCCCTCCGATCTCGCCGCGCGGGCGACCGCCAGCGCCAGCTCCCGGCTGGTGCTCGCCGAACTCAAGCCGAACTCGGCGTGGGTCCGCCTCGACCACGCCTGGGCGATGCTGGTCCCGCTGGCCGGTGGGGCACGTCCGAGCTTTTCGTTCGGAGTCTCCGCCGAGCAGGCGGGAACCCTGAGGGTCGAGCTGCGGAGCTCGGTGAAGTCCGGCAATTTCACGCCGGAAGAGCTGGTCGAAGCGCTCGACATCCCGTTCAGCGAAGGCCAGTCGCGGATCACCGCCCGCTTAGCCACGCCGATCACCAAGGACGGCTACCATTTCATCAAACTCTGCGAGGATCCTTCAGTGCGGGTCCGGGTGAGTGATGAGCGCTTGTCCGGCGTGCTGGCGGTGACGAGTGCCTTCAACAAGGCGGTCGCCAGCTCCAGCGTCCAGGAGCCGCCGGCGGGCATCGGCATCGATCGCTTCGAATTCTGGCTGCCCAAGCGCCGCCCCGAAGGCCGCAACCTCGCGATGACCTTCGAGCCGGCGATCGATCAATTCGGCCCCGCCAACGTCACTTGCGGTCCCGCCCGTCCGGTCGATGCGCCGAACGCCTGGGTGGCCGATCCCGCCGACCCGCAGCCGGAGCTTCATCTCGATTGGGATTCACCGGTCGAGATCGGCCGCGTGAAGATCGAGTTCGACCCCGACTGGGATCATCCGATGGAGTCGGTGCTGATGACGCATCCGGAAGAAGTGGTGCCGTTCCTGGTGAAGGATTTCGACCTGATCGACGACGCGGGTGGGATCGTCCACTCGGTCCGTGATCACCGCGGCGTATTCCACGAATGGCAGATGGAAAGTCCGCTGGTCACGAAGCGGCTCACGCTGCGGGTGCTGGCGACCTACGGTGCTCCCGCGGCGGTGTTCCGGGTGAGCTGTTTTTCCCGCTGACGGACCGGCTGGTTGGCGGGCAGAAATTTCGGATTTCCGAAATGGTTGGAATCGGATTCAATGATGCCACCTTGATCCAGATCTTCCCAACCCTGGCCCATCCCCTTTGGTTCGTGCCGGCCTTTTTGATCGGCGCGTGCATCGGGTCCTTCCTCAATGTCGTCATCTACCGCGTGCCGCTCGGTCTGTCGGTGAACGAGCCCAAGCGCTCGTTCTGCCCGAAGTGCAAGGGCGACATCCCGATGCGTCTCAACGTCCCGCTGGTAAGCTGGCTGTGGCTGCGCGGGAAGTGCAAGAACTGCAAGGCCCCGATCGCCTTCCGCTACTTCGCGGTCGAACTGCTCACCGCGCTGCTGTTCACCGCGATCTGGGGCTTCCTCCGCTCCGCCCTGAATCTCGGGCCCTTCCTCCAGCTCGAAATGGCGGCGCTGTTCCCGCTGTGGATCATGGCCGCCTTGTTCATCGCGATCACTTTCATCGATGCCGAGCACATGGTGATCCCGACTTCCTTCACCACTGCGTCGACGATCGCCGGCCTCGCCGCGGCCGCGCTGTGGCCGAAGCTGCCGGACCTCGCGCTGTGGGCTTCCGGCGATCCCTTGCTGGCCGACGGGATCAAGCAGTCGGTGGTCGGGTGGATCATCGGATTCTGCGGGCTGTGGATGGTAGTACGGCTCGGCAAGATGATGTTCGGCAAGAAGAAGATGGAGTTTCCCGCGCCGGTCGAGTGGCGCTTGATCGAGCCGGAGAAAGACGAGGATCCGATCTGGTTCGAGATGAACGGCGAACGCACCGGCTGGTGGGATATCTTCTTCCGCAAGACCGACCGTCTCGAGATCGAGGCCACCGAGGTCCGGGTGAACGGCGAGAGCGTTCAGGCCGGAATGGTCATCATCCGCGAGGACGGGGTCGAGCTGCCGGGCGGGCGCATCGTGCCGATTGAGGAGTTGAAGTCGCTCGAAGGCAAAGCGCCGCGCGCCGTGATCCCGCGCGAGGCGATGGGCATGGGCGACGTCCATCTGATGGGCGCGATCGGGGCCTTTTTCGGCTGGACCGGGGTCTTCTTCAGCCTCTTCGCGGCGTCGGTATACGCGATCGTCGTCGCGGTGCTCGGGCGGGTCGGCTTCGGCATGCGGCTGCCTTTCGGTCCCTTCCTGATCCTCGGCGCGCTGAGCTGGATGTTCGGTGGCTGGAAACTGGCGCAGTGGTATTTCGACAATCTGTTAGGCGGGATGTGACGGATATGGACTGTTGCGGCACGACGCAGCTTTGGCTCCGGGGGCGGACGGTTAGATCAACTGGCAACGGATCGCCTTTCAGCCGGTGAGCGGCCGGTGGGGTGATGCGGACTTCATCCCAAGCTAAAGCGATGTCATGCCATCGCACTCCACACCCGATCCAGCGCGTCGATCAGCCGCTGCCGCAGCGGCGCGGCCTTCGCGGCGAGCCTTGCTTGCTCCTGCTCGTATTCGCGCCGACCCTCCGCGGTTTCGATCCGCACCGGGTCGAGCCCGAAGGCAGCCAGATCGTAGGGGCTGGCCCGCATGTCCAGGTCGCGCAGTTCCAGCGCCAGCTCGAAGCAATCTAACAGGAGATCCGAACCCGTCCAGGGCATCGCCTTGAACGCCCACTTGTAGAGATCCATGTTCGCGTGGATGCAGGCAGGTTGCTCGAAGTCCCGGCGGCTCATCAGCGACGGTTGCAGGCGGTTGAGCGGCTGGGCGTCGGGGTGGAAGAAGCGGAAGGCGTCGAAGTGCGAGCAGCGGACGGGGCGCGACTCGACCAGAGTGTCGATCTCGGCCTGGGGCAGCCTCAGCGCGGTCGTGCCGGCGTGGCGGACCTGTTCGCCGCGATAGACCATGGCCCACTCGTGCAAGCCATGGCAGGCAAGGACCGGTGTGCGGTCGCGGGTGGCGGCGAGCAGTTCGCGCAGCCAGTGCAGGCGGGCCTTTTCCTTGTCGGCGAGCAAGGCTGGATCGGCGAGGACCGTGTTGCCTTCGCGGCGATACGGCGGCTTGGTCCAGCACGCGGGCAGGGGATCGGCGGCTTCAAGCGCGGTGCCGGCGGGCGGATGCCATTCCTCCAGCTTCGCAAAAGAGAAGGGATAGTAGGTGAACAGGAAATCCTCGACCGGATGCGGCTTGTTGGCACCGCGCCGCTTCCGCGCGGAGACGGTCCATTGCTCGGCCCGGGCGCGATGCTCCGCGATCCGCGACCGCCAGTCGCGGACGTTGAGCAGCGGGGTTACGAGCGCGTCAGACATCGCGGCGGGAGGGAAACACGGCGGCGTCCGATTTTCCAGAAAAGGCTGGCGGGTGGAAGCCCGGCGCGGAATTGGAATCCGCGCTGCATTGACGCGATGCATCCGTGGCCGATAGGTTCTGCTCATTCATGAAGCGAAGCACTGCATCTATCCGCCCCGGAGGCATTCTCCGCTGGTCCACCTTCTGCATTTTGGCGGGCGTTGGCCTGACCAGTTGCGACCGCGGCTACGTGGCCACTCCGAAGGACGAGCAAATGGCCGATACCCAGAAGCGGCTCGACGAACTTGACGCCACGAAGACAAAGCTGATGGCGGGCGAGCTGCCGAACAATTTCCAACTCGAAGGCGTCGGCTACTACCACGCCGCCGCGCGCGATTTTTTCCCGGAGCGCTACGGTGCCACGAGCACCCAGGGCTGGTTCGTCAACGGGAAGTGGGAACTCAATCCCGGCCCGGACACGGTAGCTGACAGCCGTCCAACCCCCGAGGCCTTGATGAAGGTCGAGGCCGCACTGGAAAAAGAGCAGCAGCTCCTTGCCGGCCAGCCGGCGGGTTCCACGGGCGGCTCGGCGCAGGGTCACAGCCACGGCTTCGGGATGGGCAACGCGCTGATGATGTACTGGCTGCTTTCCGGCAACCGCGGCTTCTTCTCGCCCGGCGCCGGATTCCGCAATGCCAGTACGCAGGCGTCCGGCTGGCAAGGATCGGTTGACAACCAGCGCAGCGCCGTGAATTCCCACGCCGCCGCGAATCCCGGCTACCGGAGGATGGTCGACCAGAGCCGGGCCAGCGGCACCCCGGTTCGCGCCGGCCAATCGGTGCGTGGTGGCTTCGGCAGCAGTCGCAATCGCGGCGGATCCTCATTCGGCGGATGATGAAATCCCCGATCCGTCTCGAAACCCGCCCGCCCCGGCCGGGCTGGCAGGAGCGCGTCGAGGCCGCCGGCCTGATCTGGCATGGTGCGGGCGGCGAGCCTTACTGGACTGAAGACCGTAACCTGGTCTTCACCCTGGAGGCCGCCGAGGTGCTGGAGGATGCGGCGAACGAACTCCACGCGCTGTGCCTCCACGCTTGCGGCGAGATCGTCCGCCGCGGCTGGTGGGAGCGCCTTGCCATCCCGGAGTCCGCAATCGGCATGGTCCAGACCTCGTGGCTGGTCGGCGACCCGGCACTCTACGGCCGCTTCGACCTTGCATGGGACGGCACCGGCACGCCGAAGCTTCTCGAATACAACGCCGATACCCCGACCTCGCTGTTAGAAGCCGCGGTGATCCAGTGGCAGTGGCTGGAGGACGTCGCGCCGGAAAGCGACCAGCTCAATTCCTTGCATGAGGCCCTGGTCGAGCGCTGGAAGATCTTTGCCGAGCCCGGCGTTCATTTCGCCTGCGTCTGGGAGAATCTGGAGGACCGCCAGACCATCGCCTACCTCGCCGAAACCGCCGAGCAAGCGGGAAAATCCGTCGAACTCATGGACATGCCGGAGATCGGATTTTCCGAAGACGGACATTTCACCGATTCCAATGAGCAAGCGATTGAAAAGCTCTTCAAACTCTACCCTTGGGAGTGGATGACGCGGGAGCCGTTCTTCGCGGAGATCGGCCAAGAGCGCTCCCGCTTCATCGAACCGGCATGGAAGATGATGCTCTCCAACAAGGGTCTGCTGCCGATTTTATGGGAGCTCAATCCCGGCCACCCGCTGCTTCTCGCCGCCTATCCCACGCGGGAAGCCCTTTGCTCCCAAGGCGTCTCGCACTGGGTGGAAAAGCCGTTTTTCGGCCGCGAAGGCGCGGGGATTTCCCTGATGGACCGGGGAAACCCAATCGCCACCGGAGCCGCCGGCCACGCGGGCGAACCGCTCGCCTATCAAAAACACGCCAACCTCTTTTCCGCCGACCGCCAGCACTTCGTCTGGGGCCTGTGGATGATCGGCGACGGCTGCCGCGGCCTTTCCGCGCGCGGCGACCGCTCGCCGATCACCGGCAATCTCAGCCGCTTTTTCCCGCACCGGATCGAGGGGTGAATCGTGGCGGCCGGTTCGTTTTGAAATTCCCCAACTTGGGCGTTTTGGGGATTGCCGGATAATTAGGATTTGCTTAGGTTTTCCCGCAGGGCTGGCGG
>JAYTLR010000189.1:0-24973 GCA_043729195.1 Akkermansia sp.
CGTGCCAACCGCCGGCGGCGGGCGAACACGCCTGTTCCAAAGATCCGAGTGTGGCCAGCAGAGCGGCACGTGCGGACAAGTACTGCGAATATCGTAGTCGCACGGTTTCGTCCTCGTCGGGCTTGAAATA
This sequence comes from Akkermansia sp., assembly GCA_043729195.1. Classification (GTDB taxonomy): domain Bacteria; phylum Verrucomicrobiota; class Verrucomicrobiia; order Verrucomicrobiales; family Akkermansiaceae; genus Haloferula. Next base: position 131 of record JAYTLR010000189.1, read on the forward strand.
GCCGCGGTCCGCCGCCGCCGCGAGGAAGAGCAGCGCGAGCCCGCCGCGTGCGACATCGGCCGCAGCGAGGACGGTGCGGGCACCCTGCCGTACCCTGGCATCGGAGGCATGACCTCCCGGTGGATTCATCCCGCGGAACATGCCATCTACGGCATCCATCGTAAAGAGCCCGCTGTGCCACGGACTCAACGGGTCGCGCCAGCGCCCATGGCTCTAGGCGTGGCAAGGGATAAAGGCCTTGTATTTTCGCTTGCCAACGCCCCAAGCGGCACGCAATACCCATGTCGCCATGAACAAAGCAGAACTTGTCGAAGCCATTCAGAAAGCCCTCGGTAAAGACGCCACCAAGCGCGCCGCCGAAGACGCACTCGCCGCCGTCCTCGGTTCCATCGAAAAGGGAATCAAGGGCAAGGACAAGAAGGTCCAGATCATCGGATTCGGCACCTTCGACGTCAAGAAGCGCGCCGCCCGCATGGGTCGCAACCCGAAGACCGGCGAAGCGATGAAGATCGCGGCGTCCAAGTCCGTGGGCTTCAAGGCTTCTTCCACCCTGAAAGCAGGTCTTTGATCCGAACCGGTGCCGGATCCATACGGAATCGGCATCCGGGGATTAAAAAGCCCAAAAATGACGACCCCGGCAGACCGCCGGGGTCGTTGTTGTACTGAAGACGGCATTCACGACGGTTGCAGCCTGCCGCTCATTTCCGGAACATGAAACCACGATCAACACTCGCCGAGACCATCTTGCCTGACGGCACCGTGCTCGGCCTTCATGAGCACGACGGCCGGCGCTACCTCCAACATGGCGGAATCCAGCTCGCCGGACCGGCGACCCGGGCGAGCGAGCTGGAGCTGGGGCGGATCGCATGCGCGCCGTTCCGCTCGGTGAAGGAGCCAAAGATCTGGATCGCCGGCCTTGCGCTCGGCGAGGTGCTGGCCGGGGTGATGGAGACCCTTCCCCAAAAGCGTGCGACTTTTCTGATTGCCGAACCCTGGCCCGAACTCGTCGGGTGGCATCGTGAATTCCTTCCCGATTGCCCGACCGTGATCGACCCGCGGGTGGAAATCTTACCCGATGCGGGCCCGGCGGTCTTCCATCGCCATGAACAGGATCTCCATGCCGTGCTGGTTCACACCGACACCGCGCCGCAGGCTGAAAAAGGCCGCGCGCTATTCGAAGACCGACGCTGGCTGGCCGCGGCGCACGGCGCGTTGCAGCCCGGCGGACTGCTCGGCATCGCGTCCGCCCGTCCCCTGCCGCAGATCGAGCGCAACCTGGCCCGCGCCGGCTTCGAGGTGGTCCGCCACGAAATCGATGCCAGCCCGAACGCACGGCGGCCACGACGGCACTTCCTTTGGCTCGCCCGGAAAGGCAAATCGAACGACTGACTCCGCTACCCCCGCACCTACGCCATGAAAGTTCTCTCCCTCCTCGCGGTTTCGATCGCCGTCACCCATGCCGCCGAATTGACGGTTGAAGCGAAGCCGGTCCGCATCGACCGCGGCTTTTCCGCCACACTGCTCCCGGCGAAACCACTGCTGATCGCGATCGACCCGGACGCCTGGGCCGACTTCGCGATCGAAGAAATCGTCCCGCACGGCCGGACCGTGAAGAAGGGTGAGGTGGTGGTCGTGTTCGACCGCGAAGCTTACGACCGGAAGCTCGAGGACCTGCGCCGTGCGGTGCAATCCCGTGCGCTTTCACTGGCCAGCCAGGAACTCGCATTCGCGAAGCTGGAAGAGGAAACCGCGCTCAAGCTCGAAGCCGCGCGCCGCGCCGCAAGCCAGGCGGCCGAAGGCCTCGAGTATTTCACCAAGGTCGGCCGCAAGACCGACGAGGAAGAGATTGCCGACAACCTCGAAAGCGCGAAACACCGCTTGGAAGCGACGCGTGAAGAGCTCAAGCAGCTCAAGATGATGTACGAGGCGGACGATCTCACTGAACAGACCGAAGAGATCATCTTGAAGCGCCAGGAATTCGCCGTGAAGTCCACCGAGCTTTCGCTGAAGCACGCCGAACTGGCAACCAAGCGCGCCCTTGAAGTCACCCTGCCGCGCCGAGCCATCGCCCTCGAGACTGAGGCGAAAGGCAGCGCGATCGAGTTGGAAAAGGCGGAGAAGAATCTTCCACGCGGCCTTGAAAGCGCGCGACTGGATCTTGAATCCGCGCGCACTGCCGCCGCCCGCGAAAAGGATGAGCTCGCCAAGGTCGAGAAGGATGCGGCCTTGTTCGAGATCAAAGCCGCAGCGGATGGAGTCTTCTATCATGGCTCGCTTGACGAAGGACGTTGGTCGCTCGGAGAGCTTGCCAAGGTCCTGGTCAAAGGCGGCCGCATTCCATTTATCCGCCCCTTCGCCAGCCTCGTGCCGGCCGATGCCGATCTCGGCCTCACGGCCCATGTCGACGAGGCATTGGCACGCGTGCTGAAGGCCCAGCTCAAGGGCAGCCTGACGGCCGCGGGCCGCGAGGATGTCGCACTCACGGCAACCATCCAGGAGATCGCGGCAGTCCCGGGTGGTGACGGCAAATACCGCGTCGATCTGCTTCCGGAATGGCCGGAAAAGGACAAGCTCGAATGGCCCGCCGATCTTGATGTCGCACCTGGCATGTCGTTTGAATGCCGTTTTGTCATCCATCGTGACGACGCCGCCATCGCCCTGCCGCTCAAGGCGCTGAATGCGGCGGAAGGCGGGACTTGGACCGTTCAGGTCAAGATGGCGGACGGCAAGAGCGAGACGCGCCCGGTGACCCGCGGACGCGTGAACGGCGACCAGGTCGAAGTCACGGCCGGCCTTGAAGGCGGACAAGTGGTCATCATCCCCGATTGAACCCGTGAAAAGCCTCATTGCCGCTGCCGTTCTTTCCATCGTCCCCGCTTTCGCCCAGGAGAAACCCGAGGCGGAGGTCAATCCCTCCACCATCGCCGCCTCCATCCGGCGCGGTGTCGATTTCCTGATCGAGGACCAGAATGAGAACGGCTCGTGGGGCAGCGCGACGCGGACCAAGGGTCTCAACATTTACGCGCCGATGCCCGGCGCGCATCATGCCTTCCGCGCCGGAGCCAGCGGCCTCGCGCTGGCGGGCTTGATCGACAGCGGCGACACCAGGCCCGAGGCTCTTGCTTCCATCGCCAAAGGAGCCGCGTGGATGGAAACCGAGATGCCCAAGCTGCGTCGAGCCGACCAGACGACCACCTACAACGCCTGGGGCCACGCCTACGGGCTGCGAGCCATGACCCGGCTCCACAAGATCTCCAAGACCGACGAGGAGAAGGCGAAGTGGAAGCGGCTGGGTCAGGAGCAGGTCGACCTCGTCAACCGCTACATGGATATCAACGGCGGCTGGGGTTACCTCGACCTGTTCGATGACATGACCACGCAGAAGCCGACCGGGATCACCACGGCATTTACGACGGCCACCGTACTTCTCGCGATGCACGAGGCGAAGGAGTTGATGGGCGTCACGCTCGACGAACGGATCGTCAAGGCGTCGCTCGCCAGCATCGAACGCCAGCGCACGCCGGACTTCTCCTACGTCTATTCCCACGGCCATATCCAGCGTCCGCGGGTGCCGATCAACCGCCCCGCCGGCTCGCTGGCCCGCAGCCAGGCCTGCAACGCGACCTTGCGCGCCTTCGGCGAAGAAAAGGTCACCAACAAGGTCATCACCGAGTGGGCCGACCGCTTCATCGAGCGCGAGGGTTTTCTCAGCATCGGCCGCAAGCGCCCGGTGCCGCACGAAACGCATTTCCAGATCTCCGGCTACTTCTACTTCTACGGGATCTACTATTTCACCGAGTCGGTCGAGTTCCTCCCCGCCGCCGAGCAACCGGCCCATGCCGCGAAGCTCGCGAAGGTGATCCTCCACCGCCAGGAGAAGGACGGCTCGTGGTGGGACTACCCGCTCTACGATTACCACCAGCCCTACGGCACCGGCTACGCGCTGATGGCGATGGCGTGGTGTCGCGAGAAGATCGGGACTAACGAATGATGTCGATGTCTTGTGAACAGTTCGCGAACTCGACGGGAGCAAGGGGCCGGGCCTAACAAACCCGACTGCGTTACCGGCAGTTCCCGGTCGGTTCTTCGCAGGAATCGAGAGCCGTGGAATGCCTTTGGTGAAGCGGTGGAACTTCGATTTCCGAGGCTTGTTCACACCCTTACGATGAAGAGATTCTTTAATTTAAAAGAGATCTCTTCTTAGAGCCTGTGAGCAAGTGAGCGATTGGGAGGGAAAGAGAGTAGCGCTTGAGGGGTAACGCAAAGCGGCGCACCCGGGATGAAACCAGGTGCGCCGCCATGGAAAACCGAGATGCCTCAGACGAGCATCAGGGCGGGCTGCTCGATCAGCTTCTTGACCTCGGCGAGGAAGCTGGCGGCAACCGCGCCATCGACCACGCGGTGGTCGCAGCTCACGCCGAGGTTGATGCGCAGGCCGGGGACGACCTGGCCGTTCTTGACGACCGGCTTTTCGATCGCGGCACCGACCGACAGGATCAGGGCCTGCGGCGGGTTGACGATGGCGTCGAAGCTCTCGATGCCCCAGGCACCCAGGTTCGAGACGGTGACCGTGCCGCCGTCGAATTCGCTCGGCTTGAGCTTCTTCTCCTTGGCGCGGGCGGCCATATCCTTGACCTCTTTGGAGATCTGGAGGACCGACTTGGTCTCGGCTTGTTGGATGACCGGGGTGACCAAGCCATCCTCGACCGCGATGGCGACCGCGAGGCCGACATGCTTGAAGCTGACGATGTGGTCGCCGGCAAAGGAGGCGTTGACCGCGGGCACGGCGACGGTCGCGTTGATGACGGCTTTGAGGACGAAGTCGTTGACCGAGTACTTGTTGCCGTGGGTCAGTTCGGCCTGCGCGTTGATCTGTTTGCGCAGGGCCATCAGCGGGGCGGCGTCGGCTTCCACGTGGAGGTAGAAGTGCGGGATCGTCTGCTTGGAGGTGAGCAGGCGGGAGGCGATCACCTTGCGCATGGAAGACAGCTCAATGCGGCTATCGCCTTCCTTGGCGGTGGGCATCAGTGCTTGGGGCGCCGGTGCTGCTGCGGTGGGTGCTGCAACTGCGGGGGCGGCGGCGGTGTTGCGGGCCTTCAAGGCGGCGACCAGACCCGCGGCGGCGCTGGCTTCGGTGGATTTCGCGGGGGTGGCGGAACCGGTGGCGATCACGTCGGCACGGACGATGCGTCCGGCGGGTCCGCTGCCGGTCAGCGTGGAAAGATCGACACCCAGGTCCGTGGCCACCTTGCGAGCGAGCGGTGAGGCTTTGATGCGGGTGCCATCGTTGCTGCGGGCGGGAGCGGCTACCACGGCGGCTGCTGCGGGCGCTGAGGCCGGAGTGGCTTGGTTGGCGGCGGCAGCGGGAACGCTGGCCTGCGGTGCGGGTGAAGCCTCGTCGCCATCGAGGAGTGCGAGGACGGCACCGATGGCAGCCTTGTCGCCTTCCTGCACGAGGATCTGGCTGATGGTTCCTTCGTCGAAGGCTTCCATTTCCATGGTGGCTTTGTCGGTTTCGACTTCAGCGAGGATGTCGCCGATCTCGACGGAGTCGCCGACTTTTTTGTGCCACTTGATGAGCGTGCCCTCGGTCATGGTGTCCGAGAGCTTTGGCATTTCGATTTGGATGGCCATGGAGCGTATAAGTAGGGAAGGAGGCGCGGGGGAGAGTGAGGAATCGGAAAGTCTTTTCCAGTCTTTTCCCATGGTTAACCACGGGTGGCACGGATGACTTTTCCCTTTTCCAAGGCGAAGTTCAATCGGTCCGGGCGGTAGTCTTTGGTTGCGGGTCGAGGCTGGCCGTCCACCTCAATGACTCTCCAGCCGACGCCCGCTTTTTCGGCCATCGATGCAGCGTCTTTTTCCGGGAGTCCGATATAGGATTCGGGCATCGCGGGATCCAATTTGGGTTGGGACGGAGAGGTGGCCTCGACCGCAACTGGTTTTGATTGGCGCTGGCAGGAGGCGAGAACGAGAAGGAAGGCGAGACATGGAGCGAGCAACTTCATGGTGCTGTCATCCGATGGCAAAGTCTTCCGGGCAAGGGGAAACAAAAAGCGGAGACCCTTCGAAGGTCTCCGCTTCCCGTGAAATCACGAATGCGAGGAGAGAATCAATCGACGGCGATCTTCTTCATCGTCGGTATGAGTCCGACATGAGGGCTGCCGCTGCCGCCTTGGACGGATGACATCTTGATGGCGGCCTCGCTGCTGGAGCCGCAGCAACCTTCCTCAAGGCAGTAGTAGCGGGTGCAATCCGGGCAAGGAATGCGGACCTTTTTGGTCACCGTCCTGTAGCGGGGAACCTTGGTCTCCCTGATCTCCGTCAGGCCGCTTTTGGCATCCACCACGACTTCTTCGCGGACGACGTCGTAGCCGCAAAGTTTCCGCTGGTAGGTTTCTTCGGTATGGCCGGCGCTCAGGCTCTTCCAGCCGAACATGGAGCAGCAGGAAGAAAGGCCCAGCGAAAGGGCGACGAGTGGCAGAATCAGGAGCAGGTTTTTCATGGGATTGGAGAGTTAGAAAAGGCAGCAGCAAGAGGTGGACGCGAGACAAAGGGCCACCAAGCCGGCGGCTGCAAGAAGCTTGATCATGGTGAAGACATGCTAGGAAGCCGGGATGCCGTGGCAATGAAAAAGACAGTCGGGATCAGCCCAAAGCCAGGACTTTTTCCACGATCCGCCGCGGATTGGGAAGTTGTTCGTCCTCGATATGCTGGGAGTATATCGCCGGTGCATCCATGGTAGTGACACGCTTGATCGGCGCGTCGAGGTAATCGAAGGCCTTATCCTGGATGAGGTGGGAGACCATCGCCGACACGCCGCCGAAGCCTTTCGACTCGTCGACCAGCACGACGCGGTTGGTTTTCATCACCGATCTGAGGATCGCGTCCACGTCGAGCGGTCGGATCGAGCGGAGATCGAGTACGTCGGCATCGATGCCGTGTTTTTCCTTCAAGGTTTCGGCCGCTTCGAGCGCGTGAATGATGGAACGGCCGTGGCCGATGATCGACACGTCCTTGCCCTCGCGCTTCAGGTCGGCCACGCCGAGCGGGATCACGAAGTCGCCGTCGGCCGGGTCCGGCACTTCGCCGGTCATCCCGTAGAGGCGGGTATTCTCCATGAAGTAGACCGGATCGTTGTCGCGGATGGCGGCCTTGATGAGGCCCTTGGCATCGGCGGGGGTTGCGGGAGCACACACCTTGAGACCGGGGAAGGCGGCGAACAGGCCTTCGGGGATGTGGGAGTGGGTGGCGCCGACGTTGGTGCCGCCGTTGGCCGGGCCGCGCATCACGATCGGACAGTTGATCAGGCCGCCGGACATGTAGCGGACGCAGGCGGCGTTGTTGACGAGCTGGTCGAAGGCGACGGAGTGGAAGGACCAGAACATCAGCTCCATCACCGGGCGGACGCCGAGCATGGAGGCGCCGATGCCCATGCCGATGAAGCCGGCTTCGGAGATCGGGGTATCGACGATGCGCTTGTCGCCCCACTTCTTCCAAAGACCTTCGGTGACCTTGTAGGCACCGTTGTACTGGGCGACTTCCTCGCCCATGATGACGACGTTGGGATCGCGGGCGAGTTCCTCGTCGAGGCCTTCACGGAGAGCTTCGCGGTAGGTGAGCGTGCGGGACATGGAGATGATGCGGGTCGGGGATCCGGGGAAAGTACTAGAGTTACCGTAGTTCAGCTCAGTCGGTGAAGAAGTGCTGGCCGAGCTTGGAGGCGGGAGTGCCGTTGTCGGTCTCCCAATAGACGTCGTCCATGATGGACTCGATCGTCGGGGCGGGCGACTCCTCGGCGAACTTTACCGATGCGACGGCGTCTGCGAGGGCTTCCTTGTCGATCGCATCGAGCTGTTCGTCGGTGGCGACGCCCTCTTCCACAAGGCGCTTCCGCCAGAGTCGGATCGGGTCGAAGTGGGTCTTGTAGTTCTCGATCTCCTCCGGCGAGCGGTACTTCTTCGCGTTGGCGTCGGCGACACTGTGGCCGTAGTAGCGGTAGGTGGTGATCTCAAGGATCGAAGGCTTGAACTCTTTCCGGGCCCGCTCCATCGCGATGTGGCTCTTGGCACGGACCTCGTAGAGATCGGAGCCGTCGATCACGTCCCAGTCCATGTCGTAGGCTTCGGCGCGCTGGGCGAGGCATCCGCGGTAGGCGGAAGAGCGCTTCTGGGAGGTGCCCATCGAGTAACCGTTGTTTTCGATGATGTAGACGACCGGAATCTCGAAGAGGGCGGCGATGTTGAGGGACTCGTGGAAAGCTCCCTGGTTCACGGCGCCGTCGCCGAGGTAGCAGAGGGCGCAGCCTTCCTTGCCGAGGTATTTCAGGCCGTAGCCGAGGCCGAGGCCGAGTGGGGTCTGGCCGGCGACGATGCCGTGGCCGCCCCAATAGTTCTTGTCCGGGGCGAAGAAGTGCATCGAGCCGCCTTTGCCTTTCGAGCAGCCGGTGGCCTTGCCGAAAAGCTCGGCCATCAGCGGGTTCATCTCCATGCCCGACATCAGCGCGTGGCCGTGGCAGCGGTAGGCGGTGATGTTGTGGTCGTTTTCACCGCAGAGCGAGAGGGTGCCGACAGCGACTGATTCCTGACCGATGTAGAGGTGAAGGAAGCCGCCGATCTTGCCGCCGTTGTAATATTTCAGCGCGGTTTGCTCGAAGCGGCGGATGCGGACCATGTTGCGGAACAGCTCGATTTTCTGCTCGGCGGTCAGGGCCTTGTTGATCGGGGATCCGGCGAAATCGAGGCGCGGGGTATCGGCAGTGGCGGACGACATAATGGCGGAGCGGAAATAGGGTTCCGGGGCGGTGGAGGGCAAGAACTTATCGGGTCTGTGCGAGAGCCGGAGCAGCTTGGGAGGCAGGGCTCCACGCAGGGCGGGCGAGCAGGAAGAGGGCCGTGAAGAGGAGATTCGCCCCGGCGAGATTGCGGAGGAAAACCCAGCTTGGCATCAGGTCGGTCGGCCGGCCGCTCCACAGTGCCTGCCAGAGGCCGCCGGCGGACTTCGCGTAGAGCGGGTCGGCGAGCCAGACGGCGGCATTGGTGACGAGGTGGAAGAGGAGGGCGGCGATCAGGCCACCGCCGAGGATCAGGGCGGCGGAAGGGGACTTGCGGAAAGGCAAGGCCATGGCCCCGGTGAGCAGGAGGGCTAGGAACGCGACGATTACGCCGCCGCCGGCCTCGAACGGATCATAGCCTTGTAGAAAGCTTGCGAGCGGATTGCTGAGCAACCAAGCGACCACCGGAAGTGCCCATGCCTTGGTGCCGCGGAGAAAAATGATGCTGCAAAGGAACAGGGCGGGCAGCGGCTGGAAGTTCGGCAGTTGGTGGGAAAAGGTCGCCCCGAGGGCACGAAAGCCGATCAATAGGGCGAGTAGCAAGAGGGCAGGCATCCAAGGGCGTTGCATGCCTTTTCCCTGCCTGATCCGGACCCCCCGGGCGAGCCGAAAATGCGCAAGCTTGCCACGAGCTCCGAGGCTGTTGTTTTCTTGGCGCATGGATTGGGACCCGCTGATCGCCGCCGCTTGGGAAGTCCGGGAACGGGCGCACGCCCCTTACTCAAAGTTCCACGTGGGAGCGGCGCTTTTGGTCGATGGGAAAGTCTTCACTGGATGCAACGTCGAGAACCTTTCCTACGGTCTAACCAACTGTGCGGAGCGGGTGGCGGTGGGCACCGCGATCGCGGCTGGCTGCCGGACGGTCGAGGCGGTGGCGGTGGTGGCGGATACCGCGGTGCCGATCTCGCCTTGTGGAGCGTGCCGACAAGTGTTGGCAGAGTTTGGGGATCCGTTGATTTGTCTGGCGAACCGGACGGAGCGGCTGGTGTTCCGCCTGTCGGAGCTATTGCCGAGGGCGTCGGCCGGGATTTTGGATCGCTAGGTCCTATTTTCCGTTCCACGTGGAACATTCGCCCCCAGCCTTGCCGGCCCGCCAGAGCCCGGATAGCCTCTACCAACTCATGTTTCGCTACCCCAAGCGCTACGACGTCCTCGTCATCGGAGCCGGTCACGCCGGCGTGGAAGCCGCCCTTGCTGCCGCCCGGCTCGGGGCGCAGGTTGCCGTGCTCACCCAGAATCTCGATACCATCGGCCAGATGTCCTGCAACCCTGCAATCGGTGGGTTGGCGAAGGGGCACATGGTCCGGGAGATCGATGCTCTCGGCGGCGCGATGGGACTGAATACCGACGCCACCGGGATCCAGTTCCGGATGCTCAACGCCTCCAAGGGCCCGTCGGTCCGCGCGCCGCGCGCCCAGTGCGACAAGAAGGCCTATCAGTTTCGGATCAAGTGGCTGCTGGAGTCCACGCCGGGGATCGAGCTGCATCAGGGAAACGTGGCCGAGATCCTCGTCGAGGGCGACCAGGTCACCGGGATCACCACCTCGCTCGCCATGGAAATCCAGGCTGCGTCGGTGGTGCTTTCCGCCGGGACCTTCATGCGGGGGCTGATGCACGTGGGACTGAAGAGCGAAAAAGGGGGGAGGATGGGTGATGCCACCTCCACCGTCTCCGACTCCCTCAAGCACCTTGGGTTCCACGTGGAACGTTTCAAGACCGGCACGCCCTGCCGCTTGAACAGCCGGTCGCTGGATCTTACCCGCTGCGAACGGCAGGACGGGGACTCCCCGGCGCCCTTGTTCTCCTATCTAGCGGACACCTTGGAGAAAGCCCCGGACGACCTCTTCACCCTCAATCCCTGGGGAGATCCGACGTTCCACGTGGAACAGATGCCTTGCTGGGTGACCTATACCAACCCGGCAACCCATGACATCATCCGCCGCAATCTCGACCAATCGCCGATGTACTGCGGGGTGATCGAGGGCGTCGGCCCGCGCTACTGCCCATCGATCGAGGACAAAGTGGTCCGCTTCGCTGAAAAGGACCGCCACCAGATTTTCCTGGAGCCGGAAGGCCGCCACACCCGGGAATTCTACGTCAACGGTGTCTCCACCTCGCTGCCCTACGAGGTCCAACTCGCGTTCCTCCGCACCATTCCCGGGCTTGAGCGCTGCGAGATCCTGCGGCCGGGCTACGCGGTGGAATACGACTACTGCCCACCGACCCAGCTTCACCCGACGCTCGAAACCAAGCTCGTCGCCGGCCTCTACTTCGCCGGCCAGATCAATGGAACCTCCGGCTACGAAGAAGCCGCGGGGCAGGGCTTGCTTGCCGGGGCGAATGCCGCGCTCAAGGTAGCCGGCAAGCCTGACCTGATCCTCCGCCGCGATCAGGCCTATCTCGGGGTCATGATCGATGACTTGGTGACAAAAGGCTGCACCGAGCCCTACCGGATGTTCACTTCCCGCGCGGAGTTCCGCCTGCTGCTGCGCCAGGACAACTGCGACCTGCGCCTGACTCCGCTAGCCGCAGAGCTCGGGCTGGCTGATGGCGAACGGGTCCGCCGGCTGCGGGAAAAGGCGTCCGAACTCGCTCGCGCCCTGCATTGGGGGAGGGGAGCGGTGTATCAGGGCGTCAAGATTGACCATTGGTTCCGCCGTGTGGAGAACACGTGGGAAGTGCTCCCCGACGACCTCAAGAAAGAGTTCCACGTGGAACTTTGGCCGCTGATCGAGACTGAACTGAAATACGAAGGACATCTTCAGCGCCAGCAGGTCCAGGTCGAGCGGATGGCCCGCCATGAGGACAAGCGCATTCCCGCCGGCCTCGATTACACGCAGATCCGTGGCCTAAAGAAGGAGGCGCAGGTAAATTTCACCCGCATCCGTCCCGCCACCCTCGGTCAGGCCGGCCGCATCTCCGGGATTACTCCGGCGGATGTGGCGATTCTGGCGGTGTGGATGGAGAAAGTAGGGTCGGGAAAGGTAGGGTCGAACTCCCCGGGCTGACACCGGAACAGTCCCGGGCCTACTGATCAAAAAGTGTAGAGCGCTCGCCGGGCCATCACAGCGTCCCGACTCAAGTTTGAGTCAAAAACTCATTGGAAGGGAGTCGGGTTTTCGCGGGCGATGCGCCTCAGCCGCTGGTAGCGCCACCCGAGAAAAGCGGACCAGGGGATGAGGAAGAGGAGGATGAGGAACCAGTGGGCGATGCTTAGCGTCCTGTCGTCGCCCGACCATTCCAAGTTTGCCGCTTCGGGAAACCAGACCCTGCCCCAAGGCGGTAAGGCGTTCGTGCCGGAGGAATCGATGTTTAGTCCGACTCTATCGAATGGATCCATCCACGATCCCAACGCAAGCGATCCGAAATTACTATAGCCAAACCAAGTCGTCGAGATGCTGGAGGTTTTGTAAGAAAATTGGTTTGTATGGTGCATTGATCGGACCCAGGCCCAGCCAAGGAAGGCGAGGACGAGGAGGCCGAGCCAGAAGGACTTCCAGCGGTGGAAAGGGCGAAGGATCATCGGGAATTCAAGAGAGGAATATCGAACTCTGAACATCGAACATCGAATGTTGAACGGGACAAGCACCGGCGAATTTCCGCCGCGAGCTTCCCTGCCTTTCCTTATTCTGCATTCGATGTTCGGCGTTCGGCGTTCGATGTTCGGCGTTCTCCCTCACCCTCACCCTCACCCTCACCCTCACCACGGCAATCGAACCACCTTACCCTCAGGCATTTGCACAAGGGCAAGGCACTGGCGGGCGGTGACGAGGAGGGCGTCGTCGCTCTCGCGGCGGATCTCAAAGGCGCACCAGAACCTCGCGCGCTGGAGCTCGTCGATGCGGCCGTGGAGGAGCAGGGCATCGCCGAGGGTGGCGGGGCGCTTGTAGTCGATCTCGGTGCGGACGACCACCGGGTAGAGCTTTGTTTCCGCCATGCCGCGGAGGTCCATGCCCATAAGGCCGGCGAGCTTGGTGCGGCAAGTTTCGATCATCCGGAGGTAGGCGAGGTTGTGGACCACGCCGCCGATGTCGGTGTCGAAGAACATGACCTCTTCGCGGGTGCTGTGGCGGATTTCGGCGGGCAGGGACATGGGGAGGAAGGGAATCATCAATCAGAAATCTTCCAATCATCAATCGGACGGCTTTGAAGAGAGGGGGCTCTTGCGGCCTGGGGGGCCACTACCAACGCCGCGAGGCCGTTTACTGCCAGATTGATGATTGAAGGATTGGTGATTCCCCTCTGCGTCCCGCAATTCCGTCTCGCGGCAACCAGTATCGATCGTTAGAATGCCTGCGATGCTGTTCCTTTCCCGAGCCTTGTCCTTGCTGTGTGTCGTCCCCTTGCCGCTGGCCGCTGAGTTCGTGCCACCCGCGGATGGGCCGGTGCCGTTCCGCCGGGACAAATTGCCGGTGGATGTGGAGACGATGGATGCGCTTTCGCAGCAGTTGACACTCTTCACCGGGGCGCGGGTGGCGGACGACCCGGACGAGTTGCGAACGGTGGCGCAGTTGGCGGCCTTGGCGTTGGCGTTGGATCCGGCGAACCGGGACGCCCGGGCCTTGATGAATCGACTCAAAGCGGGCGGGGCCCCTGAAGCGGCGGCTGCCGAAGAACTTGAGCGAGCGCGCAACCGGGCTTGGCAGGTGCTGGCTTGGCTGGAAATGCCGGAGGCCGGAGCCGACGGGCAGGCCTTGGCGGCTTGTCTCGGCGACGTGCTGGCGATCGCGGATCCGCATCACCCGAAGGCGCGCGAACGGCGCTCGGCGGGTGAGAAGGGAGCTTGGAAGGGCTGGGTGGCGGATGAAGCGGCATTCCGTCCGAAGGAAACGGAGGCGAAGCCCGAGATGAGCGAAGAGAAAGAGCCCGATAAGCCGAAACCGGAGGAGGGGAAGAAAGCCGCGTTGGCGCTGATGGAAGTGGCGAGCGCGATGCCGCTTTGGTATTTCGACAAAGACCTCAAGCAGATGAAATTGGCAGTGGTGCCGGTCCAGCTCAAGGCTTCGATCCTTGAACCTGACGAGGACAAGGATGACGACAACGACGGCGACGATAGCAAGCCAAAGGCCTTCGAAGTGCAGGTCCCGGGCGAGGAGATGACGGATCGCTTTACCAGGGCGATGCGGAAGGTGGAATCCGCCATGAAGTCGCGCCACGGTTCGTTGCCGCATGGCCTGCAAGTCCGGCTGAACCTTGGGAAGGTCGAATACTCCATGGCCCGGAACGGGGAGGCTCTGACAGGAACGACCGCGCTGCTGATCGATGGTGCGCTGGGCGGCAAGCTCCCCACGGCAATCACCTTGGCGGTGGTGGGTGAGGACGGTAAGCTGGAGCTTCCGCCCCGCTTTTGGGAGACCCTGCGGGCCTTGTCCGGCTCCCAGTCGACCGGCACCCGCTTGATCCTTCCGAAAGAGGCGTCGGAATTCCTTACCGCGCTGGTGGTAATGGATGACGCGGAGTTCTTCATGAAGAACGAGGTGCTGCTGGCCGACTCGGTCGATGATCTTTGCGATCTCGCGAGTCCGACTCCGCAGAACGCGATTGCGGACGGGCTGAAGCGTTTCGAGGAAGTTCGGAAGGTCGGCCAAGGCAAACCCTTGGGGACATTCGTCGCCCATCCAGCGACACAGCAGCGTTTGCGAGAGGTGGCTGAGGTGATGCCAAACCATGCATCGGCCCGAATGCTGGCCCTGCAAGGCTCCGGTAGCCGCCCGCGCTTCCTCCAACGGTCCGTTGTTGCATTGGAAATCCGGTCCGCTTTGGAACCCGTTGGTTTCCAAATGACTGAAGATTCCGAAGACGTCGACGCGGAGAACTTGGAGAAGGCTCATGAAGCCAGCCGGACCCAGTTGGACCGCCTCGCGAGCTTTATCGACATTCGTGACCGCGATCTTCACAAGGCGGCGACCGACCTCGCCGATAGCCTGCGCCCGCTGGCGCGGGTGCTGATGAAGAAGGATGGGGATGAGAATTCAAACGAGCTGGAGCGGAAGCAGGGAGAGAGTTACAGATCTGTCCGCGGTGAGTATATCCGGGTGATGAAGGAACTTCATCAGGTGGTCGGCGACGCTCAGGAGTTTCCCTTTCCTGAAGTCCGGAAGAAGGATTGAGACACCGATCCGGCTTTCCCCTTTCCAAATCCAAGGCGGCACGCTATTTGCCGATCATGTCCACGCGGTTTATTCTCCTCTTCCTGTCGCTGTTCTTTTTCCTCTCCGGAGTTCCAGCGCAGGCCGCGACCGCCTACCGGCCGCCGGATCTTGAGAAGGAAATCTTCGACACCAAGAAAATCAAGTTGGAGAAGTTCGACCGCTCGGACGCGGTTGGCGGATTGATCGCGGTCGCCCGCGATTTCGATGATGAAGACAAAGTGGACTACGAGCTCCGCGCCCATGCGCTGGCGATTGCCCACCGCCTCGACAAGGACAACGACCGCGTCAAGTCGGTCCTCGCTCAACTCAAGGATAAGGGGAAGACGATTGATGAGCCGGCGACCAAGACGCGGATCGTCAGTCGCCTGGTGCGCGGTCTCAAGGGCCTGGAGAAGGCCAAGAGCAATGAGGACAACAACAAATGTGCGGCTTACATCGTGGATATCGCGCTGCGGCTTGACCCTGACGGTGATTCGGTGAAGAAGCTTGAAGATCAGCAAAAGACCCTCACCGAAGCCGGCTTCAAGGCCGATTGGAAGGACATGCTGGGCAAGTCCATCAGGCACTCCCGCAATCCTTGGGAAGAAGAAGAAGAAGTCTTCGAGAAAAAGGAAGTCACCATGCCCGGCGGCACCGCCACGAAGTTCGCACGGGCCCAAGGCCGGATCAACGGGCTGGTCGTCCGGCAGTTGCCAGGCGGTAACCTTGCCGGATCGGCATCGACCGTGAATGCCACTGCCCTGAAGGAGGCCGGCCAGAAAGATCTCCTGTTCACCTTCAACCAGGATGTGGGGCCGATGATGGGTGGATGCCTCGAGGAGGTCATCAAGTTCCTCCGCGTCCGCTACGCCGACAAAGAGGAAAAGATCCCGACCGGCTTCAAAATCGAGCTCGGTTTCCAAGACAAATACGTGCCGAAAGACGGTCCGTCCGCAGCAACCCTGTTCACCCTGGTGCTTGATTCACTTTTCACCGGCGAAGAGCTCGATGAAGGCTTTGCTTGCACTGGCGATATTACCGCCGATGGCCAGGTTCAGAAAATTGGCGGTGCGGCGGCCAAGATTCGGGGCGCGACCAAGCGCGGTTGCAAGATCGTGGGAATTCCGGTGGATAACGCGAAAGAAGTCACCGACGTGCTGCTGCTCGATGGCATCCAGCAATTCCTCGATATCCAGGTTTTCACCATGAAGGATTTTGATCAGGCGCACGCCATCTCCCGCGCCGAGAAATCGTCGGAGGTAAAGGCCACGTTGTCGACTTTTGACGAGGTGGTCAAAGTGATCAAAGAGAAGAAAGAGGGTGGTCTCGAACTGTTAAAGAACTCCGAAGTTCAGAAGCGTCTGCAGGGTGTGCTCGACCAAATGCCGAATCACCTTTCCGCCAAGCTCCTGTTGGAACATGGCAAGGGAGAATCGCCCAAGACGCTCAGTGTCAGCGGCACCCTCAGCCAGATCGAGATCGTCTCTTCCGGCGTGTTGCGAAAGCTCGGCCGGCTGATGTATGTCGATGAGGATGAGGAGGGCGAGGAGGTCAAGATCGACGACGACGATCAGAAGGAAGCCAAGGAAGCGGTGACCTCGCTCAAGGAACTCAGCAAGCAAATCGACCCACGCCTTGAGGCCTACCACAAGTCGATGATCAAGCTTTGTGACCTGATGGCTGACGGTCCGGATGAGGATGAAGACGCCAAGGATTTCTCCAAGAAGATCCGCGAAGCCTTGGAGTCGATGCAGTCCACCTACAGCAAGTTGCGGGAGAATCCCGAGATCATGGAGGAAGACTGATTGTCCACCGGGGCGGAGGATTTACTTGCCATCGTGCCGGATCGGCGTCCTGTATACAGGCCACCCCATCCCCTTACACCCATGCAGCAAGGCATCCGACGCCTGGTGTCTCTGGCGGCCGTTTTCGCGGTCGCTTTTGCCGCCGTTTATTTGATTCGCAACGGGCTCTCCGGCTTCACCGGCCTGTGGACCGGCGGTGATTCCTCCGCCAGTCCGGATTTCCGGCCGGAACGTTTCACCCTGCCTGACCAGCCGCCGCTGGAACTCGGTGACGTGGAATTGTTGGCCCGACTCGATGGCGAGTATGCGAAACTTACCGCGGCCGTGGTGCCCTCGGTCGTCAGCATCGACACTGCCGGGGTCCGCAATGAAAGACTGATTGATGGCCTTGGCCGTCCGCGCTCGCGCTCGGTGCCAACCCAGGGTCAGGGCTCCGGGGTGATTGTCAGTCACGAAGGACATGTCGTGACCAACTACCATGTGGTCGCAGGTCAGCAGCAAATCCAGGTAACCTTGCCCTCCGAAGACGGGAAATCCGGCAAGACGCTTCCCGCGGTGCTGGTGGGAGAGGACCGCCTACTGGACATCGCCGTGCTGAAAATCGAGAGCGACGGCACGAAATTCCAGCCCCTGAAATTCGGTGATTCGAGCCAGGTGCGGCGTGGCCAACTGGTCTTCGCCATCGGCAATCCCTTCGGCCTCGGCGAGACCATCACCCAGGGAATCATTTCCGCGGTCGAGAGATCGTTGTCCGATACCCAGCGGGATCTCTTTCAGACGGACGCCGCGATCAATCCGGGTAACTCCGGTGGCCCGCTGGTCAATCTCCAGGGTGAAATCATCGGCATTAACTCCGCGATCTACACGCCCGATCGAGCCAATCCGGGTTTCCAAGGGGTCGGGTTTTCGATTCCGTCCAACGACGTGAGGGACACGCTGTTCTCGATCCTTGAGCGCGGCCGGCCGATCCGGGGCTATCTCGGCGTGCGGATGTTCGAGGGTGCCGTGGTGGTCGGTGTCGGGGCTGGTTCCCCGGCGGAGTTGGCCGGATTGAAAGTGAACGATGTGGTGATCACCTATGATGACCAGCAGATCCGGGACACCACCCAGTTGATCAATCTGGTCCAGCGAACCAAGGTCGGGCGCAAGGTCCCGCTGCGTGTCTGGCGGAACGGCACCGAGATCACGATGGAAGCGACCATCACCGAAAGTCGGGCGGAAGCCACGGAGGTGCCGATGATGTTACAGGCGAAGACTCGCGACATGCAAGAGACCCTGCAAGCGGTCGGCCTGCAGGTGGCCGAGCTGTCCACCCGCGGATCCAGCGGGGTGCTGGCCGTGGCGGTGAGCCCGGACGGCCTTGCGGCGAATCGGATCTTTCCCGGCGATTTGATTCTCGGCGTGAACGAGAGCCGCGTTTCCACTGCGACGGAATTTTACCAGTATCTTTCGGCCTCGGCCGCGGTGCAGGCGACGAGCCTTTATCTGCTGCGGCAGGGCACCGAGTTCAAAGTCGATCTTCCGGTTATTCCGAGGAAGAAGGATACCTTGGAAAAGGCTCCCGAGAAATGAGGACAACCCGCATCTCCCGATTTACGGCCTCGATCCTCGTACGGGGATAAACCGTTTGCCTCGCCTACGTTTGAAGGGCATTGCTAACTCCACGGCGCGGAATTCTTCCGCTCCGCCCGGGCTTCATCACCGACATCATGCAAGACAACCGTTTTCCCATCGTTTTTATCGCCGGAGCCCTCGGTCTCGCCGGCGTCGTGGGTTGGCTGTATGTCAACCGCAGCGGTAAGGAAACCCTGCCGGTCCCGCCTCCCTCTGAAACCGCGAAGGGGAAGCCTGCCACCGAGCCGACACCAACGCCGATCCCCGCTGCCCAGCAGGAGTCCCTGGTCGATGAATCCCAGGATCCCGAGACGGCGTTGGCCAATGCAGGCGTAGGCCTCGCGGTGGTGGACCCGGCCGAATTGCTTGCACAGATTGGCGCAGCCTTGGAAGCCGGTAACTTCGAGAAACTCGGCCAGCTCATTGGCCGCGAGGCTCTGGACGAGGCCACCCGGAAGCAGCTCGCCCGCCTTGCCTCCCAAGCCCCGAAGCTCCGTCGGCCGAATGCCGTCCAGGAAGTCGGCGAGCTCGAACTCAATAGCCGGACCCGCTGGGCTTTATGGCTGGAAGGTGCCGAGGCCGGTCGCAACCGGATCTTCTTCGACCTCAAACTCGACGCGGGCAAATGGTCGGTCCAGTCGCTGACGCTGCCGCCCGGCCCCGGCGAGCCGGTTCCGAAGGCGGTGCTGGTCGATGCCCTCGGCATCGCCGACGCTTTCCTCCAGGCGACGCTCCACCAGCAGTTCGAACTCGCGAAGGAGTTCGTCGATTCCAGCACCGTGTCCGACGCGAAAATCGCCGGCTTGTGCATCCTGTTTGAAGACGGCAACTACCAGCTCCGGCCGGAGAAACCCTTGCGAGCGATGTTTCAACAGCCGGATAGCGCCGGCTACCTTGCGCGGGTGGTGACCTCCGAGGGCGCGGAAGCCGCCGAGTTTTCGATGGTCTTGCGCCAGCCCGCCAACGCCGGCCATTGGCGGGTTTCCGATATCAACCTCGATGATCTGCTTGCCGATTACGCGCGCCGGGTTGCCGGTGGCGATGTCTATTACACACCGCTGCTGAAGAACCCGAAAGGCGGCGACACGCTCGTGCTCTACTTTGATTTCGATGAAGACAGCCTGGCCCCCCGCACCCAGCGCCAGCTCTCGATCGTCTCGCAAATCCTCAAAACGGATCCCGACAAGCAACTCACTCTATCCGGCCACACCGATGCCCTTGGCACGGTCCCTTACAACGCCAAGTTGTCCGCACGCCGCGCCACCGCGGTGAAGGAGTTCCTCGTGGGCTCCGGCGTCGCGGAAAATCAGATCATCACACTTGCCAAGGGCCAGACCCAGCCGCGCCGGCCGAACTTCACCGAAACCGGTGCGGACGATCCCGCCGGTCGCCGCGCCAACCGCCGCGCCGAAATTTACCTCGATTTCGATTGAGCGGCTCCTTTTTGTAGCCCCATGCGCCTGCTCAATCCCGCCACCCTCGCCATCCTGCTCGTCGCCGGTGGCATGCTTGGCTTCGCACTCTGGCGGGATCGCCCTGCGGTACTCCTGCCGATCGAGGCGCTCACCAGTTTTCAAGATGCCGACGCGCCCTTGCTTCTCCCGGCGGATGGTGAACCACGCCACCGGCTGCATCTTTTTTCGGGCTGGCAGCTCGGGGAGATTCCCGACGCCACCCGTTTCGACGCGCCGATGGGCTCGCAACATGGCGCGCTGACCTACAATGCCCAGAAATTCTGGGAGATGAACGACCAGCGCGGTGGTCACCACACGGGCGACGATCTCAACGGCATCGGCGGCATGAACACCGATCTCGGCGATCCTGTCTATGCCACGGCCGATGGCTTGGTTGCCTTCGCCGGCGAACCTTCACCGGGCTGGGGAAAGGTCGTCATCGTCGTCCATCGCGATCCCGCCAGGCGCTTGTTAGAGTCGATGTATGCCCACCTCGACCGCATCGACGTCGCGGCTGGAACCGTCGTTGCCCGCGGCCGGCGGCTGGGCAGCGTCGGCACGGCCAACGGCCGCTACCCGGCTCATCTGCATTTTGAAATGCGTCATGGCGCCTGCGTCGACATCGGTGGCGGTTACGGGATGCTGCCGCTGAACCGTCTTGATCCCGGCAAGACCCTCGCCGAGTTGGCCGGGGCCGCGCCCGACGACCTTTCTCCGTCGCCCTTGGCCACCGCGATCCTTCCCGGCGACGAGCCTTGGACCGGCTTGGAAATCCAAGGCGCCGACAAGCTGGGCGAGATCCTCGGCAAGTGATCCCCGTTCAAGGGGAAAAGTAGTGCTGCCAGGGAATCCGCGGCAAATCCGGACAAACTGCCGTTGCTACAGTTACGTCCTGGCGGGGTTCGCTTGCCGAACCTCCACGGCCCCTGACAGCAGGCGCAGGAAACAAGCGGAGGCCTCTGATGGCAAGCGGTTTGACACCGGATACAAAATGACCAACAATGTGACCATGAGCACGGCGATCA
This sequence comes from Akkermansia sp., assembly GCA_043729195.1. Taxonomy (GTDB): domain Bacteria; phylum Verrucomicrobiota; class Verrucomicrobiia; order Verrucomicrobiales; family Akkermansiaceae; genus Haloferula. Next base: position 20,993 of record JAYTLR010000189.1, read on the forward strand.
ATATCGCGGACCTTAAGGCCCGGCTTTCCGAATACGTCGAACGCGCGGAATCGGGTGAGGAGGTTCTCGTCTGCCGCCGCAACCTGCCGGTCGCACGGCTGGTGCCCTTGGCCTCCGTTGAACCGGCGGTGCGGCGCAAGCTCTCCGACATCCGCGGCTGGCTGGACGACGACGACTCCTTTGCCCGGCAGTTGGAACAGAAGCGCTCGGAGTCGCGGAAACTTCGTCGCGGTGACCCCTTCGCCTGACTTCCGATGTACCTGCTCGATACCAACATCCTCAGCGAACTCATTCGCAAGCAACCGGACCCCGGGGTGCTGGCCCGGGCCGGATTGCTCGATCAGCGGGATTGCTTCGCCAGTGAGATCACATTCTTCGAGCTGCGTTTCGGGGCCATGCTTCGTCCCGATTCCGCGGTCCTTTGGCAGCAGTTGGAAAATGAACTCCTTCCGACGGTGACCTGGCTGCCCGTCACCCGCGAAGTTCATCTCCGCGCGGCGGATTTTTCCGCGTGGTTGGAGAAGGCCGGAGAAAGGATCGGCAACGAGGATTGTTGGATTGCCGCGACCGCGATGGAACACGGGTTCGTGCTCGTGACTCGAAACGAATCTCACTTTGGCCGGATTCCCGGACTCCGGGTGGAGAACTGGTTTTCGCCCTGAGTTTCACACCAGCAGCATGCAGTCGCCGTAGCTGTAGAACCGGTAGTGCTCCCGCACTGCCTCGCGATAGGCCTCCATCACCAGCTCCCGCCCGGCGAAGGCGCTGACCAGCATGATCAGCGTGCTCTCCGGCAGGTGGAAATTCGTCAGCAGCCCGCCGACCACGCGGAACTCGTGCGGCGGAAAGATGAAGATGTCGGTTTCGCCGTGTTGATCCTCTTCTAACAGCCTCTTGCCGCCGCTCCGCCTTCCAAGATGCTCCAGCACCCGCGTCACCGTCGTGCCGACCGCGACGACCCGCCCCGCTTCATTCACGCGCTTCGCCGTCTGTTCCGTCAGCCGGAAGCGCTCGGAATGCATCACGTGCTCCTCCGGCGTGTCCACTTGCACCGGACGGAAGGTGCCGACGCCGACGTGCAGGGTGAGGAAATCGTGTGGCAATTTCTCTAACAAATCGGGCGTGAAGTGGAGCCCGGCCGTCGGCGCGGCGATCGCGCCTTCCTCCCGGGCGAAGACCGTCTGGTAGCGCTCCTTGTCGGCGATCTCGTCCTCCCGGCCCATGTAATGCGGTAGCGCGAGGTGGCCGTGCGCGTCGAGATCGAGCGCAGTCTCCCAGCGGATCAGCCGGTCTCCGTTGTCGAATACTTCAGCGACCGTCCCGATCGTTCCGCCCACGGTCACCGTCTTCCCCTCGCGCATCTTGCGGCCCGGCTTTACCAGGCAGCGCCACTCGCGCGGCGAAAGCCGGTCGAGGCAGAGCAGCTCGATCTTCCCGTCGTCCGAGAACACCCGCGCCGGGATCACCTTGGTATCGTTCAGCACGAACAGATCGTCAGGCTGCAGATACTCGGGCAAATCTCGGAACATCCGGTGTTCGATCTTCCCCGAGTCGCGGTGGATCACCAGCATCCGCGATGCCGCACGCTCCGCCAGCGGCCGCGAGGCGATCAACTCCTCCGGCAGGTCGTAGTGGAAATCGCTCGTCCGCAAACCCATGCCCACGGCTGTAGCTGCGGCTCAGCTCCGCCGCAAGAGTTCCTCCGCGCTCCGGCGGTTTCCCCAGACCCGTATGAGTGTCGTCGCCCCCATCCCGTCCCCCCGCTCGGTCGCCAGCAACAGGCGGGTGCCGTCCTTTTCGACATCCCAGAGATCACTCGTGCCGCCGGGTATCCAACCGGCCTCAAGGAACTGCCGGAGATAGTCATCGCGGGTCTTTCCTTCTTCCGACCAGATTGAAAACTCCGCGTCTGCGACCGGCTCTTCGGCTCGTCGGCCGGGAACCGTTCGACCCTGCCATTTCTTGCAGCGGTACCATGACCGCAGCCGCGGTTGCAGCCACTGAAGCAGCGCGAGACGCCCGCGCGACAGCGGTGAGTCAAATCGGCAGTCCAGCGGTCGGAGCGGCTGCATCCGGTCCATCACGCCCTGATATCCTGCCTGGCCCATCGCGCCGTGATAAATGATCGAACCTTCCACCGCCCGCACCGGCCCGCCGGAATAAACGAAGCCTTCCCACCGCGCATCGCCCGCCGCCGTGAAGCGGTGCGGATGCTTTTCAATCAACAGCGCTTCCGCCCTGCCGTAGCCGATCTGTTGCTTCAAGTAGCCGCGCAAGGAAGGCCGGCGGTGATGCCAGACAAAGGCAGTCGGCGCGAATCCCAGCCGGCAGCCGTAGTCCCGCAGCCGCCAGCAGAAATCGACGTCATCGCCTGCGGTTGTGAATACCGGATCGAACCCCCCCACCTCGAAGTACGACGAACGCCGTACTGCAAGGTTGCAGCCTGGCAAGTGCTCGGCCTCCACGTCGTCCAGCATCACATGGCTTGGCGCGCCCGGTGCGGCGGCGACGATCGCTTCCGCAGCGGCCCGCGCCGGCGGCGGCAGGTTCGGGCCGCCTGCAGCCTCGTAGCCATTGGCAAGAACCAACGCCAGCCCGGCCAGCCAGTCGCGGTCCGCTTCACAGTCGTCGTCGGTGAATGCCAGAATCTCGCCCGTCGCAATCTCCGCCCCGGCATTGCGGGCCGCGCTGAGACCGCCCGCTTCCAGCCGAAGAAGCCGGACATCGGGAAAGTGAGCCGCTACCCGATCGCCACCACCGTCGGTCGAACCGTCATCGACTACGATGACTTCATGAGGCGGCAAGGTCTGCTGCTCCAGAGCCGCAAGGCATGCACCAATCCTCGCCGCGCCATTCCGCGTGCAGACGATCACCGAAAAGCGCAGCTCGAAATTCAATGGCTTGATGGTCGTTAGAGCCTCCTTCACCGTCGCAAGTGCCGGTTTGTCCCGGCCCTCCCGATCGGTCAGGCCGAAGTCCCAATCGGGCACTTCCATCCCGGCATTCCACCAGCGGTCGCTCCAGGCGTACACTGTCATCCCGGCCGCACCTTCCTCACGGGCCGCGCGGATGCCCCACGCGAGGACTTCCGCCTGCTTCGCGGTGCCGTTGCGGCGGGAATCGAGACCGAACTCGGAGATCATGAGCGGCCGGTCGCCGGCGATGTGGTGCAGGCGGCGCAGATATTTGCGGAAAGACGACTCATCTTCGAGATAGACGTTGAGAGCCGTGAAGTCGGCGTTCCCGGGTTCGAGGTATTCGGTGCTCGGGTAATTCGCGTAGCTCCAGAGGACATCCGGGCGGAGCACCTTGCCGAGTGCGATCAGCTCTTCGATCGCATGCCGCACCCGCACCGGCCCCATCCAGCGCACCAGGTCGGCGGGCACCTCGTTGGCCACAAAGACACCGGCGAGCGCGGAATGACCCTCGACTTCACGCAGAGTCTCGGCGAGTGCGACCCTGGCTGCGGAAAGGATGCGATCGTCCCTGAAGAAATCAAACGACTGCGGCCAACGAAGGCCACCGAAGACCCACAGACCTTGGGCCAGTGCGGCATTGAGCAGCTTGGGGGACGGCATCTCATACAGCCGCAACACGTTGAAGCCAGCCGCGGCGATCCGCTTGAAGTCCACCGAAAAATCCCCGGGCCAACCGCCGGGAAAAGGCCCGTAGGTGACCGCCCGTAGCTCGACGCGGCTTCCCCCGGACCGGAAGAATTTGCCATCGACGCTCAGCGGCTCCATCGCGGCAAAGGCTAGGCTCCCCACCCGAACTTCCAAGCTTCAAGCGTCGCCTTGAACGGAACGAACCGCGGAGGCGCGGAGGTCGCGGAGGTGAACGCCGAGAGGGAGAGCCAGGAATTTGTGCTCAAGAGTCGAGTTTCTATGCCCAACTCCGTGACCTCTCCGCGACCTCCGCGCCTCCGCGGTTCGTTCCGCAGCTTCGACAGCACCCAAACGATTCGTTGGCATCCCCCGATCC
>JAYTLR010000190.1:0-4473 GCA_043729195.1 Akkermansia sp.
TCGACGCCGACCGCGGCAAATTCTCTACACCCAGCCTCCGCAACATCGCCCGCTCGGCGCCCTACATGCACGACGGGCGCTTCGCCACGCTGGAGGAAACCGTCGCCCACTACAGCGGCGGCATCCATCGCACCGCCACGCTGGACCCGAACCTGGCCAAGCATCCGGAAGGCGGCCTGCAACTCGGACCCGAAGACCAGCGCGCCTTGGTCGCCTTTCTCAAGACCCTGACCGAAGAATGACCCACCTCCCGCCCTCACCGCCATGAAGCCGACCCGACCCCTTCCTGTCCGCCGTTCCGCGACGCTGATCCTCGCCGCTTGTTCCAGCATTCTTGCTTCCGACGCCCATCCCGACCACGGCGATGAGCTGGAGCAAAGCCTCACGATTCCCGTCGCCGCGGTCACCGAACCCGCGGCCAAGTCCGCGAACTCGGTGAAAATCAGCATTGAAGGTGACTTCCGCCTGATCCAGTCGAACGGCTGGCCCAACCACGCGCCCGGCGAGTTTCCACGACGGGGCAATCCGAACAAACCGAGCCCGCAGAGCTATTCGTTCCGCGTCCCGCTCAAGCCGGTAGCCGCGGAGTCCCCGCAGCGCCGCGGCGGCTGGTGGTGGGGCGTCGCCCTCAACGGCGTGCCCTTCGAACCCGGCACCGGCGAGACGTGGAACAACGACCCGCGCTCCGGCTGGCGCTACGAGGCCGCCACCGGATTCCTCAACCTCGGGCTCGACGAGCACAACGCCCACGTCCAGCCGAACGGCTCGTATCACTACCACGCGCTGCCGACCGGCCTGGTCGACGGACTCGGCGGCGATGGCAAGAAGATGCTGCTGATCGGTTGGGCCGCCGACGGCTTCCCCGTTTACACCGGCATGGGCCATGCCGATGCCAAGGATCCGGAAAGCGCGCTGCGCAAGATGAAGTCCGGCTACCGGCTCAAGACGGGCCCGCGGCCCGCGCAGGAAGACGGTCCCGGTGGAAATCACGACGGGCGCTTCAGCCAGGACTTCGAATTCGTGAAAGGCCTCGGCGACCTCGACGAATGCAACGGCCGCTCCGGCGTGACCCCCGAGTTCCCGGAAGGCACCTACTACTACTGCGTCGGTGCCGAGTTCCCCTTCGTCGGACGCATGTGGCACGGCACTCCGGATGAAAGCTTCAACAAGGGCGATCGCCCGCCGGGTGGCGGCCCAGGCCGCGCCGCGCAACCAGGCGGCGCGCCTCGTGGGATCCTGGAAGATGGACCGGGAACCGGACCGCGTCCTGGAACGGATCAGGGACCCGGTGCCGGCCCGAATCCCGGACCCGGCGCCGGCCGGGGTCAGATGCCGATGCCCGTGATCGAGGCCCTCGACCTGAACAAGGACCGGATCATCGATGCCGCCGAACTCGCCAAGGCCACCGAGAGCCTCAAGAAGCTCGACAAGAACGGCGACGGCCAACTGAGCGCCGAGGAATTCCGCCCGGCACCCGGCGGAGGCATGGGCCGACCTCCGCAGTAGCGGGTTTCGGTGTCGTCCCTTTCGTTGTTCCCATCGCGGGATTCAGCCTAACAGATCCAGGATCCGCGCCGTCGCGCCGTCGTGCTGCTGGAGCACGGCGGCGGCCTTGTCACAAGCCGCCTCGCATCGGTCGGGACGACCGAGCAATTCGCGCAGACCTTCGCGCAAACCCGCTTCATCTTCAAAGCGGACCGCACCCCCGCGGGCGACCAGCGAACTGGCGAGCGGCTCGAAATTTTCCATGTGCCGGCCAAACAGCAGCGGCCGCCGGGCCAAGATCGCCTCGGCCGGATTCTGGCCACCGGTGCCGAGGATCGTCTTGCCGATGACCACCACCGTGGCATGCGCCGTCCAGTCGCGGAGCTCGCCGGTGCTGTCGATCACCAGGCAGGCCTTCGCCGGATCGGCCGGTGGATGAAACGCGGACCGCAGCACCACCTCGAACCCCTCCTTCTCCAAGTCCGTCTTCACCTCCGCACGCCGCTCGGCATGGCGCGGGACCACGGCGAACAAGGCTCCGCTTTCCCGCACCACCTGGCCGATCCACGCCTCCTCGCCGGCATGGGTGCTGGCCGCAAGCACCACCGACCGACCCGCGCCGAAGCTCTCTAACATCCCGGCGAACTCCTCGCGCCGCGCCGGTTTCACCGCGGCTCCAGGATCGAATTTCGAGCTGCCGGTCACCGTGATCCGCTCCTTCGCCACGCCCATCGCTTCCCAGCGCGCGATGTCCGCGGGCTCCTGCGCCGCGACGGCATCGAGCATCCCGAACACCGGCCGGATGACAGCGGCGAGCTTGCGGTAGCGTCGCTCGGATCGCGGCGACAGCCGGGCATTCACCAGCCGCACCGCAACCCCGCGTTTGCCGCACGCCAGCAGCAGATGCGGCCACGCCTCGCCCTCGACCAGCACGATCTGCGACGGCTCGAAGCGACCGAGGTAGCGGTTGACACACCATTTGAAATCAACAGGTGCGTAAGTGACCCGCACCCTTGGCAACGCCGCTTCCACCCCGACCGCGTGGCCGGTCGCAGTGCCGGTGGCGAGCACGAAGCGCTTGCCAGGCTCGCGGGCTTGCCAAGCGCGGATCAGCTTCACCGCGATCATCGTCTCGCCGACGCTCACCGCGTGCAGATGCACCGCGCCGCAGGGCTCGTCTTCCAAGTCCGGCCGGTAGATCGAAAAGCGCTCCCGCAAGCCGCTGCCAAATCCGCCGCGCCGGCCCATCCGCACCAGCCAACCCGGCAGGGAGACCAGCAGGAAAATCGGGAGCAAGACTCGGTAGAGCCCGAGGACCAGCGGGAAAAGCATCGCGCGCAGGCTAGGAAGGCTGCGCCGCGGCGTAAAGCAGGATGGCGCTGCTGCCGTATTCCCGCCGGTCCGCCAGCCGCCAGCCCGGGGCTTCGGGACTGCGCGTCGTGGCGGAGCACTCGGCGATCAAGAAGCCATCGTCCGCCAGCAAGCCTAACAACTCCGGCTTCGCCATGAGTTCCTTCAAGTGGTCACGGTCGCCGGGATACTTCGCATAAGGCGGATCGGCGAAGATCAGGTCGTAGCGGCCGTTGTCGCGGGCGACCCAGGCATGGACATCCGCCCTGACGATGCGGCCGCCTTCCAGCCGCGCCTTCGCCAGGTTCTCGCGGATCGCCGCCTCGGCGTTGCGGTGCTCGTCGACAAAGACACACGACGCCGCCCCGCGGCTCAGCGCCTCCAGCCCGATCGCGCCGGAGCCGGCAAACAAATCGAGCACCGCAGCCTCCGCCACCCGCTCGCCGAGGATCGAAAACATCGCCTGCCTCACGAAGTCCGTGGTCGGCCGCGTCACGGCCTTGGGCACCTTGATGGCGAGTCGTCCTGCTATTCCCGCGATGATGCGCACGCCGTCTTCATGACAAGCACGGGCCGCGTCGGCAACCCTTCCCTGTAGCGTCAGTCCGCAACCGCCGCTACAAGCGGCACCAGGCCTCTAACAAATCCATCATCGCCTCGGCCGCCGCGGCCCCCGTCTCGATGACTTCCGCGTGATCCAGCGCCTGCGGCGACATCCCCGCCGCCCAATTGGTCAGGCAGGAAAATCCGCTGACCTTCATCCCGATCGCCCGCGCCTGGATCGCTTCCAGCACCGTGCTCATGCCCACCGCATCCGCCCCCATCGCCCGCAGCATCCGGATCTCCGCCGGCGTCTCATACTGCGGCCCCCGCAAGCCGGCATAGACGCCTTCGTGCAGCGTCATCTCCCGCTCGATCGCCAGCGAGTGGAAATCCCTTCGCACCGCCGCATCGTAAACCTCGCTCATGTCGATGAAGGCCGGCCCGCCTTCCAGCGGCGAGGTCCCGGTGAGGTTCAAATGGTCCGTCAGCATCATCCAGTCGCCCGGCGCGTGCGCGGCGTTCAAGGTGCCCGCCGCGTTGGTCAGGATCACATGCCGCACCCCGTGGTCATGAAGCCAGCGCACCCCCGCCGTCGCCGCGGCCGCCCCGTGCCCCTCGTAAAGATGAACCCGCCCCTGCATCACGATCACCTCCCGCCCGCCCAGCGTCCCGAACAGAAACCGCCCCGCATGCCCCTTCACCGACGACACCGGCAGCCCGGCCTCCCCGAACCCGACCTCCTTTTCCACGACCACCCGACCCGCAAGCGGTCCCAATCCCGATCCCAACACGATCCCAACCGGATGTTTCATCCGCCCACCTTGCCCCAAAACCCTGCCCGGCTTCAAACTCCAATTGTCCGCCCGATGACCCTCTCCAGCCCCCGAGCACCCCAGCCGCATTCAACGGCCCGCCGCAGCAAAAAAAGAGTCAAAACTTCACCGACGAGCTACATCCAGCCGCGAACGTCTAGCTCATCCACGGCGGGGATGGAAACCCGAATTCAAACTGGAGCGTTACCCGCCGTTGGATGGAGCGTCTTGTTGAACTAAGCCGCTCCGCGGCAGCAATTTCCGGCTGATATCTTCGGTGGCT
>JAYTLR010000191.1:0-4247 GCA_043729195.1 Akkermansia sp.
GCCGGGCGGCAACAGCGGCATGTATTTGCAGAACCGCTACGAGATCCAGATCCTGGACGGCGACAAGACCAAGCATGGGATGGGCGCGGTGATCAACGAAACCGAGTCTCCTTACGAGGCCTACAACGGCACCGGGAAATGGAATTCCTACGACGTCGTCTTCCGCGCCGCGCGTTTCAAGGACGGCAAGCTGGTCGAGAAGCCGCGGGTGACCTTGTTTTTCAACGGTAAGAAGGTGCATGTGAACCAGGTCATCAACCAGGTCCACGGAGGCCCGAATTCCGGCGTGGACGGGGGCAACGACGGCGGGAAGGGGATCACCGACACGCCGCAGGGGCTGAAGCTCCAGGCGGAGGGGCACGACGTGCGGTTCCGGAACATCTGGATCAAGGAGCTGGAGTTGGAGAAGGCGGATACGGTTTTTGTGGAGTGAGTCATCGCGTGCAGGCCACGACCACAGGAAGTGCCGCAGTATCAGGGGTTCCCTTCAATGGGCTCCGAAGGCACTGAAAGCGGCTACCCGATGACGATCGATTGTCTGGAGGAAGAGTTCCTAACAAGGCGGTATAATCTCAACGCAGAAGCCAGTCCTATGGAGCCTGAGGGTCACATGCTGACCCGAATGCGGACAAAGCGTGCCCTTGCCCCGGTGGGTGTCTGAAGCACGCGGATCGTCAGCCTTTTGCGTGCCGAATCAACGGGAACAGCGGCGATCTCTTCGGTAAAGTTTTCTCCTGATTGCCAAATCAGGAGGTCTTCGCTGACCTCAACAACGTAGTTGACGTCAGCAGAGTTCATCCAACGTGTGAAGGCGATCTGGAGGTGGCCATCGACGATGCTTGCCGTGGGGAGGAGCGTGCGGTTCGGAGTCGTCGGGTCGAGTGCGAAAGCGTAGGCGTTGAGGTTGGTGACACCCGTATTGAAAGGATCCGCCGCGGGGTCGTCATCCGGCAGCTGGTAGAAACTGGAGAACCACCCGTAGCTCGGGGTAACTGTGAGGAGGGCGGGGGTGGTGGTCGCGCTGCCTTCCAAGTTGTTGAACACGGCACGGTAGGCATGGCCATTGAGCGAGGCAGCGACTGTGGGCACTTCCAGAGTGGGGCTAGTGGCGGTCGGGTTGCCGGAAATGTTCACGAAGTAGCCGCCGGGACCGTCGACTCGTTGCTGCCAACGCACCGTGGGTGCCGGATAGCCGTCCGCCGTGGCGGTGAATGAGATGGTGTCTCCGGCTGGAACGGTTTGGCTTTCCGGCGGTGACCCGGGGACTGGAGCGGTTCCCTTTCCGCACAAGGCCATGGTATGTGCACTCCCGGCGGAGATGGAAATGACGGGGCGGCCGCCTAAGTCTCCGCTAGAAGTGGTCACTGCGGTCGGGAGGCCGGAATTGAACCCAAAAAAGCCGAGTTGGCCGAGGTTGTTGTTGCCCCACGCGAAAGCCTTGCCTTCGGAGGTGATCGCAAGGCTGTGAAGGTCGCCAGCGGAGATCGAGGTGACCGTGCTTGCGGCGAGGGCTCCGGTAGTGCTGACAGGAGCCGGGACGGGTCCAGACGCCCTGTATTGCCCTAGCTGGCCATCCGTGCCCAAGCCCCAGGAAAAGACGCGACCGCCGGTGGTCAGTGCGAGTGAGTGGTTCAGACCGGCCGCGATGGCTTTCACCGTCCCGCCGCCAATCAGTCCGCCGTTTCCGCCGGAAGCGACCGGAACGTTGCTCGATGTTGTGCCACTAACTCCCAATTGCCCGGGGCCGTTGAATCCCCATCCGAAGACACGGCCATCCTGGGTGAGCGCCAGGCTGAAATTGGCCCCGGCGACCACGGATGCGACCGATTTCCCTAAAAGGACTCCATTGTGAACTACCCCGACCGGAACCAGGCTGTGGGTATTGCTGCCTTGGCCAAGTTGCCCGGAGTTTCCGGTGCCCCAAGCGACCACCGTGCCGTCGTCGACCAATGCCAGGCTATGGCCGGCACCAGCCGCGATAGCCACGACCGTGCGGCCGTTGAGCACGCCGTCGGCGTTTACCGCAACCGGAACCAAGCTGTTGGTCGTGGTGCCTGTCCCGAGTCTGCCGTTAAAGTTAAGGCCCCAAGCGAACACCCGACCGTCGGCGCTCAATGCAAGGCTGTGGGACTCACCGGCGGCGATGGCGATGATCATTTGGCCGGCAAGAGCCCCGGCTTGGTCTACCACGACCGGTATACTGCTTCCGACCGTGCTGTTGTTGCCCAACTGACCAGAGCCATTCGCGCCCCAGGCAAACAAGCTGCCGTCGGAGGCGAGCGCGAGGGAGTGGTTTGAGCCAGCGGCGATGCGAATCAGTGACTTGCCGGCGAGGACAGTGGTGGTGGGAACTGCGCCGGGATACCAAGAAAAATGGCTCAAGGGCCACCCCTGACCCAGCTGGCCGAAGTCGTTCGCTCCCCAGGTGGTCGCTTTCGTGTTGGCCCATTCCAACACCAGGCTTCGACCGTTTCCTCCGAAATAGTTGGCCCGGAACGAGTGGGAACGGCCTTCGAAAGCAAGCTGAATCATTGCTCCATGAGGAACCCCGTTGAAAGACCCGGATATGAACGTGCTTCCAGCGTTACGCACCACGGTAAGATTCGTGCCCGGTGGAGGGGCGAAACCGAGGGTCAAGTTGAGGTCGCCTTCCGCAACGTAGCCCGCAGCCGTGATGGCAACTTCATCTGAAGAAGAAAACAGATGACTGAGCCCGGCGGCCGCGGTCGTGGCGAACATCCAAACAACGCCTGCAAGATGGATGATTGCAGAAAATGCACGGGTATTAGCCACTGACTGAGAATTGGGCGATTGCGGCTCGCGTGGCAATCCTCAAAACTGCGAAAGATCGCGAGGATTTCATCCATCGCGCCCCCGAGTATCAGGTCTGGGAGCCGAGCGGGTCGGCTGCCAGGATCAATCTGGATTCGCCAGCGGCAGGCGCAGGCAGGCGGCTTCCTGATCGGTACGAACCAGTAAAAGATCGCCACTTAGGGCGGGCGGGTTCCACAGTTTCGCGTCGAATACGGGGAAGCGCGCGAGTTCATTCGGTGCCGAAGGTGACGGCTCTAACAAAACCAGTTCGCCGTTCTCGGCGGTGACCAGCAGCCGTCCGTCCACCCATAGCAACTGGCCGTGGCCGTAGCGGCCGGACTTCCAGCGGCGCTTGCCGTCGTGGGTATCGACGCAAGCGGTTGCCGCGCAATACCACGGCAAGCCCGTTCGCACGAAAGGCGATGTCGGTGAAGGATCCGCCGAAGGAGCCTGCAAGGGTGAGATTGGCCGTGGCCTAGACGGTGCCCGAGTTGTCGACCACCCGGGTTTCGCCGGGCATCACCCAGGTCCTGGCGGCCAGGGGCAGGGCACCGCTGGTATAGGGGCTGTCCATGAACCCGATCAGTCCGCCGGCGTTCTGGTAGGTCACCTGGACGATCTCCGCCTGGCCTCGCACCGTACTGCGGCCGAAGATTTTGTTGCCGATCGGCATGACGGAGGCGGCTCCCCGAAGATCCCAGGTCGAGTTCGCAAGGTTCGATTGCACCGGGCTGCCGCCATCCAGCGGGTGGAACAAAGCGGTGAGCCCGTCTCCGGTCTGGGTCGCGATCAGCAGATTGTCATCCAACAGCAACCGTGCCACGGGCCGGGCGGCCGTGGTCAGCAGGGTGCGGTTGGCCAGGTCGGGATCGAAGCGGCGGATGCTGGTTCCGATGGCGACGAAAACGCCTCGGTCGGAGGTGGCCATCGACTTGGCGCCGACCGCGGGCAAGGCGACCGAAGCGAGCCAGTTCCGGCTTTCGAGGTCAAAGCGCTCGATGCGGCTGTCGTACAGGAAGTAGGCCGTTTGACGGTGCTTCACGGTCTGCACCCAGGCCTGTGCATGGACGAGGCCAGCGGACAGCAGCAGAAGGAGAATGGCCAGAATGCGCAGGGAGGAGAGCGTGTCATGATGCGATCGCGGGACTATCTGGCAATGACATGGGAAGGATACGGAGCGGTCGAGATTGAAATTCGTTCCGGTTCGGTGTTTGAAAAGCCTGGTCGCCTCGAGTATCGCATCAACCATGCGACCCGAGTTCCTTTTCCTGCTGTTGTCCGCCCTGGCCTTGCGCGTGAGAGCGGAAGCCGGTGTCGGAGCGAAACCGATCAAAGGTGCCGAGGTGATCTTCGACGGCTCCCGCGAGATGCTGGATGCGAAGTGGACCTACTGGAAGGGCCCGCGCTTTGCGTCGGAGCTGCCGATCAAGTGG
>JAYTLR010000192.1:0-4355 GCA_043729195.1 Akkermansia sp.
CCACTTGATCGGCAGCTCCGACGCAAAGCGCGGGCCCTTCCAGTAGGTCCACTTCGCATCCAGCATCTCGCGGGAGCCGTCGAAGATCACCTCGGCACCGTCCACCGGCCTGGCCCCGACCCCGACTCCGGCCTGAAGGCATCCGAGTCCCGACAACATCATCAAAGCGATAAGGCGCATCGCCAGTTTACCCCGTCCCGCTGCGGCGTCTTTCCAGGGATCGTGTCACGATGGGCCGCTCAATGTGCGAAGTGAATCCCGTGCTCCGCCGCGATCTTCGTCACCGCCCCCATGTCCGGCCCGCCCTCGCGGCGGAATTCCGCCGCGCAGCGCTCGAAGAAAGTCTCGAAGCCGGAGGGCGACACATGGATGATCTGCTTCAGCGGGGTGTCGCCGACATTCCGGAACGAATGGACGGTCCCGTGCGGGACATACACCGCGGACCCCACCGGCACCGCCGTCCATTCACCGTCCTTGAAGAACTCCGCCTGGCCCTCGACCACCAGGAACCACTCGTCGTCCTTTTCATGCCAATGCGGCGGCGGTCCGCAGCCCGGGGCCGTTTCGCTGCTGAACATCGTGTAGCGACCGCCCGTCTGAGCGCCGGTCAGGTGAAAAACGGCCCGATCCCCGAAGGCCTCAAAGATCGGGGCCTCGCCGGGAAGGACGACAACAGGAGTGGATGGCGCATGCATCGGCGAAAAATTGACCGGAATCCCCCGCCGTTTCAACTCACGGATTCCCTGAAATCGCGCTCTTTCTGGCCGCGGCGCACGCTTCCTGCTTAAACCCCCGCCGTGACCCGCGAACACGAACGCCTCGAAGAAGACCAGACCCGGGGGAAGAACTGGAAACGCTGGGGCCCCTACCTCAGCGAGCGCCAGTGGGGCACCGTGCGCGAGGACTACTCGGAGCACGGGAACAGTTGGAGCGAATTCCCCCACGACCACGCCCGCCGCCGCGCCTACCGCTGGGGCGAGGACGGCCTGCAGGGCTGGTGCGACCGCCAGTGCCGGATGTGCTTCGCCCCCGCCCTGTGGAACGGCCAGGACAGCATCTTGAAAGAGCGGCTGTTCGGTCTCGGCGGGAACGAGGGCAACCACGGCGAGGACGTCAAGGAGTGCTACTACTACCTGGAGTCCACCCCCACCCACTCCTACACCAAGGCACTCTACAAATACCCCCACGCGAAGTTCCCCTACACCCGGATCCGTGAGGAGAACGCGAAGCTCGGCCGCGAGGGCCCGGAGCTGGAGCTGGCCGACATGGGGATGTTCGACGACGGCCGCTACTTCGACGTCGTCCAGGAAGTCGCCAAGCGCTCGCCGGAAGACCTGCTGTGGCGGATCACCATCACCAACCACGGCCCCGACCCCGCGCCGATCCATGTCCTGCCGATGCTCTGGTTCCGCAACGTGTGGAAATGGGGCAGCGATCGTGAAACCCCGCTCCGCAAGCCCTCGCTCGGCCTCCACGGCGACCACGTCTTCGCCTCGCACGAGACCCTCGGCGATTATCTCCTCCACGCCGATTCCCCCGATCTTGAAGGCGAGACAAGCTGGCTCTTCACCGAGAACGAGACCGATTACCGGGCCATCTACGGCATCGGCGGGCCCACCGACTTCGTGAAGGACGCCTTCCACAAGCTTCTGGTCCACGGCGACGAGGACGCGGTTTCCCCCCTGCCCCGCGGCACTAAAACCGCCGCCCATTTCGAGTTCATGGTCCCGCCCGGCGGATCGGTCACGGTCCGCTGCCGCTTGCACGCGGCGACCCGGGGCAACGGCATCGAGGGGCTCGATGGCTTCGATGAAACTTTCACCGAACGCATCGCCGAGTGCGACGCCTTCTACGACCAAGTCATCACTCCCGGCCTGTCGAAAGACGAATACCTCATCTCCCGCCAGGGCTACGCCGGCCTGCTGTGGACCAAGCAATTCTACCACTACGTCATCGAAGACTGGCTGAAAGGCGACGCCGACGGCCCGGCACCGCCGCAGTCCCGCCTCAAAGGCCGCAACTCCGACTGGGGCCACCTCTTCGCCCGCGACATCCTGTCGATGCCCGACAAGTGGGAATACCCCTGGTTCGCCGCCTGGGACTCCGCCTTCCACATGATCCCCTTCGCCGCGGTCGATCCGCATTTCGCGAAGGACCAGCTCCTTTTGCTACTACGGGAATGGTACATGCACCCGAACGGCCAGCTCCCGGCCTACGAGTGGAACTTCTCCGACGTCAACCCGCCCGTCCACGCCTGGGCCGTCTGGCGCGTCTACAAGATCGCCGATCCCAAGGGCAGCCGCGACCTGCTCTTCCTCGAACGCTGCTTCCAGAAGCTGCTGCTGAACTTCACCTGGTGGGTCAACCGCAAGGACGTCGAAGGCCGCCACGTCTTCGGCGGCGGCTTCCTCGGGCTCGACAACATCGGGGTCTTCGACCGCTCCCACGCCCTGCCCGACGGCGGAAAACTCCACCAGGCCGACGGCACCGCATGGATGGGTTCCTACTGCCTCCTCATGCTGGCGATGGCGCTGGAACTCGCCGAAGAAAAGCCGGCCTACGAGGACATCGCGTCGAAGTTCTTCGAGCACTTCGTCAACATCACCGATGCCATCAACACCCTCGGCGGCACCGGCCTCTGGGACGAGCAGGACGGCTTCTACTACGACCAGCTCATCGTGAACCACGACGCGCCCATCCCCCTGCGGATCCGCTCGCTCGTCGGCCTGCTCCCGATGTGTGCGGTGACGGTTCTCAAGCAGCGCAAGATTGAAAAACTCGTCGGCTTCCGCAAGCGCATGGACTGGTTCCTCAGCAGCCGGCCGGATCTCTTGAAATACATCAGCATCCGCCGCCACACCGGCGACAAGGGCTCCGCCCTTTGCCTGCTGGCCATCCCGTCGGAAGTCCATCTCCGCAAAACCCTCGCCCGCATGCTCGATCCGAAGGAGTTCCTCTCCGACTTCGGCATCCGCTCCCTGAGCAAAGCCCACGGCGAAAAACCCTTCGTCTTCGAACACGGCGGCAAGCGCAACGAAGTCCGCTACACCCCCGGCGAATCCAACACCGACATGTTCGGCGGCAACTCGAACTGGCGCGGACCGATCTGGTTCCCCACCAACTTTCTCATCATCGAAGCCCTCGAGCGCTATCACCACTTCTACGGCGATGCCTTCAAGATCGAGTATCCCACCGGCTCCGGCGTCGAGAAGACCCTGCGCGAGGTGGCCATCGACCTCTGCGACCGCCTCATCTCGCTCTTCTGCCCCGGCGAAAGCGGCCACCGCCCCTGCTTCGGCGAAGCGCACCGCTACGGCGACGTCCCCCACTGGCAAAACCTCCTGCTCTTCCACGAATACTTCCACGCCGAAACCGGCGAAGGCCTCGGTGCCTCGCACCAAACCGGCTGGACCTCGCTGGTGGTGAAGCTGGTCAAGGACCGACGAGAGAAGCTGTGTCACTCGACGCTGTGAAGCAAAGGTAGGTTCGGACGCCGTCCGAAGTCGAAACGCCCTCGGAGGTAGGGTCGGACCGCCCTCGGCCGACCGGCCTGCCCTCCGTAGCTTCAGCGAAGGAGGGAATGGTCGCCAACGGCCCGCCCCACCCTAAAATCCCTCACCAACCCACCCGTCACAACACGACCGGCCTCCGCGAATCCTCTCGCCCCGCCCGCGCGAAGTGCAACTTGCCAGATCCATGCGAGATCGTTAGCCTCGGCAGCGTGGAATACCCCCTCCGATTCAAAGCCCCAACGCCGCATAAGCAGTGCTTATGCAGCATGCCGCAGAAGCACCTGCAATGCAGCGCGCGGCAGAATAACACTGTTGTGCCAAATAGATGAATTCCCAGAATCAAGCCGCATCCGTTAGTCCAGCGTTAGTGCTCTCTGCTGTCATAGCGTTGTTGGTTGGCGTGGCTATTGCGTGTCCAACACCTGATTTCCTTACTCTGATTCTTGGTATCGCTCTAGCATTGATCCCCTTTATGGTGCTGCTGACAGTGGCGATTCGGTTCGTTCGCAAACGAGGCATTCTACTTTCGCGGTTGGTTTCCGTCGCGCTCGGAGCCGGTATCGGAGTATCCACTGGTTTCCTGAGTGTGTCAGCTTTCCGCTTTGGTTCTTACCTGCTCTCTTGACCCCGCCCCGTGAATGAATCCAAGAAGCACAACAAGTCGAGACACAGCAACCCCTATCAGCCGCCCTGTTCACATGCTCTCCCCTAGTTTCACACTCAACCCCGTGATCGACGCTCGCCCCCGCTTCCATGAGAAGGGCTGTCAACCGGCAATCGAAATTCATTTCGCTATTTCTTCATAGGGGCTTGTTTGTTGGGGCGCGTCGTCCCGTGGGTAGA
>JAYTLR010000193.1:0-13448 GCA_043729195.1 Akkermansia sp.
GATGCAGTAGGAAATCACCCGCAGCCCGCCGAACCGCTCATAGGTCCGCATGTATTCCACCATCTTGTCTTTCTCCTCCTCCCCGAGGACGAACTGCCGGTCCACAACCCGTGAAACCACATGGTAGTAGGCGACCGGAAGGAAAGCAGGGGCTTTGAGGCGTCGCAGGCGCATGGGGCAGAGGCTGAGGTGGCGGGAAATTCGATGGGCTTTTCTACTCGGGGACGGACCTTTTTTTCTATGCGGTCTGGAAAATAACCTGAGCCGAGTGCCCGCCAAGAGAAACCAAGCAGCGCTAGGGACCACACCTACGAATACACACCTACTTTTTGGCGACCCGTGACTGCTTTATCAGCCAACACGAGCAGAAAATCGAAAGAAATCCAGCAATTCTAATCATTATATATAAATACGACTCTGAACCTGTAAAAAACTCTATCAGCAGCGACCCAATAAGCAAGAGCACTCCACTCAACCCCAAGTATTTGGGGTATGAATAAAACCTAGTTCGTGCATCTAAATCAGACTTTCGGCTCATTAATAATTGTAATTCGTCGTTCTTCCGCACTCTAGCAGGAACCCGTCAGGGCAAACACACTTCCCACATTTTTCAGAAGCCTGCTCCACGTCATCATTGTATGCTTTCTCTCCGGCCCACTCAGCAATCGTGGCTACGGTGCCGACAACCGATGCAATTTGAACAATCCTCCGGATTTTATTACATGTCTTTATTGTTTTAATTACTTTTGTAATGCTCGCACCCCCCACCACCACTACTACCGACGCCCGACTAGCTGCCGACATGGCTGTCCTCATCTGCCGCACCCAACCATGCTTGAGATTCTTGTCCACACAGGAATCAAAACTTTCCATTCCCTCCTTTTCCCAAAATTCCATCGTCTCAACTACTTCACCAGTTTCTGGATTGCAGCATTTGCAACTATTCTGAAATGGAGGCAGTTGAGACAAATCAACCAAATCATCTAAGCGATCCGTCACATAGTCCGGGACATCTTCCCCGGATTCTTCGTAAGATTGAATCCACGCGAGCACCGATGCGATATCGTCCACAATATTTCCTGTATTCGGACCAGGAACAATGACACGTCCTAGCTTATCGTTTAAAATTCTAATCTGAATCTCCCTTGGGATTTTTCTCCAAATTTCAGAATTCACATCAATTTGCAAAGGCGCACTGCCTAATAAATCAATGAATCCAAGTGGGGAATTAAATACAAACCCATACAGGTTTTTCCCACCCCGTTCCCCAATCGGATCCCTGCTTGGCCATCTCCCCGTCACCGGATCAAAGTATCGGTAACCGTAGTAAAGCAGCCCCGTCTCGTTGTCTTGGGGCTTGGTGCTAAAACGATGACGAAACGACGCGGCAACTCCCGCGCTCGACTCGGTGAAATTTACCACGTTGCCGAAGGCGTCGTATTCGAAGTGGGCGACGCTTGCGCCGCTTGAATTCACATACTCGCTGACATTCCCGTTGCCGTCGTAGGTTGGGTAGTAGCTTCCCGCTGAGTTCGTGACGACTAGCAGCCCCCCGACTCCGCCGGCTCCTTGCATCGAGCCGCTTAGATCTAAGCCCCAGATATAGCGAGCCTTAGGGGTGCTCGTCCCGACCTGGTATTCCGCAATGCAGTTCCAGCCATTGTAGAAAAAGGCGACATCCTCCCCGCCAGCCACCGTCTTGCGGATGCGGCGGCTCTGGAAGTCGTAGGCGTAGCTGGCGATGACGTTCCCGCCGGAGTCCTTAACTTCGGTCAGACGATTCTCCGCGTCCCAAGTAAAGACGCACGACGCAAGACTGGAAGTCCCAAGAGGATTACGTATGTTCCACGCCTTGCCATTGCCATCGGCGTCGTAGGGTGCTGGAGTGGTCGAAATCGTGATGCCGTTTGCGGTAGTGTACTGGTTCAGGGCGTTGGCCGCGTAGTTTGGAGTCGCGGGCAGGTTGGCGAGCAGGCCGTTGGCGGTTTTCTCGCGGTTGCCGATCTCGTCATACAGGAACGCTCGGTCGCGGGCCTCGCTGGTCTGGTTAGCTCCGAAATCCTCCTCCTCCATCTCGCCCCGGTCGTTGTACGCCCAGCCGAGAGAGTAACCTCCGGAAAACGCGGAGCCGCTGGTCAAGACGCCGGTGCGCTGGCCGAGGTTGTTCACCCCGTAGTTGAAGGAGGAAATCGTGACCGGTGTCGAGGCAAGATCGGCGTTGGTCTTTGTGTCCAGCACGTCGCGGTTGGGTTCCCAGCCGTTGGTGGCGGTGTGTGCAGGGCCGGTGACCGTCCCGACGAGCCCGATGGAGTCGTCTTCAAAGCCGTAGGCGAAGGCTGGGGTGGTCGGCAGCGGGTAGCTCGGGTCAACGTGCTTGAGGCGGCCGGCAAAGTCGTAGCCGTAGGCGGTGGCATGATCGACGCCAGCTCCGTTCTTGAGCTGATAGCCAGCCGGACGAAGGAGGCTGTCCTCGTGTCGCAGCAGGGTGCGGGACAGGCCGCTTGCGCCGTAGCCTATGGCTTCCGAATGAAGGCCGAGGCCGGTGCCGAGGGTGCCCCCGCTGCCGTTGCCGTCATCCTTGTAGGCGTAGGTGGTCGTGTTGGCGCCGCCCCCACTGCCCTGGGTGGCAGTGCGCGGCCGACCGAAGGCGTCGTAGGTGTAACCCACGTCCGGGGTGGTGTCTGAATAGTTCACGGATTCCAACATTCCCCGGTCGTAGCCATAGGTGGTGACCACGCCGCGTTCCCAGGTGCGGATTTTAAGTCGGCCGGCGAGTGTGTAGGTGTAGTCAGGATCGGCGATGCCGTTGTCCGTTTCTCCGTCGTGGTTCTTCTCTACGAGCCATCCGCGTTGTCCGTTGTAGAGCCATTCTGTCACTGCAGACCCGGCCGGCGCTGAATCCGTGGCCTGGGTGAGCGCGGGCGCGGTTTGCCAGGTGTGAAGTTTGCTCCGGCGGCCCAAGGCATCATATTCGTTGAACTGCGGGTGAGTCTGGCTACCCCAGGTGGCACGGACCTGCCCGCGCGGAGTGTAGGACGTATTGGTTACGCTGTTGTCCGGAAGCGTGACGGTGAGGGTCCGACCCATCACGTTGTAGCTGTAGCCGTTGGAATCACTTCCTCCGTTTGTGACTACGGACGTGACCGCCCCGTTTTCGAGGTAACCCCCGATCGTGGTGGTGCCGGTGCGGGAATCCACCGTAGTGAGGGTACGGTCCAAATCATCATAGGTGTAAGCGGTGGATGCAATGCTCACCGGCGTGGCCTGGTTGTCGAAGTACTCGCTGTTATCGAGTCTCCCTTTGAGATAAGTCTGAACGGTGCGCTGGCCGTTGGCCGTAGTGCTTGTTTCCGTCCAGACACCATTGCTGGCAACTGTTCGAGTGCTGGAGGAAATACGGCCGAAAGAGACGTTCTTGCTTCGGTAGCCGTCCACGGAACTGTAATTTGTACTCACGAGGACGGAATTGACGGTCGAGGTGGACTTGGAGGCGGTTCCGATGCCGCTCTCCGTATTGTTCACCACGCTGGTGGCGGTCACCGTGGTCCGCGTATGGCCGTCGGCAATCAGCTCGGCCGTGGTAGTCTGCTCGCCTTCCGCGTTATAGCCGTAGGTCACCTTGCTGCCGGTATTCGCTGTATCGTTCTCGTCGGGGTCGGTCATGGCAGCGACTTTCCCACGCGAGCCCGACGGATCGGATGCCCCATAGTAGCCCACCGTGGAGATCGCTCCATCCGGAAACTCGGTCTTGAAGCTCCGCCCGAGGTGGTCGGCATAGGTCTTGGTCCATTGGGTGGATACGGGAGTGGTCGTCTTGGACCAAAGCCCCCCGCCTTGCTCCGCATGGACTCCATTGCTGTAGCTCGCTACGTTATCTTCCTGATCGGTCGAGGACTTGGGGGAACCGTCCCGGTAGGTGGCGCTGATCTTCTGGGTCGTGTCCGGGTAGGTGGTCGTTGTCGTGGTGCCAACCCCGAAGACAATTTCGCGGGACGTCGTTTCCGGGAGAGTATCGCCATTCGCATCTGGGGACTTGGTCGCGATAGTGAGACCGTCCATCGATCCGGTGGATTCGGAAACCAGAAGGGTAACGGTACCGTCGCTTCGCTCGACTTTTGTCGTAAGTCCCGTGCGTGTGGTCGTGGTGACGATTTCGGTGCTGGTCGACGAGCGCTTTAAAACCGTCCGATGCTGCCGTTTGAGAAGATCGTAGGCGTAGGAATTTACCGCGCCAGTTCGGTCACGTGTTTCGGTAGGTCCGCAGCAGGTGCGGGTCACCGTCATGAAGTCGCCGGCATTGCCATTGTATTCTACCTTTTCCGGCCGACCGTAGAGGTCCGCATCGCTACCGGTCCAGAACGTAGTGGTAAGACCGCTCTCTATGTCGGACTCGGCCTCTGAATAGATCTCGCGAAATTCGTTGTAGCTCCTGATGCTTTGGGAACCGGCGCTGATCACAGGTGTGGATGTCGCACCCGTGCCGGTTGTGGCTCCACTCCGCCGGGTGACTACCAAATCGCTACCCATCAATGAGTAGGTGTAGGTGGTGGCGGTGCCGTCCTGATGGGTCTCCCACGCGAGACGACCGGCATTGGCCGCAGTCCCGTTCCCGTAGGCGTTGAAGGCCTTGTAGGTCTCGAAGTAGGCGGTAGCGGTGTAGAACTCCCGGACGCGCTTGATCCGCTCCCCGCCGGAACCGGTGAGGAAAGCCTTCTCCGTTTTCCCGATCTGCTGGCCCAAAGCGCTGCGGACCTCGGTCATCTGGCTGCCGGTGGTAGTGGTCTGGGTCACGAAAGCCTCCGTCTCCGCCACGCTCCCGACATTCGATCCATCGTCGGCGAGCACGAAGGTCGCCCCGTCTTCGAACGGCCGGATCTCCTTCACCGTCTGACTGGTCTGGGTTGCGGTCACATCCCACACGATCCAGGATCCATCATAGTTCTTCTGCCAGCGCCGATGGCCGTCGATCAGAGTGTTGCCGGTGCCGCTGTAGTAGCCGTAGGTGGTTTTCAACCCGGCGGTATTGCTCCCCGTGCCGGACAATCGGATCTTCTCGGTCATCAGGCTCTTCCCCGCGATGTCTGACCATTTCTCGCGGATCCGCGAAATCAAGGTCAAGGAGCCGTACGCTCCGGCTGCTGAGAGATCGGCCCGGCTGAGTGACCGGACGTAGTCCTTGGCATTGGAAGCTGGTGTGCCGGCGAGGTAGTCAAGCGTCACCACCTCGATCTTGGTCGCACCCGTCTCGGCCGGCTTGTCGGTCCATGTCTCCATGTGATGCTCAAGCCGC
Source organism: Akkermansia sp. (assembly GCA_043729195.1). Taxonomy (GTDB): domain Bacteria; phylum Verrucomicrobiota; class Verrucomicrobiia; order Verrucomicrobiales; family Akkermansiaceae; genus Haloferula. The sequence goes on from JAYTLR010000193.1 coordinate 5,291, forward strand.
CCGGTGGTACTGTTAGTTTCGAAAACGTACCGCGTGTGAATCTTGCGCTGCGACGCGTTTGGAGTTTTCATCAACGAGTGAACGTCGACGGTAGTGTAGGTTGCCGGCGTTGGGTTGCTGACGGTCACATGCTTGACCGGCGTCCCTCCAGGAAGGCCGTATAGTCCCCCTGATTTTGCACCCTTGTCGGCCGCGAAGTACCACTTGAGTTCAAAGCCCTCGGCAGGCGAGGCCAGCTCCTGCACGTCCACGAGGAAATGGTAGGTCAGAACCTGGCGGATGACGCCACCGACCTTGATCACTTCCATCTTCTGCGCGTGGTTATACTCAAGACTCGCAACGTTAAAGGTAGCAGCGGTGATCGTATCGGTCTTGAGCCGAAGTTCCGAGCGCCACAGATTCGTGATCTCCGCGTCGTCGAAGTAACCCATGATCGAGGAAAAACTCTGCTGGAGATGACGGTCCCCCAGATTGGCCAGTGCCGCCACGTGATAAGCTGAAAAGTCGGCGGGACGGAGAAACGGCGCGCCGCCAAGGTCAAAGCTCAGATCGATGCTGGCAAGAGAGCTATTGACCGGGTCTGCCGAGGCAGTCGCGTCGCACGAATCGCAGGTGGGACAAGTTGTGTCGCAGGCCAACGTTCCGCCCACGTTCACCGCCGACGCATGCCGGTCGGGAAATGCCAGTGTCAGGCCTGCAACGACCGCAATCAGTCGGGTTGTATGGGGTGTCATGGATCCAATGGAAAAATGGCGGTTCATCTTGAAGAGAGGGACAGGAGGCTAGAGGGAAGAATGGAGGGCGGTTTGGGCCGCTGGCGAGAGGGTGGAATTGCTTTCTGCGAGCTGCTTGAGGAAATCGCGGTCTTCAGGGCGGGAGAAGTACCCGAGGGCCGCCACCGAGCTGAGACGCACGGCAAGATTCGCATCCTGGTCCCGTGCGAGTTCCCTGATTGCCGGCAGGGCGTCCGTGAATCCCATCCGGCCCGATGCCTGGATTGCCGAGACGCGGTTCGCGACACTGGCCTTGCGGGATCCCGAAACCAGCGGGATGACTGCTTCCCCGAGGCGAGCGCGGTAGTCATCAAGCGCTTCGGATGGCAGCCTTTCGCTCAGGCTGCAGAGCGAGAGCAAGACGGTGCCGGTCACGTCCTCGAAGGAATCCTCGTCGCTCGCAACGACTTTCAAGCAGGTTTCCATGACCATGGGCAGGCCGGCCAGTCCTTGGCCCGACGATGCCCCCTTGACCGAAAGCGTGAGGTGCTGGGCCGCATAGTCCCGGACGACCGGATCCACGGCCCTGTCCTGAACAAGCGCCGCCATCGCCACCCTGTAAGCATCAATGTCACAACGCGGATCATGGAGTACGTTCATGATCTCATTGAGGATCACGTACCAGTCCTGCGGGTTCCTGGTCTCCGGGACCGGGCTGCGGATCAGATCGATGAGACCTCCAAGCTCGTCATCCGTCAGGTCCTTCGGGAGACCGCGCACCGTCTCGATGTGCCGGGTGCGATGAAGCGACAGGTCGGAAAGAATCTCGATCAGCCCGGGCACGACGGAGCCCCGCCGTGGCTGGGGCCGGACCTTCTTGGGCACCTGCTCGTCCGCCGTAACAACCGGTGCCGGGACAAGCGCCGGCTTGCCCAGCTCACGCACCAGCAGCGCCACCGCCCCGACGAGGAGCAAGGAGGTCGCGATGATGAGTGGACGCCGGATCATGAGGTTTGATTGTTTCGGGTGAGAGGATGCAAGGGCCGCCCGTCAATTGGAGGTCGAGAAGATTCGCAATCCGTCCGCATCCTCGATCCAGACGTTGTGGCAAGGAGCGCCCAAGCGGTCCACGGGGACGAGCAGTTCCAGAATCAGGACCCCGTTCTCGTCAAAGTCCGCGGCGGTGAAAGTCTTCCGCGTGGTGCCGTCTGCGAACATCACGCCGCCCGCGAAGATGTTGACGATGACCACGGCACCGGGCGGGAGATTCGTCACCAGCAAAGGCGAAAGCACCCGCATCATACCGTTGCCGATCGGCGTCACCACGTCGCTGTCGTTCCTAAGGGCATCCGATACCCCGGTGACGGTCACGGGCTCGATATCGAGGATGGGACCTGCTTCATGCATCCGGGCCGCCAAGTTGTACGAGCCTGGGACGAATCCGCCAAGCCGTGCCCGGCTTCCTCCCCCAGTGCCTGGTTCCGGCACACCGATGCTGAGGTCGCCGTCGGCATCTAGCACTAGGTGCGGTTCAACGCCCGGAAGAGTCACGATGCGCGAACTCTGTTCGGCGAGCAGTATCCCGGATTTAACATCCGCACTTTCCGCTGTGACGACGAGGGTTGCCGTGAGTCCCGACTTGGCGTGAAGGACAGTGACGAGATGCTCCCCGGGCGTGCCGAACAGGTGGGCAACGGCATTCTGTGCATTGAACTGGGGCAGTGCCACGCCATCGACAGTAAAGTTGAGGTTGCTATTGTCGGTCTCCGAATCCCAGGCACTCATGAGCAGTTGGGAACCCACGGGAATGATGATCTCGTCCTTCTCGAACAAATTCAGCGGACGCCAGACTACGACCCCGGAACTTGCAAAAGTCCCGTTCTCGAAAAACGCGGTGTAGCCGGTGGCTTGATTCGCGTTGAGAGTCAGATTCCCAAACCAAGTGGACGAACCCGGACCGGGACTCACCGTATGAACGCTCCCAGCCCCTGAGCGACTGCTCCCCGGCGACGCCAGGATGGATGCTGTCAGCGAGTCCCTTGCGAGCTGGATCTTGGGGATCTGCTTGCTCCAAAACGAATCCTTGTGCCGTATGGTCGAGCCCGGTCCCTCCTGACTTGTCCTCAATTCGAAAAGATCAAGCGAGCGCGAGCGCCCTTCGATGAACACCGGCGACACGTGGGATTCCACGACGGTGTTCTGGGCAATCTCGCCGTTCTCGATCAGCAATGCCTCTATCACGTCGGCGTAGCCGTTGCCGTTGGCATCGAGGCCGCCCGGAGTAATCAGCGACAAGCCGAGCACCTGAACGGACCTCCGGGCCATGTAGTTATCGAAGTAGAGTTCGAGTTCGTGCGTGCCGGCAGCCAGATAGGACGAAAAGACCCTGAGCGAAGATGACCCGCCATTTCTGAAGACAACCTCGCTCCGGCCGATGTGGTCGCCATCGATCATCATCCGGATGGGAAGCACTTCCACCTGGTCCAGATTCCCAACAAGCTTCATGTCCACGCGGATTATCCAGAGTCCGGCGGACGGAACCGTGAAGTTCCAGACACCCTCATCGCGGAAGCTCGTCGCAAGAACCCCGCCTCCGGTGTCCACCCAGTCCGTGCCGAGGCCTTGGACCGAAAGCGGCGGAATCGTTGCCACCACCTGCTCGCCCGCGGTGTCCGGTGAGGAGGGATCAGAACGGTAGGATTTCACCTCGTCATAGTCGCCGATGCCGTCGCCATCCGTGTCCACCTTGGTCGGGTCGGAGCCAAGAAGCCATTCCTCGCGGTTGGTGAGAAAGTCGCCGTCAAAGTCACCGTACTCACCCTGCCTCGCGAAATCCAACGAGCCCTTGTCGAGCGGGTCGAGACCCACCAACGATTCCCAGGAATCCGGCAGATAATCGTCGTCCGCGTCATTGTAGCCCGCGACGTGGCTGCGGAGGGCGCTCCCCGGGATGAGACCACGGTCTGTGGTGATTCCGGTTGCCTCGTCGGTGTAGCTCCACGCCACCGAGAAATGCCCCGGAGCGAGAGTGTCCTGATGAAGGACTTCCATGAAGTAGGGCTGTCCCGCCACAAGTCGCACCGGCTCGGACATCTGGCTTGAGTAACTGTCCCACTCGCGAAGATCGACCGCCTCCGTGGTGTCGATCTGGTCATGCCATGTGGAAGCCACGCGGCGTTTGTTGAACTTCGAAGCGCCGCTCGACAACCAAAGCTCGAAATCCCGCTCACCGGATATCCAGAACCGGTAGGTGCCGGTCACGGGAGCCACCAGCGCTCCCCGAGCCCGCTGGCCGTATCCGTGGACCTCGAAGTTGTTGTACTCCGTTCCTCCGATCAGTTCGGTCTCGTCCGGAGCGCCGAGGAACTTCCGCGATCGGACGAATCCGTAAATCGTGCCGTCAACGCCCTTCCATCGATCCAGAGTCAGATAGCCCGGAACCGGCTCGGCGATCACCGGATTCGAACCAAGCTGGTACTCCTCGAAGTTGCTGAGGCCGTCACCATCCGGGTCACCGAACTGACCCTTGCCGTTGGCCGCCGTCGAAGGATCGAGACCCCACAGGAGTTCCCAGGCGTATGGCAGGTTGTCGTCGTCCCCGTCGAGCGGGTCGGGGACTACGGAGGTCAGCACCGACGGCGGCACCACTTCAATCTCGGACTGTTTCGCGATCGAAATGTCGTTCCATGACGCCTGCATTCCCCCTCCGGCAAGAACTTCCGCGACCGCCAGCCCCGCGTATACCGTCTGGTTCATGGAGATCGAGCAGGTCCCCCGCTGTCTCCAGGTCTTCCCGTCCAACGAGTAGTACCCGGTCAGGGTATCGCCCTTGCGTCGCAGTTTCAGCCACTGGTAGGGTTCTTCGGTCACGTTGGTGAAGCTGTCCTCCGCTGTCCCACCGGTTTCATCCCGGAAGTGGAAGATGAGCCGCCCGTCACCCGTGCGCAGCATCATGGCGTTCTTGCTTCCCGCATCCAACGACTCGCGGATCATGAGTCCGGCGCGAGCCTTGCTGTTCCCCGCGGTGATGTCTCCAAGACGTGCGACAAACTCGCCGTCGCCCTCCAGCGCGAAGTAGCGGAACGCAAACGAATCGGCAGTGCCCGAAATCGTTCCCCCTGCGGCCGCAACAGAAGCGGCCCGACCGTCAACGGTCCAAGTGGCCGGGGCGACGCCGATGTCGGCGGAACTCCACCCCGAGTCCGGGACGCGGGACCAGCCGATGGAGTAGTAACCGCCGACCCCGCTGTTCTTGATGAAGCCTTCGACGAAATATTCTTCTCCCTGCTCAAGCCGCACCGAAGTGCTCTGCTGGGTCCCGTAGCGGATCCAGTTCGTGGCGGTCGTGGAAAGCAGGCTGTAGGCGATCCGCTTCTTCTCGAAACGCGACTCGCTCGGCGACAACCAAAGCTCGACCCGGTCGTCACCCCGAACCCAGAAGGTGTAAATGCCGGTCTCCGGGGCAGTGATGGTGCCCCGAAGGCGCGCCCCGAAGTCGTAGCCCAGAGCGGGAACGTCCGCCCGTGTCCAGGTTCTGAGATCAGGACCGCTGGCATAATCCGGTCCCGTCAAGAACGCCCGCAGGTCCGTCCCGGGCACCCCGGTCCACTCGTCAAATTCGAGGAAGCCGATCTGGCCTCCCACCACATGCGGATCTCCGCCGAATTGATACTCCTCGAAGTTGCGCAGCCCGTCGCCGTCGATGTCCCAGTAGCTGCTTTGGTGGAGGTCGACCGCTCCATTGTCGGCGGGATTGAGCCCCACCTGCAGTTCCCACGCATCGGGAAGACCGTCGCGATCCGCGTCGCCCGACTCGGCGACATACGATCTCAATCGCGCGGCGGGAATGATTTGGATGTTCTGTCCCGGATAGCTCCAGGCCACCGAGAGGTGGTCCGTCCCGGTGCTTTCCTTCATCAGAGCTTCGAAGTAGTATTCCTGACCGGCTTCGAGGTTGATGAAAGCACTTCGGGAGGCTGGCTCGGCATTCCATTGATTCTCGCCGGTCCCCACCGTGATCGAGGCAATCGTTCGCCGGTTGAAGGCACTGGCATCCGTCGACAGGAACAGCTCGCAGGCTCCGTCCCCGGCGAGCCAGAAGCGGTAGGCTCCGGTGACGGGCGCGATGACCCTCCCCGACATCCGCACCCCATAGTTGTCGCCGACACCGCTCCGGGCCTTTGCCTGAGAAACCAGATACACCTCGTCCGACTGGCCATAGAACGGCCCGCTCGCGATCAGATCACCCACAGTCGCGCCTGGAATATCGTCCCAATGCTCCACGTATAGATAACCGGGAACGCCCATCCAGTCCGGATTGCCGTCGCTGTCGCTGTCGGTGTTTACCGGGATGAGCCCGAGCTGGTATTCGAACGCATCCGTGAGCAGATCCCCATCGGAGTCGGCGGAGCCGTCGCGGCTGAGATTCCCGAAATGGGTGAGTTCCCACGCATCCGCGAGGCCGTCCCCATCGACATCCTGGGGAACGCTCGTGGCGACCAGCGGATTCGATCCCGCCTGCACCTCAATGAAATCATTGAAGCTGTCACCGTCGGAATCCGCAGCAACAGGGTTCGTGGCAAGGCTTACCTCCTGGCCGTCAGACAAACCGTCGCCATCCGTGTCAGGAACCAGCGGGTCTGTTCCCAGCGTGGATTCGACAGCGTTGGTCAGCCCGTCCCCATCCGTATCATCGTTCGGATAGCTGAGCGGCCCGACCGCAAACGACCAGGTCGAACTCCCGGCGAACCCGGCGAAGGGGTTTCCAGCGAGGTCGGTCACAGCTCCGGCGTCCAGCTCCACATAGTAGGAATCTCCGATGCCAAACCCGATGTCCGGCGTGATGGTCATCGTCGATCCACTGATCGAAACCCGCGCTTCATCCTGAACCGAAATCTGACTGTAAAGAGTCGAGCCGTCCGCGTCGAAAATCCGGATGTTGCCGCTTCCCTTCTTGATGGATTCGTTAAAGACGATTTTGGGTGGAAGAATTCCCGAGGTTCCCGAAGGTGTGGTCGAAACGACCACAGGAGCCACCGTGTCTCCCGAAGCGACATCCGCAAAGGCCGCGCCGAAGCGGACTTCGTCCATGGTCACGACATCACCCCGTGCGAAGGTGATGGTGTCGAACGCGGCCTGGTTGACGAGAATGCCCGTGAGGACCGAGATGGGAGCGCCCTGATTGAGGCTCGAATCCGGTTGGTAAATCGTGATCGTATCAGGATCGGCGGGCGTCGCTCCCCAAGTGAACTTTGCAACGAAAAGACCATGTGCCCCTGCACCGACGGTCGTGCCAGTCCCGGTCCAATTGCCTAGAACATTGCCGGCGATGCCATCGCCCGCCGCCAAGTCCTTGAACTGGGTGGCCACCACCCGCCCGTTGACGGAATTGATGCGACCAAGCGTAAGGCCCACTCCGGAACCAAGCTGGCTTCCTTCGTTGCCGACCCAATAGTCGAAATTTCCCGCGCTGAAGCTGCTGTTGGCCAATGCGACTCCGAGGCGGGCATTGGTGAGGTTTCCCCCCGTCCCATATCCCATCGCCACACTCATCCAAAGAGTCGCCCCGTCGTTCAGAAGCCCGTTGGCTGCCAGAGCCGAGGCGAGGATCGGCCGCGATCCGCCGAACTTGTTGACTCCCGCGCTCAAGGGGCCGACCGACCCGCCTGACGACGCGTAGCTGCCGACCAGCGAGACGCTCCTGACCGTGGTCGAGTGCACTCCCTCCACACGTGCTGTCCATGCCGCGCCCAGACCAGCTTCCGACGCACCCGACGCTCCGTGAAGGTTGCCTGCAGGGTAGTCGAACCCCTCGTAAACAACCGGAGCCGCATCAATAGTTCCGGCAGCGATCAAGGCGACTGCGGCAACGAGCAGTCTCAATTCTGATTGGTGGTCTGAGCTCATGTCGGCACGGAAGCAAGTTGTGGAAAACCTTTTTACCGGCTCGGTGAGTCGGTCTGGCGTTGTAACTGAAAATCTTCCCTCTACTCCCTGCACCGCAGCAGCTGGGGCCGCAGCGGTAAAGGAAAAGTTTCCCAAGCGAGGCACCTCCACTGGCAAATCCTTTCCTCCAGCATCGGGGAATCTTCCACAACAGCATGAGCCTTACCGGAATATAACTCCTGCCGACTCCCAGTTACGCAATTGACACATACGAGGCAATGCCGACGGTTTCCATGCGAGCCGTCGAGGGCGGATGCAAGGGAGGCGGGAAATAATAGCGTGCCCCTTGACGGGGTACTGATCGACGAACCGAACGACCCATTTCAGATTGGAAGCCTCAGCTTCCGGCTCATAGACCATGCCGGATTCGGCTCCTAGCAAAGCTCCGGGATCGACTCCCACGCCGCGACCAGCACCGCGCGGGGAATCCGGACGATCCGCTCCCCCGCGCCGCAGCCCGCGTCGGAGGGAAGGTGGGGAACTACCTCGTCCGTCACGTC
>JAYTLR010000194.1:0-2210 GCA_043729195.1 Akkermansia sp.
GAGAAACTCCCCATCGGCATGGGCCACGCCTACACCAACGCCACCCAGACGATCTGGAACGGAGCTGTCGGCAAGCTCGCCCTCACCGCCCTGCCAAAGGCCCGCGTCGAGGCTCTACGCCTCCGCCCGGACGGCAGTCGCATCGCCGCCACGCTCACGCTCCGGAACTCGACCGTCCGCTCCGTTTCCGCCACCATCGCCGTCCGCGTCACCGACCCGGCTGGCCGCGCGTTGCCAGCCGTCACGGTGAAACACACCCTCCCACCGGGCGAATCGAGCCGCGAAATCGCCATCCCGCTCGGTGCCTCGCCCGCACTCTGGGACGAGTTCACCCCCGCGCTCTATCAAGTCGAAGCCCGCGTCACCAGCGAGGCCGGCGAATCGACCGTCGCCGAAAACTACGGCCATCGGACCTTCACTGCTGAGGGCCGTAAACTTCTGATCAACGGCCGCCCCACCTTCCTCCGCGGCACCCTCGAATGCGCCATTTTCCCGAAAACCGGCCACCCCGACATGACTGGCATCGAGTGGGAAAAAATCTGCACCACCCTCAAGGCTTATGGGCTCAACCACCTCCGCTTCCACTCCTGGTGCCCGCCCCGCGCCGCCTTCGAAGCCGCCGACAAGCACGGCATCTACCTTCAGATCGAGCTGCCAAACTGGTCATTCCACATGGGCCAGCGCCCGGCCGTGGACGATTTTTTCCGCGCCGAAGGCGAGCGCATCCTCCGCGAGTTCGGCAACCATCCATCCTTCGTCATGTTCTGCCTCGGTAACGAACTCACCGGCGACTACGACGCCATGGACCGCCTCTTAAACCACTTCCGCGGTCTCGCTCCCGGCAAGCTCCTCACCAGCACCTCCTTCTCGTTTTCCCCGCGCGGCAAATCGCCCGGCCCCGCAGACGACTACTTCATTTCTCAGGAAACAGCCTCCGGCTGGGTCCGCGGCCAGGGATTCCTCAACCAGACCCCGCCCAACACCACCCGTGATTACCGCGATGGGCTTTCCAGCATCAAGATCCCCCTCGTCGCCCACGAGGTTGGCCAGTACAACAACTACCCCAACCTCGCCGAATTGCCGAAATATGAAGGCGGAGCCCTCCGCGCCCTTGGCTACGAGGCCATCCGCGACGACCTCGCCCGCCGCGGCAGGCTCGATGACGCGCCACGACTCACCCGCGATTCCGGCATGCTCGCCGCCCTGCTTTACAAGGAAGACATTGAGCGTGCGCTGCGCACCCCGGAACAAGCCGGCATCCAGCTCCTCGACCTCCACGATTTCCCCGGCCAGAGCACCGCCACCGTCGGCCTGCTCGACGCATTCTGGGACAGCAAGGGCTTCATCACCGCTGAAAAGTTCCACCAGTTCGCCGGTCCCGCCGTGCCGCTTGCCCGCATGGAAAAGTTCGTCTGGCAGAACTCCGAAACCTTCGCCGCCGACCTAGAACTCGCCAACTTCACCCAGGGACCGCTCGCCACCACCTTCACCGCCAGCCTGCTCGCTCCGGATGGCGCTACCATCGCCTCCCGTGATTTCGGCGCTGCCACTTATCCGCTCGGAAACGGCCACAGCATCGGCCGCTTCGAGCTTCCACTCGGCCGCTTTTCCACCGCCACCCGGCTCGAACTCGTCGTCTCATCCGCAGACGGCGCCGTGAAAAACTCCTGGCCCGTCTGGATTTTCCCCGCCGCCCCCGTGCCCGAGCCAGCCGATCTTCTCGTGCTCGACTCGCCCGGCCCCGCCCTGCGCGAGGCGCTCGCCGCCGGTCGTCGCGTCCTGCTCCTGCCTTCCCGCTCCGCCCTCACCACGCCCATCGACGCCCGTTTCGTTCCCGTCTTCTGGTCGCCACTCCATTTCCCCGACCAGCCCGGCACTCTCGGTGCCACCATCGATTCCGCGCATCCCGCATTCGCCGCTTTTCCCACCGACACCCACACCAACTGGCAATGGTGGGAACTCTTCTCCACATCCTTCGCCATGGACCTCGACGCGCTCGAAACCAAGCCCGTCATGCCTCTCCGTTTCATCGATAAATACAACCGCAACGCCCTTCCCGCCGCCCTCTGGGAGGCGAAAGTCGGTCCCGGAAAACTCTTCGTCTGCACCCTCAACATCGCCAGCGATCTCGCCAAGCGCCCGGCCGCCCGCCAGTTGCGCCGCAGCATTCTGGATTACATGGTTTCCGATGGTTTCGCACCCGCCGTGGA
>JAYTLR010000195.1:0-2962 GCA_043729195.1 Akkermansia sp.
CTTTCGCGAGATTTCGCCGATTTCGTTGTTCTCACTCTTCCTCCCAGAACACGCCGCTTCACGGATCCGCCGCCGGTGCATCGAGCACCTTCCTCGCCATCGCACGACGCGCGGCCCACAGGTTCTTGACCAGCCAGCAGCAGCTCAGGATCGCGACAAAGAGCCAGAACTGGAACGCTCGTGGCATCGCCCGGGCAAGGCCTTCCGGCAACTCCGCCAAGGACAGCAAGCTCGACGAGGCATAGACCGGCAGGCTGAGCGGCGACATGCCGATGAGCCAAACCGCGACCGGCGCGAGGTTCTCGCTCACCGCCATCACCGCGCCGATCATGACCGGCACCACTCCGACGAAGATCGCCGTAAGAGTCACATAACGGCCCCCTTTCGCCTCTAACAGCGCCTGGTAGCCGACCCCCGCCGAAAGCAGCACCGCAGCGAACAGGCCGAAGACTCCGACAGGAACCTCGTGCCCCGGGAACCAGCGCGACTCGACCAGCCCACGGGTAAACAGGAACCATCCGCCCGCCCCGGCGATCCCCATCACGATCGCTGCCCAGAATCCGGTCGCCGCGTCGGAGAAGAACGAAAGCGAGGTATCGCCCTGCTTGCGCGCCCGCCGCCAACCACGGAGCTGGGAATCGGTGGACGGCGTGACGATCGCCACCAGGATGAAAATCAGCGCCAGCGTGACCAAGCCGTAAATGCCTGACATCGCCACCGCCTCCATCGGATCGGGCGGACGCTGGTTCATCATCCGGACCATCCGGGTAAATCCCCGCGACGGGAACAGGCTGCCGGTATCGATCAGCGGCAGCGCATTTCCAAGCAACAGGGTTTGGATCCAAATGAAAAATCCGGTGGCCCAAGTCTTTCCTAACAGATGTGACTCCGCCCGACGCCATTTCCGACACAGCATCACCACAAAGGTCAGGATCAGGCCGCCCTGGGAAAAGACGGTGAAGACCGTTTCTGAGAAATCGAGACCGAAGAACTTAACCGTCGGCGCGAGCTTCTGGATCGACTCCACCGCCGCCCCGACGGTCCTCGGCAGCAGCCCGGGCAGGCTTTCTTCGACCACCGGCGTGATCGTCAGATACTTGAAGAACACCAACCCGAACTTCGCCATCTGCGGGATGACCGTGTAGAGGCAGAAGACCAGCCCGATCGACGCAAGGAAGGCCCAGCGGCGGTTCTTGGCCACGGTGCCGGTGAGCAGACCGGTGAAATGATAAGTCAGCGTCGAGGTGAACACGACCGCGTACAACGGCAGCCAGACCTGCCACGCCACACCACCGGTCCACAGCGCCCAGCCGGTGAAGGGCAGGGTTGTTAGAAACATCACATATTCCCTGACCGGCAGCCCGAGAAGGTAGCCGAGGACCTTCGACAACGGCGACATCGGGATCAGCCGCTGGTAGTCGATCACTCCCTCATCGCGCTCCGCCGTCATGCCGCCTGCGGTCTGGGCGGTGCCGAAGACGAAGAGGATGATCCCTTGCAAAAACAACAGCGGGATGATGACCGAGCGTGCCGCGTCGGAGGGATCCATCTGGTTCTGCAGTCCGATCGCGCGGACCATCGCGACGATGAATCCGGCGATCAGCACGGTGACCAGGAGCGAGATGCCGAGCCCCTGTGGTCGCAAGCGGGAGCGGCAATAGCGGCGGAACACCGGGTTGCTCCAGATTTTCCAAGCCGGATGACGGGAAGGCGGATCGGCGTTCATGGGCGGCGGTTGGATTCGGCGACTTCCACCAGGATGTCCTCGAAGGACGAGCGCTTCTCTTCAAAGGCCCGCACCCGGATGCCGAGGCGGATCATGCCTTCCATCAGGTCGGCCTGGGCTTCGTCGGTGCCTTTGAAGCCGAAGATCACCTGATTGAGGTCGATCCGCAGGTCGTGCACCGCGGACTGCGCGGACAGCCACGATGCGGCTTCTTCCTGACGGCCGAGCAAGGTCGCGGTGAGCGTCCGCTCGGTGCTGCCCATTTGCTGGCGGACCTCGTCCACCGTGCCCGAGGCGAGCAGGCGGCCGCGGTTCATCACGCACAGCGAGGTGCACATTTCAGCGAGTTCGCTGAGGATGTGCGAGCTGACAAAGACGGTCGCGCCGGTCTTCGCCAGCCGCCGCAAGGCATTGCGCAGGTCGCGGCGGGCCAGCGGGTCGAGGCCGCTCGCCGGTTCGTCGAGGATCAGCACGCGCGGCCGGTGGAGCAGCGTCTTCGCCAACACCACCCGCTGCGTCTGGCCGCGGGAAAGCTCCTTGCACCACTTGTCGCGCTGGTCTGTTAGAGCGACTTCTTCCAGGCACTCGGCGGCCCGCTCGCGGCGCTGCGCCTTGGTGCCGAGACCGTAGGCGGCGGCGTGGAAATCGAGGAACTCCCAGACTTTCAAATCCGACGGCACCGGCGCGAGGTCGGGCATGTAGCCGATGATCCGCCGCGCGCTTTCGATGTCCTCCAACACGTCCACGCCATCGAGGATCACCTCGCCGTAGGTCGGCTCCATCAGGGTTGTTAGAACGCGGAAGGTGCTGGTTTTTCCGGCTCCGTTCGGACCCACCAAACCGAAGACCTCGCCCGGTGGAACGCTGAGCGTGAGGTCGTCGACCGCGACGAAGTCCCCGTAGTCCACCCGCAGATCTCGGATGTCGATGGCCGGTGACTGGCTGCCGCTGGCAGCGAATGGGGCGGCGTTCATGCGATCAATCGAAGTCATCGAGCAGGTCCCAGTCCGGCGGCAGGCTCAGGCCCAGCTCCTGCATGTTCGCCTCCGCTTCCTCGCGGCGCTTCTGGCGCGTCGCCTCGTAGGCCTCCCGTTGTTCGGGCCGCAGCACCGACAGCATCGCCTGCTGGCGGTCGCCAGCCGGAGTGCTCCCGATGTCACCGCCGATGCCCTCTAGCTTCATCCCGGGATCATAGTCGCGGGACCCGCGGGCCATGATGCCGAAGACCTGATCGCG
>JAYTLR010000196.1:0-41420 GCA_043729195.1 Akkermansia sp.
CATGACTGGAGAGCCGGATGCGGGAGATCCGCACGTCCGGTTCGGAGGGGGGAGCGGGGCGAGAGCCCCGTTCCTACCTCTATCCGGCGGGCAACGACGGGTTCAGCCACGTGCGGAATCAGGCGAATCGGGAGTTCATAATCTCTCGCCTCGCGGCATTCGCGTAGTAGGGTGCGGCAGCCTTTGAAAGCGCACCCGTCAAGCTTCCGGTCCCGTTTCAAGGGAGCCATTCTCCCGTTGATCATTTTCTTCACGCTTGGATCGCTTGCCGGCGCGTGCGCCGGTGAAGCTGAGGCCGGTGTGAAAAAGCGGGTTCCCAATGTGGTTGTGATCCTCGCGGATGACCTCGGTTGGTCAGACCTCGGTTGCTATGGCGGTGACATTGAAACGCCGAATCTCGATGGATTGGCGAAGAACGGCCTTCGCTTCACCCAGTTCTACAACACCTCGCGCTGCTGGCCCACCCGTGCTGCCTTGCTCACCGGCTACTATGCGCAGCACATCCGCCGCGACGCCCTGCCGCAGGTGCCCGGTGGCGGCGGGCGCGGAGTCCGTCCTTCGTGGGCGAGGTTGCTGCCGGAACTGCTCAAGCCGGCGGGCTACCGCAGTTACCACAGCGGGAAATGGCACATCGACGGCAAGGTGCTTGCCGGCGGCTTCGACCGCTCCTTGAACATGGTGAACTCCGGCAACTTCTTCTCGGCATCTGGAAACCTGATCGACGATGCGGCGGTGAAGCCTCCAGCAGACGAGACAGGCTACCACGCGACCACGGTTACCGCGGACCACGCCATCGAGTGTCTGAAGGGTCACGCCGCGAATCATGCATCCCGGCCCTTCTTTCATTACATCGCCTTTCTCGCACCGCACTTCCCGCTGCACGCGCCGCCGGAGGACATCGACAAGTATCGCGACCGCTACCTTTCCGGGTGGGACTCCATGCGCGCGACGCGCTTCCGGCGGCAGAAGGACATGGGACTCGTCGCCACCGTGCTCTCGGCGATGGAGCCCGCGGTCGGACCGCCGTATCCGTTTCCGGACGCGTTGAAGAAATTGGGGCCCGACGAAGTCAACCGCCCGCTGCCGTGGGTGGATCTCAAGGACTCCCAGCGGCGTTTCCAGGCGACCAAGATGGCGATCCATGCCGCGATGGTGGACCGGATGGACCGCGAGATCGGCCGGGTCATCGGGCAACTCAAGGGAATGGGCGCTTTCGAGAACACCCTCATCCTTTTCGCCTCCGACAACGGAGCGAGCGCCGAGATCATGGTGCGCGACGGCGGCCATGATCCCCAAGCCGAGCCGGGCAGCGCGGCGACCTACCTCTGCCTCGGGCCCGGCTTCTCCAGCGCCTGCAACACGCCCTTCCGCCGCCACAAAAGCTGGATGCATGAAGGCGGGATCTCCACGCCGCTGATCGCTCACTGGCCTTCAGGAATCGCCGCCCGGAACGAGCTGCGCAAGAGCCCCTCGCATGTCATCGACATCGTGCCGACCGTGCTCGAACTCGCGGGCGTCCCGAAGCCCGTGCAATGGAACGGCGTGGCGGTTCCCGCGGCACCCGGCAAGAGCCTCTTGCCAGCCTTTGCCCGGGATCAAGCGATCGGCCGCGACAGCCTGTGGTGGATGCACGAAAACCACCGTGCGGTGCGGGTCGGCGACTGGAAGCTGGTCGCCGATGCTGGCAAAGCCTGGGAACTTTACGACATGAGGACCGATCGTGCCGAGCAGCACGATCTCGCCGCGACCCGTCCGGAAAAGGTGAAGGAGCTGGAGCAGGTCTGGCAGCGGCAAACCGACACGTTCATCGAGGCCGCCCGCAAGGCAGCTCCCGGTCCGACCGGGCGGCGAGGGCGAGGGGGCAAGGCCAAATGAGCGCAGGGTTCTCTGAATTCATGAGGGTGCCGGTCGCTGCTTTGGCGTAAATACGCGTCATTAGTTCGCATTCGGGCGACAGCTTCCGGTCGTTCCTCCTGTAGTCTGCGGGGCCGGAGAGATAGGGTGTCATCCGGCTTTCCTAACAGGCGGGATCAATCATTGAGAAACAGTCAGACAAACGTGCGAGCCTACATTGCAAAATCCGCGGTCGGCGCGCTGGCCGTCACCTTACTGCCGGCAGCGGAGCCGGTGTTTCGCATCGATCCCGCTGCGGCGGGTCTGCTGGATCAATACTGCATCGACTGCCACGAGGAAGGGACGGAGAAGGGCGGACTACGCCTCGACAATCTCGGGGAGCTGTCCTTGACCGCGCGTCTCGATTTGATGAACCGGGTCCTGGAGCAGGTGTATCTCAAGCAGATGCCCCCGAAGAAGAAGACGCAGCCATCGAAGGAGGAGCGGGAAAGTTTGAGCGCATGGGTTTGGCAGGAGTTGCACACGCATCACGCTTCCAAGTTGGAGGACAAGCTGCGCTATCCTTCTTATGGCAACTATGTCGACCACGAGGAACTGTTCAGCGGGAAGACCACCGGCCCTGCCTTCACGCCGGCGCGCCGCTGGCTGGTGAACCCGCAGATCTTTGACCAGCGGGTGCGCGACGTGTTCGGACTCGAAGCCAAAGACCGTGGCACTCCGCTGATCGGGGTGACCAATCCGTTCATCCTGCCGGATACCTCGGGCGTCCGCGACTACGACATCGGCCTGTTGGATGGCGGCAGCCTCCTCGTGATGCTGAGCAATGCCGAGTGGATTTCCCACAAGCAGATCCGGCCGGCGCGGGTGAAGAGCGGCGAGATCGGTGCGAACGACTTTCCCGATCCCAAGGACCGGTGGTCACCGAGACAGACACCGCCCGAGTTCGAGGTCATCATTCTCAAGAAGACCGAGCCAACGGCCGAGGAGTTGCAGGCGGCGATTCGCAAGCAATTCGAAAGCGTGCTGCGGCGTCCGCCGACGGAAACCGAGGCGACCAGGTATCTGGAACTGACCCGGTCGGCGATCCAGCTTGCCGGGAACACCGAAGGGCTGCGCCAGATGCTGGTGGCCGTGCTGTTGGAGTCGGAGTTCCTTTACCGCCAGGAATGGGGCGGGGGAGAGCCGGATGAGCACGGTCGCAAGGTGCTTTCACCTCACGAAGCTGCCTATGCCATTACCTACGCCATGGGCGACCGCGGTCCGGATGCCAATCTGCTGGAGGCCGCCGCCCAGGGACGACTTCAGACAAGGGATGACTTCAAGCGCGAGGTCGAGCGGTTGCTTGATGACAAGTCGTATTACCACGGCGGGATTGATGCGGGGGCGAACACGGGCAAGCTCACCTCCCACGCCGTCTCCCATCCGCGGATCATCCGCTTTTTCCGCGAGTTCTTCGGCTATCCAAATGCCCCAAGGGTGTTCAAGGATGTGGAGCGCAGCCAAGGAGTCTATCAGAATGCCGACCGCGGGACCATGGGCACGGCAGGCTTCCTGGTCGATGAAGCGGACAAGGTCGTGGCGTGGTGCGTGGAGAAAGATCAGGGCGTCTTCGAGAACATCCTGACCACCGACCGCTTCTTCGTCTTCCACAATGTCGACAACGCGGCGACCGCCGCCATCGTGACCAAGTGGCGCACGGTCTGGGAGGAGTTGAAGGACAGCGAGTGGAAAACCGATCCCGAGAAGGTGGTGATCGAGCACCAGGAGATGCTCAAGGCGACCCTGCAGATCGTCCCGGGTCACGAGAAACAGCCGCGCGGGCACACCAACACGTTGACGCGCTGCATGACTCATTTCGAGGCCACGTTCGGCCGCGGTGCCACGCCATTCGTCGCGTTGCCATGGCAGCACGGAAACACCTACTGGCACACGCCGATCTACAATTTGCCGGAGCCTTCCGGCCGCAGCGGGCAATACACCGAACCGCCGCTCGACTATCCGGTTGAGCAGCCCTTCAAACTCGAGAACCGCAAGGGGATCCTGACCCACCCGGCCTGGCTGATCGCCCACTCGCAGAACACCGCCACGGATCCGGTCAAGCGCGGCCGCTGGGTGCGCGAGAAGCTCCTCGCCGGGCGCGTGCCCGACATCCCGATCACCGTCGATGCGGTGGTGCCGGAAGATCATGAGAACACCCTGCGCTCCCGCCTTGAGAAGGTGACCACGGCGCCGGAGTGCTGGAAGTGCCACGAGTCGATGAACTCGCTGGGCTTGCCCTTCGAAACCTACGACGACTTCGGACGCTTCCGTCTGATCGAGCCGCTGGAGCACCCGGAGAACGTGATTGGCAAAAACGGACGGTGGAACACCTACAAGACCTTGCCCGTCGATTCCCGCGGCTTGCTCGACAGCACCGGCGACCCCGCCTTGGACGGCGAAGTGACGGACGCGATCGACATGATCGACCGGTTGGCGAAGTCCGCGCGCGTCCGCCAGTCGATCATCCGCCACGCCTTCCGCTTCTACCTGGGACGGAACGAGATGCTGTCCGATTCCAAAACTCTCATCGATGCCGACAAGGCCTACGTCGATAGCGGCGGCAGCTTCCGGGCCGTCATCGTTTCGCTCCTGACCTCGGATTCCTTCATCTACCGGAAGTAAGCGGGGCAGGCATCCAAGCCGCATTTTCATTCCACCGATCCTCACCACCGCAACGCCAACAACGGCATTTATCTCATGAACAACCGACGCGACTTCATCCGCAACGCCTTCCTCGCCATGGGAGGGTTTTCCCTGCCCGGCATGATGCCCCGGCTTTCGGCCAATCCGCTGGGAACTTCGGCCGCAGGCGGTCCGCCGATGCGCTTCATCTTCATGCACCGCGGCAACGGCCTATTCCCGAAAGTGATGGTGCCGCCGTCCTTCGGCACGGAGGAGATGGAGAAGGAGAAGCGGAACCTGCCTTACGAGGTCGACCTGCAAAGCCACACGCTGCCGGAGTGGATGGCGCCGCTGGAAGCTCACAAGGACCACCTCACCATCCTCCAGGGACTCTCCGGGAAAATGTGCACCACCGGTCACCACTCCTGGTGCTCTTCACTCGGCGTTTACAAGGCCAACGAACGGGCGAGTTCGATCAAGTGGGCCACCGTCGATTTCGAACTGGCGAAGCTTTTCCCTTCGCCGATGGAACACATCGAGCTGGCCTGCTTCCCCACCGATGGCGGCAATGCGCGCGGCGGTCTCGACGGCATCGCCAAGGGCTTCTCCGCCCGCGGGCCGCAGCAGCCGAACTACGCGTTCGGCGGTCCCGGCATCGCGGTGGACGAGATCTTCAAATCGGTCTCCGCCGACAAGAACGACCAAGTCCGCTATCAACTCGCGCGCAAGGTGCTGGAGTTCGCCGCCGGCAATCAGACCGAGTTGGCAAGGCACCTCGCGGGCATCGAGCAGAAGAAGGTCGGCAACTACGCGAACTCGATCGAGGAGATCCGCGAGCGGGACCGCAAGATCGACCTGATGGCCGATGCCGTCCGCATGCACGTGCCGAATCTGGAGAGCAAGTATCTTTCCAACGACATGGACACTTACACCCGCCAGGTCGGCCACACGGAGGTGCTGCTGTCCTCGCTGATCTCCGGATTGACGAACGTCGTCGCCTTCACGGTCGATGAACTCGGCCACCACTACACCGGCATTCCCGGCATCGAGGGTGAGAAGGTGAACATGCACGACATCGGCCACGGCAAGGCCGTCAAGAACCTCTCCGCCGATGAAATCCGCAAGCGCACCGAGTCCCATCACATGGAACTGGTCAACCGGATCGTCACCCGTCTCAAGGCAGTGCCGGAGGGTGATGGCACGATGTTCGACAACACGATGATCTGCTATTTCCCCGACTCGGGAGAGACCCACCACAGCCACGGCGTGGAATTCCCCTTCGTCATCCTCGCGGGTGCCAACACCAAGCTCAACCTCGGCCGCCGTTACATGCGCCTGCCGTATTGGGGGACCGAAGGCCACAAGACGCTCGGCAATTTCTACACCACCCTCCTCAACGCCTACGGCAACCCGATCAAGCACTTCGGAGACTTCGATCCGGCGCTGAAGGGCGACCAGTCGGGGCCGATCAAGGAATTCTTCATCTGAGTTTCTTCCGCCATGAAAAGAACCCACAATCGCGTGATCCTCCCTGCGGTGCTCGGTCTGTGGGCCCTCGCGCAAGCGCCGGCGACGGCGGTCAACGAAAAGGGCGACTGGCCATGGAACCTCAAGCTACACGGATGGCACGACCGCGCCATCGCCGAGGACCTCGGCACCGGTTGGTTCATGAACGTCGGCCCCACCGGGCTGCGGGCACGGATCACCCATGAGCATCCGGAGTTTCTCACGATCAAGTATGTCTTCAAGAAGTCGCCTGCCGCGGGGGTGATCAACATCGACGACATCGTGGTCGGTGCCAACGGCAAGCGGCTGACGGTTGCCCACACTTTCGGCCGCGGCAGCCGCGGGCGGGGCGGCTGGGAAGGCCCGATGCTCGACATGTCGAAGTTCATCGAAGACAGCCAGGGCAAGGACGGGAAACTCGAGCTCATCGTCTGGCCCGGTGGCAGCAAGGCGGCCGAGAAGACCGTGACCTTGCAGATCCCGGCGATCGGCCGCTTTTCGCCGACCTGGCCTTTCGATTGTCCGCGGTCGGACAAACTGATGATCGATCTCTGCGACTTCCTGGCCGACGAACACAAGCGGGCGGGCAGCTTTGAAAGCCGGGTCCACACCCACTCGTCAGCGCTCCTCGCCCTGATGGCCAGCGGTGAGAAGAAATATGATTCACTGATCCGGCAGGTCATGGCGGACTACGGCAAAAGGCGCTACAGCAGCGATGACGGCAACGGCTTCCCGGCGTGGAACTACGGTCACGACGGCATCGTGATGGGTGAGTATTATCTGCTCACGAAGGACAAGAGCCTGCTGCCCGCGATCGAGTCGCTCAACGCCTGCCTGGTCGCCGGGCAGGAACCCGAGTCCGGCGGATACTCTCACAAGCCCTTTCCCTCCATCCAGCAGCGCATCGCCGCCGGCGGTCCGAAAGGCTATGGCGCGATGGCCATGCCGGGCGGACTTGCCATGGTCGCCATGAGTTTGTTCAAGGAAGCGGGGCTCGATCACGCGACCCCGGCCTACAAGCGGCTTCACGAGGCCTATCTCACATCGGTCACGCCGAGCGGTGCCATCGACTATGGCTTCAAGGACTGGGATCACGCCGTGATCGTGCTGGCCGATCCCAAGGGCTCGCCGAGGAACGCGAAGGAAGGGATCGGCTACCTCTGCGCCGATGGGCTCGCGGGGAGCGGGGATTACAAGATCGAGTGGCCGACCAAGGCTGACCCGCGTTTCCGGCCGACCGAGTGGGTCGACAAGGAGAAGGCGACCAACCACGTCTATGACATGGGTGGGGCGAAGCGCCTGGTGGTCCGGAACATGCCTCCGGATGAGCCGAAGAAGGCCTATCAGCAGAGCGGTCAGCCCTGCGATCACTTCGGTCGTTCCGGTGCCGGGGCGCTTGCGCACTCGATCGGCAACGGCGGGAACGAATCGTGGAACCACTTGTCCGACCTGATGGCGACCGGTTGTGCCAAAAGCGGCAAGGGACTGCTGGACGGCCATGCTTCCACCCACATGCACGTGCTGTGGGGTAGCCTCGGCGCCGCGCTGGCCGATGAGAAGGATTTCCGCGCCTATCTCGAGGACATCCGCTGGTGGATGATCATGGCGCAGACCCATGACGGCGGCTTCGTCATCATGCCGGGCCGCGACTACGCGTCCACCGACCATGTCTATGGAACGAGGAACTATCCGACGGCCTGCGCCGCGCTGATCCTCTCGGTGAAGGAGAAGCGCTTGCAGATCACCGGCGCGCCGCGCCGCAACGGAGATCCAGGCGAAGCTGCAGCTCCCAAGCCCCGCCGGCTTTCACCCGGCAATCTAACACTTCTGCACGAGTCGTTGATCACGGCGCTCGCGGAGCTCAGCCACTCCGGCCAATTGAAGCCGCTGCCGATGACGCTTTCAAAGTCGGAGTCGAAAGTGCGTCTCACAGGAGTCGGAAGCGACGGCAAGCTGGCCTTCGTCGCGGTCGAGGGCGGGAAACAGGAGTCCTTCGTCCTCACGGACCTCGGTGAAAGCGATCACGCCCTCCTTGCGCGACTGGTAGCCCGCTTGCGACCGGCCGATCAGGAGGCGCATGCCAGGGCCGGCCTTTACCTCGAGCACAGCGGCGAGACCGCGCTGGCCAAGGAGTATTACCGCAAGGCCGGACCGGAGTTCAGCGCGAAACTCGAGGGCTTGTTCGAGTGATCCATCACCCCGTCGCATCGATGAAACCACTGCCCGCCGCCCTCGCCCTGTTCCTGCTCACGCTTGCCACTCTTCAAGCCGCGGCGCCGCTGAACATCCTGCTCTTCACCGCGGATGACATGAACTTCGATTCCAGCGGCGTCTATGGCGGGCCGGTGAAGGACCTCACGCCGAACATCGACCGGCTGGCGGCCGAGGGGCTCCGCTTCGAGCATGCCTACACGGTCGTCGCCGTTTGCCAGCCATCGCGGCAGGTCATGCTCAGCGGGCTGTATCCGCACCGCAACGGCAGCATGGGCTTCTTCCCGCTGAATCCCGAGGTGCGGACGCTCAATGACCAGCTCCACGACGCAGGTTACCTGATCTCCACCCTCGGCAAAAACGCGCATCATCAGCCGGCGGAAAAGTTCCACTCCGACCCCGCGACCGACGGCATCAGCCGCCATCCATCGAAGCTGGCGGAGGCCACCCGTGCGTTTCTTCGCAGCGCGCGCGAGCAGGGGAAGCCGTTCTTTCAGAACATCAACTGCTACGACCCGCACCGGCCGTTCATCGGGATCCAAGGTCCGGACGATCTCGCGGGCGGCGAGCCGCCGAGCCGCCGCGTGAGCCCCGCGGAGATCACCCGCGTGCCGGCTTTCCTGGAAGACCTGCCGGAGATCCGCCGCGAGCTGGCGGGCTACTACACGAACGTCCGCCGGCTCGACGACGCGTTGGGCGCGGTGCTCAAGGTGCTCGAAGAGGAAGGATTCGCCGACAACACGTTGGTCGTCTTCTGGGGCGGCGACCACGGGATGTCATTTCCGTTCGGCAAATCGAACGTCTATGAAAACAGCTCGCGCGGCGCGCTGATCCTGCGCCGGCCCGGTGTGACGAAGCCCGGAAGCGTCGATCGCTCGCATCTCGTCAGCACGCTCGACTTCACGCCCACGCTGCTCGACGCGGCCGGCCTGCCGCCGATTCCCGGCGTGGACGGACGCTCGTTCCTTCCCGCCGTCAAAGGCGAGGCGATGCCCGGTTGGGACAAGGTCTTCACCTTCTACAATGCCGCATTTGGCAACCGGTGGCTGCCGATGCGCTGCATCCGGACCCGCGACCGGGCCTACATCTGGAACGCTTGGAGCGACGGCAAGCAGCGCTATCAGACGGAGAACATGGCCGGCTTGACTTGGAAGGCGATGCTCGCCGCCGCCGCGACGGATCCTGCGATCAAGGCCCGCACCGATTTCTACCTGTATCGGGTGCCCGAGGAGTTCTACGACCTATCCGCGGACCCGGCCGAGCGGATCAATCTCATTGCCGATCCCTCGCGGCGGGTGGAGATCGCTGCCATGCGCGAGGAGCTTCTCGGCCTGATGCGCCGGACCGGCGACCCCTTCGCCGAAGCCTTTGCCGCGCGCGACGACAAAACGCTGGTTCCCGCGCTGCTCAAGAAATTGAACTCGAAACACGCAAAGGCCTCGAAGAAGAGCGGTGGGAAATGAAAGTGCGGTCCGAACCGTCACCCGGATTTCCACCTAACCTGATCCATCTTATGAAACCGCTATTCACCGTCCTCTCATTGCTGGCGATCGTTTCGCCAGCCACCGCCAAGCCGCTACAGATCTACATTCTGGCGGGCCAGTCAAACATGCAGGGACATGCCCATGTCCGCACCATCGAGCACGTCGGCATGGACCCCGCGACCAAGCCGATGTTCGATCAAATGCGGAACGCCGATGGGTCCGCAAAGGTCTGCGAGCGGGTGTGGATCTCGGCGATCGGCTGCGGCAGCGATGAGACCGCGGTGCAAACCGGGAAACTGACCACCGGATTCGGCGCGGGGCAGGGCGGACCGAAGATCGGCCCGGAGTTCACCTTCGGCATTTACATGGAGAAGTCCACGGATGCCCCGATCCTGCTGATCAAAACGGCGTGGGGCGGCAAGAGCATCAACACCGACTTTCGTCCGCCGTCCGCCGGCCCGTATGTCTTTAACGAGGCGCAGTTGGCCGGCTTCCAGAAGCAGAACAAGGACCTCGCGGCCATGAAGGCGGAAAAGGAGAAGCAGACCGGTGTCTATTACCGCATGATGATCGATCATGTGAAACGCGTGCTCGGCGACATCAAGAGCGTGGTGCCGGACTACGATGCGAAGCAGGGCTTTGAACTGGCCGGCTTCGCGTGGTTCCAAGGCTGGAACGACATGGTGGATGGCGGCACTTACCCGAGTCGGGACAAGCCCGGCGGATACGATGCCTACAGCACGGTGATGGCCCACTACATCCGCGATGTTCGCAAGGACCTCGACGCGCCGAATCTACCCTTCGTCATCGGGGTGCTTGGAGTGGGCGGTCCGACCGCGGAGTATGGCCCGGACCAGCAGCGCTACAAGTCCACGCATGACAACTTCCGCAACGCGATGGCCGCGCCCGCAGCGCTGCCGGAGTTCAAGGGCAACGTTGCCGCGGTGCGGACGGAGAAGTTCTGGGATCAGGAACTGACCGCCGCGAAGGCGAAGGAGAACGCCGTCCGGCAGCAAGCGAAGAAGCTCGCCGCAGCAGGCAAACTGAAGCCAGCCGAAGAGAAAGCGGTGCTGGCGAAGCAGTTGATGGAGGGGCTGACCGAACGGGAGCGTCAGGTGCTTGAGAAGGGAATCTCCAACCAAGAGTTCCACTATCTCGGCTCCGCCAAGATCCTCGGCGGGATTGGCAAAGGCTTGGCCGAAGCGATGATCGAACTCCAACCCACCGGAAAGGCAAAGTGATGAAAACCGCAGCCCGTCCAGACGGGGCTCGAACCCTGACGAATCCCGCTTGTCGGATTTACTCCGCCAACTTCTCCAGCACCCGTCCCGCGGCGATCATGCCGAATACGGCGGTGACGTGGGTGGCGGTGCCGTAACCGGCGTCGCAGCGGATGCCGGCGGGGACTTCCTCGGGCTTCTCGTGGCTGACCCCGCCATCGCAGGTGGGGAAAAGCGGCGGCTCGTCGGAAAAGACGGCTTCGATGTGGAACTTGCGGATCTTCTCGCCGGCGCGGGCCTTGGGGAAACCGTGCTCGTCGCGAAGGCGCTTGCGGACGGCCATCAGGAGGGCGTCGTCTTTTGTGCGGGCGAGATCGGCGACCCGGATGCAGGTGACATCGCGCCGGCCGCCGGCCGCACCGCAGACGATGACCGGGACTGCGCGCTCGCGGCAGCGGGCGAGCAAGACGCACTTGGCGCGGACCGCGTCGATGGCATCGATCACCGCGTCGAAGCCGGCGTCGAGGAAGCCGTCGACGTTGCGGTCGGAGAGGAATTCCTGGCGCTCGGTAACGACGATCTCCGGTTGGATGGCGCGCAGTCGTTCCGCCATCACGCCGACCTTGGGTTTGCCATAGGTGCCGTCGAGCGCGTGGATCTGGCGGTTGGTATTGGTCACGCAGAGGTCGTCGGCATCGATCAATGTGAGCTTACCAATCCCGGAACGTGCCAGGCATTCCGCCGCCCAGCAGCCGACGCCGCCGACCCCGACCACCGCGACATGGGCATGGCGGAACTTTTCAAGCGCGGCGCTGCCATAAAGGCGGCCGATGCCGGAGAAGCGGGCAAGGTAGGGATCGCTGTCGGACACGGCAGCGTCCTAACCGTAAATGCCGAGATGGGAACAACGAAAGGGGCGAAATTGGCGAAATTTCAGAAGGTTGGATCATGAATGCATGAGCGTTCCGTGTTTCTGATCCGCGTTTCATTCACAGCTCACGCACCGGACCGCTCGAAGCGGCGGGCTGGCGCGGTGCAGATGCATTGCCGCGGGTCAGGGTGCCGGGTCAACGGCGAGGATCGGATAGCGTTCGGCGCGTCGGCCGAGGGCGCGCTCGAGGTCCGCCTGCTCCGGCGGCTTGCCCTTGGTGGTGAGGATGAAGACGCGCTGGTTGGCGGGGTCGCCGGACTTGCGTGGGACGATGACCACGGACTCGATGCCGGGCATGACTTTCCACAGGCCTTGGACGGTGAGTTGCTTGGTCCGGCAGCCGTTGTTGCCGACAGTGACGCGAATCGTTCCGGCGGATGCCGTGGCGATCAGGGACAGCAAGAGCAGGGCAATGAAATATAATCTCACGCTGCCATCGTGGCACCGATCCCGGATTTGTCAGGCCCCTAACAGATACTTCTTCATCTGCGCGAGGATCGCGGCGCAGGCCTCGCGGTCACCACCTTTGACCTCGGCGGTGGCCCAGCCGGTGTAGCGGATCTCGCGCAGTGCCTTGCGGACTTCCGGCCAATCGACATCGCCCTCGCCGATCTTGCCGAAGCCGCCCTTCACGCCCCAGTCCTTGCAATCGAGCTTCACGATCCGTTTGCCGAGCGCGCGGATCCATTCGGCGGGCTTGGAGAATCGCTGGTGGTTCCCGATGTCGAAGTAGGAGCCAACCCAGGGAGAATTGATTTCGTCGAGATACTTCACGAACAGCTCGGCGGACTGCGCGTTGCCGCCGTCTTCGGTGTAGAACATCCGATTCCAGACGTTCTCGATCAGAATGTGGATGCCGAGTTTGGACGCGAGGGGCAAGGCCTTGCGAATGCCTTCGATGGAGCGGGCCCAGGCTTCGTCGTGGGTGGTCTTGGCATCGACCACGCCGGGTACCAGCAGCACCGCGGAGCCGCCGACGGCATGGCTTTCGCGAATGGCGGTTAGAAGGCCCTGCAACGCTTTTTCGCGGACAGCGGCGTCGGGGTCGGAGAGGCGGGTTTGCCAGTGGATGGAATCGACCACTCCGTGAATAGGCAGGCCGGTGGCTTTCGAGGCGGCGAGGGCTTCCGCCTTGTCCTGGCCGCCGGGGGAGTCGAGCTCCACGCCGTCGTAGCCGATCTCTTTGAGAATGCGGAATTTCTCCTCAAGGTTCGCTCCGAAGTTCGCCATCCCGCACTTCAGCGAGAGCTTGATCGGCAGCGGCCCGGCGGCGTCTTGGGCGCGGAGGGAGAGCGGGGCTGAAGCGGCGGCGAGGGTTGCGAGAAAATGGCGGCGTTGCATGCGAGGACTACCGTCGCGGATGGCGGGGATTGCACGAAAATACGTGATTGGTGAGGATTTGGTTAGTTCTTCTTCCGCGTCTTCAGGGTCGTCCGGATGCTATCCGCGACCTGGGTGCCGAGCTTCTGATAGCCTGCGGCTTTGAAATGCACGTCGCCCGGCCGAATGAAATGGTCGGCTGGAAAGCCGGCGCTGAGGGAGTTGAGGTCGTTGATGACGACGCCGTGCTTCTTCATGACCCGGGCGGCGACCTCGTTGTATTTCTTGTCGTCACCGGCGATCCGGCCGGCCTCACCTTCGGGGACGAGGGTGGTGCTGGCCCAGAGTAGGGTTGCACCGGTTTTCTTGAGCCGGGTGACAAGTTGGTCGAGATTCTTCTCATACTGCTCCGGCGTGGTTGTGATGGTGCCGTTCACCTTGTCACGGTTGCCCTGCTGCTTGGCCTTCGGGTTGCGGTAGCAGAGGTCGTGGAGGCCCCAGTTGAAATGAATCAAGTCCCAGCGGGTGTCCCCGAGCCAGGCGTCGATCTTTGCCAGGCCGGTGCCGGTGTGCGCGGCATTGCCGGGATTGTGGGAGAGGGTGACCTCGTCTTTGAGCTGTTTGGTGACGAAGGGGGTGTAGCCGATCGAGATGGAATCGCCGATGATGAGGACTTTCGGGAGATCCTTCGGCGCGGGTTCGGCGGCGGAGGCGGGGTGAAAGGCGGACAGTGCGGTGGCGGCGAGGGTGGTGAGGAAGGTGCTGCGGTTCATGGGTGAGGCTTATACGGAAAGGAATCTTGGAAACAACGAAAGGGACGAAATTGACGAAATTTAAGAGGGTTCTTGGGGCGGGATGATGGGCGAGCAGGTGAGCACGTGAACGGGGTCGGGTCTCAGCGAAGCGGATGGGCCACGCCAAGCTTCGAATGGATGCCGGGACACCTCGATTCCCCGGGTCTACTTCCCGCCGAGTTCCTTGTTGAAAAACTCGACCGTGCGCTGCCAGGCGAGCTTCGCGGCGGCTTCGTCGTAGCGCGGGGTGGTGTCGTTGTGGAAGCCGTGGTTGGTGCCGGGGTAGTGGTGGGCGGTGTATTGGACGCCGGCCTTCTTGAGCGCGTCCTCGTAGGCGGGCCAGCCGGCGTTCACGCGCTCGTCGTTCTCGGCGAACTGGAGCAGGATCGCGGCCTTGATCTTCGGGACGTCCGCGGCGGCGGGTTGGCCGCCGTAGAAGGGGACCGCGGCGCGGATGAGGTCGGGCAGGCGGACCGTGAGGGTGTTCGCCATGCCGCCACCGAAGCAGAAGCCGACCGCGCCGACCTTGCCGTTGCAGAGGGCGTGGGCGTGCAGCCATTTGGTGGCGGCGACGAAGTCCTCGGTCATCTCCTCGCCCTTGCGCTTCGCCTGGAGCGCGCGGCCTTCGTCATCGCTGCCGGGGTAGCCGCCGAGGGGCGTCAGGGCATCGGGGGCGAAGGCGACGAAGCCGGCGACTGCGAGCCGCCGCGTGACGTCTTCGATGTAGGGATTCAGCCCGCGGTTCTCGTGGATGACGATCACGCCGGGCAGCTTGCCCCCGGCCTTCGCCGGACGCGCCAGGTAGCCGCGCATCTTGCCGCCACCGGCCGGGGAGTCGTAGGTCTCGTAGGAGACGGTGATCCGCTCGTCATCCTTCGCGACCTGCTGGGCGAGGGCGTATTTCGGGCTCAGTGCCGCGAGCAGGCCGGCCGCGGTGACGCCGCCGACGGCGAAGCGCGAGGCCCGGTCGAGGAAGCCGCGGCGCCCGACCTGGCCGTGGACGTATTCGTCGTAGAGATCGAGCAGTTCCTGAGGGAAGTCCTTGGCGGTTTTTCGGTCCATCGGGATGGAACGCGTCATCGGAAGGCGATGTTGCGGGCAATTGAAAGCGCAAGGGATTCGCGGGACTGGCAGGGTTCCTACACTCGGGAGAAGTCCGGGATCACAGACAGAAATTGGACCAGGATGGATAGGATGGATGGGATATTTTCAGACCGAAAGGACGAGTTTTCCCCGGATTCCAATCCTATCCATCCCATCCATCCTGGTCCCTAGATTAATTTTTTACTCAAACCACCCGGCACTCTCCCGAACGGAGGTGCCCTGGCGGGACTGGCTTGGCGAGCCGCGTCGTGAATGAAATATCCAAGTAAAGTTTGGGCCGGAGGGCAATCGGGAGCACCTTCCGGGTCATGTCTTCCCATTCCCCCTTCCCATCATGATTTCCGACACCCTGCGCATTGGAGCGATCGGGGCGGGCGGCTTCGGCATGTTCGCGCTGCAGCAGTTTCTCCAGGAGCCCGGGACGCGCCTGGTGGCGATTGCCGGGACGCATCGCGAGGCCGCGCTGGCGATGGCCCGGCGCTTCGGGGTGGACGATGTGGTGGAAACCGAGCGGCTGCTCGCCGACCCCGGGATCGACCTCGTTTACATCGCCACGCCGCCTTTCCTGCATTTCCCGCAGGCCCGCGCCGCGCTGCTGGCCGGCAAGCACGTGATCTGCGAGAAGCCGCTGGCGATGAGCGTGGCGCAGGCGGACGAGCTGCTGGCACTGGCGCGCGAGCGGGATTTGCTCTGCATCGCGAATCTGATGCAGCGCTACAACCCGCTCTACGACCGCGCCCGCGGCCTGGTCGAGTCCGGCCTGCTCGGGGATTGCCTGCACGGTGGCTTCGAAAACTACGCCAGCGACGAAGGCTTGCGGGAAGATCACTGGTTCTGGGACCGGGAGAAAAGCGGCGGCATCTTCATCGAGCATGGCGTGCATTTCTTCGATCTCTTCGAAGGCTGGCTTGGTGCCGGCCAAGTGGTGGCCGCCCAACGCGTGCTGCGGCCCGGATCCGGCATCGAGGAACAGGTGCAGTGCACGGTGCGCTACGCCAGCGGACCGCTGGTGAACTTCTACCACGGCTTCACCCAGCCCTCGCGGCTCGACCGGCAGGAATTCCGGCTGCTGTTCGAACACGGCGAGCTGACGCTGGAGGAATGGGTGCCGGTCCGTGCCCGGGTCCGCGCCGCCGTGGATGAAGAGCAGACGCGTGCGCTGTTGGAGCTCTTCCCCGGCTCGCGGCTCGATGTGCTGAAGACCTATGGCGGCCGCGAGCGGGCGGCGCGTGGCCGTTTCAAGGAGATCGATGTCTTCCAACAGATCGAGCTCCAGCACGGATCGGGCGACGACAAGCAGCGGCGCTACTGCGAGATGTTGCGCGCCCTGTTCGCCGATCAACTCGCCTGGCTGCGCGACCGCCGCCACGTGCGGAAGATCACCGAGCAGAACGGCCGCGATTCGCTCGCCATGGCGGAAGCCGCCAACCGGTTCGCCGAGGGCAGCCGTTAGAGATTTCGAGAACAAGCGCCGGCGTGTTCGAACGCTGCGGCCTGGCGACCGGTCTACTCGGAAGCGCCTCGGGGGTCACCTTGGGGTGGAGGATGACCCCGGGAGGCAGGATCGCCGCCTTGATCTTCGGGACGTCGGCCGCGGCGGGTTGGCCGCCGTAGAAGGGGACCGCGGCGCGGATGATGTCGGGCAGCCGGACCTCAAGGCTCTGCTATTTCCGGTCCTTCGCACGCTGGTAGCGGCTGCGACGTTCGCTGTCGTCGGGCGGGGCTTCGGCGGTGGCGGCGGTGACGGCGGGCTTTTCCTCGGCCTTGGCGATGAGCGGCGCTTCCGCCTTCGCGGCTTTCACCTTCACCGGTGTCACGACTTTTTCGCGGGGGGCGAATCTCGGCAGGGAGGGGATCGGCATTTTCCAGCCGGTGCGGGTGAGCAGGGCTTCGGTGACGAGCAGGCCTAACAGGGCGAGGGCGATCCACAGGCGCAGGGAGACATCCTGGCGGTTCGGCGGGCGGAGCCAGGCGTCTTCGAGATTGATCAACTCGCGGCCGCCGGTCTGGGCGGAGACGGTGCGGAGCTCGGCGAGTCGCTCGGGCTCGAAGGCCCACTCGACGGAGGAGCCGACGGTGATCGGGCCGAATGGCAGCGCGTGCTCGCCGACCTGGATCGCGCCGCGGACGACGGAGCCTTCGTCGAGATCGCGCGAAACGGAGAAGTGACCGGGGGCGATGCGCTTCCACGGAACGTCGTAGGGCGTCGCGCCGGATGCGCTTTCCATCAGCCGCAGGCGGGGCGGGGCGACGGCGAGCTTCTTCGCCCAGAGTTCGGGATCGTAGAGCAGGTCGAGCGTCAGGCGGGTGCCGTCGAGTCGGTGTTTCAGGCCGATGCCTGCGGGTAGATCCATGCCCATCAGCCAGCGGGTCATGGTTTGGACAAAGTCGCCGTAGCCCTTCCAATCGCGGATCTGCTGGGAAAACTCGCCGCCGAGCGGGAAGGCGACCGCGGCGCTGCGGCCGAGACCGCGGCGGGCGTGGGCGACCAGCGGGGCCACGTATTCGTCCTGGCTGACCAGCGAGGTGGTGGCGTCCTCGCGGGCGTAGGAAAGATTGTAGCCGTCGACCTGCGGCAGCCAGTCGAGCAGCTTCGGCGAGATCTCCGCCCAGCGACCGGTCGGCTGCGCGCCGATCGGTTCTTCGATGAACGCGGAGCGGGCGATGGTCACGGTTTCCTGGGCGAAGATCTTCGGGATATCGACCGGCCGGTCGGTGAAGAAAATCCGGCCGTCGCCGAGCTTGGCGATTTCTTCTAACAGCTTGGCGTCGACGTCCGCCTTGGTGCCCATGCCGATGACCGACACGGTGCAGCCTTCCTTCTTCATCTCGGCCAGCAGCCGCTTGTAGTCGCCGGGCTCCTCGGAGTCGTTGGCATCGGAGAAAAGAATCACGTGGCGGGTGCCGACCTTGGCGTTCTTCAGTTCGTCCCACGCGGCCTTGAGCCCTTCGTAAACGAAGATGCCGCCACCCTGCGACTGGACGCTTCGGACGCGGGCCTGCAGTTTGGCATGGTTGGCCTTAACCTCGGTCAGCGGGATCACGGTTTCCGGCGCGCTGTCGACGGCGTGGACGCAGATCCGGTCCATCGGGCCGAGCAGGCCGATCGCTTCCGCCGCGCCGTTGTTGGCGAGGTCCATCTTGGTCATGCCTCCCGCGACGCCGACGGCCATCGAGCCGGATCGGTCGAGCACGATGCCCAGCGCGACGGCAAGCTTGCGGTGCTCGCTCTTCAACTCCATCGAGATGGGCAGCAGGGGGTCGATCGACGAATTGAAATAGCCGCCGGAGCCGAAGGATTGCTTGCCGCCGGCCATCAGGAAGCCGCCAGCTTGTTCGCGGACGAAGAAGTCGAGGGCGTTGAGGAAATCCTGCGGGACCTCGAAGGCCGGGATGTTGTTGAAAATGACGGCACGCGCTCCGGTCAGGCGACCGGGGTGGAGGTCGGAGGGCTTGGTGACGACGTCGACGGTGAAGTCGAGCGAGGAGAGGACTTTCGCCACCGGGTCATCGGCGTATTTCGTGGCGAGCAGTACGCGCGGCCCGCCGGCGATCTCGATCCAGCGGGAGGCCTTGTTGTTTCCCGGGTGGGCGTCCTTCGCGGTGGAAGTCGCGCCAACCACGACCTCCGCCTCGTATTGGAAAGCTCCGGCGCGCGGGATGCGGTCGGTGAACTCGGCGCGGCCGACGCCGGCGGTGAGCTTGACGGTGGTCTCGGTCAGCGTCTGGCCACCGCGGCGGAGGATCAGGGTGACATCGGTGTCGGTGGAGCCGCGGACGGTGGCGGCGATCAGGAAGGGCTCGCCGGCCTGGACGCGCTCGGGGAGTTCGAGGCGGGCGAGGCGGAAGTCATCGAGCGTCTCTTCGCGGACCAGCCGGAAGTCGAGCGGGATGCCGCGGGCCTGGAGTTGCTCGGCGGCTTCGTGCAGCGGTTCGGTGGAGAAGCCGTCGGTGAAAAGCAGCACGCGGGAGGGGCGGTCCTCCTTGGCGAGGGCGGTGATGTGGGACAGGGCGAGGCCGCTGCGGGTGAGCTTGCGCGAGCCGGTGAAGCTGGTGCCGTCGCTGCCGTGCTCGACGATTTCCGCGCCGTAGTCGAAGTAGTGCGCCTTGTCGTTGCGGCCGGGTTTCGCCTGGTCGAGCAGCCGCTGCCATTCGGGCAGGCCCTTGTCGACGAGGTCCTCGGTGGAGTCCGAGCGGTCTAACAGGATCCACAGGTCGAGCGCGTCGTCCTGAACGTTCATCTTCGGATCCGCGAGGGCGAAGGTGCAGAGGACGACCAGCAGGAGGCGGAGCGGCGACCACAGGCGCAGGCTCTTCCAGAACCAGCCGATGAAGAGGCAGGCGGGCAGCAGGAGGAACCATTCCGGGGAGCCGAAGGTCATGAGAAGAGAAGTTCCAAGTGGGGAAGTGCCAAGTGCCAAAGGTAGAAGTTCCAAGTGATGAAGTGCCAAGTGCCAAAGGAAGGCAGAGGGACCGTCAGGCGGCGGGTGCCGCTGTGGAAAAGAGGAAGGAAGGGCTCAT
The DNA here is from genome assembly GCA_043729195.1 of Akkermansia sp. GTDB lineage: Bacteria > Verrucomicrobiota > Verrucomicrobiia > Verrucomicrobiales > Akkermansiaceae > Haloferula. The sequence continues at coordinate 19,607 of JAYTLR010000196.1, forward strand.
GGGATGAGCCAGTGGTAGAAGGGTTTTGGGGCGGTGGTGTCGGTCAGCTTGTGGTTGCCGTTGACGAGGGTCGGCTCCCAGCTTCCGCCTTGTTTGCGGGCGAGTTGGACTTCGATGCGTCCGTCATCGCGGGTGTCGACGAAGCCGGTGCACTTCAGCGGCGCGGCGGCCTGGCCCTTGATCAGGCGCTTCTGATAGACGGCGACGTCGTCGGCGACGGTGACTTGGCCGGGGCGGACGCCGACCAGCCAGTAGCTGACGGGGGTGGTCCGGAATCCCTTGCGGTGGACGGTGACGGTCTGGTCCTTGTGGCGGTAGGCCTTGGTCGAGACACAGGAGGTCGCGGGCAAGACGGCCAGAGAAAGGACGAGCGTGCGGAAAAGCGGGTTCATGGCGTGGTTTCCAGCGGTTTGATGGCCGGAGTCTGGACCTTGGCGGCTTCCCGTTCACGCGTGAAATGCCACGAAATGAGCAGGGCCAGCAGCAGCAGCAGGACCCAGGCGCGCCACCAGTGATCCTCCTCGGTGTGGCGTTCGACGGCGACGGCATTGCCTTCGTCGAGGGTGTCGGCCGCGGCACAGGCGGCGAAGTCGGCCTCGCGGGTGTCGGCGAAGTGGACGCTGGCGGCGAGCAGGTCGGTCTCGCCCTGGCGGACCCGGAGGAAGCCGGCGTCGAGCGGGGCTTCGACCCGGACGCGGGCGGCGGCGGGCAGGGTGGTGTTGTCGAGCACCTTGCCATCGATGTCGATGCGTTCGACCCGCAGCGGCGGAGCATCGGCGGCTCCGTTGGCGGCAAGGACGATCGACTGGCCGGTCTCTAACAGCTCGGAGGCGGGCGCGATCTTGGCTGCGCGGAGCTCCTCGGCGAAGCGGTGGAGCATCACGATGAAGGCCGGCTGGGTCGCGGCGTTCGACAGGCGGAGGTCGAAATTGAAACAAAGCTGGCGGGAGGCCGGGGCTTGCGGGGTGGCCTCGGTTTCGCGGAGGAAGATCAGCGGGCGGGTGCCTTGGTAGAGAATGACGCTGTCGGTGGGGCGGCGCTGGAGCTGGATGGTTTCGCGGACCAGCAGCGACTGCCAGTTGAGCGCGTCAATCAGCGGGTGCTTCTCGGCGACGATGCCACCTTTCAGATAAGCCCCGCCGCGGGTCTCGTCGTGGACGAAGACGATGGCGTTGCCTGCCGGGATGACCGGGTCGAGCGGATCGTAGGAAAGGATCGTGAGGTCGGCGGTGGCGGCGTCGTTGACCGGCTCGGTGGCTGCGAGCGAGCGCTGGAGTTTCTTCGAGAGCTCGTCGTAGGCACCGCCGGTGGCGGAGAAAAGGCCAAGCTTCTTCGGCTTCGGCGCGACCATCGGCAGGACGTCGTCGAGCGTGAATTTGTCGGGCGAGAGGACCAGCCGGACGCGCTCGGCCTTGTCGGGGAAGGCGGCTTGGAGGGTGACGATGGCGCCGGGTTCGAGGTCGAAGGACTTCGGTTCGGTGCGGCCGCCGTTGGGGAGTTCGAGTTGCCAGGTACGCGAAGTACGATTGCCGGAGTAGTTGCGGACGAGGGCCTGCCAGAGGGTGGCACCTTCCTTTTCAATGAGGGTGACGCCGGTGAAACCGACATTGTCGAGCGGTTCGCCGGGGGACAGTAGGCGGGCATCGAAGGGCGGGGCCTCGATGGGGGTGTCGGTGGCGTAGACGACGATGCCTTCGCGGGCGACCAGCGAGCGGGCGAGGCGGAGGACCGGGGATGGATCGGTCAGGCCGGCTCGGGGTTGCCAGGCATCGAGCGCGGCGGCGAAATCCTCGGGCGAGCTGCCGGAGTAGAGGCGGGGTCTGCCGGGAGTGCTTTCGAGCAGGGTGATCTCCAGCGCGGTGGCCGGGCCCTGGAGGTCGGGGAGGGCGGCGATGAGCTTCGTTTTGAGCGCTTCTTTCGCGACGGTCATCGAAGCCGAGGAATCCAGCACGATCGCGACGCGCTGGGTGCTGCGGGCTTTCTGGTAGCGGGGCTCCGCGAGGAGCCAGGTGAGCAGGAGGACGCCGAGGAGCTGCATCCACAGCGGCACGGAGTTCATGAGCCGGTCGAAGCGGCGGCCGCTGGCGGACTCGCGCTGGGTCTTCTCTAACAGGAAGAGCGTGGAGACCGGCAGGATCACCGCCTGGCGTTGCAGGAAATGGATCGCCAGCACCGCGGGAATCCCGAGGAGCGCCCAGAGGCCGGCAGGGTTGGTGAGGGTGAGCAAGGGGAGCTAGATGGAAGATGGTGGATGGAAGATGGTGGATGGGGGAGATCGATGAACTAGAAGTTGCTTCTCGAACGCAGAGTGGCAGCGCGAGATAAAGCCGTGGTTGATTTCGCTGCTTGATTCAAAGCAATCCCATTCCACTAGGAGATTCTCGATCTCGCTCGTCGGCGTTTCGGGGGAATTGTCGTCTGCGTCGCTCAGCAGAATTCGGAACAAGATGGTCAACGTGCCTTGCAGGCCAAGGGCACTGTGAAGGTAAGCGCTTGCCGCGAGGGCGACTTTCTCGTCAGTGGTTAAAGTCCTGGGCGCAGTGGACTCAATGATCTTGGCGAAATCCGCGGTTGCGTCGCTTCGGAGCGTCGAGAGTTCGATTAGCCAATAGGGAGGGCTGTCGAGCCGCATGATATGCGAGTCGGCCCACGCCACGATCGCATCGCAGGTAGTGAGGCCCAGCCGCGCTGCCGCGGAAATCCAAGCGGACTCCTCAATCATCGCATCATGAGCTTGGTCTTGGGTCACGAGTTGAATGGCGGCTTGAAGATCTTGCTCCGCTTCTTCTTCGGTCTCTCCTTGTCCATTGGCACCCGGAACTTCAGGGCACGTCGCCCAGAACCCGCCTTCTTCGGAGGGGTGGATCAACATGTTGAAGTCTCGGTTCATCTCTTCTTTGGCACTTGGAACTTCCCCACTTGGAACTTCAAACCGCGGTCTCCAGCGCACCGGAGGGGACGGCTTCGGCGAAGAGGGCGGTTTGGAGGTCGGGTTCGGAGGCGACGCGGGCCATGCGGCATTGGTGACGGCGCGCGGCGTTCTTCCAGAGGGCGAAATGGTTGATGTAGCTCTCCTTGTAGCGCTTGAGGACGGACGGCTCGATGCGGTGCGGGTGGCGCGACTTGCGCTCGGCATCGACGAACTCGTAGTTGCCGGTCCACTCGGGAGTGGCCTCGCTTTTGAGGAAGGGCACCAGCAGGATCGGGCTGCCCTGGCGGGCGGCGAGGCAGCGGATGACGGGCTCGGGATCGCCGGCGAAGAGGAGGTCGGAAACCAGCACACGGATCGCATTGCCGCGGAAGGGGATGCGCGAGAGATCGGGGGCCGCGGCGGGGTCGGTGGCGGGCAGGGCGCGGGCCTCGTCGAGCCAGCGGTGGGCGGCGACGAGCTCGGCGGGCATTGCCCGGGTGAAATCACCGCGCACCAGGTGCACGGTGGTGGCGGCGCCGGATCGGCGGGCGGACTCGACGGCGAAGCAGAACAGCTCGGCGCTGCGGGCGGCCTTCTGCGGGTCGAAGAACATCGACTCGGAGGCATCGAGCACGACGTCGACCACCGGGCGGACTTCCTCGCGGTAGAGCTTCATCGTGTACTGCCCGGTCCGGGCGAAGGCGGCCCAGTTGATGTGCCGGGGATCGTCGCCGGGGACGTAGGTCCGGTGGTCTTGGAAATCGAGCGATGACCCGACGCCGGCGCCTTGGAACTCGCCGGCCTGGCCTTTCCAGACGCGGGAGCGAAGCGGCAGGCGCAGGCGACCGGCGGCGGTCAGCGCCCGGGCGTGGCAGCGGGAGAGTTCGTCAGGGCTCACGGGTCGCCGGTGGTGGGAGTGGCGGCTTCGGCTTCCACTTCGCGGATGAGGTGGAAATTCCTCACCGCGCAGATCAGCAGGCCGAGGTAGTAGGCGGCGCAGGTGGCGATGCCGATGGTGACGATCGGCGCGAAATCCGGGCCCGCGGTGGGAGGGCCGCTGCGGAAACCGTAGCTGCTGTAATACTCACGGTTGACCTCGCTGAGCAGGTTGAACTGCACGGGAGGAATCCATGAGAGGAGCCAGATGAAGGAGGCGTCATCCACTTCTTCGGCGATGATCGCCACGCCGATGGAGAGGGCGATGAGGATGGCGAGGATCAAGAGGTAGATCGCGAAGCTCCGGTTGATCTTGGCGGGAAGGATCCGCATGATCAGGCCCGGCAGCAGCAGGGTGCCGAGGGAGCCGAGCATCATGATGTGGAAGGTGGGTTCGAAGTGCCAGCCGAGCGGCCGGCTGGGCGACAGGTGGTTGAGGATCACGAAAGTGCCCAAGGCGATCAGCAGACCGCTGAACAGCACGCCGGACGGCCAGCCGGGATAGAAGAAGCGGCCGGCGAGCTTGCCGAGGGTACCGAAGCGCAGGAAGGGGCGACAGATCGGCGGCAGGAGTTGCAGCGGCTCGGTCAGCGCGATCGCCATGGCCGGGGCGCAGAACATCAGGAGGATCGGGCCAAGCGCTTCCCGGGGGAAGTCGGCGACGGCGGCGATGATGGCGAACACCGCGACGGAGACCAGGGTGATCAGCCGGCGCATCGAGCTGTGGTTCTCGGCCATCGGCGCGATCATCGAGGCACCCAAGGCAAGCGTCGACCAGCCGAAGTAGCCGGCGGCGACGAGGCCGGCGAGCAAGGCCCAGCCACTGCCTTTTTCCTGGAGCGAGCAGAACTCGATCAGATCGCCGAAGTCGTTGCTGTTGTCGAAAGTGACCGCGAAGATCCCCCCGCCGAGATAGATCGCAAAGATAAGCGGGAGTAGCCCGCGGATGATGATCGAATTGATGGCCGAAAGCCCGACGGTGATCGCGGTGAACAGGGCGGAGCCGATGAAGATCAGCAGGAGGAGGTTCAGCTCCGCGAACAGGTTCATCCGGCCGAAGAAATAGCGGAGGATGAGGTAGGGCGTGATGGCGGTGAGCAGCAGGGCGGACTGGCTGACGATCGACACCCATTTTCCCAGCACGATCCGCCACGCGCCAAGGCGGGTGAGGACCATCAGGTCGATGGTGTTGCCCTTGATCTCGTTGTGCAGCGCGCCGATGCCGCGGAGCGGCTGGACGATCAGGACGGCGAGCGAAAAGAAGAAAAAGATGATGGTGCTGACCCGCTGGCCCGAGCTTTCCGCCGACGAAGCGCCGATCGCGGAAAGCAGGACGACCGCAAGCAGGGCCTGGAGGGCGAGGAAGACAATGACGAAGGTCTTCGCCCGGAGTCCCTGACGGAGCTCCTTGACGAGCATCGGCGAGATCCGGTCGCTGAACTCGTCGAGCGCGTAGGGCACCGGGGGCGGGGTCGCGACGGCTTTGGAAGTGCTGCTCATCAGTTCGCGGATTCCGGCGGGGTGAAGGCGGGCAGTTCGGGCTTCGGCGCGGTGACCGGCAGGGCACCTTCGCCGCGGTCGACGCGGCCGAGCATGTCGATGAAGGCGTCTTCCAAATTGCGCTGCTCCTTGTGGAACTCGACGACTTTGATGCCGTCCTTGATCATCCGGGCGAGGACGTCGGCGGCGCGTTCGGTGTCGGTGGACTCGATGCGGATGCGGCCGCCGGCCTTGCGGGATTCGAGGAACTCAACGTGGGGGTTGACCACGCACCAGTCGGACACCGCCTGCGGGTCGCCGAGGACCTGGATGTCGTAAAGCATGCCGCCGAGGGCATCGGTGCCCTGGCGCAGCGTCTCGGCATCGCCGTGGTGGACAATCCTGCCGCCGTTGACGAAGAGCAGCGAGTCGCACATCTCGCCGAGTTCGGAAAGGATGTGGGATGAGATGAAGATCGTCTTTCCCTCTTGGGCCAGCACGCGGATCAGGTGCTTGAGTTCGACGCGGGCCTTGGGGTCGAGGCCGGCGGCGGGCTCGTCCATGATCAGGACCTGCGGATCGTGAAGCAGCGACCGCCCAAGGCAGAGCCGCTGGGTCATGCCTTTCGAGAGCTTGTTCGAGAAGCGGTCGGCGAGCGGGACGAGGTCGGTAAACTCCATCACCTCCTGCACGCGGTTTTTGCGTTCCTTGCCGGAGTAGCCGAAGGCGCGGGCGTAGAAGTCGAGGTATTCCACGACCGTCATGTGCTCGTAGTTGCCGAAGTGGTCGGGCATCCAGCCGATCAGGCGGCGGACTTCCTCCGGGTGGTGGACCACGTTGATCCCGCAAATTTCGGCGACGCCCATGGTCGGATAATCGAGCGAGGCGAGGATCCGCATCGTCGTGGTTTTGCCGGCGCCGTTGGCACCGACGAATCCGCAGACCGAGCCGTGGGGGATTTCAAAGGAGATCCCGTTCACGGCCTTGAGCTGGCCGAAGTAGCGGTAGAGGTTATTGACCTTGATGGCGGCGGTGGACATGAAGTTCCAAGTTAAGGCTGCGCGACGGGGCCGGTGATGAAGGTGCGGGTGCTCTGCCACTTGATGCCCTTCAGCGTTTCGATGCCGGGGGCGGCGGTGGTTACGGCGACGAAGTGCTTGGGCCGGCGGTCGAGGGTTCCGAAGTTTCTGGCCCGGGCTGTCAGGCTTCTCAGGGCTTCGGCGTTGAAGTTCTTCCAATCGGCTTCGTTCACTTCCTGGCAGGTGAAGGCCTTGCCGGGGGTGATGCCGTCGGCGCGCCAGACGGCTCCATTTCCGTCGTGGTAGTAGAGCGTCTCGATCGGGAAATCGAAGGTCGAGAGGAAGCTCGGCGGGCCGGCGTCGTTGCGGGCCTCGATCCGGCCGCGGGTCGGGACGATCGCCCGGACCATCTGGCCTTGCTCGGAGCGGCTCTGGAACCAGTCGCCATCGACCTCGAGCTTGCCGTCGCGGACGAGGGTCTCGTAGCGCATGCCGCCGCCGGAATTGTTCCGGGTCAGGCGGGCCCACTGGCTGGATTCGAGCGGGACGGGGGTGACGAGGGCGGGCTCGGTGACTTCGAAGCCGCCGCCTAACAGCACGCCGGTACGGCTGATCTGTTCCTGGTAGATGTAGGCCGAGTTCTCGCCGTCGTCGGGCCGCACTTCCATCAGCACCACGCGCATCCCGCGGCCGCCGAAGCCATCGATGAGGATGATCAGGCCGACCAGCAGCGCGCTGGTGACGAGGGCGATGACCGGGGTGGTGATGAAGAGGCGGTGGCGGCGGCCGGACTTGGCGAAGACGAAGAGATTGACCGGGCCGACGACGATGCCGAAGGCGACGAGAATGAGGATGAACAGGCCGTAGTTGTAGCCTTGCTCGCCGAAGCCGATCTGGAGCGGCCAGGCGCTGTCGAAGTCTTCGCGGATCGACTGGGAGAGGGACGGGAGTTTGGCGGTGTTGGTGCCGGATTTCGAATCGAAGAAGCGCGATACGGTCGGGCGGGGGTCCAGCTTCAGGTCCGTATCGATGGGGACCACGGTCACCTGGCCGAAGCTGCGCTCCGCGGCGCGGATGCCCTTGGCATCGGGAGCGATGCCGAGGCTGGCGAAGTCGGAACTACTGGAAAGGGCGTAGATGACGAGTTCGCCGCCAAGGCGGTTCCAGCGGAGGATGGCGTTGCGGGCACCGGGGCTGGCATTTCCCCAGTCGGTGTCGGTCATCGCGATGCCGTCGTAGCCGGAGTAGGCGCGCCAGTCTTCCGGCAGTTCGCGGGCGTCGAATTTCCCGGCGAAGGAGCTGCTGCCGCCGTAGCGGCCGCTGCTGCCGTGGCGCGTGTTCGCCTGGGCGTCGAGCGAGGAGGCATTCGGTGTGTAGAGCGGTTCGCTGAGGAGGACGGCGGGCTGCTGTTCGTTGTGGGTGGCGTTGACGTTACCGGCACTGGAACCGAGGAAACCGCTCATCTGGAAGCCGACCGACTGCCGGCCGCCGTAATTGAGAACGGTAGTGCAGGGGACGAGGATGTCGTGGCGGGTGGTCTTGCCGGGGGCGGCCTTGATGCTGAACGACGACGTCATTTCACTGCCGTTTCCGCCGTAGCTGCCGTCGCTGGAAGTGGTGTTGAAATTGAGTGCCCCTTCCTGCTCGCCGGGATTGTTGACGGTGATCCGGACCGGCAGGAAGCCGTTGGGCGGCGGCGTGCTGAAGAGTGCGACGACTTCCACCCGTGCCTTCGACTTCGGGTCCGGCTCATGGTTGAAGATCGTCTCCTGGGCCACCAGCGGGGCGACGAGCAGGGCGAGGGCGAGCGAACGGCGGAAGAGCATGGGGAGAGGGTCTAAAAGTCTAAAAGTCGAAGGTCTAAAAGTCGAAGGTCTAAAAGTCGCAATGTCTGAAAGTCGAGGAGTCGAAGGTTTCGCGGGTGTTCGACATTCAGATGTTTAGACCTTCGACCTTTAGACGGCTGTTCAAGCCGTGGTCACCGGCTTGAGGGTTTTCGGCGTGGCGCTGCCTTGGAAGGGGATTTCTTCGAGGAGGGCGCGGACCATGTCGTTGTTCGTCAATCCTTCGACGCGGGCGTTGTATTCGAGCACGATGCGGTGGCGGAGGACGGAGGGGGCGACGAAGCGGACGTCTTCAAAGGAGGCGTGGGTTCGCTCGTTCATCAGCGCACGCGCCTTGGCGGCGGAGGCGAGGGAGAGGGCGGCACGCGGGCTGGCGCCGTAGCGGATGCCGCGGGCGGCGGAGCTTTGGCCGGGGTGGGTGCCGTCGACGAGGCGGGCGATGTAGTTTGCCACGACTTCCGGCAGATAGATGCGGCGGACGAGGTTGAGCACTTCATCGAGGGTCGAGGCGTCCATGATGGCCTCGACGACCGGTTCGCTGCCGAGTTCGCGCTGGTTGACGATGCGTTCGAGGGTTTCGACGCTGTTGCGGGTGACCTCGAGTTTGAACAGGAAGCGGTCGAGCTGGGCTTCGGGCAGCGGGTAGGTGCCTTCGAGCTCGATCGGGTTCTGGGTGGCGAGGACGAAGAAGGGCTTCGGCAGATCGTGGGTCTCGCCGAGCACGGTCACGCGGCGCTCCTGCATGGCTTCGAGCAGGGCGGACTGGGTTTTCGGCGAGGCGCGGTTGATTTCGTCGGCGAGCACGATGTTGGTGAACAGCGGGCCGGGCTGGAAAACGAAGGCGCGGCGGCCATCGACCTCCTGGAGGACGGGGTTACCGGTGATGTCGCCGGGGAGCAGGTCGGGGGTGAACTGGACGCGCTTGGTGCCGAGGCGGAGGGATTTGGATAGGCCTTTGACCAACTCCGTCTTGCCGAGACCGGGCAGGCCTTCGAGCAGGATGTGGCCGCGGGCGAGGACGCCGGTGAGGACGAGATCGACCAGTTCTTCCTGGCCGAAGAGGACCTGGTTGAGCGCCGCGGACAGGGAGCGCACGTGTTTGCCGGCGGCGCTGACTTCGGTTTCGGAGGCGTATTCCATGCGTTGAGTGGTTCTAACGATTGCGACGCTCGGAGGTTTAGCGGAAAGCTGCGTGAAGACGCGATGAAAAATCCGCCGGGAGCTTGGATTGCCGGTGGCGGGAAGTTCCAAGTGGAGAAGTTCCAAGGGCCAAGGGGTTAAATTCAAAGTTCCAAGGGGGGGAGTTCCAATTGCCAAGGGGGAAATTAAGAGGCACCGCGTGGGCGGCTTGACCCGGATCGCCGGGCCGGGAGATAACTCGGCCGATGCCGATTGCCGGGGATTTCCAGTCGTTCACTGCCGCCAAGCCGATGTCGGGGACGCTGGTCGAGTGGAATTCCGCGCGGGCTTTCGGGTATCTGGAATGGGAGGGAAAGCGGGTGTTTCTCCATATCAAGGACTTCGAGAAGCGCCCCGGCTGGCTTTCGGTGGGCGACGAGATTCAGTTTGTCGCGGGCACGGACGTCCAGGGCCGGCCGTGTGCCAAGAAGGCGGTGGCGGTGCGGCGGAAGGGGCCTCCGATTCGTTTCTCGGTCGGGCAGGGGCTAGGGCTGCTGCTTTTATTGGCGCTGCCAGTGCTCGCGCTGATGATTTCAGGGCTGCCGCCGCTCCTGCTGGGAGTTTATCCAGCGGGAATCTCGCTGCTGACCTTCTGGCTCTATTACGACGACAAGCAGCGCGCGCAGGGTGGCAGGTGGCGGACTCGGGAGTCGACGCTCCATTTGTGCGAGTTGCTGGGCGGCTGGCCGGCGGCCTACATCGCGCAGCGGGCTTTCCGGCACAAGTCGGCGAAGGGACGCTACCTTTTTGTGTTTTGGGCGATCGTGATCCTGCATCAGATCGTGGCGGCGGACTTCATCTCGGGCGGGATTTTGTCACGCAAAGTGCTCGACCAGGTGGAGGGCATCCCACCGGTCGAAGGGGGCTGAAAGCGCTTGGAAGCGGAGGGCTTCTGGTTAGGGTCGGCGGCCGATGATCGACCGCGAATTTCCCGCCCCGGAGCCGATGAAGTATGCGATCCTTGGCCACGACACGAGCAGCGCCGTCGAGAAGCTGGAGAGTTATACGGGGACGGTCGGCTGGAGTTATCTGCGGCCGCACTGGCAAAATGGGGTGCTGTATTTCGTGGATCCGGAATTGCGGCTGGTGGATGTTGGCGCGGCGATCTCGGAGAATGACAAGGTGCGGGTGGAGGCCTGGCTGAAGGCGGGTGATCTGGTGAAGATCGGCGATTTGCACGCGGCGCAGTGGGAGAGCAAGGCGGGGGAGTTCGAGGGGCTGGTGGTTTCGCCCTTCGTGCTGTGCCGGCCGCTGGCGGGCTGAAGCCGGTCGCTTGCAACGGGCGCTTTTTGGTCCAGAGTGCCGGAAGTGGCCGACGATGACCTGCAAGCAGATGAAGCCGCCGGATTGGTTCCGGTCGGCGAATGGCCGTCGCTGGCCGAGGCCTACGAGCACTCGCTGGTGGTGCTGGCGATGAACCTCGACTGCTGGATCCTGGACGGCGGTGGGCGATTCGCGATCCATGCCGATCCGGCGCAAGTGCCGGTGATCCGGCGGGAGTTCGAACTTTACCAGGCGGAGCAATCGGAGCGCCGCGAGCGGGTCGAGCCGCCGGTCTTTCCGGCCGGCATGGAGCTGGCGCTGGCCTGGGCCGTCGCGCTGCTGGCGGTGTTCCTGTGGCAAGGCAGCGACCTCCAGCTGGCGGACCGTTTCTGCAATTCCAGCCGGGCATTGGTGGCGGGCGGGGAATGGTGGCGGCCCTTTACCTCGCTGTTCCTGCATGCCGACGCGGGTCATCTGCTGAGCAATGTTTTCCTCGGCGGGATCTTCTGCGTGATGGTGTCCCAATCGGTCGGCGCGTGGCGCGGCTGGGCCTTGATCCTGGCGGCGGGAACCCTGGGCAACGCGATCAACGCGTGGCTGCGCTTTCCCGCGGCATTCTTCTCGCTCGGCGCCTCCACCGCGACCTTCGGCGCGGTGGGCGTGCTGGTCGGCACGGCGAGCGTGCGGGCCTGGCGGGCTAGATCCTATCGCGAGCTACGGCCGGTGCTGGTGCCGCTGGTGATCGGGCTGGTTTTGCTCGGCTGGTACGGGACCGGCGGGGAAGCGGCGGTCAACGGCGAGAGCAATACGGATGTCGCCGGTCATTTCGCCGGCTGGGCTAGTGGTGTATTGCTCGGCGGGGCTGCGGCGGCGATTGTTCCGGCGAGCGGGGAACGGGGGGTGAGGGGGTGAGCGCTTGCTTCACTCCTCGCCGAATCCGCGCTTGGACCTGAATGGCCGCGGAAGTAGGGTCCGGGATAGAAATCTTCCGTAGTTAGGACTTCCGCCGGGATCTGCACACGATGACACGACGACAAAAACACAACCGTATTTTGATCGGGGTTACCATCGTCCTGTTTTCCGTCTGTGGCTACTTGATGCTGATCCCCGGAGACTTCAAAGGGTGCCTGGCCGCTTGCGGAGCTTACATGGTGTTTCTCCTTCTCTACGCACTGGCATGCTGGCTTGAAGTGCCGAAGCAACTCAGGACGCCCCCGGACAGACCGGCGGACTTCAAGGTCGTCCGGCTGGGAACAATCTCAGCCAATGCAGCGCTCGTCCTGAACGAGGCCGAAGTTGTTAAGGAACGGGCGTTTGGCAGCAAGACCCACCGGTTGCTGCGGCTGGAACGCCCTTGTCCGGAGGGAACCTGGACGTGCGAAATCGAGGTCGCGGACAACCGCGTTTTGGCCATGGCGACATCCTTTGAATCCAGTGTGTCGCCGGTGATGGACCGCGGCGATCAGATCGGAAGTGGACGGTTCCTTCCCGTATAAGTCATCCTCTATCAAGAGCCTGAACCAAGGGTCGGGAATCGAACCTGCCTTTCGCGACAGCAGGCGGTAACGCCTCCCGTCGGTCAAAGCTTGATGATGCTGGTGCCTTCATTCATCGTTGTGAAGAAATGGGAACGACGAAACCTTCGCGATCCACTCCAAGAAAGACACGTTGGGGTTGTCTCGGGCTTCTCATCATTCCGACTTTGCTATTCGCGGCGGCACGGTTGCAAGACATGTGGTGGGAGCGGCAACCGCTTTCCGTTCATTTGCGGCGCATTTTCAAGGAGTCCGGCTTCATTGTCCCCGACTATGTTTCCGATGTTTCCGGATCGAAGGGATTTGTCGATTTTCAAGGGGATTATGCCGCATGCGTGTCGTTCACAGTGCGTCCGGGTGACATCGAAGGATTCACAAGGTTGTCTACTCCGCCATGGAGCAATCCTGCCGAGTTCCTGCCCTTGGGGAAGGCTCAACAATGCGGGCAGTTTGAAGTCGCTGCTGGAGCGCTAATGATTGAGGAGTGGGAGCCCTCGCTTGGAGAATACATGTGTCAGTATGCCGTGGATCGGGTGGCAAACCGGGTCTATTTCTTTCGATCTTCGTGGTGATTCGATATTTGTCGGACAAGTCGATGGGAAGGTCGCAAATGCCTAGAATTGGAGAATCAATCATGGAGACGAAGATCAAAGCCAGGATCGTCCTTTGCGTCCTTCACGACACGCCAGCGAGGGTTCGCGAATTGTGCGATGAGTTCCCCTCGTTTGAGTGCGACGACGAGTTTTCAGGGCAGGGTCATGATGAGAGGATGCCGGAAGCATTCGCGATTTCCGACAATACGGTTCAGCCCACGCTCACGGAGGCCGATCGGGAGGCGATCTCGATGCATCGGGATGTGGCGTATATTCTGTCGCCTCGATTGAACGCTTCGAACGGGCTCCCGGAGGCGAGACGAGCTTTGGATTTTGTGGGTCGGTGCTTTTCGTCGGGTGCGCGCGCCATCAAGTGCGAGAGCTCCGGTCTCACCCACGGGAGAGAGAGGTGGCAGGAGTTGGCGGAACGAACCGACGACGCATCGCTATTCTGGGCGTGGGTGCGCCGGCCTCTCGATGACGACGGAGTGCTCTACTGCTGTGGTTTTCACCTGCTCGGACAGCCCGACATTGAAGTTGTCGGGGAGTCGGTCGCCGATGCGCTCGAACTGATCGACATTTTCGCAATGTACATTCTTGTGGACCGGCCTGGGGATCGATTGAAGCCCGGCAACACGTTTTCAGTTTCGGACGTTAGCCCCGTTTACCGAATCAGTTCCTCACCCTGCGTCCGCTATGAGGAAGATGAGTTCTTCTACAATCCGCATGGATACTGGCGACTTGAACGAGTGCCGCCGCGCCATTCGGAGCCGCATATGCCAGTTTATCGGTGGGACCTGTCCTTGAGCAGTCCCGACAAATGAGGAGGGCACTTGGCCCCAGCCTCACTCGAAGAACTTCTTCAGCGCCTTCTGTTCCTCGGGGTCGAGGGCGTCTTCCCAGACGCGGTCGCCGCCGTCGCCGGTGGCGCCGGTGGCACCGCCGGCGCGGGGGCCGACGGGGGTTTTGTCGACATCGTGCTCGCCGTCCTGGAGCTGGAGCAGGTCGCCGGGGAGTGAGCGGGAAAGGTTCTTGGATTCGAGGCCGGTGAGGTCGCCGAGTTCGATCTTCTCGCCTTCCTTGCCGAGGACGCCGGGGGCGTGGCCGGGGCCGCGGTCGACGCCGCCTTTGCCGGCTCGTTCGCCTTCCTTCTCGCCGCCGCCTTCCTTGTCTTCGCAACAGACGACTTGAAACCACCACCGATGATCCAAACCCATCAAGACGAGAGCAGGCTGTTCGATTGGGGCGTCGCGACCTACATCATCACGGTCCAGAGCATGGGCGACGGCTACCAAATCGACTTCGCCCCTTCGCGAGGTTGACGGAACATCACAAATTTCCCCCTCCGCCGCAGGGTAATCCTCGACGGGCGGGGCGGATCGCGGAAACTGTCGCCATGTCCCAAGCCATCATCGACCCCGAGGAAGTCCGGCGCTTCGCCGCGGAGCTGAAGCGCTTCAACAACGAGGTGAAGGAGCGGACCTCGTCGCTGATGTCCCGCTTCACCGCACTGGGCGACTCGTGGCAGGACCAGGAGCACGAGAAATTTTCCACCGAGTTCCTCCAGATGATGAAGACCATGAAGCGCTTCATCGAGCTGTCCGACCAGCACGCGCCCTATCTGCTGCGCAAGGCGGACCGGATCCAGCAATACCTCGATCAACGCTGACCCCCGCCACCGATGGAAGGACAAGCACGAGTCGGATCGATCGACGCCCTCGAGGCGTTCCGCGCGGCGTTGATCCGCTACACGGAGCGGGCCAAGCGGGCGTTGGACGATGTGACCGGCGAGGTCAAGCGGACCCGCGGCTGGCTGGAAACCGAGCAGCGCCAGAAGTGGGAGAACGAATACCGCCGTCGCGCCCGGGCGTTGGAACAGGCGGAGCAGGAGCTTTTCAGCGCGCGGATGTCGTCGATGAAGAACGACAAGAGCGCCCAGCAGATGGCGGTCAACAAGGCGCGCCGGGCGATGCTCGAGGCCGAGCAGAAGCTGGCGGTGATCAAGCGCTGGCGGCAGGCTTACGACGCGCGGGTCGAGGCCTTGTCGAAGCAGCTCGAAGGGCTGCACGACACCTTGTCGCGTCAGATGCCGAAGGGCGTGGTGTCGTTGACGAACTCGATCCGCCTGCTTCAGGATTACGCCGAAACGATGAGTCCCCCGAAACCCGCCGCCACCGAACCGGAAAGGAGCGATCCTTGAGTCTGGGTGCCAGCAAGTCGCTGCTCAACGAGTCCAACCGCGAGCTGTTCGCGCGCTGGGAGGAAGCTCGCGCCTCGTGGCGTGATTCCAAGGCCGCGGATTTCGAAAAGGAATATCTCGCCCCATTGCCGCAAGCGGTCGCGACCGCGGTGCGGATCATCGAAGAACTCGACGTGGTTCTTGCCAAAATTCATGCCGACTGTGATTGACCCCCTTCACCCCGAACGGATCCGCGAACAACTGGGCCGGCTGCAAGCGGCCGTGTCTTCAGTCGCCGGGCGCGAGGCCGCGCTGAACCGCGTCCGCGCCGCGAGCCAGCTTGCCGCGAAACGCCAGGCCACCACGCGCCGCGAGGCGGTCGCGGGCGAGCAAGTGGCCAGCCGGGCCCAATGGATGGCGGCCTGCGAGGCGGAGCAGGTGCGACTCGAGCAAGCCTATGAAAAGCGGGTCGCCCGGATCCAGCGCGCCGCCCAGGGAGCTCAGGGCAGCTTGGCAAAGCGCATCCGAAATTCAAAGGACCGGCAGGTCGGGGCGCGTCAGGCGCAAACGCTGCGGACCAAGCAGGAATCGAAGGAAATCTGGGAGCGCGCCCGGCAGGACCACCGCGAATTCACCGACGGCGTGGTCGCCGAAGCCGAGGAGATCCGGGCCCTCGCCCGCGGGGCGTTGGGATCGCTGCGTAGCTTCCGCGTCTGGTTCGATCTGATCCTGCGGAAAGGCAAGCTGGTGAGTTCTCCGAAGCCCGACACTGGCTTTGACCGCGAAGCACTACGGGCGACTTCGCTCCAGCATCTCGAAGCGGCCCGCATCGCCTCCGCAGGGCTGAAGCGAAACCCGCTCGCCGCGTTTTTCCGCTGGCTGCCGCTGACCTTGTGGCTGGCGATCATTGCCGGCGTGTTCGGCTTCCTGATCTTCAAATCGGAGAACCGCGCGGCCGACTTCGCGGCGCGTGAGAGCACGATCTTCCTCGCGCTGCTGGCTCCGGTCGCCGTGCATCTGGTGGTGACCTTGCTGCTTTGGCCGGCGGTGCGGCGGATGGCGATGTCGCTGCAAGCCGCTCGAGTTTACGGCGAAGCGGCGGTCGCGGTGTCGGAAGCGCGGGTCACCGGGCTTGCCGAATCGCTCAAGCGCGAGCTGGCCGAGCAAAGCGTCGGCCTCAGCGAGACCCTGCGCGGCAGCGACCAGGTGGCGCAGGGGCTGATGCAGGAAGGCCGGCGGAAGATCGAGGCGCAGTATGCCCGCTTGCCCGCCAGAGCCGAGGCGCTGCACCAGCGGGACATGGCGTGGTTTGCGGCGAGGAAGGCGGAAGGGGACGAGGAGATCGCGAGTTCCCACACGGGCGAGGACGAGGCCCGTGAGGCCGAGCTGGCGCAAAAGATGGCGGAAGCCGACGCGGCGCGCGATGCGGAGCTGGATAAGCTTTTGTTAGACTGGGAGCATGAGGTGAAGCCGGTGCACCGCGAGCTGGCCGGCTTGTTGGAAACCGTCCGGCAGCGCTTTCCCGAATGGTCGGAGGAAGTCGTGGATCAATGGAGCCCGCCCGCCGATTCCGAGCGGGTGATTCCGCTTGGCCGCGTGCACGTTTCGCTGCCGGCGCTGGCCGGCGGGATGCCGGAGAGCGATCTCTTCATGCTCGATGCCCCGGTGGATTTCGAAGTCCCGCTTTCGCTCGGCTTCCCCGACCGCGCGTCGCTCTGGATCGAAGGCGATGCCTCCACCGCCGCGGCGACCATCAACGAGGTCGTGCTGCGCGTGCTGTCCTCCCATCCGGCGGGGCGGGCGATTTTCACGCTGATCGACCCGGTTGGCCTCGGGAAGGACTTCGCCGGGCTGATGCACCTCGGCGACTACGAGGAGACCCTCATCCACGGGCGGATCTGGACCCAGGCGACGCAGATCGAAGAGCGCCTGGCCGAGCTGAACGAGCACATCGAGAAGGTCATCCAGATGTACCTTCGCAACGAGTATGCGACGCTCGACGAATACAACGCGCAGGCCGGGACCATCGCGGAAAAGCACCGCTTCGTGGTGATCTCCGGCTTTCCCGCGGCCTTCAGCGAGACGGCGGCGAAGCGTTTGCTGAGCATCGCGACCAGCGGCGCGCGCTGCGGCGTTTACCTGCTGATCCACCGCGATCCGAACCAAGGCGCCATCGATCCCGCTCTAACAGAAGCGCTGGAGAAGGCCTGCATCCGCTTGTTGCCGCAGGGCACCGGCTTCCGCGTGGCGGGGATGCCCGGCGGGGCCGATGCGGCCATGCTTTCCGCGCCGCCGCAGGGCGAACTGGCGACGACGCTGGTCCACCGGCTGGGCAAGGCGAGCATCGACTCGAACCGCGTCGAAGTGCCGTTCTCGAACATCGCGCCGCCCGAAGTGGAGTGGTGGAAGGACAGCACCGGCGACGAGCTCCGTGTGCCGATCGGTCGCAGTGGGGCGAAGAAATTCCAGATGCTGGCGCTGGGCAAGGGCACCCGTCAGCACGCGCTGATCGCCGGCAAGACGGGCTCGGGAAAGTCGACGCTGTTCCACGTGATGATCACCAACCTCGCCCTGCATTGCAGCCCGGACGAGGTGGAGTTCTACCTGGTCGACTTCAAAAAGGGCGTCGAATTCAAGTGCTACGGCAGCAAGCGCCTGCCGCATGCCAAGGTGGTAGCGATCGAGAGCGACCGCGAATTCGGCCTCAGCGTCCTGCAGCGGGTCGACGACGAACTCCGCCGCCGCGGTGAGATGTTTCGCAAGCACGGCTCGCAGGACCTCGCGGGCTACCGGAAAGCGTCCGGCGAACCTTTGCCGCGGACCTTGCTGCTGATCGACGAGTTCCAGGAATTCTTCACCGAGGACGACGCCGTCGCGCAGGCCGCGTCGCTGCTGTTAGACCGGATCGTCCGCCAGGGCCGGGCCTTCGGGATCCACGTCATCCTCGGCTCGCAGACGCTGGGCGGGGCCTACACCCTGGCCCGGGCGACGCTCGGCCAGATGGTCGTGAGGATCGCGCTGCAGTGCAACGAGGCCGATGCCTACCTGATCATGGACGACGACAACCCGGCGCCGCGCCTGCTGACGCGGCCGGGCGAGGGGATCTACAACGACAACGCCGGCGCGCTGGCGGCCAACAGCCCCTTCCAGACCGTGTGGCTGTCGGAAGACGAGCGCAATCGCTTGCTGGACCGGGTCACCGAACTCGCCGCGAAGCGGGGGAGAAAGCCGGCCGCGCCCGTGGTCTTCGAGGGCAATGCCCCGGCCGACCTCCGCGGCAATGTCGCCCTAACGGAACTATTTCAATCGCCGCCGACCGTGCGCCCGGCCGAATCCCGCGCGTGGCTTGGCGATCCGAACGCGATCAAGGGGCCGACCGAAGCGGTCTTCGCCCGCCGCAGCGGCAGCCATTTGCTGGTGGTCGGCCAGGCGGAGGAGCGGGTCTCGCTGCTGCTGGAACTCGCGATGCTCACGCTCGCCGCAGGACAGCCGGCCGATGGCGCGCGCTTCATCGTGCTCGATGCCACCGGGGCCGCCAAGAAGCTGGCTGCGAAGTTGCCGCACGAGGTCAAGGTGGTCGCGCCGACCGCGGTGGCGGAAGCCTTCGGCGAGCTGTCCGAAGAACTCGCCAAGCGCACGGCGGGCGAGACCGACGGGCCGGAGATCTTCGTGGTGATCCACGGCTTGCAGCGCTTCAAGAAGCTGCGGCAGGAGGACGACTTCCTCTTTTCAATGGACGACACCCCGGCGGGTCCGAGCCCGGCGAAAGTGCTGGCCGATCTGGCGAGCGAAGGCGGCGCGGTAGGCATTCACTTGCTGGCCGGCGTCGATACCTGGAACAACGTCGGCCGCTGGCTGCCGCGCAAGGTCATGGCGGAGTTCGAGATGCGCGTGCTGTTCCAGATGAGCGCGAACGACTCCGCGAACCTGATCGACTCCCCCGCCGCCGGCAGCCTCGGCCTGCACCGGGCGCTGCTCTACAACGAGGCGCTCGGCAGCGTTGAGACCTTCCGCCCCTACGCCGAGCCGGATGCGGGATGGTGGGAGGAGAGTGCGAGGGTGGTGGTGTCGGGGTGAGTTCATGCAATGGAACGAACGGCTCGAGCTCTCCGCAGATCAACTCTTCCTCGATACGGAATGTGTCTTTGCAAAAAACCATCCGTAACTGTGTCGTTATATGATTCTATCTGATCTGGGAGCGAAATGGGAGGTCTTCCTAAGGGATCGCTTCGGCGTCTCAGTCAAATGAGTCCGGAGCGGTAGGGTTCTGTGCCCCATCGGGGCAATGCAACAAAGCCCGGGGTGGAACCCCGGGGATGCAACCCGATCCATCCATCCGCCCCGACGGGGCGGGACAATGCGTTGAGCCACCCCACGGCCCTGCCTCGACATTCTTCGCTGGAACCGGCTTCCTGTAGCCATCCTTCCCTCCCTCCCATGCCGCAATCTCTCGCCCAGATCTATCTTCACGTCGTCTTCTCCACCAAGAACCGGGAACCGCTGATTTCCGCCGAGGTTCAGCCCCGCCTCCACGCTTATCTCGCCGGCGTGGGAAATGCCATCGCCTGCCCCGTCGTCATTGCCGGCGGCGTGGCGGATCATGTCCATCTCCTGGTGCGGCTTTCGCGCACCCTCGGCGTCTCCGATGCCTTGAAGGCCTTCAAAACGGAGTCATCCAAGTGGATGAAATCCGATGCCGCCTGCCCGGGTTTCGCCTGGCAGGCCGGATATGGCGTTTTCTCGGTCAGCGCCTCCCACGTTGAGGCCGTCACGTAATACATCCGGAGACAGCCCGAACATCACCGGCGGCGGGATTTCAAGGAGGAGTTCCGCGAGTTGTTGAAACGCTATCAGGTCACGTACGATGGAGCGTATGCTTGGGATTGAGCGATCACGGGCACCGGGTATGGCCAACCGTTGTGCCGCCCTTTCAGGGCGGGGAGAATGATGGGTTCCGAACCCCAGGGCGTTGCCCTGGGCTGGGTTGTATCGCCCCGTTGGGGCGCGTGCCCTAGGTGTCAGCTCCAGGGCGTTGCCCTGGGCTGGGTTGTATCGCCCCGTTGGGGCGCGTGCACTGGCCGTCAGTGTTTTTGGCAGTCAGCTTGTAGGAACGGCGTCGCCGGGCCGTATTGGGGCGGAGCCCTTCCTTCCTGATGAAACCCGTTGCCCTCTCATTCGCCTTTCTCTTCGCCGCCCGCCTTTTCGCCGCCGATCACGACATCGTGATCTACGGCGGGACCAGCGCGGCGGTTGTGTCCGCGGTGCAGGCGAAGAAGATGGGCAAGTCGGTGATCGTGGTGTCGCCGGACAAGCACCTCGGCGGCCTGAGCAGCGGCGGCCTGGGATTCACCGATACCGGTAATAAGGCGGTGATCGGCGGGCTGGCGCGGGATTTCTACCACCGGATCTATCTCCACTACCAGAAGCCGGAGGCCTGGAAGTGGCAGAAGCAGTCGGAATATGGCAACAAGGGCCAGGGCACGCCGGCGATGGATGGCGAGAACCGGACGATGTGGATTTTCGAGCCGCATGTCGCCGAGCGGGTGTTCGAGGACTACGTGAAGGAGTTCGGACTCGAGGTGGTGCGCGATGCCTGGCTGGACCGCGAGAAGGGCGTGAAGATGGAGGGCGGGCGGATCGTTTCGATCGCGACGCTCGACGGCAAAAGCTATGGCGGGAAGATGTTCATCGATGCGACTTACGAAGGCGACCTGATGGCCGCTGCGGGGGTCGATTTTCACGTCGGTCGCGAGGCGAATGCCGTCTATGGCGAGGAGCACAATGGCGTGCAGGTCGGCGTGCTGCATCACGGTCATCATTTCGCCGCGGTGAAGGTGCCGATCAGTCCCTACAAAATTCCGGGCGACCCGAAGAGCGGCGTTTTGCCACGCGTCAGCATGGAGGATCCCGGCATCAAAGGCGAAGGCGACAAGCGGGTGCAGGCCTACTGTTTCCGCGCCTGCTTCACCAATGACCCGGCGAACCGCATCCCCTTTCCGAAGCCGCAGGGCTACGATGCGGATCAATACGAGCTGCTGCTGCGGGTGTTGAACGCCGGGTGGGGAGAGTTTTTCGGGAAGTTCGATCCGATCCCGAACCACAAGACCGACACCAACAACCACGGACCGTTCAGCTTCGACAACATCGGCTACAACTATGACTACCCTGAGGCGAGCTATGAGCGGCGGCGCGAGATCATCGCCGAGCACCGGACCTATCAGCAGGGTCTGCTGTGGTTCGTCGCCAACGACCCGCGTGTGCCGAAGAAGGTGCAGGACAAACTTCGTGAGTGGGGCCTGCCAAAGGACGAGTTCACCGACAACGGGAACTGGTCGCACCAGCTCTACATCCGCGAGGCGCGGCGGATGGTCGGGAAGTTTGTGATGACCGAGAACGAGCTGCGGAAGAAGAAGCCGACGCCGGAGTCGGTCGGGATGGGCAGCTACACGATCGATAGCCACAACGTGCAGCGCTACATCAAGCTGGACGGTTTCGTGCAGAACGAGGGTGACATCGGGGTCAGCACCAACGGTCCGTACGAGATTTCCTATGGGTCACTGGTGCCGAAGGAAGGCCAGGCGGCCAACCTGTTGGTGCCGGTGGCGATGTCCGCGAGCCACATCGCGTACGGCAGCATCCGGATGGAGCCGGTCTTCATGATTCTGGGCGAGAGTGCCGCCAGTGCTGCGGCGCTGGCAATCGACGGCGGGCTGTCGGTGCAGCAGGTGCCGTATGCCGCGCTGCGCGAGCGCTTGCTGAAGGACGGGCAGGTTCTGGAATACGGCACACCGAAACCTGTGCCCGGTGGGGCTGCGAAGTGACCGTGAAGGAGCCGGGAGAGGGTGCGTCTCGCGCCCTTGAGTGAATTTTCGAGGG
>JAYTLR010000197.1:0-29809 GCA_043729195.1 Akkermansia sp.
CGTCGATGCCCATGACTTCGCCGGTGGACTTCATTTCCGGGCCTAACACGATGTCGATGCCGGGGAAGCGGTTCCACGGGAAGACCGCTTCTTTCACCGAGAAATGCGGCGGGACGATGGTCTGGGTGTAGCCGAGATCGACGAGTTTTTCCCCGACCATGACTTTCGCGGCAAGCTTGGCGAGGGACACGCCAGTAGCTTTCGAGACAAATGGCACGGTGCGGGAGGCGCGCGGGTTGACCTCGATGACGTAGAGTTGCCCGTCCTTCACGGCGAACTGGATGTTCATCAGCCCGATGACCTTGAGCTCACGGGCGAGCTCGATAGCGGCGCGTTGGATTTCTAACTTAATCGATTCTGACAGCGTGAATGCGGGGATGACGCAGGCGGAGTCGCCGGAGTGGATGCCGGCTTGCTCGATGTGCTCCATGATCGCGCCGACGACGGAGGTCTCGCCGTCGCTGATGCAATCGACGTCCACTTCGGTGGCATTGTCGAGGAAGCGGTCCACGAGGACGGGGCGCTCGGGTGAGGCGATGACGGCCTCGCGCATGTAGCGGGAAAGCTCGGCGTCGTTGTAAACGATCATCATGCCGCGGCCGCCGAGGACGAAGGATGGGCGGACGAGGACGGGGTAGGTGATGCGGTTGGCGATGACGATGGCTTCCGCTTCGTTGGTCGCGGTGCCGGCTTCGGCTTGCTTGAGATTGAGCTTGTCGAGTAGGGCGGAGAAAAATTTCCGGTCTTCCGCTTGTTCGATGGATTTTGGGGAGGTGCCGATGATTGGGACACCGTGGCGTTCGAGGTCGGCTGCGAGGTTGAGCGGGGTCTGGCCGCCGAACTGGACGATCACGCCGTGCGGCTTTTCCTGGTCGCAGATGTTGAGAACATCCTCGAGCGTCAGCGGCTCGAAGAACAGCTTGTTGGAGGTATCGTAGTCGGTCGAGACGGTCTCGGGGTTCGAGTTCACCATGATCGTCTCGTAGCCGAGTTCCTTCAGCGCGAAGGCGGCGTGGACGCAGCAGTAGTCGAACTCGATGCCCTGGCCGATCCGGTTCGGGCCGCCGCCGAGGATGATGATCTTCTTCTTGTCGGACTCGCGGGCCTCGTTTTCGTCGCCGTAGGTCGAGTAAAAGTACGGCGTGTAAGCCTCGAACTCCGCGGCGCAGGTATCGACCAAGCGGTAGGTCGGGACCAGCCCGGCGGCCTTGCGCTCGGCGCGGATGTCGTCCTCGTGGACGCCGCGGGCGAGGGCGATCTGGCGGTCGGAGAAACCGAGGCGCTTGGCGTTCTTCAGGTCGAGCGTGGCGAGGTTCATGCCCTCGTCGGCGATCTCCTTGAGGTGGTGGAGAAACCAGGGGTCGATGTTCGTCGTTTCAAAGACCTCGTCGATGGTCCAGCCGGTCACGAAGGCGGTTTGGAGCCAGAAGATTCGTTCGGCGTTCGGCACGGCGAGCTTCGTTTCAATCTCCTCGCGGGTCGCACCGTGGAAGTCCTTTTTGTCGAAGCCGAAGCCCCAGCGGCCGGTTTCCAGCGAGCGCAGGGCTTTCTGCATCGACTCCTTGAAGGTGCGGCCGATCGACATCGCTTCGCCGACCGACTTCATCGAGGTCGTGAGGACCTGGTTGGCCGTGGGGAACTTCTCGAAGGTGAAGCGCGGGACCTTGGTGACCACGTAGTCGATGGTCGGCTCGAAGGACGCCGGGGTCTCGCGGGTAATGTCGTTCGGCAATTCTCCCAGCGTGTAGCCAACCGCCAGCTTGGCGGCGATCTTGGCGATCGGGAAGCCGGTGGCCTTCGAGGCGAGGGCAGACGAACGCGAGACGCGCGGGTTCATCTCGATGACGATCATCCGGCCGTTCTTCGGGTCGATGGCGAACTGGATGTTCGAGCCGCCGGTCTCCACGCCGATCTCGCGGATCACGGCGAATGAGGCGTCGCGCATGATCTGGTATTCGCGATCCGTGAGGGTTTGGATCGGAGCCACGGTGATCGAGTCGCCGGTGTGGACGCCCATCGGGTCGATGTTCTCGATCGAGCAGATGACCACGCAGTTGTCGGCGCGGTCGCGCATGACCTCCATTTCGAATTCCTTCCAGCCGAGCAGCGATTCCTCGATCAGGACTTCGGAGACGGGCGACAGGTCGATGCCGCGGAAGACGATTTCCTCGAACTCCTCGCGGTTGTAGGCGATGCCGCCGCCCTGGCCGCCGAGGGTGAAGGCGGGGCGGATGATGAGCGGGAAATTCTTGCCGGTGTAGGCGGCGATTTTTTCGGCGACGATCCGCGCGTCCTCCATGTTGTGCGCGGTGCCGGACTGCGGCACGTCGAGGCCGATCTTGATCATCGCGTCCTTGAAGCGCTGGCGGTCCTCGCCCTTGTCGATAGCGTCGGCATTGGCGCCGATCATCTTCACGTTGTGCTTGTCGAGCACGCCGGACTTGAAGAGCGACATCGAGGTGTTCAGCGCGGTCTGGCCGCCGAGGGTCGGCAGCAGGGCGTCGGGCTTCTCGCGGATGATGATTTTTTCGACGATCTCCGGCGTGATCGGCTCGATGTAGGTCCGGTGGGCGAACTCCGGATCGGTCATGATCGTGGCCGGATTGGAGTTCACCAGGACGACCTCGTAGCCCTCCTCGCGCAGCGCCTTGCAGGCTTGAACGCCGGAATAATCGAACTCACAGCCTTGGCCGATGACGATGGGACCGGAACCGATGACGAGGATTTTCTTGAGTGAGGTGTCTTTGGGCATGGCAGGACGTGCGGCAGGCGCGCGGGGAGTAAATTTCGGGGTGTTTCGCAGGGTAGGGGGGGCTTGTAAAGGGTTGGATTGAAAAGGAGTGGGGAATCGGGAGACGGGGCTGCCCCGGTTTGAAATCCGTGCCGCCTTCGAAGTATTCGAAACGGCAGGATGCGCAGTGGTACGTAGTCCCGGCTTGAGCCGGACGAAGCACGGGCGATGCGGACTTTTCGAGTGAATCGGGCCTCGGGGACCGTTCGTCCGGCTGAAGCCGGGACTACTTACCCCGAGGTTCGGGTTCGCCCGTGAGGTGGGGGTTTCTGGTCCGATGAATGACGCGGATTGGCCGTGGGAATCGCGGGACGGGCCTTTGACGGGCGGTGGTGGCCACGCCGCTGGCCTGAAGCCGTCAGCGGCGCTCAATGCCCGGTGGCTGCCAATCTTTGGTCATCGGCTGGATCGGTGGGGCGGCGGCAGGCGGTGCAGCCTCGGCCCCGGCCTCGACCGTGATGCCGGCGCTGTGTTTCTTGAACAGCTCGCGGATCCGGCCGGAATCGATCGCCCCGACGAACTTGTCCACCGGCTTGCCATCGCGATAGAGGCGGACGTCCGGGATGCCGCTGACGCCTTCCTTGCCGGGCAGGTCGCCGGCCTGGTCGACGTTGATCTTGCCGATGTAAATCTTGCCCGGGAACTCCCCCGCCACACGCTCCATGACCGGTCCCAACGTCTTGCAGGGGCCGCACCAGTCGGCGTGGAAATCGACCACCATCAGCCGGCCCGGGCTGGCGATGAAGGATTCAAACTCCGCCGCCGTGAGATCGCGCACGGTCGGGCCGGTCGGAGCCTTGTCCGAGGGGGCGACGCTGGCGGTCGCCGAATCCTTGGCCTTGTCGACGAGGGCCTTGGCTTTGTCGCAGGACGGAGTGACGAGGCCGAGCGGCAGGAGAATCAAAAGGCGGGCGTTCATGGTGATCGGGGCGTGACGGGTTTGAGGGGTTCGGGAGCTTTGCTTGGCGTGGCGGGCGTCAAGGGAGCTGCGGGTTTCGAGGCGGGCACGGGCTTGAGATCGAGCGCCGGCTGGCCGCGATCGCGCTCCATGCCGGGAACCGCGGGCAGCCAGTCCTTATCGATCCGCTGGAGAAGTCCGGCGAGCAGGCGGTCGATGGTCTGCTCCACCACTTTCGCATCGGTCTGGTTGACCAACTGGCCGAGCTTCTTGCCGTTGGCGTGGAAGTCAAGGTGGCCGCCGAAGTCCTTGGTCTCGACGCCCTGGCTCGCGGCGAGTTCCGGCTGGGTGGTGGCATCGAGCTCGGCGAGCACCACCTTGTCGCCGTACTTGTTCTCCTGAAGCTGCTTGAGGATCTCCTTCAATTTTTCCGCGTCGGGATTCCCGTCGAGCATCATGTTGGTGACCGTCAGCTTGCCGGGCGAAGCCTGCACCTGCGCGAGATTTTCCTTCGTCACCTGGAGGCCGCTTTTCGGCTTTTTCCCGAATCCTTTCCACCAGCCGGAGGGCATCACGAAGAAGAGGCCGCCCGCGACGGCGGCGCCGAGCAGCGTCAGGGTAAACAGCCGGCGGATCCAGTTGGCTTTATCTTGGGAGGTCACGGGCAAGGGACTTAGCGGAAAGCTTAGGATTTGTGAACTATTTTGGCCGGCGCACGGAAGTCGGCGCGTGCAGCAGGATGGCGGACGATGCGGCGAGGCGGGGGCGCAGCTTTCCGTCGGGACTGACTTCGATGTTCTTCTCAAGGCTTTCACCGCAGACCGGCAGCGCCGCGAGCCGGGTGCCCGGGGGGAAGCCGGCCGCGGGGAGGGTCGGGGTTCGCGGGGCGGCTGCGGCATTGAAAACAAGCACGAGCCGCTCGCCGGATGTCATTTTGCGGGTGAAGGCGAAGATGCCGTCGTCCTCAGCGGAGTCGGGCGCATCGACCCACAGCGGGGCAAAGCTGCCGTGCCGCAAGGCGGGATGGGCCCGGCGCAGCGCCGCCAGCCGGGCGATCATGCGGAAGGAAGCGGTCTTCCTTGCTGAAGCCGGAGTCAACGCGCGGTCCCGGCCGAAGAGCGTCCGACGGCCATTCTCGCTTTGGTCGCCGGGTTGGCTTTCCGGATCTAACAGAGCCGCCTCCGCCCCGTAGTAGAGGCAGGGGATGCCCGGCAACGACATCACCAATGCCTGCGCCATGTCGCTGCGCTCCGCGGTGATCCCGGCGACGCGGAAGCGGTTCAAGGCGTCGTGGTTCTCGATGAAGGTGATCGATTTCTCCCGCGAGTTCCTCCCGTCGAGCCCCGGGTTCGGATTGAAGAGCGGACGTCCGGCATCGCTGTCGCCGGACAGGGTCGTCATCGCTTTCTCGATGCCCGCCGCATGACCGTGAGCCTCGCCCGCCTGCCTGAGGTAGTCCCGCGCGGCGTAGCAGAGCTGGAAATTCAGCACGCCATCGAGGCCGGGATCCGTTCGCGCCGGCCAATCGCTGCGCCAAGTGTAGCGGCCGAGGATTTCCGGGTCGTTGTCGTACACCTCGCCGAAGATCAACTTGTCCTTCGCCGCGGGGCCGAGGCGTTGGCGCAACCGCTCCGTGAAAGCGTCCCAGAATCCGTGGTGGACGTGCTTTACGGTGTCGATCCGCAGCGCATCGACGCCGATCTCTAACAGGTAGAACGCGTGGATCTCGACGAACTCGTCCACCAAGCGGTCGAAGTGGCCGCTGCCCGGCGCGGTCCAGAAATCGCGCAGCGAGTGAAAGTCGCACTCGAGCTGCTCGCCATCGCTCATCCCGAGGCTTCCGCCGGAGAAGCCTTTCCTGCCGTAAACCGCCATGTCGGCCAGCACGCCGCGCGTCGCGATTTTCCGGCCGAGCAGCTCGCGCGGCCCGTCCGGCTGGGTCCGCCGCAGGTTCCATGGGGGGATGTCGCCCCAGACCGAGTTGCCGTGGTATCCGTCGCGCTTGAAGGGCTGCTCCCACTCGTCGTGCCGATCGTGATCGAAGCTCCCGTCGCCATCCGCATCGTAAAAGAACACCGGCCCGGCGTGGTTGAGCACCACGTCTTGCACGACTTTCAGCCCCATCGAACGGGCCAGTGCCACGAAGTCGCGGTAGTGCTGCATCCGGCCCTCGGCGGAGTCCGGATAGGGCTCGCCCTTGAGCGAGGTCGCGCTGGTCAGGTGGGGATCGATGTCCAGAAAGTCCTGCGGCCAGTAGCCGTGATAACCGGTCGACCCGCGGCCCGGCCCGGATTTCCAAACGTTGCGGACCGGCGGGGTGATCCACAGCGCGGTCACGCCGAGGTCCTTGAAATAGCCGCTCTGGATCGCCAGTTCGAGCCCGCGCAGGTCGCCGCCGTGATACCGTCGGATGTCCTTTTGCGCCGGGTCGTGGAGCAGGGGATCGCTGCCCGCCGGCACGTTGTTCGCCGGGTCGCCGTCGTGAAAGCGGTCCGTCAGCACGAAGTACATCACGTCGTCCGTCCACGGCCGGGCATCGGCGAGGGAAAACGTGAGCAGCAGGGTGAGGACAAGGCGCATGGAGCGGTTCGGCGTTTACCTATGTCGGAAAACTTTGCGATGGCATGAACTTTTCCCGGGTGTCCCGGCGGAATTTCTTTAGGTTCGCCCGGATCTTCCGGTTCGAAGTTCTTCCCAGCCCTATGAAAACCATCGTCCTCCTCAGCCTCATCGCCGCCCTGCCGCTCACCGCCGCGGAGAAAGAAAAGTCGATCGTCGCAATCTACGATCTCGAAGGCGCGATCTCCGAATCCGGTCAGGCCGAGGCTTCGCTGCTCGGCGGTCTGGGCATGGAGCCGGGCCGCCCACTGACCCTTTTCGACCTCACCCGCTCCTTGAAGAAAGCCGCCGCCGATCCGCAGGTGAAGGCGGTGGTGCTGGATGTCGACGATGCCTCGATGGGCCTGCCGCAGATCCAGGAAGTCCAGCGTCGCCTGCAGGCCGTGCGCGCCGCGGGCAAGGATGTCTGGCTCTACAGCGACTCCTTCAGCAACGCCACCGCGCTGCTTGGCTCGGCTGCGAATCATTTTACGCTGATGCCGGAGGGCGATGTGTCCTTCAGCGGGCTCTACTCGGAGTCGATGTATTTCAAGGGTCTGCTCGACAAGGCGGGCGTGGTCGCCGACGTGATTCACATCGGCGACTTCAAGAGCTTCGGTGAGGAATACTACCGCACCGGGCCGAGCGATTTCGCGAAGCAACAGCAGGAAGAACTGATTGGCGGGGTGTTCGACCAGATCGTCGGGGACGTTGCGGAAGGCCGCAAGGTGCCGGTGGAAAAGGTCCGCGAATTGGTGGACCTCGGCACTTTCACGCCGCAGCAGGCGAAGGACGCGGGACTGGTCGATGACCTCAAGCACCGCACCGATTTCTCCGCTGCGGTGAAGGCCGCCTACGAGGGCGCGGAGTTCGAGCACGGCTATGAGTTGCCGGACCTCGATGGCCCGGAGATCGAGGGCATGATGGACATCATGAAGCTGATGTTCCAGAGCGACAAATCGAAGTCCGGCAAGAGCGACTACATCGCGGTGGTGCCCTTCGAAGGGGAAATTTCCAGCGCGTCCATCGCCCCGGTCCGTGTCCAGATCCTCAAGCTGATCAAGGACAAGCACGCCAAGGCCCTCGTTCTTCGCGTCGATTCCCCCGGCGGGTCCGCGCTTGCCAGCGAGGTGCTGTGGGAAGCCACCGACGAGTGGAAAGCGAGCGGCCGGCCCTTCGTGGTTTCGATGGGGGGCGTGGCGGCCAGCGGCGGCTACTACATTTCTAGTGGAGCGGACCGGATCTTCGCGGAAGAGGGGACCGTCACCGGGTCGATCGGCGTGGTCGGCATGAAGCTCGTGCTCGGCGGGGCGATGGACAAGCTGGGCATCACCACCCACGCCACCCAGCGGGGGAAAAACGCCGGCGCGCAGTCGATGTTCCGGCCTTTCTCGCCGGACGAGTCGAAGCTGGTCCGCGACTCGATGCTCCAGGTGTATGGCACTTTCAAGAAGCGGATCGAGGCCGGCCGCGGCGATCGCTTGAAAGGCGAGCTCGAAGGCATGGCGGGCGGCCGCGTCTTCACCGGCACGCGTGCCTTGGAGCTGGGCCTGGTCGATGAACTCGGTGGGCTGGGCGAGGCGATCGCCCACGCTGCGGAAAAGAGCGGCACCGATGCCGATGCGATCAAGCTGGTCCCCGAGCCGAAGGGTGCGCTGGAAGGTCTGTTCGCGGTTCCGGAAAAGCCGTCGGATGACGAGATCGTGCGAATGGGGAGCACCTCATCGCCGGTTGCCGATGCGATCCTGGCGACACTTGGTGACGCGAAACTTGCCGGTTTGCCGAAGCCCGCCCGCGAGGCCGTGGCGCGGGTGTTAGAGCGGATCGAAAGCTGCTCCGACAGCAGCATCCAGCTCATCGGCCCGGACATTTCAATCCCGCTGGATTGATTGGATTCAAGGGAGCGCTGACTTTAGTCGGCTTGGACGGTAGGTGCACTGCCCGGACCCACGCCGACTAAAGTCAGCGCTCCCATAGCCGCCGGAATCCATGCCTCACCGCCCGCTCCACCGTTGGAAGTCCTTCTGGCTCGGCGTCCTCGTCGTGGTCTTCCTTGGTTGGGCTTGGGCGAGGTCTTTAACCAACGTTGAGTTCGTCTTCTGGCGTGGTCTTGGTGTCAACCAAATGTCAGGTATCGTCCACGCCTACTTGTTTCTGGGAACCACAACGGCTGGAAATGAACCACGGTTTGGAAGCCAATCAATTTCCGAGAGCGGACCTTGGTTGCCCAAGGCATTTGGAGTCAGTTCAAGCAGCCCGCAAACTGACGTAAGAATCGCCCACTGGTTCCTCATCCTCCTCTTCCTCCTCCCCTGGACCACCTGGCTCGTCTGGCGCGTGCGCCGGATGAAACGGCTGGCCTCCGCCCCCGGGACCGCCGGTCTTCAGACCGGCTCGAATCGCCCCTAACTGCCGGTCTGAAGACCAGCGGTCCCGGGGGGCACCGGACGCTGGCTCCCCAAGTGAAACGGCTTTGCCCGGAGCGCAATCGCGGACCAAGCTCCGCCGTGCCCTTTCCCCCGGACTTCCTCTTTGGAACCGCCAATGCCGACCACCAGGTGGAGGCGCACGATCCGGCGCGGGAAGATGTCTGGGACTTGTGGGAGCGCTGCCAAGGGCTGACGCCGCGCGGGCGCGGGACGGATTTCTGGAACCGCTACGAGGAGGACATCGCGGCGGCGGCGGGGATGGGCTGCAAGTTGTTCCGCTTCTCGATCGCGTGGGCGCGGGTGGAACCGGCGGAGGGGGACTTCGACGACGCAGCGCTGACGCATTACCGGCGGGTGGCCGACTGCATCCGCTCGCACGGGATGAAGGCGATGGTCACGCTGCACCATTTCGTCTGGCCGGTCTGGCTGGAGCGCGATCACGGCGGGATGATCGGCGACGGTTTCCCGGACTTTTTCGCGCGCTACGCGGCCAAGGTGGCGGAGGCGCTGGGCGATCTAACCGACTACTGGATCACCTTCAACGAGCCGAGCCAACTGACCTTCGGCTACATCAAGCCGTGGTGGCATCACCGTTACTACATGCCGCCGGGCCTGCCGCGCGGAACCTCGGTCGATGCCGAGGCGGAGGCGGTGGGAAAATTCATCCCGAACCTGTTCCGCGCCCATGCCCGGGCCCGGCAGCGGATCCAGCAGCGCGACCCGGCGGCGAAAGTCGGGGTCAACCCGTTGGTCACCGGCTTTCCGACCTGGCTGCAGATGCTGATGGACTGGGGGGCTTGCCACCGCGGGCTGTCGGAGGCGGTCTTCAAGTTTACCGCTGGCGACGCGCTGGTCCGCGAGCGGGGCAAGGTGGACCTGGTGATCGGCGGGGTGACGGGGGGCGACCAGACGCGCTTCGAGTTCAGCGATCCGTACCTGCGCACCGGCAAGGCGGTGCTGGTGCCGGCCGCTTTTGCGGGCGAGGACCTGGCGTCGCTGGCCGGCAAGACGATCGGAGTGGTGGCGATCGGCAACCAGCCGGAAGGCTGGAAGCGCGACTTACCGGGGTCGTCGCGCAAGAAGTTGTTCTCCAACTACGATGAAGCTCGTAGCTCGCTGGCGGCGGGCAAGGTGGCGGCGGTGTATGGCGACGCGTTTTTCCTGCTGCCGTTCGAGCTGAAAGGTCGCGAGCGCTTCCGCTTGCTGGTCACCGGGCTGAGCGACGAGCACTACGTGGCGGTCGCACCGCACGGCCACGCGCCGTTGATGGAGCACGTCAACCGGGCGATCGCCGGCTTCGAGCGCGAGCTGGCGGGCTACGGCCGCGAGCCGTGGATTTCGCACCCGGAGGCGGTGGTGAAGGAGGTCGCGCGGCCGCTGTCGCTGCACGAGGTCTTCGCCGGCGAGGACAGCCTGCCGGAGAATATTTCCGGCACCCGCGGGGTCCGCCGGATCCTCCGCCGCGGGCGCTTGCGGGTCGGCATACGCTGCGACGCGCCCGGGGCCTCGGCCGAATGCGCGGGGGAGGGGCTGGAGGTGCGGCTGGCGCGCTTGATCGCGCGCGAAGTGCTGGGCGATGCCGATGCGCTGGAGCTCGTCCCGCTTTCGCCGGCGGGGCGGCTTGAGGTGCTGGAATCGAAGACGAGTTGGCTCAACTGGGCCTGGCGCTTCTGGGGGACCACCAGCCTGATCGCGAATGCAAACTGGTGGTATCTCGGGACCTCCGGGCGGCTGCCGGAAGAACTCTGCCCGGCGGAAGCGGTGGGCGCGCAGGACTTTGTCGGGCTGGATTACTACTGGGGCTTGCCGACCTGGCGCTTGCACAAGTTTCGTCTGTTAGAAGAAGCGGCGCTCGGTCGATTCCTCAAGGCGCCGGTCTGGCCGCAGGGACTGTTCCATGCCTTGCAGCGCTTCTACCGCTGGTTCCCCGGGCAGGAACTGCTGGTCGTGGAGAACGGCTGCGTGCCCCACGCCGACGGGATGACGCGAGGCGAGTATCTGAAGGCTCACGTCGCGCAGGTCGAGCGGGCGGTGGACAAGGGCCTGCCGGTGAAGGCCTACAACTACTGGTCGATCACTTCCAACCGCGAGTGGGGCCATGCCTTCGATCCGAACACCGACTTCGGGCTGTGCTTCGTGGATCTGGACAAGGACCCGGAGTTGAAGCGGGTGGAGACGGCGGAGGTGGGGGTTTATCGGGAGGTGATACGGGAGAAGATGGGGGAGAAGATGGGGGATTGGGATATTAAGGGATTAGGTGATTAAGGGATTGGGGAATTGGGGATTCCATCTTCCATCTCATCCTCCCGGCAGGATGAAGCCTTCGTCGTCGAGCCGATAGCCTTGTGGCAAGGCGAGGCCGTTAGGCACGGCGGGACCGCGGAGCTGGAGGGCGGCTTCGTTCTTCACGACCGCAAAGCCCGGGAGGAGGATGCCGAGGGTGCCGGGCTTTTGGCCGCATTGGGGCTGGCTGCTGGAGACGGGCAGCGGGGGATCGGGCATCGACATGGCGATGATGATGCCGTCGATGGCAAGGCAGGGGCAGTGGATCCAATCGGGGCGGTCGAGCGGCCGGGCGGCACGCGGGCTGAAGTCGAAGAAGACGGCCGGCTTGTCGCGCGGCGGGGAGTTTTCGATGAGGTCGCGCAGGGCATCGCCGCCGAGCCAGAGGTCGCCGCCGGGCCAGGTGCCGGAAGGCGGGACGAGGCCGGGGAAGGCGGCCAGCGGGGAGTGTTGCGATTTGCTGAAGACCGCGAGGGCCGGGAGCTGGGCGGGCAGCGGATCGCCGTCTAACAGATGGATCGGCTGCTTGCGTTGGAGGGCGTTGACCTGGGTGAGTTGCAGCGCGTTGGCGCGGATGGCACGTCGGTCGGGAGGCAGGTGGAGCTGCCCGGTGCGGTTGTCGAGGGCCTGCGATGACGCTTCGAGCATGCCGAGGCGGACGCGCTCGAGATCGGCCTCTTTTGGCGGGATCGGCGTGCCGAAAGCGATGCTGAGTTCATAGCGCAGGTGGCGGGGGAATTTGCGGAAGAAGCGGTTGCCTTCGAAGGAGAGGACCGAGCCCCAGGCGCCGTCGGTCCACATCGGGACCAGCGGGCAGCCGGCCTGGCGGGCGATGAGTTCGAAGCCGCGCTTGAGTTCGCGCAGGGTGCCGGTGCGGCTGAGCTGGCCTTCCGGGAAGATGCAGACGAGGTGGCCCTCCTTGAGCGACTCGGCGGCGGCGCGCAGGGCCTCGCGCGGCTTGGCGGAGGAGATCGGGACGGTGTCGAAAAGCTGGCAGAAGACCCCGATGGCACGCTTTCCCATGAAGCCTTCTTCCATGATGAAGCGGACCGGCCGCGGGCAGGCGGCGGTGAGAAAGAAGGCGTCGCCCCAGGTGATGTGGTTC
The DNA here is from genome assembly GCA_043729195.1 of Akkermansia sp. Taxonomy (GTDB): domain Bacteria; phylum Verrucomicrobiota; class Verrucomicrobiia; order Verrucomicrobiales; family Akkermansiaceae; genus Haloferula. The sequence goes on from JAYTLR010000197.1 coordinate 12,105, forward strand.
GGCAGCAGCAGCGCGCCGCCGGTGGCCGGGAGATTCGATTCGCCGCGGGTGCGGATGCGGTAGAACAGCCGCAGCAGCATCAGTCCGATGACCCGCACGAAGTCCGACGGCAGCAGGCGGATGATGAACCAGGTGATTCCGCCGCTGGCGACGGCGGCAATTGCGATTTGACCGCGCAGACTGTCCGTCGGGGAAAGCCCCGCGGCTTTGGCCAAGGCACCGATGGCGATCAGCAGGCCGAGGGCGAAGATGCCGGCAAGGCATTCCTGTAGGTTGGCTGCAGCCTGGAGTCCGCCGCGCCGGTCCGGCGGGTAGCGGTCCTGCATCCAGGCATTCAACGGGGCAAGGAACAGCGCGGAGGCGAAGGCCAGCAAGCCGAGGGCGGCGAGGAAAGCCGGGCGGGAGGGATCGAGGAACGCCAGCAGCAGCGAAAGCAGGGCCATGCCCATCCCGGCGACCGGCACCCAGCCGAGTTCCACCCGGCGGCGGAGCAGAAAGGCGGAGGCAGCGAAGCCGCCGATCATTCCGAGCGAAGCGGCGGCCATGTAGATCGACGAAAGCGTGCCGAAACCCGCCTGGCCGCCGGTGAGCTCGGCGGCGACTTTGAGGGACCAGAGATTGATGTAGGCGGCGAAGCCCCAGAAGAACGCGGTGCCGAAAGAGGCGCGGCGCAGCGGGGCGTCCGACCAGAGCTCGCGGATCTGGCGGAAGTGCTGAACCATCAGGCCGGCTCCGGGTTTTCCAGCGCCGTGGGCCGGCGTGCGGGGGACGATCCAGGCGAGTACGATGGCTGGCAGCGACGAGGCCGTGAGAATCGCCAGCGGCCACCAGGCGGCTTCCCATGCCGCATCGGTCGTGCCGCCGAGCTGCTTCCAGCGGCGGTCGAAAATCACTCCGGCGGCGATCTGGCCCGCGAGCATCGCGACCATCGTCATCATCTGTTGGATGCCGACGGCGAAGCCGAGATGACGGGAGCCGAGCAGTTCCTTGTTGATGCCCATTTTCGCAGGACTGAAGAAGGCCGACTGGAGCGCCAGTGCGAAGAACCCGACGAGCGCGAGCGGCATGCTCTGTTGCCGGATGGTGAGGCACAGGCCGGCGAGGATCAGCAACTGGGCCACGGCCGCTCCGATCATCACGTCGCGTTTGGAAAAACGGTCGCTGAGCCAGCCGGCGAGCGGGGAGAAGAGGATGAACGGAAGGGCGATCAGCACCGCGGCCAGGTCCTCGACCCGCGCTCCCCCCACCGAGAAGGCGAGCGCCCCGCCCAGCGGGACGAGGATGAACTGGGCGATCTTGTCGTTGAACGCATTCTGCGTCTGCTGGGCGATCATGCTCCAGAAGCCGGTCCATTCCCGCCGCGTCGGCGTTTTATCCACATCCGGCTCCTGCATTCCTGCCGCAGCTTAGGAATCGGGCGGGCTTCAGGGAAGAGTGGAAAATTCTTCGCGGAAAACCTGATGCCGCATTGCCAGCCGGGGGGACAGTTGCTAGGAGCCGTTTGGATGACATGGATGTTCCGGCAATTGGAGTTGGCTTGGGGGCGCAAACCCCGGGCGGTGGCTCCGTCGGCACCCCGAACGAACGGGACAAAATCCGACGGCGGCCTGACCGAGTGGTGCCGCGAAAACGCCGAGCAGCTTGGTCTTCCCGAGCTCGCGCGGAAGGTCCGGGTCGGCTGGAACTCGCGAATGCAGACGACCGCCGGCCGCGCCTGGTGGCCGGACCGGCTGATCGAGTTGAATCCGAAGTTGAAGGAAGTCCCGCCGGAGGAAATGTGGCGGACCCTGCGCCACGAACTCGCCCATCTGGTCGCCTACGAGCGCGCCGGACGGCGGCGGACCGAGGTCCACGGCGCGGAGTGGCGCGCGGCCTGTGCCGAGCTGGGAATTCCCAACGAGCAACCCTTCCACAGCCTGCCTTTCAAGCGGAAGAAGATGAAGCGGAACTACGCCTACATCTGCCCGCAATGCCTCACGACGATTCGCCGGGTGAAGAAAATCCAGCGGATGGTCGCCTGCTACGGCTGCTGCCGGAAGTTCAGCGGCGGGGTCTTCGACCTGCGGTTCCGGCTGGTCGAGCAGAAGTTGTGAACCGCGTCGTGCCTGCTCAGCGGCCGACCTCTCCCAGCTCCTTCGAACGAAGCGCGCCATAGTCGACAAGCTGACGCTCGAGCGACTTCGACATCGCCGCCGCGCGCTTGGATTGCTTTGTGGCGAGGTTGGTCGATTCCGCGAGGTCGTTGGCAAGGTCGTAGAGCTCGGCCGAGCCGTCCGCGTGGTTGCGGATGAACTTCCAATCGCCTTCGTGGTAGATCGAGAAGTGGTCGTTGTTGTGGCCGTGCGGGTAGTGGGTCACCAGCCATTGCGGACGGGTGGCGGGCTCGCCTTTCAGGGCGGGGCGGAGGTCGTGGCCGTCGAAGGAGGGGACTCCGGTGACCCCGGCGATTTCGAGCAGGGTCGGGAACAGATCGGCGATGGAAACGAGGCCGTCGTGGTGCGATCCGGCGGGAACCTTCAGCCTTTTCTGCGCGGCTTGACCGGCGGCCGGCTTGGCCCATGCGGCGATCATCGGGATGCGGATCCCGCCTTCGTAGCGCATGCCCTTTTTCCCCCGCAGCGGGGCATTGCCGGAGACGACCGGCACCCGTTTGTCGTTGGGAATCGGTGCGTCGCCGCCGTTGTCGGAAAGGAAGACCACGAAGGTTTTCTCCGCGATGCCGAGGGCTTCCAGCTTGGCAAGGATGTCGCCGAGTGAGCGGTCCATGCCTTCAATCAGCGAGGCGTAGGCTTGCTCCGGCTTTGTGAGATCGGGGTAGTTCTTCGCGAAGCGCGGGTCGGCCTGGAACGGTGAATGGACCGCGTAGTGGGCCATGTAGGCGAAGAAGGGCTGCTTCTCGTTGGCAGCGGTCTCGATCGCTCCGCACAGCTCGCGGGTCAGCACTTCGGTCAGGAACAAATCCTGGCCGTGCCATTTCTCCAAGCCGGTCACGTGGTTGGATCCCTTGCCGAAAGCTTCCTTGGCAAAGTACGACGCCGGGTGCCCGATCTCATTGCCGGCGATGTTCACCTCGAAGCCGATGGCCTTCGGATCCTGCCCGAAGGCCCCGCGGCTGCCGAAGTGGGCCTTGCCGCAGTGGATGGTCCGGTAGCCTGCGGATTTCAAGAGGGCCGGCAGCGTTTTTTCATCGGCCGCGATGCCCGTCTTTCCCCAGCCGTCCGGCGAGCGGAGGTGCTTCACATCGTTGTCGCCGTTCTCGGTGCCCGCGGGGTTGGTCCAGTTCGTCACGCGGTGCCGCGCAGGGTTCTTGCCGGTCATCAGGGTGATGCGCGACGGCGTGCAGACCGGGTGGGCATAGGCCCGGGTGAATTTCATGCCGCGGGCGGCCAGCGCTTCCATGTGCGGCGTCCGGTAGCGGCGGTTGAGATCGGTGGTGACCCGCTTGCCTTCGGCATCGTGAAAGAAGGGCAGCGAGGTGTCCTGCCAGCCCATGTCGTCGACGATGAACACCAGCAGGTTCGGTCGTTCCGCGGCGGAAGCGCTGGCGGCGAGCAAGGCGATCAGGAAAACGGCGGCTTTCATTGTCCTCCGGATACGGCACGGCGGGCCGGCGGGCTGCAATGAAAATTCCGAGGCTGGCTTCTTCCGCGCAACCACGCCGCGGGCCGGTGGTTTCCTCCCGCGTAACCCGATTTTCACCGCCATGCTCCAAGCCGCACCTGACGAATGGACGATCTTTGAAGCCGCGCACCTGCTTCGCCGCGCCGGGTTCGGCGGATCGCCGGACGAGATCAAAATCCTGCACTCGATGGGACGCCACCGGGCGGTGGAAAGCCTGCTGCTGCCGACAGAGCCGGTGGATGCTTTTCCACTGCCGGACTGGGCGAACCGCGAGCAGGCGGTGGCGGACATGAAAGCCCGCATGCAGCAATTCCAAGAGACCCGCCGTGCGACCCGCGGCATGTCCGCGGAAGAAGTGGAGAAATTCCGCCGCAATACCCAGCAGGAGCAGCAGCAGCTCAACCGCCGCCATGGCATCGAAGGCCAGGGCTGGTGGTTCCGCCGGATGCTCAAGACCAAGGCCCCGCTGCACGAGAAGATGGTGCTTTTCTGGCACGACCATTTCGCGACCTCGCTCCAGAAGGTGAAGCAGCCGGTGCTGATGATGATGCAGAACGAGCTGTTCCGGAAACACGCGACCGGTTCGTTCAAGGACCTGACGCACGAGATCCTGCGGGACCCGGCGATGATGCTCTACCTGGACACCCAGACTTCGAAGAAGGGCAAGCCGAACGAGAATTTCGCCCGCGAGGTGATGGAACTCTTCACGCTCGGCGAAGGAAACTACAGCGAGCAGGACATCAAGGAGGCCGCCCGCGCATTCACCGGCTATCAGCTCAACCGCCTGACCGGCACCGTCACCCACGAGCCGCGGCAGTGGGACGACGGCGAGAAGACGATCTTCGGCAAGACCGGCAAGTTCGACGGGGAGGGGGTGGTCGATCTGATCTTCCAGCAAAGCGCCGCGTCCGAGTTGGTGCCGCGGAAACTGTGGGAATATTTCGTTTCCGAAAACCCGCCGGAAGAAGGCGTCGATGCGCTGGCGAAGTCGTTCCGCGAGGCCGATTTCCGGATCGCGCCGCTGCTTCGCGAGATCTTCCGTTCGAAGGCCTTCTACGCGGAGAAGGTCGTCCGCAACCAAATCAAGAGCCCGATCCAGTATCTGGTGCAGATGCTCAAGGAGCTGGAACTCGCCGACCCGCCGCAGGCCTACACGATGAATGCCCAGCAGCAGCTCGGGCAGGTGCTCTTCATGCCGCCGAACGTGGCCGGCTGGGACTGGGGCAAGGCGTGGATCAATACCAACACGCTGCTCAGCCGCTACAACGTGGCGGGCTTCATCACCAAAGGCTCACAAGAGGCGTCCAAAGTCGCGGCGAATGACGATGAAGCGATGATGGACATGCCGATGGACCGGAGGGAGGCGGCCCGGGCCGGGATGATGCAATTCGCCGAGCGCAACTGGGCCGGGCCCGACTTCGAAAAGATCGCCCCGCGCTCCCTGCGCGAAGACCCGGAGAAGCTGGTCGACGCGCTGGTGTTCCGCTTTTTCCAAGCCCCGCTCGGCAAGAAGGAGCGCGGGACCTTTGTCGAATACGCCCTGTCCAAGAAGGGCGCGATCTTCACCAACAAGGAGGCGGGAGAACTCTGCCACCTGATGCTCAGCACGCCGCACTACCAGCTTGCGTGAAGTTCCAAGTGATCCCCCTTCGCCAAGGCTACGGGGGACAAGAAAGTTCCAAGTGCCAATTTCAATCCATTTCCTCCAATGAAAACTCGCCGTGAATTCCTCCGCTCCACCGTGCTGGGTGCATCCGCCACCTGGACGGTGCCGATGTTCGTCGAACGGACCTTTGCCGATCTCCACCTCGGGGCCCGCGACCTCGCGACCCAGGCAGTCACCGGGAAAGATGATACGATCCTTATCGTACTTCAGCTTGCCGGCGGCAACGATGGGCTCAACACCCTGGTGCCTTTTGCCGATGATGCCTACCACGCGGCCCGCCCGCGGCTTGCGAAACGGGAGAAGGACCTGATCAAGCTGAGCGATCAAGTCGGTCTGAACAGCTCGATGCCCTTCCTCGGCTCCTTGTTCAAGGAGGGCAATCTCGGAGTCGTGCAGGGCGTCGGCTATCCCAATCCGAACCGTTCGCATTTCGTCTCCACTTCGATTTGGGAAACGGCGGACACCGCCAACCGCTCGAACACCGGCTGGATCGGCCGCTATTTCGACAACGCCTGCCCCGGTGCCGATCCGACCGTCGGCATCAGCTTGAACAAAACGCAGCCGGAGTCCTTCGGCGCGCTGAAGAACCCCGGTGTCTGCTTGAGCTCGCCGGAACTTTACCGCTGGATCCACGGCGGCGGCGAGAAGGCGCAGGCGGAGGAATTCTTCGCTTCGCTCAACGCACCGGAACACGACGACAGCCCGGTCGACGGAGCCTCGATCGACATGCCGGCCGGCGGCAAAACCGGCGGGATTCAGGGCGAGGACAACCTGGCGTTTCTCGAGCGCGTCGCGATGGATGCGCGGGTCAGTTCCGCGAAAATCCTGGAGCTCGCTTCGAAGTACCGCACCAAGGTGACCTACGAAGGCACCCCGATCGCCCGCAGCCTGAACATGGTCTCGCGGCTCATCGCCGGGGGGATGCCGACGCGGGTTTATTACGTCAGCCACGGCGGCTTCGATACCCACAACCAGCAGATCAATTCGCACGACCGATTGCTCAGCCAGCTTGATGGCGCGTTGAAGTCATTCTTCGCCGACCTCAAGGCGCAGGGCAATGACAAGCGGGTGGTGCTGATGACCTTCTCGGAGTTCGGCCGCCGAGTTTCGGAGAACGCCAGCTCCGGCACCGATCACGGCCGGGCCTCGTGCATGTTCCTGGCCGGCGAAGCGGTGAAGGGCGGGCTCTACGGCCAGTATCCCAGCCTGACCGATCTCGATGCGGGCGACTTGAAGCACAACGTCGACTTCCGCGGGGTCTATGCCTCGGTGCTCGAAGGCTGGCTCAAGACTTCGGCGAAGCCCGTGCTGCGCGGTGATTTCGCGAAGCTGGAAGTGATCGGGTGAAAGCCGATAAACTGCGGTGACTCGTCACCACTTGCGGGCCGAGGCTTGCCGAGGGTCCATGGCGTCCGACTCAGCAAGCTTCGCGGGGAATACGGAGACAACGGGTCTTTGCAGCTGCCGGTGGCTACTTCGCGGCGAACTGGTCGCGCCAGCGGGTGATCTCGGATTTGACGTTATCGACCGAGGGAGAGCCGGGGTTGGTGCGGGCGGCGAGGGCGCGCTGGAGGTTGAAGACGGTCTTGGCGTCGTCGGTGTAGATCGGGTCGATCTTGGCGAGATCGAGCTGGTCGAGCGGGACGCCGGTCTTGACCGATTCGGCGACGGCCTTGCCGACGAGTTCGTGGGCGTGGCGGAAGGGTACCCCTTGCTTGACCAACCAGTCGGCGAGGTCGGTGGCGAGCAGCATCGGGTCGCTGGCGGCGGCGAGGCAGCGCGGCTCGCGCATTTCCATGGCGGCGATCATCTCGGTATTGACGGCGAGAATGAGGCGGAGGGTGTCGATGGAGTCGAAGAGCGGCGGCTTGTCTTCCTGGAGGTCGCGGTTGTAGGTGAGCGGCAATCCCTTCACGGCGACGAGCAGGTTCATGAGGTTGCCGACGAGGCGGCCGGTCTTACCGCGGGTCAGTTCGCAGACGTCGGGGTTTTTCTTCTGCGGCATCAGCGAGGAGCCGGTGGTGTGGGCGTCGGAAAAGACGACGAAGCCGAACTCGGCGGTGCACCAGAGGATGAGGTCCTCGCTGAGGCGGGACAGGTGCACGCCGCAGAGGCCGGTGGCGAAGAGGGTCTCGGCGATGTAGTCACGGTCGGCGATGGCGTCCATCGAGTTTGTCGTTACGCCGTCGAAGCCGAGCTCCGCGGCGATGGCGCGGCGGTCGAGGTTGATGGTGGAGCCGGCAAGCGCGCCGGAGCCGAGCGGGGAGATGTTGAGGCGCTTGCGGGCATCGGCGAGGCGGCCCTTGTCGCGCTCTAACATCTCGACGTAGGCGAGCAGGTGGTGGCCGACGGTGACCGGCTGGCCGCGCTGGAGGTGGGTGTAGCCGGGCAGGACGGTGGCGGCGTACTTTTCCGCGCGGTCGAGCAGGGCGGACTGGAGGCCGGTGATGGCGTCGAGCAGGCCGTCGATCTCGGTGCGGCAGTAGAGGCGGGTGTCGGTGGCGACCTGGTCGTTGCGCGAGCGGGCGGTGTGGAGCTTGGCGCCGGCGGGGCCGATGCGCCGGGTCAGCTCGGCCTCGATGTTCATGTGGATGTCCTCGAGCGAAGTCTTGAACTCGAAGCGGCCGGCTTCGATGTCGGCCTTGATTTCTAACAGTCCGGTCTCGATCGAGGAGAACTCGTCGGCGGTGAGCAGGCCGACGTTTTTCTGGGCGCGGGCGTGGGCGATCGAGCCGGCGATGTCGTGCGGGAAGAGCCGCCAGTCGTAGCTGATGGATTCACCGAACTGCTGGACGAGCGAGGAGGTATCTTGGGCGAAGCGGCCTTTCCACATGGCGGGGGAAGTGGGCGGCAGCGGGGGGCGGGGTGCAAGGAAAAGGTGGGGTGATTGGGGAACTTGGAGATTGGGAGATTGAGGGACCTGCAGGCTTGGACCACGAACCTTTCTTCGCTGGCACCACGAAGGGCAGCCCGCGGAGGCGCCGGGGTCGCGCTTACGGCGGCCCTCCTGCTTCAGGCAGGCGGGTATTTTTCCGTCGGTGCGGCTTGCTGCGCTGCGTCGCGGAGTCCATATCTTGTTTATGAAACACACGCTCACCGCGATCTTGACCCGCGAGAATGGCGGCTTTGTGGCCCTTTGTCCGGAGCTGGACGTGGCCTCGCAGGGCGTGACGGTTGAGGAGGCGAAGGCGAACCTGCGGGAGGCTGTGGAGCTTTTCTTCGAATGCGCATCCCCGGAGGAGGTCTGCGAACGGATGGGCGGTGAATCGTTCATTTCAGCACTGGAGGTGTCGGTTGCCTAAGCTGCCGGTGCTCTCCGGTCAGGAGGTCCGCCGTGTGCTCGAACGGCATGGCTTCATCCAGGTGCGCCAGCGAGGGAGCCACCTGGTGATGCAAAGATCCTGCGATGGCGTGACCCTTACGATCCCCGTGCCGGACCATCCGGAACTCCGGGCCGGCACCTTGCGCGCGATCATCCGCCAGAGCGGCTTACCGGTGGAGGAATTCCGGCGCTGAGAGAGTGCCGCCAGAGGTGGCGGGGCTAGCGCTTCCTCGCCGGCAGCCGTTTGCCGGTGACGCGGGCTTTGATGAGGTTCGGGCAGACGCCTTTGGTGCGGAGTTGTTCGCAGCAGGCTTCGATCTTGATCGACTGGCGGACCGGGCGGAAGCCGAGGCGGCGGGTCAGGCAGTCGTTGAGGAGTTCCAGATGCGAGTCTTCGAATTCCACGACCTTGCCGCAGTCGATGCAGACGAGGTGGTTGTGGCTGGGCCGGTCGAGGAAGTTGGGGTCGTAGGTCTTGAGGTCGCCGCCGAGGTCGATCTCGTGGAGCAGGCCGGCTTCGACGAGGAGGGCGATGGTCCGGTAAACGGTGGCGCGGGAGACGCCGGCGTTGGCCTTGCGGGAGCGGTCGAAAAGTTCCTCCGAGGTGAAGTGTTCGTCGCTGGCGAAGGCGGTGCGCACGATGGCGTCGCGCTGCGGGGTGCGGCGCAGGCCTTTTTTGCGGATGAAGGCTTCGAGACGGTCGAGGATGGAGGCGTCCACGGAGGAAAACTAGGGCGGGAAGTCGGCGGGCGGGAAGGAGGAAGCGCGGAACGGGGATTTTACGGGTTGGCAAGGGCGGGAGGCTTGCTTGAATGCCGCTGATGAAGTTGTGGAAGTTTTCCGTCCTGATGATTCCGGTCCTCGCCCAGCTTTCGTGCTCGGCGCCGAAGGTGCTGGAAGTGCGGCCATTGCACCTGCGCGAGATCGGTGGCGACGAGGGGGATGACCCGATGATCCGCGGCGAGCGCCAGCGGCGGATGCACGGGGCGATCTCGGTGGCGGAGCAGGGCCAGAAGCTCGGCTATTACTACACCGTGCTGTGGGACGGGAGTTCCGGCAGCGGGGCGGGGGAGGTGGTTTTCGAGTTCCAGCAGGGCGCGACCGGCAGCCGGGTGAAGAAGATGACGCACCGGATTCCGGCGGGCGAGGGGGCCGGCAAAGCGGAGTTCGCGATCATCGGCGAGGACTACCGGAAAGGTGGCCGAGTGCTGGCCTGGCGTTGCAAATTGATCCGCGACGGGCGGGAAGTTGCATCCAAGCAGTCGTATTTGTGGCAATAAGACCGTTTTACCGTCGATGCGCGGTTGACCCGGGTGGCATGCGGAATTTAGTATGAATCGGTCTTTATCAAGTTCGTCTTCTCTTTTGTGAGTTCGGAAAACGCCATTTTGGTTGGGGTCTTTGAAGGGTTCACCTGGATCCGCTGTGAAGGAAAGGGTTCCTTCGTCATCAGTCCAGTGCTCAAGGAGTGCGCGGATGCCCGCATCGCTGCGGGAGAGCGCTGCCTGGTGGTCGACCTCGAGGCATGCACCGGGATGGACTCCACTTTCATGGGCCAGCTCGCGAGCTTTTCGGCCCGGCTTTCCAAGCTGGGCAGTCGCGGCGGAGTCCAGATCGCCGGGGCGGGCGAGCGGAACCGCGGGTCGCTGGAGGACCTGGGGCTGGACTGCCTGCTGGACATCGATCCGCCGGCCGCGGTTTGGCGGGGCCGGGCGGCGGAGGTCCGGGCGGCGCTTGAGCCTTACAATTCCAGTCGCCTGCCGGGGATGCAGGAGCGGGCGAAGCACATTTTGGAAGCCCACAAGACTTTGGCCGCGACCAGCGAGGACAATGCCCGGAAGTTCGCCGGGGTGGTCGGCATCCTTGAAAAAGAGGTGGCCGAGAACGAACGGAAAGCCGATTGAGCAGCATCGGCGCCGACAATGGAACATCTCCTTCCTTACAGTCTGTTGGCGCTCGCGATTTTCGGCCTGGCAATGGCCGCAGTCCGGCTGAAACGGCGTCTGGTGTCGAAGCATGCGGAATTGTCGGCCTTCGAAGGCGAGGAACTGCGGATGTTCGATTTCCTGCATGAGCTCGGCTCGGCGATCGGCAGCGATACCACGATGAACGGGCTTTCGCGGCTGATCGTCGACGGCGTGAACCGGGTCGTGGCCGCCCGCGGCGGGGCGCTTTACCTGCTGGACGATGCGCGGGTGAACTTGAAGCCGAAGTATCTGTCGGAGGAATGTCCGCCCATGGTCGGCGTGCCGATGGAAGTGCGGAAAAAAGCCGAGCGGGATCCGCGGGCGCTGGAAAGCCACCTGCGGCTGGCCCAGGTGCCGGCCGATTCGGGGATTTTCGGTGCGGTGCTTTCGGCAGGCGAGGCGCAAAGCATCCGCGACGTGAAGGCGCACGAGGCGTTCCGCGACGGCTTCACCCGCTTCGGGGCGGATGCCAGCGCGCTGGTGGCTCCGCTGCGTCACGCGGGTCGGGACATCGGGGTGCTGGCGGTGGCGCGACATCTGGAGGACGGGCCTTTCACGGCGAACGACTTCGCGGTGTTCCGAACCATCGCCGAGCAGTCGGCGTTCGCGATCGGCAACGCGCTGGTCCACCGCGAGGCAAGCGAGAAACGGCAGATGGAAGGCGAGCTCCGCAATGCCCGCGAAGTCCAGCGGGTGCTGCTGCCGCAGGGCGAGCCGGTGGTGCCCGGCTACCGCATCAGCGGGACCAACGTGCCGGCCCGGATCATCAGCGGCGACTATTACGACCACCTGGATCTCGGGGACGGACGGCATGGCGTCGTGATTGCCGACGTTTCGGGCAAGGGAGTCGCGGCGGGTCTGCTGATGGCGATGTGCCGCAGCGTGCTGCGCTCGATGGCCCGCGGCTATGACAGTCCGGCGGATGCCCTGGCACAGGTGAACCGCCAGCTTTTCCCGGACATCCGCGAGGACATGTTCATCAGCTTGTTCTACGCGGTGATCGAGGGCGATGGCGGCACGATCAAGCTGGCGCGGGCCGGCCACGATCCCGCGCTGCTTTACCGGGCGGCGGAGCGGTCGGTGACGCTGCTGAAGCCGCCGGGGCTGGCGTTGGGGATCGACGAAGGCGATGTCTTCGAGCGGGTGACCAAGGTCCAGGAGATCCAGATGCATCCGGGTGACTGCCTGCTTTTCCACACCGACGGTGTCAAAGAAGCGATCGACTCCGCGGGTGAGGAGTTCGGCATGGACCGGCTGCGGGAGGCGTTCCGCGACGGGGCATCGCTCGGGGCGGAGGCGACGATCCGTGCGGTGGAGCGCGAACTGGCTCGCTTTGCCGGGGACGCGCCACAGATGGACGACGTGACGCTGGTGGCGATCGAGAAGCGCTGAGGCCAGGAACTACCGGGCTTCAGCGCTGGAAGGCCTGATCGAGGCCCTTCGCGGTGGCGTCGTCGGACTTCTCGATCCTGAAAGGCGCATTTTCCAAGATTCGGGCCAGTGGGCCGTCATGCTTGGTCTCGGGTGGTGCTTCACGGCGGTTTCCCGGGGGGAATTCTCTCGTCACGCGGGGGAACTCCTCCCTAATTTTCCCGCTGAAAAGCCGCCCACAGCATCACTCAGGCCGCCTTTGCAAAGGTGTCCTCCATTCCCCTCCAAACCCCGCCCTCCATGAATGCCCGTCCCCGTTTCTTCCCTTCCGCTGCCCGCTTGGGTGCCGTCGTACTTGCTGTGATCGTGGCGTTGCTGCCGACGGAAGCCACGGCGGCGCGGGTCCAAGTGCTGAAATCGACCCTGACTGCGGACGCGCGCGGGCTCGACGTCACGGTGCCGGCCGACTGCGGGGCGGTGACCGTTCAGCGCCGACAGAATCCCGGCGGTTGGCGGGACATTCTCACCGCGGAGGCATCGCAAGGCGTCATGCGGGTCGCCTTGCCCGACCTTGGCAAGCGTCCGAAGGTGCGCGCCATCGTCGCGAGTCCGGCGGTCGACGGGCCGCGCGGCAAATTCCCGACGGCCTTCTATGGGGGGCGAAACAGCTTCGAAGCGAGTTACCGGGGAAGTTCCAGCGGATTGCGCGGCTTGGCGGGAGATTACCTCGCTCCAAACGTGCCGATGGCGAACGACAGCGCCGGCGCGCCGACTTCACCGCCCGACGAAGCCGACATCTGGAAGACCGACGGCACGATGGTCTACTACTTCAACCAACTGCGCGGCTTGCAAGTGCTCGACTTGGCCGATCCGGCGGATCCCCGTCTGGTGGCCACCCTGCGCCTGCCGGCCGTCGGACAGGACCTTTACCTGCTGCCCGGCAGCGGTCCGGTCCGCCACCTCGTATTGCTGACCCGGGATGACGGGACCTCCGGCAAAACGGTCATCCACCTGGCGAAGGTCGCGGGCGGGTCTGCGGAAATCACCCACAGCAAAGTCGTCGACGGTGACCTGATGGAAAGCCGGCTCGCGGGCAATCGTCTCTTCCTCCTCACTTCCTTGTGGGAAAGTCAGGTCACGGCGGATGGATTGATCTCCTTCGTCAGCACGGTGAGTACCACCCTGTCGCAATGGTTGATCGAACCCGATGCCGGGCCCGTGCCCGCCGGGGAGACGGTGGTCACCGGTGGCTCGCCCGTGGTGGCTTCGGGAGCCGGCTGGCTCGCCGTGGCGGTCACCCCGGCCGGCCAATGGAACGTTTCCGACATCCACGCGTTTCGCCTGACCGCGGAGGGAGCCTCGCGTCTCACGGCCGGCCCGGTCCGGACCGCAGGCCGGGTGGGCGACAAGTTCAAGATGCAGTGGAGCAACAACGTGCTGACCACGATTTCACAGCGCAGCTTGACCGACGGCGTGTGGTCGCCCACCACCGTGCTGGAAAATTTCCAGGTCGACGGCCCATCCGCCATCGGGAACAAGCTCGGCAGTCTCGAGCTTGCCAAAGGGGAAAGCCTCTTCGCCACGCGCTTCGCCGGGAACAAGGCCTACATCGTGACTTTCCTCCGCACCGATCCGCTGTGGGTGGTCGACCTTTCAAACCCCGCCGCGCCGGTGGTCGCCGGCTACCTCGAAGTGCCCGGATGGTCCACGCATCTGGAACCGGTCGGCGACATGCTGTTCTCGATCGGTTGGGAAGGCGGAACGATCGCCGCATCCCTGTTCGACGTCGCGGATCCGGCCGCACCCGCCCTCTTGCGCCGCATCAACTTGCCCGGCAGCCACAGCGAGTCGGTCTGGGACGAAAAGGCACTCAAGGTCTTGCCCGACCAAGGGCTCGTCCTGGTTCCGATGACCCGCTACGACAATCCGAGTGGCGAGGCATCGAAGCATGTCCAGCTTTTGGACCTCGACCTTGCGGCACGCGACTTGCGGCTGCGAGGCGCCATCGCGCATTCCTTCGAGCCCCGCCGCTCCGCCGTGCTCGGGCAGTCGGTCGTTTCGATTTCTCAGCGCGCCCTGGTGACCGCCGATGTCAGCGACCGCGACCAACCGGCGCTCTTGGCTCAAGTCATGCTGGCGTGGCCGGTGGACCGGGTCTTCGCCAGTGGCGACCATCTCGTGCACATCGAGAACGGCAGCTACTGGAGCGGCGGCTGGCCCACGGCCCGCGTAACGCCCGCCACCTCGCCCGATGCGGTGCTTGCCGAAGTCGAACTGGGTGACGGCGAAGTGGTGACCGCGGCGCTCCGCGATGGGAAATTGTATGTCGTCCGCGAGCTTCCGGCGGATGGAGAGGGCGACGACGGAAGAGTGCCGCAGTCCGCCCGCCTCGCCTGGTTGCCTGCCGGCAGCGGCGTGCTGAGCCTCGACATTTACGACGCGACCGCTTTGCCGTCGCTGCCCCTCCTTGGGTCGTGCGAGGTGGCAACGGATGCCGCCAGCCGCCTGCAAACCGGTGACCTGCTCTGGCCGCAGCCGAATCGCCCCTGCCTCGTGATCGACTCCCAACCCTACTACTTCTGGTGGCGCGGCGGGCCGGTCATCAATCTGCCGATGGTTGGTGCACCTGCCAGCGTCGGAGATTCCAATGGATCCACCACCTCTCTCATTGCCGATCCCGGCTTCGGATGGCCGTCCGGCAGCCAGCCGCGTGTCATCGTTTTCGATGTCGCCACTCCCGCCAATCCGACGGTGGCCGCGCCCCTCGACCTCGGCACCAACGAGACCACCCTGCCGGAAGGCCGCGCCGCCAACGACGGGTTGGTAGTGGTCGGCATCGACTCGTGGACCGAGAAGCAAGACGCCAGCGCACTCAGCCACACGGTGCGCGTGATCGAGGTGCCCGTTTCCGGGAGTCCCGCCCTTCGCCCCGCGATCGACCTGCCGGGTTCCTTGTTCGGTGTGACGGAACTCGACCGCAACGGCTTCCTCGCCTTCTCCCGGGCCTGGGACAACGACGGCGATTCCTCCTTGCAAGCCAGTGCTTGCGACGGGCGGGATGCCTATCTCGTCGATTCGCTCCCTGATGTGGATGCCCACGCGGTGGCAGCCGGCGGCCGGCGCTTGTTCATGGCAAGCGGGAATGAAGTCGAACGCCACCTGCTGCAAGACAACGGACGCTTCGCCGCCCAGCCATCCCTCGCGATCGGCTGGGAAGCCTGGGATCTCCGCTGGCTCGACGGCATTTTGCTGGGCAGCTCCGGCAAGTCCTTGTTCGCCGCCGACGACACGATGCTGGAGGACTGGCAGTTCCCGATGTGGGGACTCGGCTTCGATTCCATCACCAAAGCCGCCGATGGCGACCTGCTGGTGCCTCTTGGAGATTACGGTGCCGAAAGACTGGACCGGTAATTACTTCAACGCGATGTTCCACCGCAAGAAGCGCCGGCCTGCGCCGCGGGGGGCGCTGGCGTGGATTTCACCGCCTTCGACGCGGATTTCGATGCCGTCGTTCGACCAGTTTGCGAGGTTGTCCGACCATTCTGCACCGTAGGTCACGTCGGCCCGCTTGACCGGAAGATTGCGAGCCATCCCGACGCTCTCCGCTTCAAGAGCCAATTGGTCGATGCTCGACAGACCCGCGGCAGGATCGAGCGAAAAGGCATACTCGATGCCATCGGCGAGGCCATTGAGGTTCGCGTCACCTTCGAAGCTCGCATTGAGCCCCGGGAAGCGCGCGGCATGCCATTCGGCGAATCCTCCGGGAGCGACTGAAAGCGACAGGGAAGTCGCCACCGGCGCCACCGTCAGAGCGGGACCCCAGGCCCCGGGGGATCCCGCGATCACGCTCCGCAGCCGCAGCCGCAGGGTCGAACCGGGGACGATGACGCCCCCGGCGCTCGCAGCGTCGAGCCTGACCAAGGTTGCGGCCGCTCCCACCGGACTGAGCTGCGTGGCGATGACATCCGAGGGCGAAGTCACGGTGATGTCGTCGATCCAAACTCCCGACTTCTTGGAGTTCCACTTGAGATTGGCGCCCCCGGGGTCTTTCCGCACGGCGAAGCGCAACTTGACCGGTTGCCCGGACCAGGCGGCCAGCGGGATGCTGCGGAGTGCCAGGAGTTTGTCCGCCCTCTTGATGCCGGCGAGATTCCAGATGGAGCCCCAGGTCGCGCCATCGTCGGTGGAAAGCTCCACATGCAGGCGATTGGTCAGGCTCATCGGCCCGCGGCGCATCCAGAAATCCAGCGTACTCGCAGCAGTCGGAACCACCACGCGTTCGATCATGAAATGGTCTTCGTTGTCGTCCGGGGTTGAAAGCCCGAGGCGGAAGGCGAACGAGCCGTTTTTCCGGTAGCCAAGGAGATTGTCCGACACGGCGTAGCTTCCGGTCGCGCTGCTGACCTGAGGTGCCGGCGAATTCTCCGCGCCTTCCGTCCAAGGCCCGCCACCGCCTACAGTGGTCACCTCAAATTGATAAGAAGCCGCCGCCGCATCCGGGATAAAGGCGTAGTCGGCACCGGTGGCAGGAGGTTGCGCGGGTCCGCTCAACTGCAAGGGCCCGGACGGCGCTACGATCTTCGCGGGACCATAGGGAAATGCCTTGCCGCCGACCACGGCCCGCGCGCGCAGCCACCATTCCTGCCCGGATGCCAACGGCCTGCCCGCGGTGGCGGCGTCCAGCGTGATGGATGCCAGTCCCGGTGCTCCGACCGCCCCGGTCTGCTCCAGCCAATCGCAGCCACTGACCGTGATATCATCAATGAAGATCCCCGTCGGCTGGGTCGGATAGTCTTCATGGGCGTAGAGCGGCGAGACGGAATCCGCGAGGTAGTATCGAAAGCGGATCTTCAGCGGCGCGGCTCCGGTCGGCAGATTCAGCGACGCGGATTGGAAGGAGGAATCTCCGGCACCGCCGGTTCCGCTCCAGGGAGAACCGAGGACCGTCCAGGTGAGGCCGTCGTCGGAGGAGGTCTCGACCGCAAGCTTCGAGGCAGCGGTCATCAGGCCGCGCCGGAATTGGAAGTTCAGCGTTCCAGATGCCCCCGGGACCAACTCGCGGCCGAGCTCGAACTCCTGCGCCGGCACCCCGTTGATGAAGGGATCGTAGCGCGTTGGAAAGGTCATCCGGAATGCCTTGGAGCCGCTTTTCACGTAACCCGAGGTGTTCGCGCGGAAAGGATAGCTGCCCGCGGTGCGATCGACGACCTCCGACGCGGCCGCATCCTCCGCGCCTTCGTTCCAGCCGGACGCGCTCCGCAGGAAAATTCCCGCTTCCATCTTGTCGGCCCCGCTCACGCCCGAAATCGCGTAAACACTTCCGCTGCCCACCGGGGAGGAGTTTCCGCTGACCACCGGGGTCTCGTTCAAGCGGTCGGGATCGATCAACGTGACCTGGTAGGAATGCTGGGTGGGCACCCCTTCGCCCCTGATGTTCGAAACCGTGACGTTCCAGGTCCGGTCGGAGGTCACCGATTTCACCGCGACGGAGGCCGGCACCTGCCAGACGATCGAGTTATCCCCGTAGCCGGGGCGGCGGGAGACGATGGTGACCGGCAGGACATTCGAAGCAGAATCCCTCAGGGTCACGGTCGCTGCGGAGAAATCACCGCCGGGGTAAGACAAGGACCAGAACCCTGCATTCAGCCGTGCCGGGAAGAAACCGGCCGGAGGATAGGCGACAAAAACCACGGCGGGCGAGAAATCCAACTCGGAAATCTTCGGAACCACATACATCGAGTTCGACGGCGGCCGCACC
>JAYTLR010000198.1:0-35124 GCA_043729195.1 Akkermansia sp.
GTGCCAGAGTTCCAGGGCGAGCCAGCAGCCGCCCCATTGGCGCGGCCGGGCCAGTTCGATGTGGGCGAGCCGGAGCTGGAGCGCGGGGTGTTCGAGCCGCGGATCGGGGGTGCGGTCCTCCGGGAAGAGGTGGATCTGGCGGGTGTTGTCGCGTTCATCGACGGCCTCGATGGCGCGGGTCCAGGCGGCGCGGTCGCTGTCGTTGATTTCGCCGAGATAGAGCAGGGTTTTCTGGACGGACCAGCCGCCTGCCACGCGGCGGTTTTCCACGACACTCCAGTAGCGGTGCTCCTTGCCGTCCTTGAATCGCTTGTTCGCACGCAGAAACATGATGCGGCGCGAAGCATAGCGCCGAACGGGCGGGCGTATCGATGGGTCGGGTCTCCACCACGGGCGTTTTCAGAAGGCGACCCTCGGAAAATCAAGGGTTCCAGCTCCTCAGAAGGGCAAATTTAGACGCTTTTCGAATCTAACAGCGGAAGTCGGCCTACCGACGATCGCCAACGGATCAGCCGGAACGATTGCCCGGCCGGGATGTTGATGGTCTCTCGCTGCATGTCGCCTGATACTTTTCTATTCCGGATCTGGCAAATAATGGATCACTCCTGAGACGATAGTGCCAACAATTGATCCGCCCCGCGTAGCTGCAGATGACCGGACTCGCTACCATCGCCAGATCATGAACCCGCCCGTCGACTATCGCTTTTCCTTCGGCCCCTGGAACATCAGCGAGGGCGCGGATCCCTTCGGCCCCGAGGTCAGGCCGGCGTTCCCCCAAGAGAAGAAGATCAGGACAAGAACTTCGGCGCGGCCAACCTGCGCGTCACCTTCAACCAAGCCCACGTGCTCGAAGAAGCCGGCTACGGCCGCCGCAGCGAGTTCATCGGGCTCGACGTGAAAGCGATGCGCACCCAAGCCGGTTCACCGGTCACCGCCCACCTCGCGAACAGCCGGGAGTTCTTCCTGTTGCTGGTCGAAAAATATCGTTCCATGGACGCGTCGCTTGTCACCCAATACCGCGAGGCCCGCGACTACGAAGCCCTCGAACATTACCTCGTCCGCCACCTGCTCGGCGCCTAATCCATCCCCTCATGAAATCCTTCCGCCTCAACCGCCTGTTCAATCCCGCCTCCGGCCGCTGCTTCGACGTCGCGGTCGACCACGGTTTCTTCAACCAGCCCGGCTTCCTCGGCGGCATCGAGGACATCCGCGAGGCCATCCGGATCCTGGTCGATGCCGGGCCGGACGCGATCCAGCTCACCGTCGGCCAGGCCCGCCACTTGCAATCGATCCCCGGCCGCCACAAGCCCTCGCTGGTCCTGCGCACCGACGTCGCCAACGTGTACGGCACCGAGCTTCCGTCGACCGCCTTCAGCCTGATGATCGAGGACACCATGCTGCAAGCCGTCCGCCACGACGCCGCCTGCGTTTGCGTGAACCTCTTCCAAATCCCCGGCGCGCCGGAAGTCCACGCGCAGTGCGTCGAGAACATCCTCCGCTTGAAACCGCAGGCCGACCACTACGGCATGCCGATGATGGTCGAGCCTCTGTGCTTCCGCCCGAACGCCGAGGCCGGCGGCTACATGGTCGACGGCGACCTGACCAAGATCACCCACCTCGTCCGCCAAGCCGTCGAACTCGGAGCCGACGTGATCAAGGCGGACCCGACCAGCGATCCCACTGACTACCACCAGGTCGTCCGCATCGCCGGCGACGTCCCGATCCTGGTTCGCGGTGGCGGCAAGGTGGGCGACCGCGAGATTCTCGAACGCACCCGCGTATTGCTCGACCAGGGCGTCGCGGGCATCGTTTACGGCCGCAACGTCATCCAGCACGCCAACCCGCGCGGCATCACCCGCGCACTGATGGCGATGGTCCATGAAAACATCGGGGTCGAGGAAGCGATGCAACATCTCGTGCCATGATGAAGCCACAGCGTTCGGGCCTGCTGGCCGGCGGGAACTTCATCGTCGACCAGTTGAAGCTGGTCGACCACTACCCCGAGCAGGACCGGCTCGCTTTCGTCTCGTCGCAGTCACGCACCAACGGCGGCGGTCCCTACAACGTGCTCAAGGATCTCGCCGCGATGGGCGCGTCCTTCCCGCTCGCGGCGATCGGCATGGTCGGCGACGACGAGAACGGCCGCTGGATCCAAGACGACCTCCGCACCTCCGGCATCGACACCCGCCAGCTCCACGTCACGAACGAGGCCGCGACTTCCTACACCGATGTCTTCTCCGTCGAGTCCACCGGCCGCCGCACCTTCTTCCACCAGCCGGGGGCCAACGCGCTGTTAGAACCGGCGCACTTCGACTTCTCCAACAGCACCGCGAAGCTCTTCCACTACGCCTACCTGATGCTGCTCGACCGGCTCGACCGCTTCGACGCGTCAGGAAGCACCTCCGCCGCCTCGGTCCTCGCCCGCGCCCGCGCGGCGGGGCTGGTCACCAGCGTCGACATGGTCAGCGCCGGTCGTCCCGGCTTCCGCGAACTCGTGCTCGCCGCCCTGCCGCACGCCGACCACCTCTTCGGCAATGAGATCGAAGCCGGCCTGCTGCTCGACCAGCCGCTCGACGGCAGCTTGCCCGGCCTCGCCGAGGCGGCCGCGCGCCTGCTCGATCTCGGCGTGAACGAAGTCGTGGTGCTCCACTCCCCGGCCGGCGCGGTCGCCATTGAAAAGAGTGGCGCATCTTATGTCCGCCCCTCCTTGAAACTCCCGGCCGACTTCAGCAAGGGTGCCACCGGTGCCGGCGATGCCTTCGCCGCTGGCTACCTTCACGGCCTGCACGAAGACTGGCCGATGGAGCGCCGCTTGCAACTCGCGACCTGCTCCGCCGCCACCTGCCTGCGCCATCCCTCGCCCTCTGCCGGACTTCTGCCGGTTGCCGATTGCCTCGCTCTCGAAACCCGCTTTCCCGCCGCATGAACGTTCTCCTCGATGACCTGCGGAAGCACTGCGGCGCGGACCGCGTGCTGTCCGAGCCGACCGACCTGATCCCCTACAGCTTCGACGGCACCGCCGAACTGCGGCAGATGCCCGCCGCGGTCGTCTTCCCGCACAGCACCGCCGGAGTCGCCGCCTGCGTGAAATCCGCGGTCCATCATGGCGTTCCCATCGTCACCCGCGGCGCCGGCACCGGACTCAGCGGCGGCAGTGTGCCAGTGCCCGGCTGCCTGGTGATCTGCATGGTCGACCTGAAGGCGATCCTCGCGGTCGATCCCGCCAATCTAACACTCCGCGCCCAGCCCGGCGCGATCACCGCCGACATCGATGCCGCCGCGGGCAAGCACGGCCTATTCTACCCGCCCGACCCCGGCTCGATGCGAGTCAGCACCATCGGCGGCAACGTCGCGGAGAACTCCGGCGGCGTGCGAGGATTGAAATACGGCGTCACCCGCGACTACGTGATGGGGCTCGAAGTCGTGCTGCCCGACGGCTCGATCACCCGCCTCGGCAACGCCTGCGTTAAGGACGTTGCCGGCTACTCGATGAAGGACCTCTTCATCGGCTCGGAAGGCACGCTGGGCATCATCACCGAGGTCCTCCTGAAGCTGCTCCCCCGCCCCGCCGCGCGGCGGACCATGCTGGCCAGCTACGACCGGATGGAAGACGCCGCGCGCACCGTGTCGGCGATCATTGCCGCGAAGATCATCCCCTGCACGCTGGAGTTCCTCGACCGCATGACGATCCGCTGCGTCGAGGACTTTTCCAAGATCGGCCTGCCGCTCGACTGCGAGGCGCTGCTGCTGATGGAGACCGACGGCCACCCCGCCGCGGTCGCCGACGAGGCCGCGGAGATGGAAAAGATCGCGCTGGCCCACGGGGCGCGCGACATCCGCAGCGCCCGCGACGATGCCGAAGCGCTCACCCTTTCCTCTGCCCGCCGCAACGCATTCACCGCACTCGCCCGGGTGAGACCGACCACCATCCTCGAAGACGTAACCGTGCCGCGGGACAAGCTGGCGGAGATGGTCGCCTTCATCGCCGAAACCGCCGCGACGCACCGCTTGCAAGTCGGCACCTTCGGCCACATGGGCGACGGCAACCTCCACCCGACCTTCCTCACCGACGAGCGCGACACGGAGGAAATGGGGCGCGTCCACCAGGCGCTCGACGCCATCGTCGACAAGACCCTCGCGCTCGGCGGCACCATCACCGGCGAGCACGGCGTGGGTCTCGCGAAAAAGGCCTGGCTGCCGCGCCAGTTCGATCCCTCCAGCCTCGCGTTGATGCGGACGATCAAGCGTTCTCTCGATCCCGCCAACCTGCTCAACCCCGGCAAGATCTTCGACTGTTAGAGTCATGGCAGACACCCTCGACGAGCTACGCGACACGCTTCAGCAGTGCATCCACTGCGGGCTCTGCCTGCCGGTCTGCCCGACCTACGACATGACCCGCCGCGAGCGCAGCAGCCCGCGCGGCCGGATCTCGCTGATGAAGGCGGTGGCGGCCGGCGAGCTGGAGCCGGGCGCAATCTTCGCCCAGGAAATGGGCGACTGCCTCGGCTGCCTCGCCTGCCAGACCGCTTGCCCGGCCGGAGTCGATTACGCGTCGCTGATCGAGACCGCCCGCGCCGAAGTCGAAGCCCGCGGGCTCAACGATTTACCGTCCCGTTCGTTCTGGCGCTGGCTCGCGCTCGAACAGCTCTTCATGCACCCCCGGGCGCTCCGTCTCGCGGGACGAATGCTGCGACTCTATCAGAAGTGCGGACTCGACCGCGCGGCGCGGCGCTTTGGCCTCACGCGGCTCCTACCCAAGAACCTGCGCGACTTGGAACCGCAGACGCCAACAATCGCCGCCGCCTTTTCAAACGAGTTAATCGACGAACTCGAAAGCTCCGCAAGTCACACCAAGCACCGCGTCGCCCTGCTCACCGGCTGCGTCCAAGACCTCGTCTTTTCCGACATCAACCGCGACACCGCCGATGTCTTGCTCGCCAACGGATGCGAGGTCCACACCCCGCCGCTGCAACCTTGCTGCGGCTCGCTGCACGCCCACAACGGCGCTCCCGAACTGGCCCGCGAGCTGGCCCGTCGCCTGATCGACCTGCTCCCGCCCGACCGCTACGACGCGATCCTCACCAATTCCGGCGGTTGCGGCTCCCACCTCCGCCACTACGGCAAACTGCTCGCCGGCGATCCCGCCTACGCCGCCCGCGCCCGGCTCTGGGACGCCAAGCTGCGCGACATCCACGAATGGCTGATTGAATCCGGCTGCCGTCCGCCGCTCGCCGCACCTCAGGACACGCCGCTTACCGTCACCTACCACGACTCCTGCCACCTCGCCCACGGCCAGAAGGTCGTCCGCCAGCCGCGCGAGCTGTTAGATCGGATCCCCGGCGTCACCACCGTGCTCTTGCCCGAGGCCTCGTGGTGCTGCGGCAGCGCCGGCATTTACAACATCACCCGGCCGCAAACCTCCGCCGCGCTGATGGAGCGCAAGGTCGGCCACGTGATCGCCACCGGCGCGAGCCACCTCGCCACCGCCAATCCCGGCTGCCACCTGCAGCTCGCCCGCGGCCTCGCGGAAGCCGGCTCGCCCGTCGAACTGATCCAACCCGTCACCCTGCTCGCCCGGGCCTACCGGCGCGAATCCCTCACATGAAAAACATCCCCGTCGGCATCATCGGCGGCGGCCTCATGGGCCGCGAAATGGCCAGCGCCTTCGCCCGCTGGTGCGCTCTCACAGACGTTAGCGCCCGCCCGGTCCTCACCGCGGTCGCCGATCTCAATCCAGAGACCCTTTCGTGGTACCAGAGCATCCCGGGCTGCACCCAGCTCGTCGCCGACTACCGCGAACTCCTCCGGAACCCGGAGATCGAGGTCGTCTACGTGGCGGTGCCCCACCACCTGCACGAGGCCATCTACCTCGACGTGCTCGCCGCCGGAAAGGACCTGCTGGCCGAGAAGCCGTTCGGGGTCGATCTCCCCGCCGCCCGCCGGATCGTCGATGCCGTCAATTCGTCCGGCCGCTTCGTCCGCTGCTCCTCTGAAATGCCCTTCTTCCCCGGCGCACTGCGCGCCTTCGATCTCGCACGGTCCGGCACCCTCGGCCGGCTGTTGGAGGTGACCAGCGGCTTCCATCATTCGAGCGACCTCGATCCCGCGAAGCCCGCCAACTGGAAGCGCCTGAGCGCGATCTGCGGCGAGGGCGGCGTGCTCAACGACCTCGGCATGCACGCCTGCCACGTCCCGCTGCGCCTCGGCTGGAAGCCGAAGGCGCTGTTCGCGCAGCTCCAGAAAGGCTACCCGGTCCGCCCCGACGGCAAGGGCGGAACCACGGCCTGCGACACCTGGGACAACGCGATGCTCCACACCTGGATCGAGCATGACGGCGCCGACGTCCCGATGCGGCTCGAAATGAAACGCCTCGCCCCCGGCGCGACCAACACCTGGTTCCTCGAGATCCTCGGCACAGACGGCGGCGTGCGCTTCAGCACCGCCGAGCCGAAGACCCTGCACGTCTTCGAGCGCGGCAAGGAGCAGTGGTGGAAACGCACCGAACTGGGATTCGGCACCGGCTTCAAGACGGTTACCGGTGGGATTTTCGAGCCCGGCTTCCCCGACGTCATCCAGCAGATGTGGGCGGCCTACCTTGAGGAACGCGAAGGAAAGCTCGGCGACCGCTTCGGCTGCGCGACCCCAGAGGAAGCCCTCGCGAGCCATGAAATTTTCGCTGCTGCCCTCGAGTCGCAGCGGCTCGGCCAAGCCGTTGCCTTGATGCATCCTTGGTGAGGACGAGGGGCGGAAGTCAGATTTCAACCGCTGGTCCACCTCGAAGACCCCGAGCTACTCGCCAACTTGTTCTCATGGATCCCCATCGAGATCCCTGACGACGCCGTGGAATGGCTCGACCCGGCCTCCTTGCCGCTCGCTTGGCTGAACGACGAACCCGGCACGGCCTCACGCTCGGCAGGCGATGGCTGGCTCAAGTCCCAAAGCAGCGCCGCGCTCGCGGTGCCCTCGGTGGTGACGCCGGGCGAGTGGAACCTTTTGCTCAACCCGCTGCACCCGGACTTCCTGAAGATCGAGCCCGGTCCCGCCAAGCCGTTCCGCCCCGACCCGCGCTTGATCCGCTAAGACTCACTTCGTCAGCGCGGCCGCCTTTTCCACGGTCTGACGGACAAATGACGCATGGAGGATGGTGCCCATCCCGAGCGGATGCCGAATCACCCGGTCCTCATATTCACTCTTCAGTTTGTCGATGTGAACTCCGGATGCCTTAAGCGAGGCTTCGTCTGCCAGCACCGCCATCGGCAGGGGCTTCACCGGAACCGGCAGGGGCTTGATCAAACGGAGCACCGCCACGTCCTGCTTTTCATGGCGTGACCAAAGCGGCCGGTCCCCGTCGCGTATGTCGATTTTGTAATCATGCCGCCCATGGAGCACCTTGTAGAAGACCGAATCGTCGGTCTTGCTCGGGACTACCGAGGCCGCAGGCTTGCGCGCAGAGGTCCTTGGCTCACGGGAGATGGCGGGCTTGCCACGGTTTGATCCGCCTCCCCGGAGGCCGGGCAGGTGCCGTAGGAAGGGTATTTGCCGGATATTATCCCAGCAACCCCGAGGTCAGATCCACCCAGTCGTAGCCGACGCCGTGCCGGTCGCATAGCAGGTTCGAAGAGAGCCGGCCGCTCTCGTAGATCGTCGGCAGCCCGCTGCCCGGGTGAGTACCGCCGCCGACTAAGTAAAGATTGTCATAACCCTGCATCCGGTTGTGCGGGCGGAGATACAGCATCTGGTCGAGCGTGTGGGCGAGGTTGAAGGTCGCACCCATGAAAATGTCGAGCCCGTCCCGCCAGTCATCCGGCGTCAGTATCCGCTCCTCGACGATGTGGCTCCGGAGATCCTTCATCCCGGTCTTTTGCTCGATCCGGTCGAGGATCTTGTCGCGGTATTCCTGCTTGTGGCGGTCCCAGTCATAACCGTTGCGGCAGTTGATCGTCGGAACCAGCACGTAAAGCCCCGACTTGCCCGCCGGTGCCACGGACGGGTCGGTGATCGAAGAGTTCCTCACGTAAACTGACATGTCGTCCGACACATGCCGCTCGCCCCTGATGTCATCGACGTTCTTCCGATAGTCATCCGCGAAGATAATGTGATGGTGTGGTTCGTCCCGATAGATCGTGTCGAGACCGAGGTAGAGCATGAAGGTGGAGCAGGAGAACTTCTTTTTCTCAAGGTCCCCCTTCGGCTGCGAACGGCCATTCATCAGCGAAGTAACCGCATGGGCGTAGTCGGCGTTCATGATGGCGTCGTCGCACTCCAGCACCTCACCATCGTCGAGCTTCACGCCCTTCACGTCGGATCCGTTGAAAATCACCTCCTTGACCCCGGTGCCGAGCCTCAGCTTGCCGCCGTGCTCCAGGAAAACCTTCGCCATCGCATCGGAGATTTTGCAAAGCCCGCCCTGCACATGGTAAATCCCGAACTTGTATTCGGTGTAGGAAAGAATGCTGAAAAGCGCCGGGCACCGCCATGGCGACATCCCGAGATACTTCGCCTGAAAGGTGAAAGCGAGCTTGAGCCGGTCGTCGATGAAGTATTGGTCGAGCACATCGACCACCGACTTGCCGGTCGCCACATAGGGCAACGCCTTCATCAGAGTGGTGCTCAGGAACGACTTGAGCTCGTGATACGGCCGCTGGAGGCACGGGTAAATCGCCCGCATTTTCACCTCGTGGTCCGCCATGAACCGGCGGTAGCCCTCGTCATCGCCCGGGAAGCTCTGCCCGATCTGGGTGGCCATCCGCTCGATGTCACAGGTGGTTTCCAGCGAGACCCCGTCCCAAGTCAGCCGGGTCATCGGATCGAGCAGGACGAAATCGAGGTAGTCCTCGGACTTGCGGCCGGCTTCCCGGAACACCTCATCGAGAGTGAACTTCTGGTGGAGGAAAGTAGGCCCCGTATCGAACGAGAAATCCCCGACTTTCAACTCACCGTTCCGGCCACCGACCCGGTCCTGTTTCTCCACGATCGTGACGTCGAAGCCCCTGTTAGCCAAGATCATCCCGGCGGTCAAACCGCCCGGGCCGGCTCCCACGATCACCACACGTTTGTCTTTCGTACTTGCCATCGATCGGCGTATTCATAGCCGCAGCTTGCCAGCGCGCTAAGGGAAAAAGACGCAAATCACTCGATGTCCCTCCCCGTCACCCGCTTCGCCCCCAGCCCGACCGGTCATCTGCACCTCGGCCATGCCTATGCCGCGAAGGTCGCCCATGACTTTGCGCGGGGGGCCGGGGGCCGCTTTCTCCTGCGCTTCGAGGACATCGATCACACCCGTGTGCGGGAGGAATTCTACGGGGCGATCGAATTCGATCTCCGCTGGCTGGGCCTCGATTGGGATGGCCCGGCACTGCGTCAGTTGGAACGGGTGGAAGCATACGCAACCGCTTTGGAGCAGCTTCGCCAGCTCGGTGCCGCCTACCCCTGCTTCTGCACCCGCCGGGAAATCGAAGAAGAAATCGCCCGCATGACCGGTGCCCCCCACGGCCCGGAAGGAGCACTCTATCCCGGCACCTGCCGCCGGATGCCCGTCGAAGAGCGCCGAGCCCGCCTGTCTGCGGGCGCACTGCCGGCCTGGCGGCTCGATGCCACCCGGGCGGCATCCGTCGTCGGTCCGCTGGAATTCACCGACCTGCGCCATGGGGTCCACAGGGTCGATCCCGCCCTGCTCGGCGACGTCGTCCTCGCCCGCAAGGACATCGGCACCTCCTATCACCTCGCCGTGGTGGTGGACGATGCCTTCCAGCAAATCACCCACGTCACCCGCGGCGAGGACCTCCTCCCCTCCACCCACGTCCACCGCTTGCTCCAGGCCCTGCTCGGCCTGCCGGAGCCAATCTATCTGCATCACGAGCTGGTCACCGACGACCAAGGCATCCGCCTCGCAAAACGGCACGATGCCCTTTCTCTCCGCTCGCTGCGAGAATCCGGGAAATCTCCCGCCGAGCTGATGACGAACCTCCCGACGACCTTGACTACTTGAGGTCCATAAAGGTCACGTTCTGAATCCCGCGCCCGGATAACAGGTTCAAGAACTTTGGATCCCGGGCCTGTCGCGCCAAGATTCCGCAGCGTTGCCATTTCCCAGCAGCATGAGAATCTCCACCCGTGCTGAATTTCGAGCCCTACAACCTCCTCGCCGGGTTCATCTTCGGAATGGTCGGCCTGGGAGCATGGAGATACGGCCGGGCTTTGGACAGGTGGAAACCCGTCGCCATCGGCCTCGCACTGATGCTCTACCCCTACTTCACCCCACGCGCTTGGCAGACCTGGACAATCGGAGTCGCGCTGGTTGTCCTCTTGTGGTTCCACCACGACGAGTGACCCCGCAGGAATTTCCTTCTGGCCTCTTGTCTCTGGCTTCTGGACTCTGTCCCCCATGTCCGACATCCGCATTACGCTGCACACCGACAAGGGCGACATCGACGCCACTATCTTCGCTTCCAAGGTCCCGGTGACCTCGGCGAACTTCCTCAACCTCGCAAAGCGCGGCTACTACGATGGCATCAGCTTCCACCGGGTGATCGCCAATTTCATGATTCAGGGCGGCGACCCCACCGGCACCGGCTCCGGCGGCCCGGGCTACAAGTTTGCCGATGAGATCGACCGCACGCTGAAGCATACGAAAGCCGGCATCTTCTCGATGGCCAACGCCGGACCGAACACCAACGGCAGCCAGTTCTTCATCACTCACGGCCCGACACCCCATCTCGATGGCAAGCACGCCGTCTTTGGCGAGGTCACCCAAGGCCAGGATGTGGTCAACCAGATCGCCAAGGGCGACAAGATCAAGTCGATCACCTTCCACGACGACGCGACCACGCTGTTCGAAAGCCAGAAGGACCAATTGGAACACTGGAATTCGATCCTCAGCCGCTGATTCGCGACCGCTTCGGCAGCTTAGTTAAGATACCTTAAATATCTCCGGCCCTTGTCGTCTGTCCGCATGGATAGCCCGACAAGGGCTTTTTATTGCACTTAAAACCAAACTTCCTTCGATTTGGTGACACTATAAGGGACCAACTCAGCCCTCAAAAGCCCCACGTGATCACGTAGATCACTCCGGACTTCTTGAATTTCGCGCAGCCGGGGCTTTTTATGTTCCCCGTCAGCTCCCCCGCTGACGCTGTTCCATCCCCCCACCCCCATGAACTCCCCACTGCTCCCCCGCAGCGGACGTTTGCTGGCCGGCATCCTTGGATGTCTCTGCGCCATCGGCAACGTCTCCGCCTCCGAAGTCACAACGCCTCGCGGCACCCTCAATGTGGACCGCGACCTTGTCCGCACCGGCACCCGCTCCCAATTGGCCTGGCAGATCGAATACCCGGCCCCGGTCACCAGCGTGGTCGACATCCTGCCGCCGAATATCATCAAGCCTAAGAAGGACCTGAAGATGCGGGTTCGGATCCTCGGCGCGGCGTTGAGAGATGCCAAAGCCAACAATGGCCACGGCAACAACGTCGATGGCGTTGATTCCTCCAATCCCGGACAAGCATCGGATGGCCCCACCGGAGCTGTCGATCCTTCCAGTGGATTCGACGACGAACGACGCGCCATTAGACACTTGTTCCCCGTCGAATTGCTATGGAGCAAGAACAGTCCGGCATGGATTTCGATTTTTAGTGGCTACCAGACCGAGGTCGATCCGACCAAAGTCGTCCTCGAAACCACGGTAAAGACCAGTGATACAATCAACTTCGGCGGCCGCTGCTGGCGTGGCGGATCCTGGCTCCCGCTCTACGACACCGTCAGACCCACCAGCAATTTGGTCATGCTCAAGAACGGCGACAAGGTCCCCACGACCGTGCCAGCATTGAACGGAAGCCTTATTGAGCGCTTCCTCAAGCCCTACATGAACACTTCGACCAAGACCGTTCAGATCGGCGACCGCGACCTCATTCTCCTGATGGAACTCGACCAGACGAAAACCTCCGCCTCCGGCTTCGACCTTCAGGATTTGGTGGTGCTTGTCACCTTCGAATAACTCCCCACCCCGAACTCTCATCTCCCCCCGATGAAGACCACACTGTTCCTCCTGACCTCCCTCGCCGGTGCTGCCATCGCGGGGCCCACCATGACTGACCGCATCACGCCCGAGGAAATCGCGGCGCGCCAGAAGTCAACCCCCGCCGCCTTCTTCCAGCCGGTCGCCGGTGCCGAAGCAAAGGTCGCCCGCCCCGGCGAACAATCGCTCATCAAGCAGTCGGACATTCTGACCGACGGTCACAACTGGACCCTCGTCCCCAAGGGCGCGGTGCTCCACATCCCCGCCGCCATGAGCAACCGGGTCGGGGCCAAGCCCGTCGGCACCCTGCTTTCGTGGATCGATTTCCTCACCGTCAACCGCGGCTGGCTCTTCACCGAAGAAGTCACCTTCGAACAGGCCGCTGGCAAGACCCCGATCCCACCCAGCCGCCACGACTTCTGGAAAAAGAACGGCAAAGTCATCGTCGCCGTCCACCTCGGCGGCCCCATCTCCGTCCGCACCGAAACCACAACTCCCGTCGCCTCCACCAAATGAAAACGTATCTTCTCCTCGGCACCCTCCTCTGCTCCCACGCCCATGCTGCGGGAGAAGGATTCGTGAACTTCATCCGCCAGGAGCAAAAGACCACCGGCGTCGTCTGGTCGATGCCCGTGGTGCCGGTTGGCAACGGCCCATCGCAACTCCCGCTCGAGCAGGACGGCGCGCTCTTCCAGCTCTGGACCATCGAGCAGGCCACCGCCAAGGACCACCTCCTCGACCAAAAGCTCGTCGGCGCTTACCTGCCCTCCGCCGCCATCAGCATCCGGACGCTGGATCCCTACAGCACCGTGCCCCGCACCCGCGCCGACCAGCCCTTCACCGTGACGTTCAATGTCTCCGGTTTGCTGAGCGGAGCCGGCCTTCCGGAAGCATCCACCCGCGTTCTGTTAGAACATCACCTCGCCCATTACAAGGGAGACCAGAAGTCGATCCCGGCCGCGCAGGCAATCTCTGGAACTCCTCTTTCCAGCAGCTACCTGATCGCCAATGGCACTTCGGAGCAAACCTTCGCGGTCACCAATCTCAAGGCCGCCGATGCGACCCTCGCCACCGGCGAAGAGCACTTCGTCATCCATGCCATCGGGGATGACAATGCCGAGCAAACCCAGCTCGCCACCGCCCATGTCCAAGTCTGGCCCGTGGCCTCCGGCACCATCCAAGGCATCGCCCCCGGCGAACGCGTACGCTTCCACGCCCCGGCCCTCACCGTCAACCTCACCGACCTCTATCCGCGCAGCAACACGTGGATCCAAGTCTACAAAGGCGAACCCCAGCTCAACACCACTGGCACTCAGGTCACCGGCTCCGTCCTTATTCTCGACCAAGACCGCAGCGACAACCGGATGCTCACCGTCTCTGACTACGACACCGCCCTGACGGACGACGGCACCTATACCATGGAGCTCCTGACCGAGACCCCATTCGGCATCGACCGCCTCCACCACGTTACTTTCGTCGTCGACCGCAAGCTTGAGATCCGCGCCCAGCTCAGCGGAGTCGAAGGCCAATGATCCCGAGGCCCTGTTCACCCTCACCCACTCCCCCCAAAAACCGGGCCGGCCGGCGGTGACGGAGGACGCGTTACTCCCCCCAACGCGTCCTTTCCACCGTCCGGTCGGTACCGATTTCTTCTCAACCCACCCACTCCGGCAGCGTCTCTGCGAGGATCGCTTCGATCCTCTTCCGCTCTGACGCCTTCAGCCAGTCGAAGACCGGATCTTCCCCGGCCAGCGCCGCCTTCAAGCGCACAAGCACCGCCTGCTTCACCCGCGGTGGCAAGTCGCGGAAACTCCGCGAGTAGATCATGTAGGAACACCGGTTCTTGAACATCCGGTTGTAGAGATGGAAGTCCGCCAGCGACTCGCCCGACTTTGTCCGCGGAAACCGCGCGATGAATGCCTTCTGGAAATCCTCCCCGCCTTCGATCCCGTCGCCCGGGTCCGCTTCGTCCTTGAAGAGCAGGCAGGCGACGATCTTCTCCGCCATCCCGTCCGCCACCCGCCCCGCTGAGCCCTGATCGGGGTTGGCCGCCGGATCCAGCGCCCGGCTCAGGAAATGGGTGCGTTGGTATTGCAGGGTAGCCGCCGTCAGCAGGTTGTGCATCTGGCACTGATGCTCCAGCACCATCAGCGCCACGATGTCGCTGGTCGCCCGCGGATACTTCGCGACGTCGAACATCCCTTTTAAATCCACCAGATCGCTCGGCCGAGCATCGTCCGGCCCGTCTTCCTCGTAGGTGCGGTTCCCCAGATGCGGCGATGAACTACGGCCCGTCACGTAGTAGCCACCCCAGCGCTCTGCCAGCGGGGTCTCATGCGTCACATGGCTCGTCCCCATCGCCAGCAAGGGATGGCCGTCGGCATTCGGATACACCGAGCGCACCTGAAGTCCCGGCACGTTCTCGGTCCGTGCCGTGCCGTGGCAGGACATGCAGTTCGAAAGATCTCGCTCGATCTTCAATCCGCCCGGTCCGCCCGCCTCGATCAAATAGAACACCGGCCCCAGCCGCGGATCCACCACCACCGCCTCGATCGCCCCGCCCGGCACGTAGCCGACGTAGGCCTCTTCCGAAAAATACAACGCCCGCGGGTTTTTCGGGTGGATCAGCGAGTTCTGATGGCTGGTTTTGGAAAACACCAGCATCTGCGACGCCTCCGGCACGTTCAGCTCCTTCAACACGAATCTCAGCCGCTCCAAACCCGTCGCGCCTTCCACCCGCTTCGCCCCCGACGCCAAATCCGCCGCCAGCCGCGTCAGCGAGTCGTCCGCCTTCGTGTCCGAATACCGGATCGGCGGCAAATCCCAGAAATCCACTGCCCCCGGCGCGAGCCGCACCATGGCCAGAAAAATGATCCACGCTCTCACGCTCATAATTAACGAACTTTCTTTCCGGAATCTTGCACACCATTGCGAAAGCCTGCAAGTTTCAAACATCGGGGCTTGGACTTGGGACGCACAAACCAATCTGGGCACCCGTTGACAGAATCCAAGCATTCGATATGGTCGCCCATATGAAAACAACCATCGAGATTGCTGACAGCCTTCTGCTTCGCGCCAAGGCGCGGGCACGGGAAAGGAAGGTCACCCTGCGCTCTTTGATCGAGGAGTCCTTGGCGGCCACCCTTGACCAACCAGTAGCCGCAGCGCTGATCAAGCCGGTCACCTTCAAGGGCAATGGATTGAGCCGCGAGTTTGAAGGTGCCTCGTGGAACCAAATCCGCGATGCGATTTACCCATGATCGCCATCGACACCAACATCCTGGTGTATGCCCACCGCGAAGACTCGCCCTGGCACGGGAAGGCACTCGCCGTCGTCACTGAGCTTGCCAGTTCCGGTTCGCCTTGGGCCATCCCTTGGCCGAGCGTCCACGAATTCCTCGCCATCGTGACCCATCCCAAAATCTACGATCCGCCGACACCCATCGCCACGGCGCTTGCGACGATTGAGGCCTGGCAGGCGAGTCCCGGGTTAAGATTGCTTGGTGAAGGACCTGGCTATTTCGAAAGACTCGCCGCACTGGCCACGGCTGGAATGATCAAGGGGCCGAAGATTCACGACGCCAGGATCGCGTCGATCTGCCTCCATCACCGGGTGAAGAAGCTCTGGTCCGCGGACCGCGATTTCTCCTCCTTTCCGGAACTGACTTGCGAAAACCCGCTGATCTGAGAAATCGACCGGCTGATGGTCCAATCAACGCGGCCTCGTCTCTGGATCGGAACCCGGGAAATCCGGGGATTCTGAGCCAAGCCCTCCCTTGACCGAGTCCCTCCGGCCCGCAAGTCTCCGCGCGCCGCATGCTTTCCGTCCACAATCTCCGCGTCGAATATGGCGCCCGCGTCCTTTTTTCGGATCTCACCTTCTCGATCCTCCCCCGGGAGCGCATTGCCTTCGCCGGTCACAACGGCGCCGGGAAATCCACCCTGATGAAGGCCATCGCCGGGATCGTCGAGGTCTCCGGCGGCAAGGTCGTCGTCCCCCGCGGCTGCCGCGTCGGCTACCTGCCGCAGGAAGGCATCCACGTGAAAGGCATCAGCCTGTGGGACGAAACCATGCGCGCCTTTGGGGAAACGATGGCCCTCCAGGAGAAAATCGAGCGCCTTTCCGCCGAACTCGAAAAGCTCGACCCCCGCTCCTCGCCCTACGGCGACCTGCTCGAGGAAATCGGCGAGCTCGAACTGCTGCTCGACGACACCGACCCGGCCCGCATGAAGCCGAAGGTCGAGTCCGTCCTCCAAGGCCTCGGCTTCTCCAAGAGCGATTTCGAGCGCGACTGCGGCCACTTCTCCGGCGGCTGGCAGATGCGCATCGCCATGGCCAAGCTCTTCCTTCAGGAGCCCGAAGTCCTGCTGCTCGACGAACCGACCAACCACCTCGACATCGGCACCCAGCGCTGGGTCGAAGCCTACCTGGTCAACTACCCCGGCGCGATCCTCCTCATTTCCCACGACCGCGCCCTGCTCGATACCCTCTGCACCCGAACCCTCGCCTTCCACCACGGCCGCTGCGAGGAATACTCGGGCAACTACACCTACTACGAAACCGAGTCGGTGCTGCGCCGCGAGATCCAGCTCAAGCAGTTCACCGCCCAGCAGCGCGAGATCGCCGAGATCCAGCGCTTCATCGACCGTTTCCGCGCCTCGGCCAACAAGGCAACCCTCGTCCAGTCGCGGATCAAGATGCTCGACAAGATCGAGCGCATCCCCGCCCCGGAAGCCGCCGACGCGGTGATGAACTTCCGCTTCCCGCCGCCACCGAACAGCGGGAACCTGGTCGCCAAGCTCGACAAGGTCTCCAAGTCCTACGGCCCGCTCAACGTCTTCAAAGGCTTCGACTTCGAGATCAACCGCGGCGAACGCATGGCCATCGTCGGCCCGAACGGCGCCGGCAAGTCGACCTTCTGCCGCGTCATTACCGGCCAGGAAGCGCCCGATGACGGCGAGCACAACTTCGGCCTCAAGGTCGCCACCTCCTTCTTCTCGCAGAACCACGCCGACGAGCTCGATCCCACCAAGACCGTGCTCGAAACCGTGGCTGAGGTCGCCAGCCGCGAGTCCGCGCCGTATTGCCGGAACCTGTTAGGCTGCTTCCTGTTCCGCGGCGACGATGTCTTCAAAAAGGTCGGCGTCCTTTCCGGCGGCGAGCGTTCCCGCGTCGCCCTGGTCCGCATGCTGGTCGCCCCGGCGAATTTCCTGATCCTCGACGAACCGACCAACCACCTCGACATGCAGTCGCAGGAGGTCCTCCAGCGCGCGCTGGCCGACTATGCCGGCACCGTGATGATCGTCTCCCACAACCGCGCCTTCCTCGATCCGGTCGTCCACAAGACCCTCGAGTTCCGCCCCGGCGAGAGCCCGCGCTTGTTCGAGGGGAACATCACCTACTACCTCGAGAAAACCGCCGACGAAAAGGGCGGAGCCACCCTATCCCAACGCGCCGCCGCCGCGACCGCCGCCGCCGAGGCGAAGGCGAATCCCGGCAAACCCGTCGCCGCCCCGAGCCGCAAGGACCAGAAGCGGATCGAAGCCGAGCAGCGCCAGCTCCGCACCCAGGTGCTCAAGCCTTTGGAAGACGAGCTCGTCACCTTGGAGAAACGCATCGCCGACCTCGAAACCGCCCAAGCCAACGCCACCGCCGACCTTTCGAAACCGGAAGTCGTCGCCTCGCCCGCCAAGTTCCGTCTCGTCAGCAACACCGTCGAGCAAGTCACCCAGCGCCTCGAAGCCTCGATCACCCGCTGGGAGTCGCTCACCGAAGAGATCGAGCAGGTGAAGGCGAAGCTCGTCTGAAAGTGGCTGCGGCATCTCGCCGCAAGCCTCCTTCAATCCGGCCATTGCAAGACAGTTTAAAGACTGTTTGAATCTGCTCCATGCTCTCGCATCTTGAATTTGAATGGCCATGGCATGAAATCTGGCTTCCCATGGATGCTGGCACGCTGCCCTTCTGGTGGCTGGTTCTAATCTGGATTTTCGGGTTCATCGCTTGGCTTGCGAGGCCCTTGCTTCGAGCGAAGCTCCTGTGCATTGGGATTTTCTTGTTGATATTGCTGCCGGGAGCCGCCCTGTGGTCCTTTCTTTTCAAAGTTTCAAGAGCGACCGGGCTCACGGAATACTCCGGGGAATTTGATGCTGCCATGGTAGCCGGGGAGATGGAGTTGGCATCAGGCTCGTCAGGTCTTCTTCTCGCGGTATTCCTCCTCCTGACCCTAATCAGCGCCACCCTTGTCTGGCGACACCTCGCCACCCGCCGCGGGACCCATGCTTCCGGCCTGGAAGCCTCCCTGTCCCAACAGGACGACTCATAAAAGCCTGGCACGAAGTGCCAGGTCCACTCGCCAGCAACATCGTCGAGCAAGTCACCCAGCGCCTCGAAGCCTCGATCACCCGCTGGGAAGCCCTCGCGGAGGAGATCGAGCAGGTCAAAGCCAAGCTGGTCTAACGGTGGTTGCGGAATCCCCGGTCCTCGTAGCTTCAGCGCAGTGGACTTGCCGCAAGCCTTCTCTGCGCCGTTGCCAGCCAGCGCCGCAATTGAAAGGATGCGGGCCGTGATGGCGCACACCTTTGCCCCCTGGTACAGAGCTTGGTTCCCCATGGATAGCGGAACCCTGCCATTCTGGTCGCTGGTGTTCCTCTGGATCTTCGGGGTCATGATCTGGTTCGCCCGGCCTTTGCTACGGGCACGCTTACTGCACTTCGCATTCTTCCTGCTCGTCCTGCTACCCGGCGCGGCGATGTGGTCGTTCCTTTTTGCGATCCACGATCTCATCGGCATATCGCGACTCATTGGCGGCTTCGATCCCGTGCAGTTCATGGACTCCCTCGACTATGCATTGAAGATTTCGGGGATTCTTCTCGCGGTCTTCCTTCTGCTCACTTGCATCAGCGCCTTCCTCTTCTGGCGTCATCTCGGAACGAGCACGATCACCTACGATGCCAACACCGACCCCGGTCCGTATCCCGATTCGTTCGCGTGAATGCTTCGCTCCGGGGTCACGGGCCTGACCGGGTTCTCCAACAATACCCGGCGAAGCCGACGTAGCGCAACTTTGCAAGTTGCGTGCTTCTCGCGGCCATCCGTTCACCCGGCCACGAAGCTCTCCCCGATGGCCACCCGCACCCCATCACAACTTGCAAAGTTGTGCTACATCCCCCGGAACAACTCCCGCCACGCCGGCCAATCGTGATCGCCCGGCCGCCACAGCACCTCGTCCTTCTTCAAAAAATCCGCCGCGAATTGCCGGTTCGACCTCGCCAGCCGGTCCTCCGTCCCGCAAGCCAGTCTCTCCTCCGGCCGCCGCCCCGATCTCCGGATCGATCCTGATCAAGGCTTCGCGCAACTCGCCCTCCCGCATCACATGATCACCCGGCCGCGCCAGTTGTGCCGCGGATCGCTACTTCCACGGGAACGAACCATGGACCGCCTCGTCGTCGATGCCCGCGGGGGGGCATCCTCGCCTTCGAACCGCCCGGAGTTACGGCCGCGATTCCGTGACCTTCAAGCGGATGAACATGGACGGTTCATTGGATGCGGGCGTGATGAATTCCAGTGAGCCGGCGCTTCCGGTGTTGGGGATGTCGTTCCACGAACCGGCCTGGAGGGTGGTGCTCCATACCGCGCCGTAGGTGATGTTCGTCACTCCGGCCGGGCGGTCGAAGCGCATCATCAGCCGGCCATTTTCAAGTCGGGCCTGAGGCAGGCGGGACGGATTGGATTCACCCGGGGCAAGGCCGAAGGCGTAGCGGAGCAGGGCCGGGATGGAATCTTCACCGCCGGGCGTGACGTCCGCTTGGTTCAGCGGAGTTCCAACGACCGGGAGAGCGATGATCGCGAGGCTGTGGCTGGCCGCCGGGCCGGTGGCGATGACGATGGCGCGGGATTCCGGGTGGATCGCGCGGGTATCCGGGCTCGCCGCCTGGCCGGCGGCCGGCGATGGGGTCATGCCGAGTTGACCGTTCGCACTGTCGCCCCAGGCGCTGAGGCTCCCATCGCCAGCAAGCGCCATACTATGGAAGGATCCCGCCGTGACCCGCCGGGTGGATATCGCATGGGTGACGAGCTGCGGCAGCGCGGACTGGCCGCCACCGGCGCTGCCGAGCTGGCCGCGATGATTGTGGCCCCAAGCCGCCGCCGTGCCGTCCGAGCAGAGCGCGAGGCTGTGCGATCCGCCAGCGGCGAGATCGACGACCGTGCGGCCGGCCAGCGCGCCGGAGCCGGTGACATCGACCGGCGAGAGCCGGTTGGCGGTGCCGCCGTCGCCGAGCTGACCACGCGGGTTGTAGCCCCAGGAGAGGACGGTGCCATCGGTGCACAGCGCGAGGGAATGATACTGGCCGCTGCGGATCATGGCGACCTTCTTGCCGGCGAGCGCCCCGCCGTGGTCCGCAGCGACGGGAATCATCCGGCGGGTGGTGGTACCGTCGCCGAGTTCGCCCTCGTCGTTGTAGCCCCAGCCGACGATGCTGCCGTCCGAGCAGAGGGCGAGGCTGTGATAGGACCCCGCGGCGATGGCGGTAACCCGCTTGCCGGCAAGGGCGCCGAGCGGCGGAACGATTACCGGCGTCCGCCGGGTCTGGGTGTCGCCGGTGCCGAGTTGGCCGTAGTTGTTGTATCCCCAGGCGACGAGTGAGCCGTCCGAGCACAGGGCGAGGTTGTGGTAGGCGCCGGCGGAGATCGCGACCACGGTTTTTCCGGCAAGGGCCCCGCCCGGGGTGACGGCCGCGGGGACCCTGCTAGCGGCGCTGCCGTTGTTTCCGAGCTGGCCGTGGACGTTGTAGCCCCAGGCGGCGACGGTGCCGTCCGAGCAGAGCGCGAGGGTGTGTAGGTAGCCGCCGGAGAGGTCGAAAACGGTCTTGCCCGCGAGCAGCCCGCTGTCATCGACCGCGACCGGCGTGGTCTTGAGCAGCGTGGTGCCGTCGCCGATCTGGCCGTAGTTGTTGAGCCCCCACGCGGCGATCCGGGTGTCCGCCCAGTGCAGCACCAGGTCGTTGCCGGTACCGCCGAAGTAGTTCGCGACGAAGGCGTAATTCACGCCTTGGTACGGGAGGATGATCCGCTGGCCTTGGGCGAGATTGGCAAAGGTGCCGAAGACCGGTTCGAGGCCGGTATTGTTCACCACCGTCAGGAACGCGCCGGTCCGCGGGTGGTGGTCGAGCCGCAGGTTCGCGTCGAGGCCGTTGGTCGTGAACCCGTTCGCGGTCACCGGAACATCGCCATCGGCTCCAAACCCGAGAGTCTGCGGCAGCCGGGTGACGGTGATCGAGTAGTTCAGCGTGGTGATGCCGTCTTCCGCGGTGACGAGGATGTCGAGGGTCTGGTTGCCCGAGACGAGGCCGACTTGCAGGGACGGGTTCCCTCCATTCACGGTGAAGCGTGCGCCCGGGTGAACGGTGGCGGCATTCAGGCGGATGGTGGCGGTGGTGAACGGCACAGTGGAGATATAGGTAAATCTCGGTGTTTCGAAGTTCGGCGCGATGGCGCCGCCGTCGTGGCTGAGAGACCCGAGCCGGGCATCGTCGCTGAGCGTGGTGAAAGTCCCGCCGCTGCTGCGGACGATCCCTCCCTCGCAGGTGGCGACGATCCGGTAGTGATGGAGCGTTCCCGGCGGCAGGCCGGTGACTTTGGCGCTGACGGTGGCGACATCTGGGCCCGCCGGCGATGCGGGCGTGGCTGTCACCGTGTTGCCGTAAGTTTCGTCGCGACCGTATTCGATGGTGACAGTCAATGCATTGCCGAGCGGGTTGACCACGCCGTTGAGAATGGCCGAGGTGCCGGTGATGTCGGTGGCGGCGAGCGTGGCGGCGGTGGGAAGCGGCGAAGCGACCGCTCCCAGCGCATGGGATCCCGCGGCCGGCCCGCTGGCGCCAATCACAAACTTTTCGCCCGGCAAGAGCTCGCCGGAGTTCACCAGGATTGGCCGCCGCTGTTGGGTTTTCGTGCCATCCCCGAGCTGGCCGAAATCATTCTGCCCCCAGGCGACCAGCGTGCCATCCGAACAGAGGGCGAGACCGCCCAACCGGGCGGCGGAAATAGCCGTGATGGATTTCCCGGCGAGCACGCCGGTGGTGTCGATGAGCGTGGGAAAGCTGCTCTGGGTGGTGGTTCCGTTGCCGAGCTGGCCCCAGTTGTTGTTGCCCCAGGCAACCAGCGAGCCATCCGAGCAGAGAGCCATGGCATGCCGGTCGCCAGCGGTGATCTGGATGATGGTCTTGCCTGCAAGCACGCCCGTTCGGTCGACCAGAACCGGCACCGGGGCGTTGGTCTTGGTGCCGTCGCCCAGCGCCCCTTCCGCATTGTAGCCCCAGCTAGCCAGCGTGCCGTCGTCGCACAAGGCCATGCCGCTACTGCCACCGGCGGCGATCGCGACGACCTTTTTCCCGGCCAAGACACCTGCCTGATTCACCGGACCCGGCAGCGGGCGGTGGGAGGTCGAACCGTCACCCAGGACTGACGAACTGCCCCAGGTCGCCAAGGTGCCGTCGCTGAAAAGCGCGATGTTGAAGTAAGCACCGGCCGCGATCGCCACCACCTTCTTGTCCGCCAGCGTGCCGGTCAATCGCACGGCGACGGGGCTCGGGCGGTTGATGTTGCTGCCGTCGCCAAGCTGGCCGGTCAGGCCGTTGTAGCCCCAGGAGACCATCGTGCCGTCCGAGCAGAGGGCCAGCCCGTGGCCGGCACCGGTGGCGACATCGATCACCGTCTTTCCGGCGAGCGCGCCCGAGGGATCGACCCACGCGGGCAACTTGTTGTCGATGGTGGTGCCGATGCCGAGTTGGCCGCGGTCATTGCTGCCCCAGGCGGCCACCCGGCCGTTCGCGGTGACGGCGAGGCTGAAGCCGTATTCCGAGAAGCTGGTCATCGATGCGCTGAGGCCGGTGATCGTCTGGCCGGCGAGCACGCCGGACTTCGTGACCGGTGTTGGCACGATGCTGGCGGTGTTCGATCCGTTGCCGAGTTGGCCGGTGTAATTGCTGCCCCAGGCCAGCGTGCGGGTGTTGGCCCAGTGGAGGACCAGGTCATTCCCCGTGCCACCGCCGTAGTCGGCGGCGAAGTGATAGGTGGTGTCGCCGAAAGTCAGCGGGACGATCTGGCCCTGTGCCAAATTGGCGAAGGTGCCCTCGATCAAGTTGCTGCCGGTCACCCGGACCAGGGTGAGCACGGTTCCGGGACCGGCTGGCAGATGGAGGGAAAGCGGCGGGGCATCGCCGGCGGCGGTGAGGGATTCCACGATCAGCGGGACCTCGGTCAGGCTGCGGAAGGCAAACTCCTCGGGCAGCCGGCGCAGGCTGAGGGTATAGGTTTTCCGGTTGATCCCGTCGAGCGCGTCGACCTTGATTTCGAGGGTATTGAGGCCGAGTGCCAACGGGATCAGGCCGCTTGCCGAGCCCGAAGGAACGACCACACCGTTGACGGTGATGAGCGGGCTGCCGGTGGCAGCGATCGGGGTGATGCGGAGATGTTCGGCAGCGAAGGGAGCGGAGCCCCGGTAAGCGGTGATAGCACCGTTGAATTCCGGGATGAAGGCACCACTGCTGAGGTTCAGCCCGGCCAGTGCTCCCCGCGTGGTGGTGGTGAAGATCCGGTCCTCGCCGAGGGTGGTCCCGAACGCGCCGGAGACAACCACGCGGAAGTGATAGGTGGTGCCCGAGAGCAGTTGGGCGACGGTGGTGCTGACCGGGACTGTTCCAAGCGTATTCGCCGCAAGGTCCGGATTCAGGGTGATCGAGTCGCCGTAATCCGGCGTCAGCCCGTATTCGAAAGTGACCCGGGTGACATTCCGGTTGGTGATGACTTCGCTGTTGAGGGTGGCGAAGGTGTCATTGATGGCGCTTGCGGCGAGGGTCGTGGCGACCGGTCCGGGTGCTGCGGCGAGATGGATCAAGCTGCTGGAAGAATTCGATCCGGTCACCAAACGGATGGTGCGTTCCCCCACGGTGATGGCGGCGGTATTGACCAACGACGGCAGCGAGATCTGTCCGGATGTGGTATTCCCCAAGGCCGAGAATTCGTTGGATCCCCAGCTCGCCACGGTTCCGTCGGAGCAATCGGCCAGGCTGTGATTGTTGCCGAGTGCGATGCCGGTCACCGTCTTACCGGCCAACACGCCCTTTGCCTGAATCGCAACAGGATTCAAACGGTTGGTAGTCGTTCCATCGCCGAGACGGCCCTGATAGTTGTATCCCCAGGTGGCGAGAGTTCCATCGCTGCAAAGGGCTGCGCTATGGTGGCCTCCGGCGGCGATGGCGGTGATGGATTTCCCCGCGAGCACGCCGGAGCGGTCGACCGCCACCGGGCTGCTGCGGTTCACCGTCGTCCCATCTCCGAGTTGACCGTTCTGGTTGATCCCCCAAGCGAGCATCGAACCGTTGTCCAGCAGGGCGAGGTTGAAGTTGAGGCCGGCATGGAGCGAATCGATCTTTCGACCGGCCAGCAGCCCGGGCTGGCTTGCCGCAGCCGGAACCAGACTGTCGGTGGTGGTCCCGTTTCCGAGCTGTCCGAAGGTGTTGAATCCCCAGGCGGCGATGGATCCATCCGAGCACGCCACGACGCTGTGCTGGTATCCCGCGGCGATCGATGTCACCCGCTTGCCGGCGAGAACACCGGACCTGTCCACGGCGACCGGCAGCACGCTGCTGGACCTGGAGTTGTTGCCGAGTTGGCCATAGCCGTTCTCTCCCCAGGCCGCGAGGGTGCCGTCGTCACACAAGGCGAGTGAGTGCCGCTCGCCCGAGGTGATGGCGACGACCCGGCGGCCGGCCAAGACACCGAGACCATCGATGCGCTCCGGATTATCATAGTAGTTCCGCCATTGGTACAATGATCCGTCGGCGAACAGCGCGAGCGTCTGGCTGCCGCCGCTCGCAAGACTGATCAAGGCCTTGCCGGAGAAACGGCCGTCCGGATTGAGATCCCGCGGGATGGGGATCGTGCTCTCCGTGCCCGGGATGAGCTGC
Organism: Akkermansia sp.; assembly: GCA_043729195.1. Classification (GTDB taxonomy): domain Bacteria; phylum Verrucomicrobiota; class Verrucomicrobiia; order Verrucomicrobiales; family Akkermansiaceae; genus Haloferula. Next base: position 24,980 of record JAYTLR010000198.1, read on the forward strand.
CGCTGTGAGTTGTTTCCCCAGCCCAGCAGGCGGCCGTGGAGCGGGATCAGCACCAGGTCGTTGCCATCGCCGCCGAAGTAATGGGCGACAAACGGATAGGCGATGCCGTCGTGATGGAGCACGATCAATCCGCCTTGCGGAAGACCGTCGAAAGTTCCGTCAATCGGTTCTTCACCCGTGACGCGGACCACCATCGGCCGGGCACCGGGGCGCGGCGCGTAGCCGAGGGTGATCGGGGCGGACAAGCCATCCGGCCCCAGCCGCTGCACGGTGACTGGAACCTGATCCGGCGTGGTGAGGGCGAAGACCTCCGGCAGACGACTTAGTGTGATCTGATACTCGCGGAGATTGATGCCGTCGTTGGCATCGACCTGGATGCGGACCACGGTGTCGCCGGGCGGGAGCGGGATGGCGGCGGAGGCGCTGCCGGAGGCCACCGGGGTGCCGTTGATACGCACGGTGGCCGCCGGGTTCGCAGCGAATGCCGTGACCGTGGTTGCGGTCGTGGCGTGGGCGAGCGTGACCGCGAAGTCCCGGGCGTTCTGGGAGAAGCGTGGCGTCAGCGGACCGCCGCTGGTGCGCAGGTCGGTGAGCAGAGCGTTGGACGTCGTGGTGAAGGTGAGGGTTTCACCGAGGACGGTCCCGCCGGCACCGGTGGAGACCACCCGGAATTGATAGGTGGTGTTTCCCAGCAGTCCGGTGAGCACGGCGCGGTGGGGGGTGGTCGCAACGCCCGCGGTGACAGCCGGCTCCGCGTTGACACGCCGGGTGAAACCACCTGCCAAGCCCAGCTCGAACGACACGCTCACCTCGCCGCCGTTCGCGCGGACTCCGGCGTTTAGCGTCGCACCGGTGTCGTTGAGGTCGCTGGCGGCAAGCGTCGCCGCGGACGAAAGCGGCGGCGATGCGACGAGGGCCTGGCTGAAGCTCGATCCGGCGGCCAGCGCGAGGATGCGCTCGCCGGTCCGCAGGTTGGAGCGATTCACTGCGACCGGCACGGTGCTGGCGGTGCTGGTGCCATCCCCCAGACTGCCTTGACTGGTGCCCCAGGCGGCGGCGAGGCCGTCCTCGCAGAGCACGAGGCTGTGGATTCCTCCTGTCGAAATGGCGGTCGGGCGTTTGCCCGCCAGCACCCCGCTGGTGTTCACCGCGACCGGGACGGTGCTCGATGAGGGCAATCCATGGCCCAGCTCCGAGGCACCATTGCGACCCCAGCTGACCAGCGAGCCATCCGAGCAGAGGGCGAGGCTGTGATAGCTGCCGGCGGCGATCGCGGTGACGGTTTTGCCGGCCAGCACTCCGCTGCTGGTCACCGCATAAGGCACCCGGCGGGTGGTATTGACCGTGGTGCCCAACTGATTCTGGCCATTGCTGCCCCAGACGGCCAGCGTGCCGTCGGAGCAGAGGGCGACGGCGTGGCTGTAGCCACCGGCCACCGAGACGACCGATTTGCCGGCCAGCACGCCTTCCCGATATACCTTGACCGGGATGGAGCTGCTCAAGGGGCTGTCGTTGCCCAGTTGACCCTCGGCATTGCCGCCCCAGGCCACCACGCTGCCGTCGGAGAGAATGGCATAACTTGTGACCTCTCCGGCACCAATGCCGACCACGGTCCGTCCCAACAGCGCACCGGCGGGAGCGATGGTCACCGGGGTGGTGCTGCGTGGAGTTGTCGTCGGCAGACCGAGCTGGCCCGCGTTGTTGTTACCCCAGGCGACGAGGGTGCCATCCGAGCAAAGGGCGAGACTATGGGTGCCGCCGCCGGCTAAGCGAACCACGTGCTTGCCGGCGAGCGCGCCGCTTGGATCGACCACCACCGGGACCTTGCCGTTGATCTGGCTGCCATCGCCGAGTTGGCCTTGGTTGTTGCTGCCCCAGGCGGCGAGGGTGCCGTCCGAACACAAGGCGAGGATATGACCGGGACCGGTGGTGACCGAAAGCACCACGCGTCCGGCCAAGGCACCGGCGGCAGGCACTTCGCCCGGCAGGCTGGCGCTGATGTCCGTGCCGTTGGCCAACTGGCCGCCGTAGTTGGCCCCCCATGCGAGCAGGCGGCGGTTGGCCCATTCCAGCACCAGGTCGTTGCCGCTCCCGCCGTAGTAGTTGACGACGAAAGGATAGACGATGCCGTCGTGGGCGAGTTCGAGTTTTTGCCCGTGGGTGAGGTTCTGGAACTCCCCGGCGATGGGATCGCTGCCCGTGCTCCTGACCAAGGTCAGACCGATTCCCGGCTGCGGGGCGAACGCGAGGCGGATGTCCGGTGCCATTCCCGTCGCCGAGAAGCGCTCCACCGTCACCGGGATCGAGGTGGCGGAGGGAAAGATGAAAGTTTCCGGCAGCCGGGTGGCCACCACGCGGTGCTGTTGGACGTTCGCACCATCGGCGGAGCGGACCTCGATCGGGATGCTGGTGTTGCCGGTTTCCAGCGGGATGGCGGACGTGGGCGAACCGGAGGCGACCGCAGCACCGTTGACCTTGATCGACGCGGTTTCATAAAGCGACCGCGGGGTGAGGACGAGGGTCGCGGTCGAGTGAGGCAGGGTGATGGCGTAGGAAGAGACTGTTTTGTCGAAGGTCGGCGAAAGCGCGCCGACGGCGGGCGTCAGAGCCGCGAGGGCGGCGAAGTCGCTGGTGCTGAAGCGGAGGTTTTCCCCGTAGCGGATGCCGCCGGCATTCGATGCCACCACCCGGAAGTGATAGGGGGTGCCGGTCAGCAGTCCGGAAAGTTCTGCTGCGACCGCGGTTTCTCCGAGGCCGGCACCGAAGCTGGCCGGCACGGCGGGCAGTATCTCACCATAACTTTCCGTGAGACCGTATTCAAACCAGACGGTGGTGTCCGATCCGTTCGGCAGCACCCGCCCCCTCAAGGTGGCGGATTGGTCCCGCACCGGATCGGCGGCGGCGGTGGTGGCAAGCGCCCGCGGCGGGAAGGCCACCAAGACGAACGTGTGGGATGCGGAAGTTCCGCTCCAGACGCGTGAGAAACGCCCTCCGACAGGCACCAAGCTGCCGCTGACCGCCACCGGCACGCTGCTAAAGGCGAGCGACGTGTCGCCGACGCCAAGGGCTCCGTTGTAGCCGTTCGCCCCCCAACTGGCGAGTGTCCCGTCCGACGCGAGGACGTGGCTGTGGAGCCAGCCGCAAGCAAGGGTCGCGGGTGATTTCCCGGCGAGGATGCCGCTGTCGACGACTTTCACCGGAACCAGGCTGTCAGAGGTGGAGTTATTGCCGAGGCGTCCCGAACTATTGGCTCCCCAAGTCACGATGGCCCCGTCGTTGCAGAGGACCGTGCTGTGAGCGTTGGCGGTCCGGATCGCCACCGGTAACTTCCCGGCGAGGGCTCCCACCGGTTTCACCGGGACGGGCAGGCTGCGGTCGATCTTGGTGCCGTCGCCCAACTGGCCGTAGAAATTGTCACCCCAGCCGACCATGCCGCCATCGTCACAGATTGCGAGGCTGTGCTGGCTTGCCGCGGTGATCGCGACCACCCGGCGGCCTTGAAGGCCGCTGCCTTCGCCCACGATCGCCGGCAAGGGGCTGTCGATGCCGGTTTGTCCGATTCCCAACTGGCCGGAAAAGTTTGAGCCCCAGGCGGCGACGGTGCCGTCGCTGCACAGGGCGAGACTATGGGCGTCGCCTGCCGCGATGGCGACGATTTCCTTGCCGGCCAAGGCTCCCGGTTCGGTCAGCGGCAGCGGGGAGTTGGCGCTGGTCACACCCACGATGCCGAGTTGACCGTCCTGGTTGTTGCCCCAGCTGAAGAGCGAGCCGTCGCTGCACAGCGCCAGGCTGTGGTAGGCACCGGCGGCGATGGCGACCACGGATTTTCCGGCGAGCGCGCGCGACGTGTCGACCGCGACCGGGGCAAGGCTTTGACTGCTGGCAACACCGATGCCGAGTGTCCCGTAGTTGTTGGTGCCCCATGAGGCGAGGGTGCCGTCGGAACACAGTGCGATCGTGTGGCCCTGACCGTTGGCGATCGAGATCACCGTGCGGCCGGCTAGGATGCCGGCGGTGAAAACGTTCACCGGTTCGCTGCGCGTCGTCTGCGTTTGGTCGCCCAACTGGCCGCTGGAATTGAGACCCCAGCCGGCGAGCCGCGTTTCGGCCCATTGCAGGACCAGGTCGTTGCCACTACCTCCGTAGTAGTTCGCCACGTAGGGATAGACCCTGCCGCCGCGCTCCAATTGGATGAACGCACCTTGCGGCAGGTTGCCAAAGGAGCCGCGGATCCACGAGCTGCCGGTTTGGCGCAGGATGACCAGATCGGCACCGGCCGGTGGCGTGAAGCCGAGGGTAAGATCGAGCGAACTCCCTGTTAGATCAAAGGCCGCCGCGGTGAGTGCCGCTCCCCCGGGTGAGGTGATTTCGAGACCCTGCGGCAAGCGGCTGACCGTGACGGTGTAGGTGGAGACGGTTGCGCCATCCTGGCTGGTGACGATCACGGGGATGGCGGTATTGCCGGTGATCAGGGGAATCGGCGCGGAGTGGGCACCCGCCGCCACGGCGGCGCCCTGGATCGTCACGGTGCCACCCGCCTGGGCGGCGGTGGCGCGCAGGGTGATCTCCGCGGTGGTGGCCGGGACGGTGATGGCGTAGGCGGCGGTGGAGCCGGTGAAGGCCGGCATCAAGCGCCCGCTGGAGGGAGTCAGCTCCGATAACAGCGCGCGGGCGGTGGTGGTAAAAGTGCGGTCGTCACCGGCCACCGTGGCGGTCCCGTTGCTGGCGACCACGCGGTAGTGATAGGTGGTGCCGGGGACGAGGCCTGCGAGAGTGGCGGACGGCGTCGTGCGGCCGCCGCCCGTCAGCGAGGATGGCGAGGCATCGATCAAGCCGCCGTAAGCCGGAGAGAGTCCGAATTCGAACCACACCTGGGTGGGCGAGCCATTCGGGTAGGCTTCCGCGTTGAGCGTGGCTTGGAAGTCGGACATCGCGCTGGCGGCCAGGCTTGCAACGGCGGGTGCCGGAGGCAGGGCCATCACCGCGTGGACATGGTTCGATCCGGCGGATGCGGCGATCAGCTTGCCGCCGGCGGGCGGGACCAATTGAGCCAGCACCGGGACGGTGCTTTGGGTGCTGCTGTTGATGCCGAGTTGTCCGTAGTAGTTATGTCCCCAGGTCGCGAGGCTGCCATCCGTGCAAAGCGCGATGGCGAATGAACCGCCGGCGTCGATCGACTGGACCGTCCTGCCCGCCAGCACGCCCGAGCGCGAGACCAGCACGGGGTTGAGACTGTCGTCGGTGGATTGGTTGCCGAGCTGGCCGTTGTAATTGAAGCCCCACGCGGCAAGCGTCCCGTCCGAGCAACGGACCAGCGAGAAGGCAGAACCGGCGGCGATTTCAACCGGCGTTTTTCCGGCCAGCACGCCGCTGCGGTTGACCGCGATGGGAACCGTGCGGTTGTCGTAGTCGCCGACTCCCAGCTTGCCGTAGGCATTCGATCCCCAGGAGAACAGCGATCCGTCGCTGCACCGGATCAGACTGAAAGAGTCGCCTGCCGCAAGGTGGGTCAACGTCTTGCCGGCGAGCAACGTGGCAACGACCCGCACCGGGGTGTCGCTGGCCACGGTGCTGTTGTTGCCGAGTTGGCCTTCGCTGTTAGAGCCCCAGGCGACCAGCGTGCCGTCGGTGCACAGCGCCAGCGAGTGATAGTCCCCCACCGCGAAGCGGCTGATGCGCTTGCCTGCGAGCACCCCGGTAAGCGGGATTGCCTCCGGCACGCGGTTGGTGGACGAGGTGCCCCAGCGGACGAAGGTGCCATCCTCGCACAAGGCCAGCGACTGATACTCGCCGGTGACCAGGCGGATGACGCGTTTGCCCGCCAGCACCCCGGTGGCATCCACCGCGACCGGCACCGGGCTGTCGTCATCGCTATTGTTGCCGAGTTTGCCGTAGGTACTGTTCCTTCCCCAGGCGAAGAGCCGGCCATCAAGGGTGAGTGCGACGCTGTGGTGATCCGCGGCCTCGATCCGCCGGAGGGGCTGCCCGGAAAGCAGATGATCCGGGACGAGCGTGGGCACGGGCTGGTCGCTTTCAGCATCCTCGAGTGCCAGTTGGCCGCCACTGTTGGAGCCCCACGAGAACATCCGCGTGTTCACCCAGTGCAGCACCAGATCATTGCCATCGCCGCCAAAGTAATCGGCCATGAACCGGTAGAAGATCCCGTTGCGTTCGAGGGCTGCGATTCCTCCCTGGGGAAGGTTTTCATACTCTCCTAGGATTGGCTCCAGGCCGGTGACGTTGACCACCATCAGGGACGTGCCGGGCGGCGGTGGGAAGCCGAGCGAAAGGGTTGCGGTGTTGGCCAGTGCGACATGGCGATCCGTCGTGACGGCGACGCTGGCGGCCGAGGCGAAGGTATGGACCAGTGGGACCTGGCGGACGAGGGTGAGACGGTAGGTCAATGAGCTGCCACCGACTGATGCAACGCGGACCTGGATGAGGTTCTCCCCGGCGGCAAGGGCGATGGTCTGGCTGGCCGTTCCGGAGGTGACCGCAGTGCCGTTGACGGTGATCGATGCGGTCGAGTCGGTGGCGGTCGGCGTGAGCTGGATCGACGACGCCGCGAACGGCACATGGGCGGTGTAGCTGGTGAAGAATGGCGAAAGCTGCGGAAGAAGGGCACCGCTGCTCAGGGCGAGGCCCGCGAGCGTGGAATCCTCGGCGACGGTCAGGACATAGGTGGTGCGGGTCGTGCCGTTCTCCGCGATGACTTCCAGATTGAGCGTGCTGCCGGGAGTGGCGGGCAGCGGGCCGGTGGCGGTGCCGGACGGAATCTCGACGCCGTTGAGGCGGAGGATTGCCCGCGGATCATCGGTGGTCGGGGTGAGGGTGAGGGTGGGCGTTTGATGGCGGACCCTGAGCTGATAGGTCGTCCGGGCGGGATCGAAGGGCTGGTCCAGCGCCGCTGAACCGGGCACCAGCGAGGCAAGTCGTGCGTTGGAGGCCAGCGGCAGCGCGGCGATCGCCACCATGTGCGCTCCGTAGTTACCCCGCATCAGGTCGATGAATTTCTCGCCCGCGACAAGACTTTCCAAGGATGCAGCCACCGGGGTGTTGCTGGAAGTGCTGGTCCCATTGCCGTGTTGGTAACGCTGGTTGTCACCCCAGGCGGCGAGGGTGCCGTCCGAGCACAAGGCGTAACTGGGGTAGCTCGCGGCGATCAGGATCGGGGTTCTGCCTGCCAGCACGCCGTCGGATTTTACCAGCACCGGGACGTTGGAGTCGGTGTTGGTGCCGTTGCCGAGTCCTCCGAAGCCATTGTATCCCCAGCCGACGACCGCCCCGTCGGTGCAAAGTGCGAGGCTCAGGTTGTAGCCGGAGGCCAGTGCGGCGACGGTCCGGTTGGCGAGCACACCGGCCTTGCTGACGGCCACCGGGATGTTGCTGTTCGCAGTGGCACCGTTGCCAAGGCTGCCCGACCAGCCGCCCCCCCAGTTGACCAAGGTGCCATCCGAGCAAAGAGCCATGCTGTGACCGCCCCTTGCCGCAATGGAGGACACCACCTTGCCGGCAAGGACTCCGCTGGTATCGACCGCGACAGGGATCAGGCTGTTGGTGTTGCTGCCGTTGCCTAGCTGCCCGCCATTCTCGCCCCACGCGACGACGGTTCCGTTGGAAAGGAGGGCCATGCTGTGGGTGCCGCCGGCTGCGACGGCCACGGCGGATTTCCCGGCGAGCGCGCCGGTTTCCACCGCCACCGGCACCAGGCTGCGGGTGGTCGCTCCCGTGCCCAGCTGCCCGCTGTTATTGTTTCCCCACGCTGCCACGGTGCCATCCGAGCAGAGTGCGAGGCTGTGGCTTTCGCCGGCGCTAATCGCGACCACCTGCTTGCCCACCAGCACGCCGGACCCGGTGATGTCCACCGGGGTGCTGCGGTTGTTGGTGTCGTTGGCTCCCAACTGGCCGCTATTATTGCTACCCGTTGCGGCGAGTGTTCCGTCCGCAAACAGCATCAGCGTGAAGCCAGCGCCGCCGGAAAGCGCGCTGACCGTCTTGCCCGCGAAGATGCCCGATAGTCCGACCGGCGCGGGCTTCGTGTTTGGGGGATTGGCGCCGTTCCCATAGGCTTGGAAGCCGCTACCCCACCCATGGATCCGGTTGTAAGCCCATTCCAGGACCAGGTCGTTGCCGCTGCCGCCGTTGTAGTTCGCGACGAAGGGATAGCTCGCCCCGTTGTATGTCAGATCAACCCGCTGGCCGCGCGCGAGATTGACGAAGGTCCCGTCGATTCTCGCCAGGCCGGTCATTTCCAGGACCTTGAGACGGGTGCCTACGGCGGGTGCGAAGTGGAGCTTGAATGAGGCGAAACGCCCGCCGGCGGTGAAGCCGCCGGCGGTCAGCGGGACCTGGCCGGGACTGAGGAAATCGAAATGCTCGACCGCCCCGGCTGCGGTGACGATGAGCCTCAGCGGGATGCGAAAAACCGAATTGCCGGCGGTCACGAGAATCTCCCCGTCGTGAATCCCCGGCGGGACGGTGGAGGGGTCGAGAACCACGGTGATGGTGCCCGGTGTCGTCCCCCCGTTGCCGGTCATTTTCACCCAGGGTGCGGAGGATTCCATTCCGGCCCACCAGGAGATCGCCCCGCCAGCGGTGGCGCTTACCGGGATTTCAAGCGTCAGCGGGCCGGCATCACGGGCGAGCGTGCGGGAAACCGATGGCGGCAGGGTCAAGGAGCCGGGTGAAACCGTGATTTCATGGGAAACCGGAAGGGCGGGATTGAATTCCAGATCGCCCGGCTGGCTGGCGGTGATGATCGTGGTGCCGGAAAAGCGGGCGATCAGCCGCCCCGCTTCGACCGTGGCCACCGCAGGGTTCGAGCTGGAAAAAACCAGTGGCAGTCCGGAGCTCGCGCTGGCAGTCAAGGTGATCGGCGCAACGCCATGGACCGGATCTCCCGGGTCGCTGAAGGCGATCGTCTGCGGGACCTTGATCCCCGAGTAAACGCGCAGGGACCGCTGCACTTCCGGCGCGGGGAGGAAGTCGGAGTTGCCCGGCTGGCGGGCGGTCAGCGTCACGGTGCCCGCCGCATTAAAACTCAGGGTCATGCCGCTGACGCTGGCGATCGCGGGATTCGAGCTGGTGATGGTCACCGGCAGTCCGGAACTGGCGCTGGCGCTCAAGGTGACCGGCGCGTCGCCGACAGTGGCCGGGGCGACCGCGGCGAAGGTGATCGATTGCGCCACCGGGGTCTTGATGGCGGTGATCTTGAAAGCCGCCAGGGAGCCGCGGACGTTGCGGTTGACATTGCCGATCGGCGGACGGGGCGGAATCGTCAGGGTGATGGCGTCGTCGGTGAGCGTGTTCGGGGAGTCAACGTAACCGCGGGTGACGCCTGATACGGGGACCGTGCCGCCGGTCGGGAACGAGCCGTTGCCGAGAATCGGCGGCGTCATCGTGTGCAGCACCGTACCGCTGGAGCTGGTTCCGGAACGGATCGAAACCGGCTGGAAGCCCGTGGCATTGTCGCTGCTCGCGTAGCAGCGGATTTGATACGTATCCATCCCGTTGGCACCCAGCCAGGCGGCCAGGCCTTGGATGGTCACCCGCACGCCGGAGCCGCCGTCGTCCAGGTAAACCCGGTAGGGTGTGTGCTCCTTGTTGAGGTTGTCGCCGGCTGACCAAGTGCTCGACGCGCTCCAGGTGGCGGTCACGCCGCTGGTGCCGAGCGCAAGCGGGCTCGACTGGCTGTGGGCGGTGGTCGTGCTGCCGTTCGGGCGCGAATCGGTCCAGCCGTTGAATCCGTCCGCCGTCCCGCCCGCCACGGTGGTGCTGACCGTGCTGTTGCTGAAGTTCAGCCCGAGGTTCGGGGCTGCGGCTGAAATCTGAGATAAGGCGAGCGAAGATAACAGTGCAAGGATCTTCATGAGAACTGGATGGGGGGGGAAAGCGGCTTCGAAGTCTGCCCGGTGACTCCGGAATCACAATGGAAAAAGGATGCCGCAATTCCGGCCCCTGGAAAGTCCCGATTGGCATTGACTCCCCTCCCGAAAATCCCCTATCCGACGACATCCGGGAAGTGTCCCGGAGATTGATTCCCTCCAATCATGAACTCCCGCTCCCTGCTCCGATTCTCGCCCTTGTGCCTGGCTACCACCGGATTGTTCATCCTCCATCCCGGCGGGATTCCGACAGCGGCGGCC
>JAYTLR010000199.1:0-36671 GCA_043729195.1 Akkermansia sp.
GCGTAGCCGACGATGGACAACATCGCGATCATCCCGGTGACCAGTGCCGCGAGGACCACATAGCGCCGGTCTCCAGGCCGGTTCGCCAAGACGAGGGCGAAGCCAATCAAGGTCAGCGAAAGGGAAGCAGGAAAACCCATCCTGCCCGGTGCCATCGTCGCGTGCTGCCCCCACTCGCGGGAAATGAGCAGCCGGTCGATACCCAGATCAACTCCGGACAAGTGCTCAAAAAAGGTCGCTGCTCCAATCATGCCCACCAATCCCCCGAGCACCGCCGCGGCGCGACTTTTGCCCGCCTGAAGCAGAAGCAGTGCGAGGCCGGCGATGGAAACATGCAGGGCATTGTTCGGCATCTGGGAGATCCCGCTTCCCAACCAATCCGTGAACTGCGGCCGGTCAAACGCCCAGCCGGCCAGACTGAGAAGCCCTCCGAGGATCGCATAGCTAGCGAGCCAGATACCCGGCCACTGGCGCATCGCCTGCCCCGCTACCGGTGAAATGGAGGAGGGAGTCATGATGGCCTCATGCGAGATGTTCTTGCAACTTTCCCACGGTCAGACGGAAGGCCACTGATACCGCGGGTACTGCTTTTCCGGTCTCTTTTTCGGACCTTGATAAACGCAGTCTTGGGAAGTGCTGCCAAGAGAGAAATGAGTCAGCCCGCGATCTCGCCGGGATGCGAAACACGCCATTGATGTCGCCTGCCGTCCGCCGAACGAGCGAATTGCGAAATGCGCAGTCCGGATGCAATCCGCACCCGCTCCTTGCCGGACCTCCACTGGCGAACCCGTCGGGAGGCTTCTGGCAGCAAGGCTTGGCTTGGGAGCGACGCGGGCACACCGACTGCGAAAAGCACCGCGGCACATTGCCCCCCGAATCACCAACCCACCAAAACCATGTCAAAACTCACTTCACTCAACGTCCTGCTGATCCAGGAAATCAAAGACCTCTACAGTGCTGAAAACCAACTGGTAAAAGCGCTGCCAAAAATGGCCAAGGCCGCCACCGACTCCGCGCTCAAGGACGGATTCAAAGCGCATCTTGAGGAAACCAAAGTCCACGCCGAACGGCTCGACCAGATCGCCACGATCCTTGGCGTGTCGGCGAAGGGCAAGGTCTGCAAGGCCATGAAGGGCCTCGTGGAAGAAGGCGCGGAAACGATCGAGGAAGAAGGCGATCCGGTCATCAAGGACCTCGCGCTCATTGCCGCGGCCCAGAGGGTGGAGCACTACGAGATCTCCGGCTACGGCACCGCCCGGGCGATCGCGGAAACGCTGAAACTCGACGATGTCGTCGATCTGCTCCAACTCACCCTTGAGGAAGAAAGCTCCACCGACCTGATCCTGACCCGCCTGGCGGAGGAGCTCTTGCCCGCCGCCATGGGCGAGACGGCCGACGCTTGATCGCGGCTACGTTCTATCTAACACCAGAGAACTCCGATCTTCGCTGTCATGAGCAAAATTCTCGGCCTTGCCATCTTCCTGCTGATCCTCTGGGTCGTGCTCCGCCTCGCCCTCGCGATCACCGGGGCATTCCTGCACCTCCTGTGGATCGCAGCCATCATCCTCGCGGTGATGTGGCTGGTGGGGAAGATCCGCGGCAAGAAGCCGTGACGCGGAGGGTTGCCGCCCGGCGGATTTACCGTCGGGCGGCGGTTCGCGGGAAGGAAATGAAAAATGCCACCCCGCCGGAACGGGGTGGCATGATGGATTGACTGTTAGAACTTAGAAATTGAAGCGGATGCCGGCACCGACTCCCAAGTCATCGAGGTCGTCGAAGCTCGCGCCGCCCAGATCGATGTCGTCGAGCCAGATGTAGCGCGCACCGGCGTAGATCTCGAAGGTCGGGGAGACGTTGTAAACCACGCCGGCGAAAGCCTGGGCGGTAAGGGCCCAGTCGTCATCGCTGAAGGGACCGGTGGTGACGTCGACATTCGCCGCGCCGACGCCGAGACCGAGGTACAGGCCGAAGGAGTCCGTGAACATGAACTCGTGTTTGTAGTTCACGGTGACGGGAACGATGTCGATGTCCGAGCCGAACGGGAACAGCAGATTGGCCCCGCGGTCTTCCTCGCCGAGCCAGCCGGACTCGAGGAACACGGAGCCGCCGTTGCCGAAGTCGTAGCCGATGTGCCCGTTGTAGAAGACCTCTTCGGCGTCGAACATGTAGTCCGCGCCCCCTCCGATGAAGAGACCCTGGTGTTGGGAGCTCATCATCGGAGGTGCTTGGTAAGCGGTCGTCTGGGTCGTTTCAGCTTCGCCCGCCATGAGGAGGGACGAGCTGCCGAATGCAAGGATTGTGGTGAGTGCGGTACTTGGTTTCATAAGCGTGATGCTGCCGCGGTGGTTTCAGTGATCCGCGGAAAGCATGGGAGCCACCTTTCGCAAGGACCGGGCCAGGAGACTCCGAGCGGCCCGATTCGCCCGCAGGCCCCGAACTATCAAGGATCGCTCCGAAAAGCGGTAGCGGCGGGTTACTCCCGAGCCGCGGCGTGCAATGCGGAAAGAGGCATTTTGCAGCGGACATCAACGCTTGCTTCGTGGTTCCACGCGGGGTCCTGCTGTCCGCTCATCTTGAAGACGTGATGGAGGAGATCAAACAAGTCATCCGCGGCCAGCTCTTGCCGGCCTGCGCCGAGCATCTCGCGACCCTGGGACGCTTGAGAAAGGCTTGAGAGAGCGCCGGCCCGCGGACCCGCGGGGGAAATCTTCCCCGCAGGTCCAAAGGTTGTTGGAGTCGTGACCTCGATTCTACCTCGTCGATTGCGGCCGCCGGACGATAAGACGGTAGACGACGAGAAGGATCACCGCGCCTACCACCGAGGCGATGAAGCCGGCGGCATCTCCGTCGCCGTACCACCCCATGGTGCGGCCGATGAAGTGGGCGACGACGGACCCGCCGATCCCGAGAAGGATGGTGATGATCCAACCGCCTGGATCGCGTCCGGGCGTGAGCAGTTTCGCGACGGCTCCCGCAAGGAAGCCGATGATGACTGTCCAGATAATGTCCATGATGAGGTATGATTCAATGGTTGTTCTTTTTGATGCACGGACCTCATGTCGATGAAGTCCTTTGTTGTGGCTGACCCGCACGGCACCCCGTCCCAAGACGGGACGGGTGCCGCGGGGTGGAAATCAACGGGGAAGAGCGGTTTCCGACGGGTTACTCCCCCCATTCCGGCCGGGAGGTTTGAGGCCCTCGTCGGTGGCCGCCTGAGCGGCCTCGTCCTTTGCTTTCTGAAGGATCGCGCCGCCTTTTTCCGCCATGGCGGAGAGGGCGCCGGTCACCTTGTCGGCGGTGAAGCCTTGTTCCTTTGCTTCTTCCGCCACGGTTTCGATCACCCGCTCGCCCACAGCTTTGCCGCTTTCCAGGAGTTCCGCTCCCTTTTCTTTCGCGGCCTCGACGACATGATCGGACTTGGATCCCATCATCTCGTCCTCCTTCCGGCTCCGCGGCAACGCGAGTCCCGCGAGCGCGCCCAAGGCCGCAAATACCACGCCCACCGCGAGAGGATATTCTTCAACTGCGCGGCCGAAGCGTTCGCCCGCGGCATGATAGTCCTCTTTCACCTCCTGCTTGATCTTGCGCGCGGCCGAGCGGCTGACGACGTAGGCTTCATGGGCCAGATGGTCCGCCGAGCGATGGGTGCGGGATCCCAGATCCGACAATTTCTCCTTGGCCGACTCCATGGCACCGGCAGCGGCGTCCTTGGCGTGGCTCAGGGAACTGCCGACCCCTCCGTTTTGCGACTTTGGCAAGCGGTCGGAAACCCGGCTTGGCTCGCCAGGGCGCTCCGCAGGTGTTGCGTCGTCACCGCCGGCATCCGCTATCAGCCAGGCCAGACCGCCACCGATCAGCAGCGAGGGCATGGGATGATGTTTCATCTGGGTGGCCACGGTTTTCAAAGCGCGGCGGGCGGCGGCGTTGCCCTGGTTACCGGATGAGGGAGAATCCCACCATTCAAGCGCCGAGTTCATCAACGAGCGCACGTTCAGACGCTCGCCGAGTTGGTCGAGAGTGGAATCCATGCGATTCCGCTTCTCGCGGATGTCGGATTCGATTTCCTGGCTGGACCGTTGGTCCGCTTCACGAAGCAAGGTTTCTGGTGTCATGACATTTTGTTTTGTGCCCATTGCTTGTCCTCGTGGAGGCTCCGGGCGGTTCTTTCGGGAATCACGGATTCATTCGCCAGCGTCTTGAGCGCTTTCGAAATCAGCAGGCCGGCAACCACGCCGGCGATCACGGCAATGATCAGGAAGCCGCAAAAAGCCGCGTTGCCGGGGTCCATCCCCTCGCGGACGAAAATCCCGCCCAGCAGGTGGCCGAGCGCCATCAGCATCAACAGCAGCGCGGAAGAGGCGACGAGCCCTCCGACGACCAGATAGGCGGCGTTGCGCCCGGTGCGGGAAAGCTTCTCGCCGATCTCGGTCTTCGCCAATGCGACCTCGTCGCGGACCAGCGTGGTCGTGTCATCGCGGAGCTGGCGGAGAAGATCTCCAATGTTGAGTTCGCTGTTCATGATGAATAGTCCTCGGTGCGGGTTTCGCGGAGTTCGGGGGCGATGACGAGCCGGGGCATTTCGCCGTCGTCATGATGCGCTGGCACCGCGACGCCACGACGGATTCCGTTCGCGGCCGGGGCGGATGCTTTAAGAAATCTCGCCGTCGCAAGACCCAGGATGAAGAGGCCGCCGAAGAACACCTCGGGCCGACGCCGGGCCAGGCTGCCCAGGTCATCGAGGAAATCGGCGGGTCCGTTGTCGCGTAGATAGTTCGCGGCGCGCTCCAGATGTTGGGACGCCTTTTCGGCAGGTCCCGCGAGGGGATTGGACGCGTCTTCTTTCAGGCTTACGCTGGCCGCCTTCACTGCATGGGTGAACTCGTCGATTTTCGCGGCCAGCTTGCCCTTCTGATCGGAGACGAAGTCAGCACCGGCTTCCTTCGCCGCGTGAAGGGCATCTTGCGCCCCGTGCTTGAGATCGGCACCGGTTTGGACCAGTTGGTCCTTGGCGGCTGATTTGACTTCGTCCAAGCCGCCCGTCTCGACGACGGGCGATGGCGGAGCTGTCTGCTGTGGCGCGGCGGGCGGCGTGGCCTGCCGGATGAGTGTTGGTGGATTCATAGGATTCGATGGTGATGGAGTAGTCGGTGAGTCGCTGGGAAAACCGGTGGAATTTCCCATTCAATTTATTTCCCAGGACGGGAGTTGATTGCTGTGCAATCCCTGTTCCAGTTCGACTTGGACCTCGCGGGGCTTGATCTATCAACGGGGACGAGCGGCGCTGCCGCGGCGGAAGGGAATTGTTAACCGCAGGATGCATCACGGGACATGGACGGTCATGCGGATTGCTCTGGCTCGGATGGAAGCCGGCATCCCCTCGCGGGGACACCGGCTCACATTTGTTTTTGCGGCTGATTCGGCCTCGCTACTGGAGTAGTGGTTCGGCGTCGTCTGCCTTGGCCGGGATCGGGGGCTCCCGTGCCAGGTCTCCGGGGGGAAGTTAGTGGGGAGATTGGAAGTGAAGTCGGGCGATCGCCCGCTCGTTTCCGGTGAGGTCGGAGAGCGCTTGCAACCGCTCATGATTCAGATAGCTGCCAACGGCGTTCGCGCGATCCGCGGGAGGGGCCGGGAGGCGTTCCGCGGGGAAGGCTGCCCGCTGACCGTGCGGCTCGGGAAAGGCAGCGGTCATGCATTCAATCACGTCATCGAAGCAGCCGATATCCGCGTCCAGGCCCTGCTCCATCGCGAGCAAGCGGGTGAGCCGGTAGTCCACCATGATCACGCGATGGACTTCGTGGCAGAAAGCACCGACGGCCCGGTCATGCCCCTCGCCCCGCTCCTCCCGGGCCAAGCGGGAGATGCCCACGGCGATCATTTTCCTCATCGCGAGACATTCGTCGCCGAGCGGGGAAAACCCCTGGTCCCAGGCCAGATTCTTGATCATGTAGCGGCGGCAGCGGGCGGCGGCGAGATAGCCGGCCAGCGATTCCTTCAGCGCGTGGCGCATCGCCTCCGACACGAGATCCGGCAGCAAGTCGATGAGCTGTTGTTCCCGGCAATAGATCATCCGGAGCCTTCTGATATAGGCGGAAAGGTTGAGTTCTTCCATGCGGCGTGCTTTCGCACGAGCGGTGCCAACTTTCCGCTCGCTCCGCACGTGGGCACGGGCAAAGGATCATGCCTCAACGGAGGCTTTGCACGCGGTCGTTCTGAACGCAATTGGCATTGAGTCCCGCCGCATCTTGCACGGGATCCCTGAAGCATGGCTTCAACCCCGGCTCTCCAGCCAGCCGCGCAGGACGCTGAGGTCCGCGGGCTTCACCAGATGCTCGTCAAAACCGGCTTCCGTAGCCAGGCGGCGATCACGCTCGCTGCCATAGCCGGTCATCGCGACGAGGAACGCGTTTCCCACGCCCGCCATGCCGCGCAGCCAGCGGGCAACTTCGTAGCCGTCCATGCCAGGCAGGCCGATGTCCAGGAGCACGACCTCCGGCAGGAAATCCGCCGCGGCATGAAGGCCCGCGGGACCGGAGTGCTCGACCCGGGTGACGTGGCCGTGCAGCCCCTGGAGCATCGCCAGCGACTCCGCGGCATCGACGTTGTCATCCACGATCAGCATGCGGAACGAACGCCTGCCCGCTTTCGTCGAGGCGGCCGTCCGCGGTTCGGTGGGCGGGCTTTCGAGCACCGGCAGCCTTACGATGAATTCGCTGCCGCGGCCGATCCCTTCGCTGCGCGCTTCCACGCTGCCGCCGTGGAGTTTCACCAGCCGGTGAACCAAGGTGAGTCCGATGCCGAGACCGCCGTGCGCGCGATCCAGCGTGCGACTCGATTGGACGAACAACTCGAACACCCGCGGCAACAGGTCGGGCGCGATCCCCACCCCGTTGTCACGAACGCTGACCACCACTTCCGCACCCGCCCTTTCCGCACTGAACTCGATGTGGCAACCGTCGCCGCCGTACTTGCAAGCGTTGGTGAGTAGATTGCCGAAGACCTGCTCGAGCCGCGTCGCATCGGCATCCAGGAAAACGGGCTCGGCCGGAAGCTTCAGAACGAGCTCCTGGTCTCGGGCGGTCACGCCGGAACGGGCGAGATTGGCCGCGGCGCTCAGGATGCTTCCGAGGTCCACCGGGCTTTTCCGCAGTTCGATCTTTCCTTCGGTGATCCGTGAAACGTCGAGCAGGTCATCGATCATCCGGCTCATGTTTTCAATCTGGCGGTCGAGGACATCCTGCGCGTGGTCGCGCTGCGCGGCGCCCGCCGCCGGAGCCCGCAAGACCTCGGCGGCGTTCCGCAGGGGAGCGAGCGGGTTTCGCAGCTCATGGGCGAGCATGGCGAGGAACTCGTCCTTCGCGCGGTCGGCCCGCGCCAGCTCCTCGGCGCTTTCGCGAAGAGATTCCTCGCGCTCGCGCAGTGCCTGGTTGCTTGCTTCCAGTTGTCGGCGGGACTCCACCGCATCTGCCATCAGGTTCAGCGCGGCGCGGCGGGAATTCTGCACGCTCTCGTTGGCGGCTTGGAGCTCGGCCACCCGCTGCCGCAGTTCCTCGTTGGCCGCGCGCACCAGTTGTTCCTGCTGCTCCAGAAGCTGCCGGGCGTCGCCGCGCACCCTGGCAAGCTCGATGTGCGCCGCGACGCGCGCGATCAGTTCGCGCGCGCTGAAAGGTTTCACCAGATAATCGTCCGCGCCCTGCGATACTCCTTCGACACGCGCCTCGTCCCCATCGCGCGCCGAAAGCAAAATGACCGGCGTGGCGCGGAGCATCACATCGGCCCGGACTGCTTGCAGCAATTCGAATCCGTTCATCCCGGGCATCATCACGTCGCTCAAGATAAGGAGCGGGATATTGGCGCGGGCGGCCGCGAGCGCGGCGGCGCCGTTCGGCACGGCCTCGACTTCCCAACGGGACGCCAACAAGCGCCGCAAATACTCGCGCATGTCGGCATTGTCCTCGGCGAGCAGGACGCGGGGAAGACCGCGCGACTCCGGAGCACCCGGCGGCTCGGCCGCGTTCTCTTCCGGCAGCCAGACGCGTGCTTCCCCGGGATAGGCGTCACCGCGCGCGAACGCGCCAAGGCCGGCGCTCCCGGAAACGATTCGGTCCGCGGCGAGGTGATCCTTCCCGAACAGAAGGCGGACTATGAAAATCGTGCCGTGCCCCGGCTCGCTCTCGGCGCGGATGACTCCGCCGTGCAGCTTCACCAGCTCGTGCGCCAGCGCCAACCCGATGCCCGTGCCTTCGTGCGTGCGACCGCGCTGATTTTCCACCCGATGGAAACGGTCGAAGACCTTCGTGAGCTGATCGGCCGGGATACCGAAGCCCGTGTCCCGCACGCTGAGTTCGGCGAAAGCCGTGCCGCCGTCCCGCACCGGGCGCAACCGCACTTCCACCTCACCCTCGAGGGTGAACTTGAAGGCGTTCGAAATCAGGTTTAAAACGATCTTCTCCCACATGTCGTGATCCACAAACACGGGCGCGGGGAGCGGCGGACAATCCACCGTGAATTGAAGCCCCCCTTTTTCCATCGCGGAACGAAACACGCTCGCGAGGTCCGCGGTAAGCTCGGCGAGATCCGATTCGACGTAAGCCGCCTGTGCGCGCCCAGCTTCGATTTGGGAAAACTCGAGGAGCGTGTTCACCAGTTTTTGCAGGCGCAACGCGTTGCGATGGATCACTTCCACGCGCCGGCGGCTGGCGGACCCGATTTCGGGATCGCTCAAGATTTCCTCCGCGGGTCCGAGCAGCAGCGTAAGCGGAGTGCGGAACTCGTGGCTCACGTTCGAGAAGAAAGCTGTCTTCGCGCGATCCAGTTCGGCCAGCGCCTCGGCCCGTTCGCGTTCCTCCTCAAACGCGCGCCCGTTCGCCACGGCCGTGGTCACCGCCGCCGCCAGCAACTCGAGAAAGTCGCGGTAAACCGGGTCAAGCTTCAAGCGGCTGCTCAGCCCTGCGATGAGCACCCCGGCCGGGCGCTCCACGCCGGGAGAAGTGATTGGCAAGACCAGCGCCTGACGCGGAGATTCCGGGTAGGGGCCGCACGCGAGATGGCCAAAGCGTCCCTCCAAATCATCGACCAGCCGGGCCACGCCTTCGGTCGCCACTTCAGCCAGCGGCCAGGATGGCGTCGCGGACGCGAACTCGATCCGCTCCCGCCTGGCGGCCATGCCGGGGGGCAGGCCGGCCGAAGCGGCGAGCCGGGCCGAGCCACCGTCGGCGTCGAACAGGTAGAGCAGCGCAAAGGGAACATCAGCACCTTGCTCGGCGAGAGATTCCGCCGACAGCGTGCAGGCCTCGTCGACCGTCGGCGCACTCGCGGTGCGGGCAGCGAGGTCGCGCAGCGCGCGGGTGCGCCGCTCACCCAGCATCCGGGCGGTGGTCTCGATGACGGGATGAAAAAGTCCGCCCACACGGCCCATCTCGTCGCGGATCGGGCTGAAGGAGAACGTGAAAAAGCACTCTTCCGTGTAGCCGTGGCGGTCGAGGAAAATGTGTTGGTTTTCCAAGAACGCCGTGTCGCCCGCTAGCGCGGAATCGTGCGCCTGGCCGATCACCGGCCACGCCTCGCGCCAGCATTCGGGAAAGTTCTGCCCCATCGAATGCGGATGCTTGCCGCCGCAAATCACGCGGTAGCCGTCGTTGTAGATCTGAACGAGCTCCTGCCCCCAGATAACGCAGATGGGAAGGTCGGAGGCCTGGCAGATATCCACGGCGGTGCGCAGGCTTTGCGGCCAGGATTCAATCGGTCCGAGCGGCGTCAGCGCCCAGTCCTTTGCGCGGATCAACGCGCCCATTTCGCCGCCCGACAGCGAATCCCCCGGGCCGCGCTCGGCCATTTTTTCGAGCGGCGATGGGACGGCGGCTTTTTCAGACATCGTGACTTACTCCGTTGGATTCAAAGTCGAGGGGATAGGGCGCGGGCTCGCCGTGCCGCTCGTGCAGCCGGTTGATTTCCTTCTTCAGCTCGATCATCCGCAGCTCCCGCCCGACCGCGACCTTGTTGAAAAGCTCGAGCGATTCCGTGCGCTCCCGCAGCGCCATGAGTGCTTCTCGCAGCGCTTCGTCGTATTGGATCCGCTCGGTGATATCGAGGAAGTAGATCGTGATGCAGAGGGGCGAGGGATACGCGCGGAATTCGAACCACCGGTCGAGTGGCGGGTAGAAGAACTCGAAATGCTCCGGAACCTGCTCCCGCGCCGCGCGGTGGAAACTCTCCTCGATGACCATCCCGACGGTGGCCGGGAATTCCTCCCAAAAGACTTTGCCGATGACGTTCTCCGTCGTCTTTTGCAAAGGTGCCAAAATCTCCGCGCCGCGGGCGCTGAGGTAGGTGATGCGCCAATCCACGTCCATGGTGATGAACCCGTCCGCGATGCTCTGGATGATGCCGTTCGCGCGCGCCTCGCTCGCGCGCAGCGCCTCCGAGGTGCGGGCGCGATCCAGCGTCGCGGCCACCTGGTCGCTCACGGTCTCGATCAGCAGCAACTCTTCCGGCCGGAAAAAATCCCGTCGCGTGGAGGCAAAGGCAATCGTGCCGAGCAGCCGTCCCTGCGCCACCATCGGAAAACCCGCGTAACCGCGCACCCCCGCCCTGCAGAGCGTTACCGCCTCCGGCGAGCCGCACTGCTGGAGTTTCTCGACGATCACGCGCTCGCCCCGCGCGGCGATCGTCCCACAGAGATACTCGCCGAAGCGGATCCCCGCGTAAAAAGCGCGCCCCTCTTCCGTTACGCCGACCGTCGCGGCCAGCCGCAAGGTCTCCGGCTCGTCCCCCGTGAAAAAGGTGAATGCCAAGTCCGCGTCCAGCTCCGCGCACACCCGCTCGAGCACCGGCTGGAGCATCGTTGCCCCGGGCATTTCGCCGAGGATCAGCTCCCGCCCGGTCTGCGCGAGCAGATCAAGCCGCCGGTTTCCCTCACGCAAGGCCTCTTCCGCATTCGCTTTCTCCAGACGCGCCCAGATACGGCCGGTCACGTCGCGTATCAAGTCGAGCTCATCCTCTCGCCAGTCACGCGCCTTGGTGTTGTGGAAGTTGAACATGAACTTCCACCCGCCGTCGCGCACCAGCGGCACGCAGACGAACGCGCGCATCTCGAGCGCCTTGTATTTTTCCGATTCCACGCGCGGATCGGTCTCGGTGTCGCGGACCACGAACAGCTCCCCGGCGCACAGCGTTCGCTGGAATTCGGGTGTGAACCATTCCGATAGTTGGTACGTGCCCAGCGTGCTCGGAATACCGTCGCGCCGCCACTCGTGGGTCACTTCCGACTCGCCGGCGGCCTCGCGGACTTCCACGAAGTTGCAAAGCGAAAGAGTGAAGTGCGCGCCGATCCGCGCGCCGACGCTGCGCAAGATTTCATCCACCGTCTCCAGCCGCACGAGGTCCTGGCTCAGCGCGGCTAGGAAGACAAGATTCGCATCGCTGCGCCGGCGCTCCGTGATGTCGGTGTGGACGCCGACCCATTCGAGGATCGCGCCATCTACTCCGACAATCGGCACCGCGCGGATGCTGCACAGGCGCCACTCGCCATCCGCGCGGCGGACGCGGTGCTCGTGGACGAACATCCCCTTCGCCGCAACGGCCCTGTCCCATGCGTCGATGGTCGGCTGCGCGTCGTCGGGATGCACCGCCTGAGCCCAGCCGTAGCCCTGGTAGTCCTCACGGGTTTGCCCGGTGAAGTTTCCCCAGCCCGGCTGCTCACCTTCCATTTTTCCTTCGGCATTGTTCGTCCAGATGATGCTGCTGACGACTCCCGCGGCGGTGCGGAAGCGTTGCTCGCTGTGACGGAGCGACTTCTCCGCGTCTTTCTGACGGCTGATATCGAGATTGATGCCGGCCCACGAGACGACCTCGCCGCGCTCGTTTTTCACCGGCACGCCGCGCGCCAGGATGGGATGCCATTCGCCGTCCACGCCGCGGAAACGGTGCTCCATGTCCCAGATTCCGCCGCTGGCGACACACTCCTGCCAAGCGACCATGGTCCGCTCCGCGTCCTCCGGATGCAGCACCTCGCCCCAGCCGAAACTGGAGCACTGCTCCTGCGTGATGCCGACCAGATTGAGGAAACTCTCGCTCGCATAGAGGTTCCGCCCGTCCGGCGCGCAGACCCACACGCCGTAGTCGATGCTCTCGCCGATCGCCCGGTATCGGGCCTCGCTTTCGCGCAAGGCATCCTCGGTCTCCTTCCGCGCCGTGATGTCGCGGGCGATCTTGGAAGCGCCTACGATGACGCCGCTTTCATTGAAGATCGGCGAACTGGAGACGGAGACGTGAAGATGCGAGCCATCCTTCCGCCGGCGCACCGTCTCAAAGTGCTCTACCGGCTCCCCGGCGCGGACGCTGGCAATGATCTCCGGCTCCTCCCCCAGCCGGTCCTCCGGGATCAACACGGTCACCGGCAAGCCCGTGATCTCCGCCGCGCTGTAGCCGAAGAGCATCTCCGCGCCCCGGTTCCACGTCGTGATGACGCTCTCCAAGGTGGTGCTGATGATGGCGTCGTCGGTACTTTCCACGATGGCGGCAAGCCGCGAGCGCGTCTCGCCCGCCAGCGCCGGTTCGGTGATATCCTCGATCGAATGGATGATGAGCGGCTCGTTGGTCGCCTCCAACTCTTCCTTCGAGGTCTCGATCTCCTCGTTGACACTCTGCATCTCCTCGTTGGCCGATTGCGCCTCCTCGTTTGCCGAGCGCAGTTCCTCCGCCACCGCCTCGTGCTGTTCGCTGACAGCTTGCAAGGTGGGAGATTCGTCAGTCATCTTGAGGGAGGATACAGAGTCGGGATCGCCGGAAAATGGAAGAAATAAGTGGGGGCGAACGCCTTCGGCCCGCTCACCCGCAAGCTTGCAGCCATTTGCTCAGGACATCGAGATCGGCCGGCTTGGCCAGATGCTCGTCGAAACCCGCCTCCTTCGCGCGAAGCCGGTCGTTATAGCTCCCATAGCCGGTCATCGCCACCAGGAAGGCGTCTTCCACTCCGGGCATCACACGGAGCCGCCGCGCGACCTGATAGCCGTCCATCCCGGGCAAGCCGATGTCGAGCAGTACCACCTCGGGCAGGAACTCCGAGGCCACGCGGACCGCGTCGGGACCCGTGTGAACGGTCCTCGTTTCATGGCCGCGGATCTGCTGGAGCATCGCCATGCTTTCGGCCGCATCGACATTATCGTCCACGATGAGAATTCGGAGCGGTTTGGCGGGACGGCCAAGTGGTCCCGTGGGCGGTGGCGGCGGAACCGAGCCCTCCAGCACCGGCAGGTGAACGATGAACTCGCTGCCCCGTCCCAAGCCTTCGCTGCGAGCTTCGATGCTGCCCCCATGCATCGTTACCAACCGCTGCACCAGGGTCAGCCCGATCCCGAGTCCGCCGTGCGCGCGGTCGAGGGTCCGGCTGCCCTGCACGAACAACTCGAAGATGCGCGTCAAAAGCTCCGGATTGATCCCAACCCCGTCGTCCTTCACGCGGATCACGACTTCCGGCGCTTCACGGCTGGTATCGAGTTCGGCACTGAGCGAAATTCGGCAGCCCTCGCCGCCGTACTTGCAAGCGTTGCCGAGGAGGTTCCCCAACACCTGCTCGAGCCGGGTGGCATCGGCGATCAGCCGGACCGGCCGCGCGGGGTAGTGTACCGTGAGTTCCTGGTTGTGGGAACTGCAACCGGGCCGTGCCAGGCTCGCCGCGCTGCGCAAGATCAGCTCCAGCTCGACGGGCTCCTTCCGGAGTTCAATCTTCCCTTCGGTGATCCGCGACACGTCTAGCAGATCGTCGATCATCCGGCTCATGTTCTCGATCTGGCGGCTGATGATGCGCTGGGCCTGCTGGCGCTCTTCCGGGCCGCTGCCCCCGCTCAGGATCTCCGCGGCGTTTCGCATCGGTGCCAGCGGATTCCGCAGCTCGTGGGCCAGCATCGCGAGGAACTCGTCTTTCGCCCGGTCCGCCTGGGCCAGCGCGGCGGAGCGGGCAACCAGATTGTTTTCCAAGATCTGCTGGCTGGTGACATCGGAGAAGTAGCAGACCACGCCATGCTTGCCGTTGGGCAGCAGGATCCGCTGGATCTGCCAGTCGTAAGAGCGGTCGTCATCCAAGTCGTGCCGCTTCTCGGTGAAGCGGCTTGATTTATAGGGCTCGCCGGTTTCCAGCGTTCTCCGGAAGACCACCGCCAGTTGCTCCCCGATCTCGGCTCCCCACAGAATCCGCATCACCTCGGTGAAATCACGGCCGATCACGGGCTCTGCCGCCGCGAATAGCGACTTCGCCTGCATGCTGGCCTGATAGATCCGGAAAAAGTCGTCCACCACATAGACTCCTCCCGGCGACTGGTTGATGATGGTGGAGAAGAGCGCTTCGTTCCGGAGCAGATCTTCTTCGGCCCGCTTCCGCTCGGTGATGTCGAGCAGCATGTTGATTCCTCCGGTGACCTGGCCTTCGGGATCCAGCAAAGGCGTCGGAAAGGGCGTGAACCACAAACGGGTGCCATCCGGTCTCTCGATGATGGCCTCGATCCCCCGAACACTATGCCCTTCCTTGAGGGCCATCGCCATCGGACTATCCTCGTGCTTCATGGGTGAGCCGTCCGCGTGGTAGAGTTTCCAGCTCACGCACCACCGGTCATGATCCAGATCGGGGATCCTGCCTGCAAGCTGCACGGCCGCCGGATTGAAATGGGTCAGCCGGCCTTCTGCATCCGTCGTATAGATCGCGGCCGGCAACGAATCGATCATATCGCGGAAGCGCCGCTCGCTTTCGCGCAGCACCTCCTCCGCGCCGCTGCGATCCGTGATATCCCTAATTACGCTCAGTTGACCGGACACTTCGCCGTCTTTACCCGACAAGCGGCTCACCGAGGATTCGACATGGATCACCTTCCCTCCCCGTTTGATGTGAATGCTCTCGCCGCGCCAGTGGCCGGTGGTCGCGAGGGCCGTGTCGAAGGCCACTTCGTCTTCCCCACGCAGCCAGCGAGCTTCGAAGATCTCCCCGACCCGTTGTCCCAGCACTTTGGAACCGTTCACGCCATACTGACGTTCCGCCGCCGCGTTGATGAAGATGATCCGCCGGTCATTGTCGATCGCGACCACCGCGTCGCTCACCTTGGATAGGATATCGCTGCGGAAGCGGTTCGATTCGGCGTCGGAGCTTTGCAGGATGAACACTTGCGGGCCGACCACCCCGTCGACCACCAGGGCGTCCACCTCACCGGTCCGGATCGCGCGCAGGGTCTCCTCCGACTCTTCGAGCCGGGCGCGCAGCTCGGCGTTTTCGCTGAGCAGGTGAAAGTCTGGAATAACCGTGGAAATCATGGGATGGGTCCACTATTCATGCCCCCGGCTTCCCTTTGCGGAGGTCGAGCCCGACGAGGATCCGCTCGGTTTGGGAAAGATCGCCGATGAAGCGACGGAGCGGCAGCGGCAGCTTCTTGATCAGAGTGGGTGCGGCAACGATCTGCTCGCCCTTGGCCAGCGCGGGATTCTGACAGATGTCGATCACCTCCAGATCATAGCGGCCTAGCAAGTGATCCTCGCAGATCTTGCGGATGTTCACGATGGCACGGGTCGACTGCGGGGTGGGCCCGGCGATGTAGAGACGCAGTTTGAACGTAGCGGCCGCCGACGTCGCGGCGGCACCGGATGAGGATTTTCGCTCTTTCATCGCTTCTCGCATGGATCTTCTCTCAAAATCTCCTCAGTGGTGCGCCAGCGCCCGTGCACCGAAATCGCTGGTGGGAGCCGGATGGTCGCAGGCTTCCGGGAAGCGCTCCACAATGAGATCGATGAGTTCCTCAAAGCGGTCGGCGTCCGACCCCAGTCCAAGCCGGACCGCGAGGTTGCGGGTCATGCTGTAATTCATCACCAGCAGGCGGTGAACGGAGAGGCACACCTGAGCCACGATCGAGTCCCTCGACTGACCCCGCGAGCAGTGCCAGAGCAACTGCCGGCCTTCGGAAATCAGCCGGCGCATCGAGTCGCAATCATCGCCCGCCGACGAGATCCCGTGCTCCGTCGCGATCATCTCGATCACATCGCGGCGTTCGCGGGTCAAGCGGAGGAATCCGTGAAGGGCGGACGTGCGTTTGAAGTCGTCGATCTGGGAGGCCAGTTCGGGAAACAGGCTGACCAACTGGAGCTCGCTGCAATAGATCATCCGCAGCTTCCGGTAGTAGGCGTTCATCAGGTCCGATCTCATATCCAGGATGACTTGCAGGAGGGGTGCCAGTGTCCGTTAGGTGGCGTCCCTTGCTACGGCAGGCTTCACGCGGGCTTGTTTGACCGGCCTCCACGAAGCCGTGCTGCAAATTGCATTTCGGATCCGATATTTGCACCCTTGGCCGCTTCATCACCGATCAGGATCCGCCCTTGATGGATCGACACCCCCGTATGCTCTAATCCCAAGCCGCGCCCTGCGCACCCCTGACCGGGTTAACAACGGAAAGTGCACCTCCCCCGATTCGCCGGAGCCGGCGCTCTGAGATTGGCTGCGATCTTTCCTTGAATTGTCGCGAGGTATGGTGATCAAGATTGGCATCATGAATTCCCCATCTGATGACCGCTTGCCTTGGGAAGAGATCGTGCCCGTGGCGATCCACGACATGCGAACGCCGCTGTCGTCCATGCGCACGACCTTGGAAATTGTCCGCATGCTCAACAGCCAGTGCGATCGCACTTCCGGCCTGATCGACAAGCTGGACAAGCAGGTCCTTGAACTCGCCGCACAGCTCGAACGTCTTCAAAACGACCCTGCGAGCTATCGCCGTTGAACCCGCAGCCGGGGATCAGATCGACCGGTGGGACAGGTTCTCGTAAAGGCGGATGTATTTTTCAGTGGTGGCCTTTGGTGAGAAGGCTTCTTCGCTTTCGCCCATGATTCGCTCCACGGTCCGATACCGCATGCCTACCGTGCCATCGGACCAGTCGTCCGACCCGCATCCAACCGCTGGAGGAGCCGCCGCAGGTCGGAGGGGCTCACCGGCTTTACCAGATGCTCGTTGAAACCGGCATCGCGGGATCGCTCCTTGTCCTGAGGCTGCCCCCAGCCGCTCAGCGCCACCAGGATTACGGAGTCGCTTCCTGCCAAGGCGCGAATTTTCCGGGCCGCCTCGAAGCCGTCCATGCGAGGCATGCCGAGATCCATCAGAATCAGTTCCGGCATCGAGTTCTCCACCTTGCGCACCGCTTCATCGCCGTCGTACGCCACCTCGACTACCCGCCCTTCCATCTCGAAAAACATCGCGAGAATATCCGCGGTGATTTTTGAATCCTCCACGATCATGATCTTTCCGGCGTCATTGAGGATCTTGATGCAATCGGGACTATGCTCGACCACGGTCGAGAAAAATCCGGCTCCCGCGTCCGTCGAGACAGTGTCCGCCCGTCGGCTGGATAGCGGCGGATGAGCGGAATCATATCCCGGTTCACTGGAGTCCGATGGCATAGGTGGCAGGCTAGGCAGACCTCACGGATTTACAATAATTCGCTTCTGGATCAAGGCCTGTTCCTTTTTCCGGAGAAGGGCAACGGTCAGCCGACCCGGGCAATTTGCAATGCCGCGTGGCAGAATGAAGAACGGGATGCGGTTCGGATGTTGTTAGATCCCCGCGGGTACAAGGGCCTGTGGCCTGGAGTCTGGATGGCACGTCGATTGCGAAAAGATCCGGGAGGCTGAAGACCCGCCGACAGGGAGCGACCCATTGCCGCTCCGGAATCGACGAACACCACAACCTCCGTCCATCCGAATACCTCATCATGAAAACCAAGCCAATCATTGCCCTGTTCGTAATCCTCGGCACCGCTGCCCTCGTCTCCTGTGATTCCAAGAAAGAAGAAGTCCGCAAGGATTCTCTCGAGAATAAAGCGGACGCCTTGGAAGGAAGCGCGGAGCAAACTCGAAAGAACGCAGAAGCGGCGGCCGATGCCACCGAAAACAACGCCGACGCGATCCGCAAGGAAGCCGAGCGCAAAGCCGACGCCTTGGAGGACAAGGCGGACAACACTCGCGACGCGAAATAACTCCCGAACCACCGGCGGGGTCGCTTGTGGTGCAACGTAACTAAGGGGAGAGACGGGCGATCTTCAATGATGCCCGTTTCCCCCGGCTTCCGCAGGATGACTCCCCCGCCCTGTGCGACCGGCCCGTCTTCTGCAAACCGCGTGATCAACCCGTGACCACCGCGCAATTCTTGGAGAAGGAATTATGAAATCCAATGACCCACGAACTCCAACGAGGCGAAATCCCGATTTCAACCCTGACCCGATCACGGGTGCTCCTGGATCACATCCCGTGGGAACCGGAATCGGGGCCGCTGGCGGAGCGATGATCGGTGCCGCGGTCGGATCCTTGGGCGGACCGATCGGCATGGTGGTCGGCGGTGCGGTCGGCGCACTCACCGGTGGACTGGCAGGCAAGGAAGTGGCGGAGAGCTTCGACCCGACACTCGAGACCGACTACTGGCGGGAGCACTATCGCAACGAACCCTACGTCGAGTCCCAATACGACTATGACGACTACGGTCCCGCCTATCTTCTCGGAGCCGGGCAGCGAGACCGCCATCCCTCGTTTGAAGAAGCCGAGAAGGACATGGGGGAAGGATGGGAGCAGTTGAAGGGCCAGTCCCGGCTCCCGTGGGAAAAGGCGCGCCATGCCGCGCGGGCCGCATGGGAAAGGCGCGCGCCGCTCTCCGGCCCGGGTGGATACAACGGGTGATTTTCAAACACTCGAACCGGTCGATTCCCCATCCCACCGAAACTCCGACGGACGCGCTTGGCCAGCAATTTCACTCCCTGGATCCGCCACCTCGTCGCGACTCGCCGACGGCGCCTTCTGGTCGGAGCAGGCACCGTCGTTATCATGATTGCGTGTTTCGTTCAAGGATGGGTGGCACACGAATTTGAGAATCGACTCGCGCAGGGGCTTGCCCGGCGAGGACTTGTTCTCGGGCACGAAGGACGGAACTGGAATCCGTAGCGAGGCCTCCGCCTCGAGCAGATCAAGATCCGCCAAGCCGCGAGCGGGCTGCCGGTGATGGAATCCGGTAACCTCATGATTCACGTGCCCCTCGGTCATTTGCTCCGCGGAAACGCCAGGACGATCCACTGGCAGATCCGTGATGCCGCGGTGACCTTGCATGATGCCAGTGGGAAGGTCGGTCTGGAACAGGTATCGCTTGGGGTTGAGGCGACCTCTGGAGAAATCCGGGTCCGCACTGTCATGGCTTCGAAAGCGGGCCTAGCCGTCACCCTGCACGGCACGATCCGGGCGAGCAAGCCCACCGACACGAATGGCACGATATCCTTCGACTGGCAACCGGTTCGGACCACTCTCGCCGCACTGGATGTGGCGAAGAAAAACGATCCTTTTCGCATCTTCACATCGAACCCGACCTCGCTTGCAGGATGGCTCGGTCACATCACTTCGCGTTCCCGGCGGTGGGACTTTGCAGCCTGCGCATCCACCCGTGCAGAATGCCCATGTCCGCTCACCGAGGACCGGACCCGACACCTTTCGGATCCCTATGATGCGGCTGTAGATAAACATCTTGTGGCTATCCGATCCGCCACGGCACGCCGCTTGCGATACGTCATTTCTCTCCATAGGCTCTTCCGATGAGAAGCCGGGATGAGAAAGCCAAGCAACCAACCAACATAGAACCACCATGAAACCGATCAGCACATTCCTAGCCTCCGGCATTTTCGCCTTCGCAACCCTCGCCACCCTTCAAGCCGCCGACAAGGACGGTGTCGCCATGATGGATGGCAAGATGATGACCATGAAGGACGGGGTGAAAGCCGACATGACGGGCGAAATGACCTTGAAGGACGGTAGCAAGGTGACATCCACAGGAGCGGTCACATCGTCCGATGGCAAGACTTGGACGCTCAAGGACGGTGATTTCATCGACCTCGACGGAACCTACATGACCCAGGTCGTCAAGGACGGCGTCATCCGCAAGGACGGCAAGATCATGAAGGTCGCCCGCGGCGGGAAATCCGAACTGACTTCGGAGATGACCCTCACCGGCGGGAGCAAGGTGATGCCCGACGGCAAGGTGATATCCGCCGACGGCAAGGAGTGGGAACTTGATAACGGCGACGCCATTCTGAGCGACGGCCGCGCGCTACTCGAAGGAGCAGTCATCTTCTCGGACGGCAAGCCGCTGCTTTTCAAAGACTGCATGGGACAGCCGATCAAGGACGAGATTTCGTTGGACGGAGTGAAAGTCCGTCCCGATGGCGCGGTCACCAAGAAGGATGGTGGCACGGCGACGTTGAACGAAGGAGACGTCATCGGGCCGGATGGCATCTGGCTCGCCGGCACCAAGACCGCTGAATAAGCGCCTCGTGAAGCAATGTGAGGCCGTCGCCCGTTCGTGCGGCGACGGCCTTCCCGTCGGTTGGTCCTGCCTACTTCCACCCCGGCAACCACGGTGAATCCGCCGCAAGCCAGTCGGATTCAACCGAAAGCCATCCTTAGCGCGCTTGAGAGTCTCTCCCTTTCAAGTGGCTTCCTGCAAATCGAGCTCCTTGCAGATACTGGCGCAGAAGGCCGGTAGATCGTCTGGACTGCGGGAGGTGATCAGCCCCTCGTCCTCCACCACCTCGCGATCCCGCCAGTCTGCTCCAGCATTCAACAGGTCCGGAGCGATCGAGGCATACGACGTCATCTTCCTTCCCTCCACCAGATCGCAGTCGATGAGAATCTGCGCCCCATGGCAGATCACAAAGGCCGGCTTTCCCTCCCTGAAGAAGTCAGCCACGAACTTGCGGGCCTTGGGAAGAGTGCGGAGCTTGTCGGAATTCATAACGCCGCCCGGCAGGAGAATCGCATCATAGTCGGCGGGATCGCAGTCGGAAAGGGCGGCATCGCAGGCGATCGTCTGTCCCCAGTTTTCTTCATGCCATCCCCGGATCTCCTCGCCATCCGGACTGATGATGTCCACCGCAGCACCGTTCTCTTGGAGTGCCTCCACGGGATCCAGAAGCTCCGACTGTTCGAATCCGTGCGTTGCCAGCACGGCGATCCGCTTGCCCTTCAAATTGTATGGATTGCTCATTGCGTGATTAGTCTTTCGTTTGTCTTTCCTTTGTCTTCCTAAGATAGTCTGCGCCTTGCATCGCGTCCGGGTGCACCTGCACTTCACGGGTTTCGCTTTGCATCTTCGGACGGACTCCACACTTCATGCATGGCCGCTAGCTCGGTGGGCTCCTGGTCCTCCGCGGATTCCTCAAAATCGATGTCGTTTAGCGCTTCGGCCGGATCCTCGCTGCGCAACGCGGAGGATTCATAAAGCTCCGCCACCGCGTCGCGGGTCTCATTCTCAGCTGCCTCCAGTCCCCGCTCGACCATGGCGCGGTTGGGATCCTCGTCGATGTACGGCGGGGCAGTGGCGGAGCGACGGGTCGGAGAAACGGATGTGACAGGATCGAGAGGCGTCATGGTTTTTTCAAGTTAAGTCTCGAGCGCTTCTTCGCAGCTTCCGTTCCACGCGTGTAGCCCGGCATGCCGTCATGGGTGAAAACAAGGAAACGTGGCAATGTAACGGAGGCGGATTCCATTCGGGCCATGACAGTGGACATCCCCCATCGCACGCGCGATGCCACCGCGCTTTTCCGGATGAAACGCGCGACCGCTCGTCTCGTGGAAGTGCAAAATGCCGCGTCTCCGTGCAGGATGTCACACTTGGTGTCCGGCTCGCGAGGAACTCCCCCCATTCCTGCGCCAACCCGCCCGTGGCATGTCCGCTGCAAGTTCGCTCCCCTGTCGTCCATGGAGATGGAATTGAATATCCTGCTGCCAGCCTTCATCGCCCTCGTTCTTTCCGGCATTCTCGGTTGGGAACGGGCGGTCACCTTGCTTATCTTCGTGGTTCTCTACGTCCTGAGCCGCATCAAGGACAAGATCGCACCACCCCCTGCCAAGGACGCATCCTCATGAACTTCAGCCATCGGCGCAGCATTCCCGAATCCGCGCGCGAATATGGACGCGGGATCGCCGGCGGGCTGATCTTTTCCCTGCCCATGCTCTACACCATGGAAGTGTGGGCGGCCGGCTTCCGGCTCTCACCGGGGCGTATCCTGCTGCTGGCCGCGGTGACCTTTGTCCTCCTGCTCCTCTACAACCGCTTCGCCGGCTTGCGTCGGGATGCCTCATTCGCGGAAGTGGCCATCGACTCGGTGGAAGAACTCGGGCTCGGGCTGGTGATCGCCGCCGCGATGTTGTGGCTGACCGGACAGATCGATTCCCAGACCCACTTCGCGGAGATCGCGGGCAAGACCGTGGTCGAAGCCATGGCAGTCGCCATCTGCGTGTCGGTCGGCACCTCGCAGTTGGGGGGCGAGGACAGCGAACAGGAAGGAATGAGCGGCGACGACGAAGATTCCGGTAGCGACTACCTCGCCCAGAGTGCACTCGCGCTCTGCGGAGCGGTGCTGTTCGCGGCAAACATCGCGCCCACCGATGAAATGCAAGTCATCGCCATGGAGAGCCCGCCCTGGAAGATCCTGCTGCTCGCCATCGGGTCCTTCCTCGGCGCTGCGGGCGTCCTTCTTTTCACCGGCATCCACGGCGCCGAGCGCCACGTCGCGCGGGACTCGCCGTTCATCAGCGCCCGCGGCTTGATCACGACCTACGCAGCGGCCCTCGCGGGATCCACAGGCTGCCTCTTCTTCTTCGGCAAGCTCGATGGCCAACCGGTCTCGCTGGGTGTCGCCATGACCGTGGTCGTCGGCGCTCCTGCCGCGCTCGGCGCTTCGGCCGGTCGCCTGTTGCTGCAAACCCGGTCTCATGACAAACGCTGACTCACCGCACCATGAAATCCGAATCCACCGCCCGCCCCGGCAAGAACGCCCTCGAATGGACCGTTTTCACGTTCTCCTGCCTGCTGCTCGCCGGAGTGGTCGCCGTGCTGGTGAGAGAGGCACTCGCCTGGGATGACACCCCGGCCCGCCTCGAGGCAAAGCTGGGCCCGCCCACCGCGGAGCACGATCGCATCCACGTGCCGGTCGAGCTTGTCAATCGCGGCGATCAAGTCGCGGAGCACGTCCAACTGGAGGTGCTGCGGCAATCATCGTCCGGCGACCAGCGCGCGATGCTCTCCTTCGACTTCGTGCCGCGGGATGCAACCCGCCGAGGCCGCGTCAACTTCCGCAGGACGGATGAGTTTCCCGGCACCTACTCCATCGAGGTGATCGGCCACGAAGACCCGTGATCCGGACCCTTGGCACATCGCCTGCAAAAGAGCAGCGCCATGAAAATTTGCGACCACTGCGGAAATGCTTAACCGGATCACGCACTCTGCCCTCCCATGAGTTTCAATGCATGGCTCGCTCTCTTCGGTGCCCTGCTGCTGCTGATGGCCCTGCTCGCGGCTTCGCTCCGGCGGATGCCGCTGACCTCATCATCCATCTATCTCGCGCTCGGTTTCGCCGTAGGTCCTACCGGGTTCGATCTTATCCGCATCGACTTCCACCGGGAGAGCGTCGTGATCGAGAACCTGACGGCCATTGCGGTCATCGTCTCCCTGTTCATCGGCGGGCTGAAGCTCCGCCTCCCTTGGTCGGACCCTTCCTGGTCGGCGGCCTACCGCCTCGCGGGGCCGGTCATGCTCGCGTCGATCACCGGCGTCGCCCTCGTTTGCCACTTCGCACTCGGCATGGGCTGGCCGGAATCCTTTCTGCTCGGATCCATCCTGGCTCCCACCGATCCCGTTCTGGCGGGGACCGTCACGGTTAGCCATGCGGGCGACCATGACCGGATGCGCTACGGCCTTTCGGGGGAAGCCGGCTTCAATGATGGTGCCGCCTTTCCCTTCCTCGTCTTTTCGCTACTATGGATGCAGCACGGTGAAGTCGGCAGCTGGTTTGCCGGCTGGGCATTCCACCGCTTGCTATGGGGAATCCCGGCCGGTCTGCTGATCGGCTACCTGCTGGGCAAGGGACTCGGGCATCTCGCCATCCGCCTGCGCAGCCGGAATCCCGACACCGGTGCGCCCGGCGATTTCCTCGCGATGGCCTTGATCGCCCTCGCCTACGCCGGGGCTGAAGCGGCCGGCGCCTGGGGCTTCCTCGCCGCCTTCGCCGCCGGCCTTGGCTTCAGGAGTTCGGAGGTCCGCACCGCCAAAGATCATCCCGTGGCAGGGCAAACCCCGCTCCGCAACCCGCAGGATAACCTCGCGCCCGCCCATCCGCCTTCGGAGGTCTTCGCGGTCGATCCCGCCGGTGCCAAACCCTCCGCCCATCCCACCAAGGCGGCCGGCCAGATGGTCGCAGAGATCGTAAGCTTCGGGGACCACGCCGAGCGCCTGTTAGAAGTCCTGCTGGTCCTGTTGACGGGGATCTGTCTTTCGACCTACTGGGACCCCCGCGCCGTGCCCGTGGCATTGGCCTTGTTCTTCCTCATCCGGCCGCTCGCCACCTTCCTCTGCCTCGCGGGAACTCCCACCCGGCCCGCGCAGCGCGGTCTCATGGGATGGTTCGGCATTCGCGGCATCGGAAGCCTCTACTACCTCGCCTACTCGCTGAATCACGGCCTTTCGGTCGATACCCGCGGTATCACCGGGATCGCCCTTTCGGTGGTCGCCCTCAGCATCGGCGTCCACGGCGCCACCAGCCCGCTGCTGGACCATTACGAACGCCGCCGCTCTCCGAAGTGACACGGCGCGCGGTCGCGGGTGGTCATCACGGTTCCTCGGCGACCAATGATTCCACCGCATCTTGCAAGGACTGCGCTCCGGTCTCCGGGCGGGACTGGTCTGCCACGACTTCCGTGCGGACTTCACCGACCGCGGACGCTGGGATCAAGCCGAGCCCGCGGGCATGCTCCGCGATCATCCGGCTGTCGCGGGCCAGGATCATCGGTACCCCGGCGGCAGCGGATTGTTCCACCGCGCGGTGCACGGCGGTGTCGCGCTCGGTATCGAATTCCGGATCGATGTCGCGGATGTAGATCGCAAGGATCCGCCCCGACCGCAACGTTGCGACTTCGGCATAGATCGAGGGATCTTCCTGCCCGGAATCGCCGATCAGCACGAAGGGCAGGTCCGGAAACGAATCCAGCAGATCCAATGCCTTCTCCCGCTTGTGGCCGTGGCCCTTCTCCTTGATGAACTTCGTGCGGTCGATGCCGATATCCCGCAGCAAAATCGGGCCCGGTGGAATCTCATTGAGCCGGAGAAAATCGACCAGCAAGTCGTGGAGATTCCACGGCGAGCTGGAGATATAGAACAGCGGATTGCGCGGCCACCCAGCGTGACCGCTTTGCAATGCCTGATAGAGACCGGCCACTCCTTCCAGCGGCTTGCGCGTCTTGGCGTTCTCCAGGAAAGTCAGCTTGGCCGCGAGCAGGAGGCTGGTGATCCCGGTATGGATAACCGTGTCGTCCAGATCGCTGATGATGCCGAAGGCCGCGGCGGTAGGTGTTCGCATCACCTCGTGAACCGCCGTCACCTCGTCTCCGCCGGATCCGGTGCTCGCGTGAACCTTCACCCACCCCAGGGAATCGCCGGTAAGCGGTGGCAGCGGAAATTCCGCGTGGTAATAACCCTCCTCATCCGCAGTGACCGCCAGCTCGATCCCCTCGAAGCGCAGCATGACCTCGGCGAACGGCACTTCATCGCTCTCCCAGCGCCGCCAGGTGTTGATGATGTTCTTCCACCAGCCATCGTCGTCCAGCGGGCCGCCGGACGGCCGATTGGCCAGCACCCGTCCCATCACGCGTAAGGAAGTGGCATCTGCGTAGCCCTGGTAGGCGACGATCTGCCGCGGCTGGTGTCGGCCGCTTGCCCGCCACGCCGTGCGGCGCGCGCCGTCGACCACTTCCTCTGCGGAAGCGGCCGCACGGTGGAGCATCTTGAGAAAGGACTGGTCGCCCGAAGTCATGGAATGATACGATCTTTCATCTTTACTTCCAAGGTTCGCCCCACTCGGATTTCCTGGAACTCAAAGGGTCTGCCACCATTTCGACCGACAAGGAGAAGATCAAGGAACTCTGGTCCTTCGTCATCGGCACCTGGTTCACGGAAGGGATCGATGACCCGCGAGTGACCGTGATCAAGGTGGAGCCCGCCGAAGGATACTACTGGGATACCAAGCACGGCACCGCGGTGGCGGGGATCAAAATGCTGATTGGAGCCACCATCGGCAAGACGATGGATGATTCGATCGAAGGGACCTTGAAGCTCTAACTGCGTGGGTCTCACGAAAAACCGGGTGGCGTGGAACACCACACCACCCGGATTTCATTCGATCGGGCTGAGTCCCGTCGGGGCATCATCACCGACCGTCACCATCGGCGTCGCCGGGGAGCCGATTCTCCACCCGGTGCCAGCCCGCGCGGACGGCGTGCTTGGCGCGGTCCCATCCCAGGCGGGACTGTCCCTTGCCTTCCACTTCCCACTCGCGCTCCAGCTTGCTCTCCGCTTCGTCCCAGGTGCTGCCATAGCGGGCCGGGCCCATATAGCCGGCCCGGTAGGCAGGAAGGTAATCCTCGTTCTTGTCCTCGGACGTTGCATAGTCCTGATTCGCGTGGTTCTGCTGCCAGTAGGCATCTTCCTCGGTGGGATTCACGGCCTCGCCGCCCGCCTTGCCGGCGAAGCCGCCGGCCACGCCTCCGATGATCGCGCCTGCCACGACCCCGACAGGGCCGCCTACCGCGCCGATCGCCGCGCCCGCTGCCGCACCGCCCGCAGTGCCGATACCGACGCCCACGGGATGCGCTCCCGGCTCGCCGGTGATGGGATCTTTATTCCGGTCTTTCTCGATGTATTCCTTGGTTTTCATAGTGATAGTGGCGGTTTGTGCCGCCCTATCTCATCGCAGCGGCGATGCCACCGGCATCTGAGGCGCGATATCCTTGAAGCATCAACGAACAAGGCGATTCGCCCACGTTCTCCGCACCGGCGCTCCCGGCGCAAAATGCTCGATCGGTTTGCAATCTGAGTCACCACTGGACCACCTGCCCCGGCACGAACAGGGCCGGAGCGAATCGTCACTCCGGCCCGGTCAATCAGCGGAAAGAAGACTTCCCGGTTACTTTTCTTCCACCGTGAGCTTCACGGACGGAATCTGGATCGAATCGACCACGCGGTATTGCTTGTCGACCGCGACGACGTTGCCGCCCGCCACGTAGTAGCGCACTTCTTGATTGGCCGGAGTCGGCAGCACCTTGATCAGCTCGGCCGGCGCCTCGACCAGATACGGCCGTTCCTTCTCAGTGACCACCACGCCCGGCGCAATCCGGGTCGTCCGCCAGGTCGCGGGGATTTCCTTCACCTTGAAACGGGTGACCCAGGCCGGCGGGAGCCCGTAACGCTCCCCCTTGTAGGTGTCGAAGTACTTCACGACCTTCGTCCGCGCTTCGGGATTGAAGGTGGTGGTGGTCTGGACATTGGTTTCGGTCACGCTTCCGTCGGGATTTCTCGTCACCTCGGTGGTTTCCTCGGTCTCGGTGACTTGCGCGCCGAGCGGCAAGAGGGTTCCCAGGGCGATCAGTCCGAATGCTTTGGCAATGGTTTTCATATTGGATTTGGGGTTCGATGGTAGGTCTCCCGTCCGATCACCGGTTCCCGGGCCGGGGGAGATGGATCGCTTTCGCAAACGCCGTACCAAAAGAACGAATCAAGGCCGCAGAAGGGACCACCGCGGCGACACGCCGTCCCGCCGCCGCAAGTTGCATCGATGGCGCACGAGACCACCGCGTTTTGCGACGTGGCCGAGCGGCAAACGACCGGCACTGCCTCACAACTGAGAGCGGACCAAGGTCGCCACCGCGCCCGCCACCCGCTGTCCGACCGGCCGACGGCTCCATGCTTCATAGGTCACCTCGATGGCATCCCGCTTGTCCTTCTCGAACTGCCGCTCTTCTTCCTCCGCGAACTCCCGGCCGATGATGTTCAGATTCGCTTCATCGTTGATCCGGAACGAGCGGTTGTCGAAGTTCGCCGATCCCACCGAGGTCCAAAGGCCGTCGATCGTCATGGATTTGCAGTGGTACATCGTCGGCTGGTATTCGAAAATTCTCACCCCGCCCTTCAGCAGCGGTCCCCAGCGGTGCCGGGATGCCGCCCGCACCAGCATCGAATCGAGGTTCGGTCCCGGCAACAGGACCTCCACCGAGACCCCGCGCTGCGCAGCCTCAATCAAGGTCTGCGCGGTGAGGTCGTCCGGGATGAAATAGGCGTTCCCCACCTTGATGCTGTGCTCCGCCGCCGCGATCGAAAGCAGGTACATCAGCCGCGCGCTCTCGCTTCCTTCCATCGGCGAACTCTTGAACATCTGGCAGCGCCGCGAACCCGCCGCTTCCAGCTTCGGAAAGTAATCATTGCCGTGCAGCACCACCGCCCGCGTCTTCATCCAGTTGTCCAGGAAGGCGGCCTGCATCTGGGCCACGACCGGACCTTCCACCCGGTAGTGCGAATCGCGATAGTGCTCCGGCGAATCCGCATTCCCGTCCCACAGGTCGCTGATCCCCACCCCGCCGGTGAAGCCCACCTTGCCGTCGATCACCAACAGCTTGCGGTGCGTCCGATGGTTGGTCCGCGCGAAGCTCGTCATGTGGTAGAGCTCCAGCTCCACCCCGGCGTCCCTCATCGACCGGATCGCGTCGCCGTCCGTGCAATCGCAGCCGAACCCGTCCATCAGCACGTGCACTTTGACTCCTGCACGCGCCTTCGCGGCCAGGGCCTCGGCGAAGTGGTCGGCGATCTCCCCCGACCAGTAAACGAAGGTTTCAAAGGTGATGCTCCGCTCCGCCGTGCCGATCGCCTCCAGCATCGCGGGAAAAATCTCGATGCCGTTCCGCAGCGGCGTCACCTCGTTCCCGTCCAGGATCGGCGGCCCGAGCAACTGGCTCATCGCCCGCTCGAACTGCGGATCCGACAGGCCGTAACGCTGCGCGATCCGGTGCTTGATCTTCTTCTCGCCGGAAATGAAATTGCGGATGAATACCGTGACCGCCGCGGTGGCGGCCGCCGTCACGGCGATGGTGAGGAGTTTCTCTCGGGAGGACTTCATGGTGGAGGGTAGGCGCAAGCTCGCCGCATTGCCGCCCGGTGCTAGGGAAATTCCACAGGTGCCACGCCAGGGCACCTCCACAAGGGACCAATCCGGAACCAAAGGCCGAAACATACAAGCTGTTCCTGCCGCCGATGATCGCCCACGGCCGCGGTCCTCTACACGGTTTCCGCGCCGGACCACGAACAGGAACCCTGCCCAGCCTCTACCAAGCCGCCAGGGCCTTCGTGCGGTCCTACAGCGAAATTACGGCGGCCCCGCCACTGCGCTGACTAGCCGGATCCGGGAATTCGAGTTCGAAGGCCGCGCCCGCTCCCGGGGTGTCCGCCACGCCAATCTTCCCGCCGTGTGCTTCCATGATGCGCTGGCAGAATGACAAACCGAGGCCGCTGCCGGGCAGGTCCACCGTTTGGCCGCCTCGCTCGCCGGACTGGAAGATCCGCTCCCGCTCGTGGACCGGGATGCCGATCCCGTTGTCCGACACCCGGACCACCGCACGCCCGCCATCGCCGGTCGCGGTCACTTCGATGAGAGGCGTGTCGTGGCCGCGGTACTTGATCGAATTCTCGAAGAGATTGATGAAGAGCTGGATCAGCATCGTGCGGCTGCCATGGATTTCCGGCAAAGGGCCGGCGACGATCCGCGCACCGGAAGTCGCGATGAGGGGTGCGAGATTCGTCCGCGCCGCGCTGACCACGGAGGACAGCGCAACCGGACCCATCTCCGTGGCAGAATTCCGGAGCAGGGCTTCGGCATGCAGCTCCTTCACCAGCGCTTCCATCTGGTGCATGGAATCCATCGCCAGCCGAAGCTGGGTCGATGCCAGCGCGGCATCACCCCGCTCCACCGCCTCCCGCGCGACCTCACTCCGCAACAGCGCGCTGTGAAGCGGATTCCGCAGGTCGTGGGTCACCAGGCCGGTGAAGGATTCCAGGTTCTGGTTGCTTCTCGCCAATGCCTCCTCGGCCCGGCGCGTGATCGCGAGTTGTTGCTGGAGTTCATCGTTGGCCCGGGAGAGCCCCGGCAGATTGAGGGCCTTCGGGGCGATGCGGAACAAGGCGAACACCGTGGCCCACGAGGCGACGGCGGTGATGATTTTCAGCAGCGCGGCGAAGCGGTAGGCGGGATGATAGAAAATGACCGCCTCCATCACATGAGTGGCGCCGCAACTGAAGATGAACGCACCGAACAACCAGAACAGCCGGGGAAAGGCCATCTCGTTCCGCTTGATCCACCAATAGGCGGCTAGGGCGAAAGGAATGACCGAATACGCCGCGGCGATGGCCAGGTCCGCCAGGATGTGCGTCCAGCCGTGGAGCGTCGACCAATCGCCGCAGTTCCAGCGGGCGGGAAAGTCCGAGGTGTCGAAGAGATCCGCGATGCCTGCGATGACCGGTTCCATGCGTGCCCGTTCATAAAGAGTGCTGCAACTTTCGCAATCATTCCCTGATAGGGCAGAACTCAATGACACAATATCTGAAAAAGCATTCCCCGGCACTGCTAATCACGATGAACCGGGCAACGCCGCCGCTTGCAACACCTTGATCTCCGGGACGGTGGCCCTTCGCACGCCCGCGGCGGTCAGAAGCCGCGCATCCTGTTAGAGAGCGTCAGATGGGAGCGGTCGTCAC
Organism: Akkermansia sp.; assembly: GCA_043729195.1. Lineage (GTDB taxonomy): Bacteria > Verrucomicrobiota > Verrucomicrobiia > Verrucomicrobiales > Akkermansiaceae > Haloferula. Next base: position 30,624 of record JAYTLR010000199.1, read on the forward strand.
TGCCGAAGATCTGCACCGCGAACACCGTGCCGTCGGCATCGACCACCGCGCCGATCCCGGTGCGGCTCCAGGCACCTTTGAGATTCATGCGGTGTCCGGCGGACCCGGCCCACGCCGTGACCAGCGTTCCCGCCGCGCCGGAGCGGCTGCCGCGGCAGGTGCCGACATTCTCGCCCACATCTCTCAAACCCATCAGCCGGCGGGCCTCGAGCGAGCGTTCTTCGAAGCCATCGTGGCTGATCCGGCCCGCGGCACTGCGGCCGGATTGGCCGCGGTTCCGCCTCATCGACTCGGCATGCTCCCGTGCCATCCGGTCGAGCCCGGCGTGGCGTGGCAAGGCCGGCTTGCCCTGGGTGCGGCGGTAGGCATTGACCTGCGAATGGATGGCCCCGGAGAGGCTGCTGTCCGATGCCGTTGCGGGCGGCGGCGCGCCGGACATCGGCACCCGGACCGAGTGGGACGGTGGAGAACAGGAGGCAACGAGCACGACGCCCGCCGCCACGGCTATGGACAGTTTTTGGATTTTCATGATGGGAACTCCGCTGCCTTCCGGGCGTTCTTCCCGTTCGGTTGCCATCAGCATTCTTCCAAAATCCGTAATCACAATCCGCGTGCTGCGGGTCGCGGCGGGGGTTTCTACGGAGCTGCGCAAACGCCTTCGTAATTCCCCTAGCCTGCCCGATTTGCATTCGGGTCCGGCCTCGCGGAACAGTGCAGGTAGATGCGGCAACGCATGGTGCCCGTGGTTTGGGAGGGCTGCGGGCACCGCCGGATTTCCAGGAGTAGTGTGCGTCATGGTAAGTCAGAGCCCGTGGCCGGGTCCCTTAAACCCAGGCCGGCCGCGGGTCTCTTGACTCACCATTGTGACCGGACAACCGAGCGCCATGGACGATGATCGCTTGCGGAATCCCGAGGCCGATGGAACGTGATAAATCATGACCAACCCAAGTCCTGCTCCTGAAAGCGATCTCGGAGAACACTCCGCCAACAGCGCGATCCACGCCTGCTGGTCGCAGATGCCCCAGGACGATTGCCGGCAGTTCAATGGCAAGCCGATCGAGTTCTTTATCTCAGTCGGCGGACAATACATCGAAGGAACCGGGACACTCGATACCTTCCGACATCCGACACAGCCCGGCCTTTGCCGGCTTGGAATCGTGGTACCGGTGCCGGGGTCAACGACTCCGTGCGAACTCTTCCTTCCTCCCAAAGCGGTGGCAACCATCATCGAAACCCGCTGGAATCATGACCGCTTTGTGTTGAGAATGGACGAGAACAGCGCGTGAGCCAGAGCGACTCTGCAACATACCCCGCGCAGCCGACCCCATCAAGGGGGCCATCAGCGTGAAATCCAACCCCGCTTGAACGCAGGCGCTTTACAAGACGGTGCCGATGTCGAAGCGGCCCAGAAAGAGCCTGCGGGAGTCGTTCCCGGCACCGAGAGGAATCTGCGCATCCCGGTCATCGATCTGACGGGAGTGGCAGGAGCGACCCTGTCCCTCGCCCAGTCCCTCGAATCCACCTGACCAGCCCGCCGGGTTCAAAAAGAGCCGCAGCCGAGAGAAATATTGGCAAAGCGGCCCGAAGAGCTAGGCTCGTTGAAATCGGCCACGAAGCCCTCAACCCAATCCGGCTCAACGGCGGGCCTCCGTGGAAATGATTTCGTCGTTTTCAAGAAAATGACCACTCGATCTGCCAATCGAACGGAATCCCGAGGATTCGCCTTGGTCGTTTCACTCGCACTGATGGTGCTGTTGACGGTGCTGGCGGTGGGACTGCTGGGGCTCTCCGCAGTCTCGTTGCGAAGCAGTTCCCAGCAAGCGGCGCAGTCCGAAGCCCGGGCCAACGCCAGAATGGCCCTGATCCTGGCCATGGGGCAATTGCAGAAGGCGATGGGACCGGACGCCCGGATCAGCGCGCGGGCCGAGACACTGGCCAAGGATTCCCGGCTCGGTGCCTCCGTGGGCCCCAACACCGCAAAGGCCTGGTGGGTCGGCGTCGCCGGCAGCAATCGCGACAAAGGCCTTGATTCGCGCAACCCCGTCGGCTCCGGGAACCCGGCGGTCGTCTGGCTGGTCTCCGGCTTGGATCCTCAAGCCCCTCCCGAGGCGCAGATTTCCGCAGCAAAGCCCTTCAATTCCGCGGTTCTCATGTTTGCCGACAACAGTATTGATACGGCCGCCATGACGGGGGGCGAGCCGATCCAGGCCGGCAACGTGACGATCACCGGCCAAAGCGACGGGACTTCGGGAGGATTCGCCTACTTTATCGACGACAACGGGATGAAGGCGCAGTTGGCTGCCAACAACCCGAATTTGCGCAACGACCGCCAGCCGCCAAACGGGGGTGGTGTCCTGCCCGGCACTTACGACCTGAGCATCCTCGATAACATGGCCAGCCTGAAAGGGGCCGCCCGAGAGGATTACCTCCGGCTCCTTTCGGTGAACGATCTTCCACTCATCGCCGATGACAAGCGGATCGCCCGGAGCAAGCGTTTCGGTTATACCACCCTCTCCCGGGGTGTGCTTTCGGATGTGCGCAAAGGCGGGCTGAAACGTGACCTGACCATCGCCTTCGAGAGGGATAGCGTGTTCGCGAATGTCTTCCCCAAGGGCAGCTCCGGATTCGGTGAAGCATACCTCGTGCTGGACTCGAAGAGGCTGTCGCAGAGTCCTGATCTCCAAACCAACGGCTACATCCACTGGGAGATGTTCAAGGACCACTACAATATCAAGAAACACATCAAGAAGAGCGGCTCCATTTCTTACCTCGACTCCATTCTCATTAACAAGAACGGGATTTTCAGCGGGCTTGAAACCCCCTTCGCAAGAGGCCAGCTGGGTCCCCACAACATCGGACAGGCCACCGCACCGGCACCCCACCAGGCGATGCCATACGGCGACTACCAGCCCATCGCGGCACCATCCAATACGGACGAATACAAGCACAGCCCGGTGATTCCAATCCTTTCACGCATGCAGCAGAACGCATGGGTGGAGCGGCGGCAGCCCGACAAGATCCGGACCAACGTCCAGCTCTGGCAGGCCCAATACAATCCATACAACATCGGCCTCAATGTGGTCGGAGATTCGCCCGAGTTCGGGCCCAGGTTCATTCATTACCCCCAGATCTTCTTCACCATCAGCGGAATGACGGTCAAGGATGCCGGTGGTTCGACATTCCCGCTCAACAACATATCCGGGCACTCGGGGAAGCGCCAGTCGAGTGTTCCTCATCAGGTGCTTCTTGGCCCGGGCAGGAGTCATGTTTTTGCTTTCAAAGATTACGGGGCGGTTGGCCGTGACGACGACGAGTTCTTGTATGACGACAGTGTGAGGAACCTCACCTTGCAGAGTATTTACCGGGAGTTTGATCTCGTTTCGGCACCGGATTCCATCACGCTCAAGGTGGACTTCGTGCTTGAGCGGCCCTCGATGATCCACGGCGCCAATTCCAATTCGTACAATGCCAATCATGAGGTCGCGCAAACCCTTTGGGCGCCTTTCGCCTGGGATGCAATCAATGGCAACCTGCCGGGCAAGACCATGACCAAGAGCGGAATCAGCCCGGGCCAGTTGAACGAAAATTCCATGCTTTCCTTCGGATTCAACCTGCGCACCACCAAGGAGGGCGGGGGCGCCATCCGACCGCTCGTCGACGCGAACATCCGCGCCATGTTCGGCAATACCAAGTGGGATTCCCCGCTGGGAGTCGACCTGCTCGCCGCCTACTCGCCCAGGAACCGCGGAGTAATGGACGAGCAGATCCCCCAGATGAATGTCTCGGACAACCCCAAAGGCTACACCTACTGGGGTGCGGGACTTGATGCTGCCGACGGATACGACCGGGTGATCCTGTTCGACATCCCGCGTGACGATCTTTTGTCGCTCGGGCAACTCCAGCACGCCGGAGTCGGCCGCTTCAGTTATGAGCCCACCTACATCGTGGGCAACTCTTACGCCAATCCCAGGATCGGCCTCAACCAATGGAAGACCTCGGTCAGCGACACCTTCAGCACGGCTTCCCGCGGGCTTCAGGAATACCAGATTCCCGGACAATTCAACCTCTATGACGCTTCCTTCCTGGTGAACGAGGAACTCTGGGACAGCTATATCTTTACCACCATCCCGCAGGCGGCGGACAACGTGAGCGGCAGCACGCCCGAGCCCGCGCCGAATGCCGCGCACTTTACGAACCTGCTGCAGGGCACCGCCCTGCTGCCGAATCCGCGCTTCATTCCCTACGAACCCCGCGGCTCGAAGTTCGACAGGTCGACCTTGCAGATGACCACCGCTTCGCGGGCCACCACCGGCGGATTCTACCACAATGCCGGTCACCTCCTCGTCGATGGGGCCTTCAACGTCAATTCCACTTCCGTCGATGCCTGGGAGGCGTTCCTCTCAGGAACCCACGAATTACCCTATCAGAAACTGAGCGCCGACTCCACGGTGACGGGGTTCTCGCCGCCAGGGAATGTCAAGGGTGTGCGCTTTCCACGCGTGAAGGCGGTCTTCGGCAAGGGCGTGGAAACAAAGAACCTCGACGAGAACTACTGGATCGGCTTCCGCACCCTCGAACAAAAGGAAGTCCGCAATTTGGCGGAGGCAATCGTCAGCGAGATCAGGAAACGCGGTCCGTTTCTCACTCTGGGCGAATTCGTCAACCGCAAGTTGGAGGACGGGGAGACCGGCCAGCGCGGAGCCCTCCAGGCCGCCCTCGACATGACCGTGAACAAGGATCTCGACAAGGGCTTCGAGCAGTCTTCCGGTCATCCGAAAGTGCCCAAGGACAGCACCCAGGGCGCGGGCTTTCCCGGACAACTGCTTCAGGGAGACATCCTGCAGGCGCTCTCGCCCTGCATGACGGTGCGTTCGGACAGCTTTACGATCAGGGCCTACGGCGAGTCTCGCGCCACGGCAACCAATGAAGTGCGCGCGACAGCATGGTGCGAAGCCACGGTGCAACGCTATCCGGACCCGGTCGCGTCAAGCGTCGGTGCCGGTAATCCACTCAGTGACTTGGTTAATCCGGCCAGTAGATTCGGACGCTCCTTTCGCATGCTCTCGTTTCGTTGGCTGAATCGGAACGAAATTTGAATCCATCCGCCACAATCCCCACATGTTTCACCGACGAGTCCTTGCCATCGTTTTCCCAGCCCTTCTTGCGGTCACGGCGGGTCCTGCACAAACCATCAAGGTGCGCACGCTGGCGCTGCTGGAGGAAAAATTGCCGGAAGTTTCGCTCAAGGTCCCGGATGGTTTCCTGCCCTTGGTCTTTTCGGATGTGCAGCCGGGCGAGTTGGTCACCGCGGCTTCCGCCAACCCATTGCCCCTCTACAAGAAGACAACGGATGCCGAGGGAAAGGTAGCGTTCGCTGTCGCCGAAAGCATCAAGATCCCCCAGAACGCCAAGGGGATACTGCTTCTGGCCTGGACTTCGGGAGACAAGGCGCGCTACCTCGCGATTGACGACAATTTCAGTGAGGCTCGTTTCAACGACTGGCTTCTTATCAATACCGGAACCCGGCCCGTCGCCTTTAAGGTCGGGGACGGATCGAAACCCTTCCTGATCCCTCCGGGAACGTCGACCACCCAACGCATCTCGGCACCCAAGGGTGAGGGTGCCACCGTTCTGGCACAAGCCCCCTTCGACGGCAAAGCCAAGACCTTCTTCTCGACTTACTGGCCGGTGTATGAGGACAAGCGCGCATTGGTGCTCTTCTTCGATGATGGATCCAAGATCCGGGTAAAGCGTATCAGTGACAAAATCATCGCCGGGGGACCTTGATCTGGAGCCGTTTCCGGCACTTACCTCAAAGGGCTTCGTCCACCGCGACCATCGACTTGCGAACCTCGTTCCAGGCTCCGGCGCTCTCGAATACGACGTTCGGGAACATGCAGCCTTCCCGGCAGACGTGTTTCATCCCGCTTGATCCGGCGTATTTGAGCCAGGTTCTCATCTGGCCGCCCCTGGCTTGGGGTTGGGCGGAGTTCACCATGGGGCGAAACGGGAAGGGTCGGGACCACTCGATAGGTGAGATGGTCGGGG
>JAYTLR010000200.1:0-15739 GCA_043729195.1 Akkermansia sp.
CCTTCTTCGGGACGGGGGGATCCTTCAGTCGGTCGATTTGGTTTCCTTTGCCACCCTCCGGGGGGATGCGGGCGGCGCGGGGAGTTCCGTGAGGAACGAGCGCAGTAGATATCCTGATCATACAACTGACAAGATGTTTCTCAGCACGCGAACGCGTAGGAAGGTGGATGATGGACATGGGGGGAAATTCGGGATTAGGGAAATTTAAACCTTCGTGGAATCGCTTGAAATCAAAGGGTTGCAAGGTTATTGTTAAGGTATTCTAACTTTCAGGATGACAAGATATCCGAGTCATCTTTGATTCGAGAAAAAGTTAGTAGTCATTGGGTGCAGATCGAACTGCGGCAAGGGCGGCCTTTGATCGCCCGGTATGGCGGTCGTAGCGGGAAGCGGGCCAAGGAGTGTTCCGTTAGAGTGGGCCGGAGGCCGCCTGGAGCGCGGAGGCTCCGCCCCGCAGAAGCACCGGGTGGCCGCTCTTCGGCGATGCGGGCTTGAACCGGCTTAGGTCTCATGGGGACCGTTCTGCCGGTCTGAGGACCAGCGGTCCCGGCGGAGCTTCGCCCCTGGGGCAAATGGCAATCACGATTCCGATTCCTATTCGGCAAGGCGCGCTACTTGCTTGCTTTGGGCGGCCTCGGGGCGCGCTCGGGGAAGGCGAAGCCGATCTTGCCCTTCTCGAAGTCCATCGTGAGGTGGGCGTCGAAGGGGCGTTTGGTGCGGTTGGAGACGAAACCCTTGATGAGGTCGGTCTTGCCCTCCGCGAGCAACTTGAAGGCCTGGTCGGGCTCGATTTCCTTTTGCAAGATCGCACGGCCGAGGCGCAGGCCTTCGGGCTCGGTCTTGGTCTTGAGCTCGGGTACGATGTAGGCCTTTTCGGTGCCGTAAACGGTGACGTTGCGGCCGTCGGCCATGGTCACCTTGCCGAGGATCATCTCGTCGGTCAGTTCAACCACGCGGTCTTCCTTGCCTTCGAAGACAAAGTTGACCTTGAACTTGTCATCGAGCTCGAGGGCGGCGTCGAAGAGCTTGTTGAACTTGGATTTGAAGCCGGTGAGCGGGCCGACAAATTTCTTGCTGAACAGGTCGCGGGCCTCGTCCTCGGAGATCAGGCGGCCGGCGATGTGCTTCTTGGTTTTGAACCCGCAATCGAGGGCGCGGCACTCGTAGGTCGCATCGGTCTGCTTGAGACCCTTCGCCCCGCATTTCGGGCAGGTCGCGTCGAGGTCGTCAAAGGGCCGGTCCTTGATCTCGGCAGCCAGCGACTTCGCCCGGGTGACGATGTCGCGGGTATAGGTCTCGATCTCGCCCATGAAGGTCTCGCGCTGGAGCTGGCCGTGCTCCATCTGGCGGAGCTTGAATTCCCACTCGCCGGTCAGGCTGGGCGAGGTCAGGCCGACGATTTCCATCTCCTTGAGGATGTGGATCAGACGCATCCCGTTCGGCGTGACGTGAAGGTCGCGGGCGTCGCGGACGATATACTTTTGCGCGATCAGACCTTCGATGGTCGCGGCGCGGGTGGCCGGGGTGCCTAGGCCGCGTTCGGCCATGGCTTCGCGCAGGTCCTCGTCGTCGATCAGCTTGCCGGCGCCTTCCATCGCGGAAAGCAGGGTGGATTCGGTGAAGCGGGCAGGCGGCTTGGTGTGCTCGTGGCGGACTTCGATCTCGTTGACCTTCCCCGACTCGCCAGGGGCGACCGCGGTCAGTTCGTCCTTGCCGGAGGCGACGCCGGGGCGCTTGCCGTAAACTTCCTGCCAACCGGCCTTCACCATCACGCGGCCGTCGGTCTTGAAGGTATCGCTGATCGCGCCGCTGGTGATCCGGGTCAGGCGGGTCGTCTGCTCGTATTCGGCGTTCGGAAAGAACACGGCGATGAAGCGCTTCACGATCATGTCGTAGAGCTTTTCCTCGGTGTCGCTGAGCTTGGCGATCTTGCCGGTGGGGATGATCGCGAAGTGGTCGGAGACCTTCTTCGAGTCGAAGACCCGCTTCGATTTGCTGAAGCGCGGGCCGTTCTCGTTCTTTCCTTCGAGCACCATCCGGGCGTATTTCGCGACGCCGAGGTCGGACGAGGCGAGTTCCTGCAAGGTCTCGCGCACCGTGTCCCCGTAGTCTTCCGGCAGGTAGCGGGAATCGGTCCGGGGGTAGGTGATCATCTTGTGCTTCTCATACAGCGCCTGGGCGATCGCCAGGGTGCCCTTCGCGGTGAAGGGGGCTTCGCGCTGGAGCGTGGTCAGGTCGTAGAGTTGCGGGGAGATCTGGGTGCTGGCCTTGGTCTCTTGGGAAATGGTGCCGGTCTTGCCGTCGCAACGCTCCTTGATCGCCTCGGCGGCGGCCTGGTCCCAGATCCGCTCGGCGCGGCCGTGGGGTAGGGCTTCGTTCTTGCGGAAGGCCTCGTCGATCCACTTGCCGTCGTAGCTGCCGGCTTGAACGCCGAAGTTCGCGTGGACTTCAAAGTACGGGCTGGATTCGAAGGCCTGGATCTCGGCCTCGCGGGCGGCGAGGATGGCGAGGGTCGGGGTCTGGACCCGGCCGGCGGCGGTGATGTTGAAGCCGCCGTGACGGGACCGGAAGCAGGTCAGGGCGCGGGTGGCATTGAGGCCGACCAGCCAGTCGGACTCGGAGCGGCACTTCGCGGCATCGGCCAGCGGGCGCATTTCCTCGTCGGAGCGGAGCTTTTCCCAGGCGTCGATGATCGCCTGATTGGTCATCGACTGCATCCAGAGGCGCTTCACCGGCTTCTTGATGCCGCCGATGTCCATGATGTAGCGGAAGATCAGTTCGCCCTCGCGGCCGGCGTCGCAGGCGTTGACGATGGAGTCGACGTCCTTGCGTTTGGCGAGCTTGAGGACCTGCTTGAGGCGGGCCTCCGAGTCGGGGATGGGATCGAGTTCGAAGCGCTCCGGGATGGCGGGCAGGACTTCGAAATTCCACGGGAGTTTCTTGCCGTTCGGGCCGGTCGGCATGCGGAGCTCGACCAGGTGGCCGACGGCGGAAGTGATGATCGCGCCCTCGTTTTCAAACCACGAGTCGCGGCCGGAGCCCTCTTTTTCGAACCTCCCCAAGGCCTTGGCGAGGGCCTTGCTGAGGTCGGTCATGACGCTGGGTTTTTCGGCGATGATGAGGATTTTTCCCATGGGATGGTGGCAGGCTCCGGGCCGAGGGACTAGACGGACGGGAGGCGGCTTGGCAAGGGGATTCCGGAAAGCAGGGGGCAATCCCCCTTAGGGGATGGAAATTCGGGGCGGGTGGGGTCCGGGGGAATTCGGGGCCGATGGATCGGTATGGAGTCCTTCAGTCCTCTTGTTCATGGGGCGCTGCCGAAGGATCGCAAGCACCCTGAATCGAGCTTCAGTATCGCGACTGCCGATTTCTGTCGGGATTCAAAGCTGGGGATGCGCCCCGCCCAGGAGGCTGCGGGCGTCGAAGCCATGCTTCATGACCGGTTCAGGAGTGGAGCGTGGCGGCCATAGATCGGCAGGATTGATCGAGTTCCTTTCGTTCGAGGCGGTAGAAGACTTGGCTGCGGTGGGCGCGCATCTTCAGAAGGCCGGCTTTTACCAGCTCGGCGATGTGGCGGGAGGACGCGGGTTGGGATAGGGGAAGCGCGGCGACGATGTCCGAGCAGCACCTTTCTCCGCCATGCGCGAGCAGCCGCAGGATCTCGATCCGCGCCGGATGAGACAATGCCTTGGCGAACGCGGACAATTGCACGATCCCGTCTTCAAACGCATCCAGCTTGGCGAGTGGCATGGGCACATCTCAGATGTGCGATAGAGCTTCGGCAAGCGGGGAGTGGGATGGGCGGAGGAAATGGCGGGATTGGACCGGGGCTGGCGGATGCTCAGAGGACGTTCCGTTCCTTGAGGAAGGGGACCAGTTCCTCGACGCCGAAGTCGGCAAGCACCTCGCCGTGCCAGTCCAGAGTCGGCGCTTTCGACTGGCCGGAGAGGTCGATCATTTCCTGCATCGCCTCGCGGTTGCCGGACACGACCATCACCTTCACGGCGATCTTCTTCTTAGCGAGGTAGGCGACGACATCATCGCACCACGGGCAGCCGGGCTTGATGTAGAGAACAGGGAGATCGGGCATGGGGAAAAGTTGAGAGTCTAGGGTTGATGGTGGGGTGTCGGCGGAATTCCTTTGAATCTTCGACTCCCGACTGCGGATTCAAACGAAGCGGACCGCGTGCTTCTTCGAGAGCTTCAAAACGTCGCCAGCTTGGATGGTCACAGGGGCGTTGGCGTCGGTGAGTTTTTCGCCGTTGAGCTGGACGGAACCGGGGGTGATGAACTGCTTGCGCAGCTCGCCGTTGGACTTCTCAACGCCGAAGCCGGCTTTGAACCCGTGGGCAGTGAGGGTAAGGACGTTAAGGTCCGCAGGCAGGTCCGCGAGAGCGATGTCAGCAGCGCCGGCACCGATGTCCCGTTGCGAAAAGCGGGCATCCCAGGTGGCGCGCGCGGCGGTGCCTTCCGCTGGACCGTGGTAGCGCGCGGTGATCTTTTGCGCGAGGGACTTCTTGGCGTCCATCGGGTGGATGGCGGGGTCGAGGGCTTCGCCTAACAGGAGCAGGTAGTAGCGCGCCATCAGCGTGTCGGAGACACTCATCAGCTTGCCGAACATGTCCTGCGGTGCGTCGTTGACGCCGACGTAGTTGCCGTAGGACTTGGACATCTTTTTCACCCCGTCCAAGCCTTCCAGCAGCGGCACGACCATCACGACCTGCTGCGGCTGGCCTTCCTCTTTCTGGAGGTCGCGGCCGACCAGGATGTTGAAAAGCTGGTCGGTGCCGCCGATCTCGACATCGGCGCGGATCTCGACGGAGTCCCAGCCCTGCATCACGGGGTACTGGAGTTCGTGGAGGCGGATTTCCTGGCCGGACTCGATGCGGGTGCGGAAGTCTTCCCGCTGGAGCATCTGCTGGAGGGTGACGCGGGCGTTGAGGCGGAGGATGTCCTCGTAGCTCATCTTGCGGAACCAGTCGCCGTTGTAGACGATCTCGGTTTTCTCGCGGTCGAGGATCTTGAAAGCCTGCTCGGTGTAAGTGGAGGCGTTGTGAAGGACTTCGTCGCGGGTCAGCGGCGGGCGGGTGACGGAGCGGCCGGAGGGGTCGCCGATGGTCGCGGTGAAGTCGCCGATCAGCAGCACCGCCTGGTGGCCGAGGAGCTGGAACTGGCGGAGCTTCTCCAGCGCGACGGTGTGACCGAGGTGGATGTCGGGCGCGGTGGGATCGACGCCGAGCTTGATTCGCAGCGGGCGCTTGTTCTTCGCCGAGTCGCGGAGTTTCTCGATGAGTTCCTTTTCCGACAGCACCTTGGCGGTGCCGGCGGTGAGGAGCTGGAGTTGGTCTTCAGGGGTCACGGCGGGAAGCGGAAGTCGGATGGGGAAAAGAGGCAAGGCAGAAGAGAGAAGCTGACGTCGGGGCCGACGGCTGATATTTCCGGCCCAGAAACCATGACGACTTTCCCCTTCTCCCGCCGCGCGTTCTTGAAAACCGCCACCTTGCTGGCCGGCGGGGCCGCGGCGGGGGAGGTGCCCGGACTGATCGTCCGCAAGCCGGCGGGCGTTCGCATTGGCGGGGTGGAGTTCGCGTTCGAGGAGTTCAAGTACCGGATGCCCTACAAATTCGGCGGCACGGCGGTGGACCGGGTGACCTTGCTGAATGTGACGGTCGAGGTGATTTCGCCATCGGGCAAGGTCACCAAGGGCTTCGGCTCGATGCCGCTGGGCAACGTGTGGTCCTTCCCTTCGAAGGTCATCCCTTACGACGAGACCTTGCGGGCGATGAAGGAACTGGCGGGAAAGATCGCGGCGATCACCCGCGGGTTCACCGAATCGGCGCACCCGATCGAAATGAATCATCAGCTCGAGCCGGAGTATCTCAAGGCGGCGGCGGAGGTGTCGGCGGCGCTGAAGCTGGCGACGCCGATTCCGAAGCTTTGCACTCAGGTCACGGCGAGCGCCTTCGACGCGGCGCTGCATGACGCCTTCGGGAAATCCCTCGGGCTGAATTGCTACCGCACCAACACCCCCGAGCTGATCGGGCACGATCTTTCCCGCTATCTCAGCCCGGATTTCAAGGGCGAGTCGCTGCAGTCCTATTTGAATCCGGAGCCGCTCGACCGGGTGTGGTTGTTTCATTCGGTGGGCGGGCTGGATGCCGTGCTGGATTCCGAATTGAAAGAGCGGGTCAACGACGGGATGCCGGAGACGCTCGGCGAATGGATCCGGCGCGACGGGTTGAAGCGGATCAAGATCAAGCTCCAGGGAGAGAACCTCGAATGGGACATCGCACGCACCGTGGCGATCGACCGGGTGGCGCGGGAGACCAGCCCGGACGTGGACTTCAAATACTGCTGCGATTTCAACGAGGCCTGCGCGAACGTGGAATACGTGCTGGAGTTCCTGGCGAAGGTGAAGGAACAGGCACCGCGGGGTTTTGAAAGTATCCTCTATCTGGAGCAGCCGACCCGTCGCGATTTGAAGGCGGACCGGCAGAACTCGATGCAAGCGGCGGCGAAGCTGCGGCCGGTGGTGATCGATGAATCCCTGACCGACCTTGAGACCCTGCTGCTATCGCGTGAAATGGGCTACACCGGGGCCTGTCTCAAGGCGTGCAAGGGCCAGTCCCACGCGCTCCTGATGGCGGCGGCGGGGAAGAAATACGGGATGTTCCTCTGCGTTCAGGATCTGACCTGCCCGGGGGCATCACTGATTCATTCGGCAGGGATTGCCTCGCATGTCCCCGGACTTTCGACGATCGAATCCAACGCCCGCCAGTATGTCCCGGCGGCCAATGTCGGGTGGACCGACCGCTTTCCAGGGCTCTTCGACACCCGCGATGGGATGCTGGTGACCCGCACGCTCACCGGTCCGGGACTTGGCGCGGTTCCTTGAACGGATCACTGGATCATTCCGCCTTGGCTGCTTGGCAGGTGTTGGAAGAAGGCTCCACAGCCCCCGGACACGGGTCGGATCATCAAATCTCCCGTTCCGACGTTGATGCCGGAAGGGCACCGACAAAAGCGGCGACTTCCCGCGCCAGCGGATTCCAATATTCTCCGCGGTAACGCTGTTTGAGGTAGCAGAGGAACTCCTCGTAAAGCGCGGCATCGAACTCGCTGGCACCCGGTTTGCGGCCGCCGAAGGCGAGGTAATCGGGATGGACATTGAGGAGAACCATGCCCCCCCGTTCGGCGAGCCAGTCGGTCTTCCGCTTCCAGATGTCGATGGTTTGCTCGCGCAGGATAAGGAACAAGGTGGAGTCCTGCGGCAGGGTGTAGGGCAGTTCGATGTAGCTTTTGTCAGGCCCGCCGACCCGGAACGGGAAAATCGTGCCAACGCCCTCGGGCTGCGGCTCGAAAGGATCCGTGTCGAAGGTGGATGCGTCGTAGGCGATATTGAGGGCCTCGATCCATTCAAGGTTGTGGAACATGAAGCCGGAGCGGAAGCCAACCGCGTTCCAGTCCGCGAGATACGTGTTAATCCGTTGGGCGGATTCTTCAAATATCTTTCGGGAACGGTAGAGCGATCCGTCGTGCTTCAGGTCATGGACGCCGATTTCGAATCCGCCGCGGGTAAGTTCGTCTCTGAACTCCGGGGTGACGATATAACTTCCTTCCGGAATCAGATTGAAGGAAGAGCGAAAGCCGTGGCGGGTTTCCAGCTCGGCGAGCTGCCGGCACCGTTCCACCCCGAGCGGGCCTTCGACGTCGTGCGTTAGCACCACGGCGAAGCGCTTGTTGTCCGGCCATCCTTGCCAACCGGATGGCGGCGCGCCGGCGGACGGCATGATCGGCCAATCCTTCAAATTCTGCAGTTTGTAGTTCGCTCTGAGCCTCCGTACGGTGTAGCGGACGGATTGGGGCAGGAAGGGTTTGAAAGCGTAGTAGAGGGCATTGAGAAGACTCATCCCCTGGCTGCCGCCCACAAATTGGTCCGGCCCCTTGGGGATTAGGTTGCCTTCCTTGGATGGATGAATCATGGCGGTGGGACCGGCACGGTAGGCGCTGCTGTTCGACCCGGATGAGATTTGGGATCAGCCCGGAAAGTCGATGGTGCGACGGCTTAATCTTTCCCAGACCGCGGTGAGCGGGACGAAGAACCCGTAGATGAAGAAAAACAGCAGAAGCACCAGTTGGATTCCAAGCAGCACATAGCACAATTGGATGATTTTGGCGCCCCGCGCCTTGGCTTCCTTGGCATTGTGCTCGACGACGTCGCCCAAGGCCGTGGCGTAGGTTTGGAATTTCCCGACACATTGTTCTTCAAAGAGAGTTTTGGCTTCCGCCGTCTTTCCCTCCTTCAGCAGGTCGATGACCGCCTTGCGGGTTTGCCGGTAGGTAAGCCGGCAGGAAATCATGTGGTCGAAGGCGCGGACTTCCTCGCCGGTCCGAAGGGTTCCCCGGAGATTTTCGTACTCGGCGTCCACCCGGCGCGAGGTTTCGTCGAGGTGTCCGATCAAGGCGTCCACCCCAATCTTGCCGCCCGTGACGGCGATGGCCGTGTCGAGGAAGCCTTCGGAGACATGGATGGTAGCCAAGCTGCTGGTCGCGAGCCCTTGCAAGGAGTCCGAGACGATGCGGTCGGCTTGTCTTTTGATGAGCCAGATCGTCGTGACCGGGCTGGTGACGATCAGAAGCAGCACCACGCTGGTCAGGGCAAGCCAGAGGTTTCTCAAAGGGCCGGACTTCATGTGAGATGGATTTTGGGTGGGAAAGGGGAAACGTCGGATAAGTTGGAGAGGATGAGCGTCGTCGCCTTGTCGACCCCGCGGCGCTTGGCACCGCATACGTCGAATTTCCGCGTCGGCAGGAAATACCGATGCTCATTGATGGGGAAGGCAAAAAAGCACCCTTGGCGCTTGGCAGGGGTTGAGAGACGGGTCCACAGTCGCCGGACATGAGTCTGATGATGCGGAAACTCGACGGGCTGAGCGTCCGGGTGGACGACGTGATTTACATGCCCAGCCTGGATGCTCCGGACGAGCGTCCGCATCCTTTCGTGTACTTCATTTCGATCAAGAACGAGTCTGGAGAGAAGGTGACGATCCGCGGCCGGAAGTGGATCGTGCGCGAGGACGACGGCGAAGTCACGGTGGTCGAAGGCGACGGCGTGGTGGGCCAGACGCCGGTGATCGAGCCGGGTGAAAGCTTTTCTTACAACAGCTACCATGTGACCCGTGGGGACGCCGTGGCGGAAGGCGCGTTTTTCGGTGAAACCGGCGACGGGGAATGGATTTTCGCGCAGATCCCGGAGTTCAAGCTGACGGTGCCGGGCTGGGTCTAACGGCAGGGCTGGATCGAGTCCGGTGTCGCGAGAAAGTGCATCGGCACGTCGTGAGGATCGGCGGGGAGTCCGGGAACAAATTGTTCGCGAAAACAAACGCCGACCTTGGTCGACTCCGGGTTCGCCCCCTCCAGCGCCCGGTCATAGTAGCCCTTGCCGCGGCCGAGGCGGATGCCGCCGGCAGTGAAAGCCATGCCGGGGCAGAGGAAGAGATCGATCTCGCTGACCGGGCAGACGGGGGAGTCTGCCGGCGGCTCTTGGATACCGAAGCTGCCGGCGACAAGGCTGGCGGGCTCGGCGAAATGGAAGCGCATCGCCTCGCCAACGGCCCGCGGCAAGACCCAGCACCGGTCCGGAAACTCCGCGAGCAACGGCAACAGCATCGGTTCGCCGGGCAGTGCGGCGAAGCAAGCGATGGTCCGGGCGGGATGGTTGGCAAGCCATTCGCCGAGGTGACGGCGGATCGCGGCCGACTGGGCGAGCTGGGATTCCTCGTCTGGCCGCGACTGGCGCAAAGCGCGGCGAAGGTCGTCTTTCGAATCGCGGGGACTTGTCACTTGCAATGGCCGGGCTGGAGCGGGAACCTAAGCGGCGTGATCCGCCGCTGGCAAGCCATCGTCCTCAGCTTGTGCCTCCCCGTTTTCGCGGCGGAGGAGAAGGCGAAGTTCGAGTGGAATCCACCGAATACCGGCGCGGGGGTTTTCACCGATGCGCTCGGCTTGTTGGATCGCGAGCGGGAAGAGTATGCGGACAACTTGACGGGCTACGCCTCGAACCAGGTGGCGGCGGCGAAGGCGAGCGTGGCCTCGCTGGCGGAAGCCCGCCGGATGGTGGCGCTGGCGCTTCATCTGGCACCGCGCAATCGCAAGGCGCTGGTCCTCAGCTTTCAATTGACCCGCGGCCTGCTGCCCGAGCCCGTGCCGGGCGACTACCGGCCCGACGTGCTGGCCGGCCTGCTCTATGCACGCGGACAAACCTTGAAACAGCAAGGCGGGGTCGAGAACGGCCTGCTCGCCCGGGTTTTCACCGAACTGGCGGCCGAGATGGACCCGAAGAATGACGATGCCGTTTACGCCAGCGAGCTCCAGCGGCTGGACCATGGCTCGGTGGACTGGGCGGCGCTGACCGACGTGAAGCCGGCGGCGATCGGAGAGCCGGACGCGGACGGAATGCCCTGAACGGCCGTCCGATTCGCCGAACGAGGGGCTTGCCAGCCTTCCATCGGGCTTTAGGCTGCCCGGACTTTTCCCATGAAAATCTGGCTCGACGGCGAATTGGTGGATGAATCCGCGGCGAAAATCTCCGTGTTCGATCACGGCTTGCTTTACGGCGACGGCGTGTTCGAAGGCATCCGTTTCTACAATCGCCGGGTCTTCCGCCTGGAGGAGCACATCCGCCGCTTGTTCGATTCCGCACGGGCCATCGTGCTGGCGATCCCGTGGACCCAGGAAGAAGTCTGCCGCTTCGTGGTCGAGACGGTCGCGGCGAACGGGCTCGACGACGGATACATCCGCCTGGTCGTCACCCGCGGCACCGGCACGATGGGCCTCAGCCCCTACCTCTGCAAGCGGGCGAGCATGTTCATCATCGCATCCACCATCAGCCTCTATCCGGCGGAGCACTATGAGAACGGCTTGTCGGTCATCACTTCCGCGACCCGCCGCCCGGCACCCGCCGCGCTGATGCCGCAGGTGAAGTCGCTGAACTACTTGAACAACGTCATGGCCAAGGTCGAGGCGGTCCAGGCCGGCGCGCTGGAAGCGGTGATGCTCAACGAGCAGGGTTACGTGGCCGAGTGCACCGGCGACAACATCTTCATCCTCCGCGACGGCGTGCTCCACACCCCCCAGGTCAGTGACGGCGCGCTCGACGGCATCACGCGGCGCGTCATCCTCGAACTCGCCGATCAAATGGGCATTCCCAGAATCGAGCGCTCGCTGACCCGCTACGATCTCTTCGTCGCCGATGAATTCTTCCTTACCGGCACCGCGGCCGAGGTGATTCCGGTGGTCTCGCTCGACCGTCGTGTCATCGGCGACGGCACGCCCGGACCCCTTACGAAGCGCTTCATCGCGGCCTTCAAGGAGCTGGCTTCGACCACCGGCACGCCGATTGATTGAGAAAACGCGCCTTCGCCGGGAGATTTCCTTTCGCATTCCGGCTGGGCGCTCTTAGTTTGGGTCGTCAATGGACTGCGACATCTGCGGCAAGCAAGCAAAGGTGCACCTCACCCAACTGGTGGGCGGGCAAATCAAGAAAATCGCCCTTTGCGACAACTGCGCCAAGGAGAAGGGAGTAACCGACCCCACCGGCTTCGCGCTCGCGGAAATGCTGCTCGGCAAAACCGGCGGTAAAACCTCGACGCCGGCTCCTTTCCAGACCGGGGCCGCCCGTCGCTGCGGCGGCTGCGGCTTCACGCTCGACGACCTCCGGCGGATCCGCCGCTTCGGCTGCGCGGAGTGCTACACGACCTTTCACGACGAAGTCTCCCAGATGCTGCGCGGGATGCACAAGGGCACCAAGCATTGCGGCAAGGTGCCCGCCGGCCTGATGGAACTCCACGCCCGCACCCAGCGGCTCGAAGAGCTGCGCGGCAAACTGGACGTCGCCGTGATCGCCGAAAATTACGAGGAAGCCGCCGGCCTGCGCGATGAGATCCGGCAGATCGAAATCCGCGTCACCCCGGCCACCGACTGACCCGCCATGATGCGCTTCACCACTCTCGTCAAAAACCCCGCCGACTGGATGACCGGCGAGGGTGCCGACAATGCCATCGTCCTGACCTCGCGGATCCGCCTTGCCCGCAATCTGAAGGGCGAGGCCTTCCCCGGCTGGGCGAAAAAGGAGCAACGCCGCCACGCCCTCGAAGTCATGCGGCCGGCGGTCGAGGCGCTGCCTTGCATGAAGGATGCCTTTTCGCAGGAACTCGACGACCTCAGCTCGGTGCAAAAGCAGGTGCTGGTCGAACGTCACCTCATCAGCCGTGAGCACGCCGCCCGCGGCGAAGGCAGCGCGGCGGTGATCGAACGCCGCCAGTCGATCGCGCTGATGTTGAACGAGGAGGATCACCTGCGGATGCAGTCGATCCGTCCCGGCATGTCGCTGCGCACCGCTTACGAATCACTGGCCACCATCGACGAGGAACTCGAACACCTGCTCGATCTCGCCTTCGATCACGAGCTTGGCTACCTCACCACCTGCCCGACCAACCTCGGCACCGGAATGCGCGCCTCGGCGATGCTTCATCTTCCCGCGCTGGTGCTTGGCGACCAGATCGGTCAGGTCCTGCAAGCGGTGAACAAGATCGGCCTCGCGGTTCGCGGGCTGTACGGCGAGGGCACCGAGTCGCTCGGCAACTTGTTCCAGATCTCCAACCAGTCGACCCTCGGCGAAAGCGAGGAGACCATCCTGCGCCGCCTCGAGCGCGTCATTTCCCAAGTCGCAACGCACGAGCGCAATGCCCGCGACAAGCTGATGGAGGACGATCCCGAGATGGTCGCCGACAAGATCGGCCGCGCTTACGGGGTGCTGCGGCACGCCTGGATCATCGATTCCAAGGAGGCGCTCAACCATCTTTCCCTGCTCCGCCTCGGCGGCGACCTCGGGTCCTTGCCGCCCGACACGGTGAAAACTTGCGACGCCCTGCTAATGGATATCCAACCGGCACACCTTCAGCTACACAGCGGTCGGAAACTCTCGCCGGAAGAGCGTGACTCCATTCGTGCGGAAATCGTCCGCTCCCGGTTGCAAAGCCTCGAAGCCCCTGATATTGGTTCAAGAAGGAGAAAGAACGATTCACCCGATCAAAACCCCGACATCCTATGAACAACTTCACACCCAGAGCGCAACAAGTGCTGGCACTCGCCCGGAAGGAGGCCGACCGCTTCAATCACAGCTACGTCGGCACCGAGCACTTGCTGCTCGGCCTGATCAAGCTGGGCCAAGGCGTCGCCGTCAACGTGCTCGAGCGCATGGGCCTCGATCTCGAAAGCGTCCGCATGGAGGTCGAGAAGGAAGTTGGCTCCGGCACCGGTCAGAAGATTTCCGGCAGCATCCCCTACACGCCCCGCGTGAAGAAAGTGCTCGCTCTCGCCAACAAGGAGGCGAAGGCGCTGAACCACAGCTACGTCGGCACCGAGCACATCCTGCTCGGCCTGCTCCGCGAAGGCGAGGGCGTCGCCGCCCGCGTGCTGCGCCGCATGGATGTCGACATCCAGCGCACCCGCAACGAGATCCTTGCCGAGATCGACCCGAATTTCACTCCGGACGACGATGACGACGACGACGGGGACGACGATGAAGAAGGCTTCGAGGACGACGCGAACGAGAACGAGGAGCCCGAAGCCGAGGGCAAGACCAAGACCCCGGCGCTGCGCGCGTTCGGCCGTGACCTGACCAAGCTCGCCCGCGATAACGGTCTCGACCCGGTCATCGGCCGCGAGTCGGAGATCGAACGCGTGATCCAGATCCTCTGCCGCCGCACCAAGAACAACCCGGTGCTGATCGGGGAAGCCGGCGTCGGCAAGACTGCCATCGTCGAAGGCCTGGCGCAGGAAATCTCTTCGGGCAACGTGCCGGAAATCCTCCGCGACAAGAAGGTCATCACCCTCGACCTCGCGCTGATGGTCGCCGGCACGAAGTATCGCGGCCAGTTCGAGGAACGCATCAAGGCGGTGATGGACGAGATCCGCAAGGTGAAGAACGTCATCCTGTTTATTGACGAGTTGCACACCATCGTCGGAGCCGGGTCGGCCGAAGGCGCGATGGATGCTTCGAACATCATCAAGCCCGCGCTTTCCCGCTCGGAGCTTCAGGTCGTCGGCGCGACGACGCTCAACGAGTACCGCAAATACATCGAGAAGGACGCCGCGCTCGAGCGCCGCTTCCAGCAGGTCAAGGTCGAAGAACCCTCGGTTGAGGACGCGATCAAGATCATGCAGGGCTTGCAGGAGAAATACGAGACGCACCACAAGGCGCGCTTCACTCCGCAGGCGGTGGAGGCTTCCGTCAAACTGACCTCCCGCTACCTCACCGGCCGCTATCTGCCCGACAAGGCGATCGACGTGCTCGACGAGGCCGGGGCACGTGCCCGCATCGGAACGATGACCCGACCGCCGGAGATCAAGCAGCTCGAAGCGGACATCGAAGAAGTGAACCGCGAGAAGATCGGCGCAATCGGCGAGCAGGATTTCGAAAAGGCGGCCTCGCTCCGCGACAAGGAGAAGCACATCAAGAAGACGCTCGACGAGACGCTCAAGAACTGGCGCGCCAAGTCCGAGGAGACCGTCGTCGAAGTCGGTGACGAGGACATCATGGCGGTCGTCTCGAAGTGGACCGGCGTGCCGCTCCGCCGGATGGAAGAGAAGGAAGCCGAGAAGCTGCTGAAGATGGAGAGCGAACTCGAAGGCCGGGTCATCGGTCAGGACGAGGCCGTTAAGGCGATCTCCAAGGCCCTCCGCCGCTCGCGGGCCGACCTCAAGGATCCGCGCCGGCCGATCGGTTCGTTCCTGTTCCTCGGGCCGACCGGGGTGGGCAAGACCTACCTCGCGAGAAACCTTGCCGAGTTCATGTTCGGCGACGCCGAGGCATTGATCCAGATCGACATGTCGGAGTATATGGAAAAGTTCACCTCCAGCCGTCTGATCGGGTCGCCCCCGGGTTACGTCGGCTATGAGGAAGGCGGCCAGCTTTCCGAAGCCGTCCGCCGCCGCCCGTATTCCGTGGTGCTGTTCGACGAGATCGAGAAGGCCCACCCGGACGTCATGAACCTGCTGCTCCAGATCCTGGAGGAAGGCATGATCACCGACTCGCTGGGCCGCAAGATCGACTTCCGCAACACGATCATCATCCTCACCTCAAACGTCGGTGCCTCGACCATCAAGCGCCAGACCTCGCTCGGTTTCGGGGCGATGTCGCAGGATGAGTCCGACTTCGAAGGCATGAAGGAGAAGATCCTCGAGGAATCGAAGCGCTTCTTCAAACCGGAGTTCCTCAACCGCCTCGATGACCTCGTGGTGTTCCACATGCTCGAGAAGAAGGACCTCGACCAGATCGTCGACCTCGAAATCAACAAGTTGCTCAAGCGCCTGCGCGACAAGGACATCACGCTGCTGCTCGATGTCACCGCCCGCGACCTGCTGGTCAAGAAGGGCTTCGACCCCGCCTACGGCGCGCGTCCGATGCGCCGCGCGGTCGAACGCTACCTCGAAGACCCGCTGGCCGAAGCCTTGCTGCGCGGCGATGTGAAACCGGGCGACACCGCGAAAGTCACCTGCCCTGAAGGCCAGGAGCTGCTGGTGTTCGAACCGATCGGTGCCAAGGCCGAGCCGGACGAGGCGGGGGTTTGATCCTTGTTAGGAGTGTCGCTTTCCAAGCGACATTGCAATGGGCGGGCGGCATTCTGCCGCCCGCCCGGAATTGACGCAGAAGCGGGGGGCCGAATTCCGCCCCCCC
>JAYTLR010000201.1:0-5420 GCA_043729195.1 Akkermansia sp.
TATGAGGAAAAGCCGTCATGGGGCGGAACTCGACCGAAGCACGGTGGGTCCCCAGGCCGATTTCGGCTATCCCCCGCGGGAGGGATTTTTTGAGCGGGCCGCTCAGCGGTCGGCGCTGAGCAAGCCGAGCTCGTAGGCGCGGACGACCGCTTCCGCGCGATCGGCGACTCCGAGTTTGTGGAAGATCGCCTTGATGTGGCTCTTCACGGTTTCTCCGCTGATGCCGAGGACGCGGCCGAGTTCCTGGCTGGAAAGCCCGCGGCCGAGGTGGCGCAGGACTTCCAGCTCGCGGGCGCTCAGGGTGGGGCCTTCGGACGGCGCGGGGACGGGGTCGATGGGGAAGACGGTGCCACCGGCCGCGGCGTTGCGGATGGCTTTGAGCAAGGTCGCGCGGTCGGAGGACTTGCCGAGATAGCCCGCCGCGCCGTTGCGACGGGCGAGCTTGACCTCGGCAGCGTTGGCGCTTGCGGAAAGGATGATGACGCGGATTTCCGGCCAGCGCTGGCGGATGATCTCGAGGGCGTTGAAGCCGTCGCTGCCGGGCATTTTCAGATCGAGCAGGATGACGTGAGGGCGGAAATACTCGCAATAGGGTAGGGCTTCCTCGGTGGACCCGGCGGTGCCTATGGCTTCGAAGCAGGGGTCGATGCTGAGCATCGCCTCCAGTCCTTCGCGGACCACGGCGTGGTCGTCGACGATGAGAAGGCGCAGGGAATGGTCGGCAGTCATGGTGGAGGGGAGTGGCGCTTACAAGGAGGCGGAGGAATCGTCATCGGTCTCGCCGTCGCGGGGGAAGAGCGGTTCGGCGGCGAGGGCGGCGGCCTTGGGTACGGCGCAGATGATGTGGGTTCCGCGTCCCGGGGCACTGTCGATTTCCACGCTGCCGCCCAGCCATTTCATCCGCAGGCGGGCGGACTCCAGGCCGAAGTGACCCTCGCGCGGACCGGGTGCTTTGGTGGGGTCGAAGCCGCGGCCGTCGTCGTCGATGCGCAGCTCTAACAGGGCGGGATCGTAGCGGAGTGACACGCCGACGCGGGTCGCTGCGCCGTGCTTGAAGGCGTTGCCGACGGTTTCCTGCATCAGCAACAGCAGGCTGCCCATGACCTGGCGGGAGACCCGGAAGGGCGTGCCGTGCGCGCTGACTTCGACCGCGCCGGGGGGCCAGTGTTCGATGCTGCCGACGGCGTGGCGGAGCAGTGCGCTGAAGTCGTCCGAGTTTTCCTCCATGTGCTGGAGTCCCCACAGTGCCTCGCGCAGGCCGTCCTGCGAGCGGACCAGCGCGCGGCGGGCGGCGGTGAGCTGGGCTTCGACCGCGGGCGGCACTTCGCCGAGGTGGGCGGCGGCAGCTTCCACCCGGTAGGCCGCGCCGGCCATGAGCTGCTGAAGGCCGTCGTGAAGGTCGTTGGCAAGCCGGCGGCGTTCCTGGCGGGCACCCTGGAACTCAAGCTCGGAGTCGCGGTGTTCGCGCATGACTTCTTCTAACAGCAGGCTCCTTTTTCGCAGGAGGCGGCGCAGGGCGAGGTTCCAGCCGAGGGCGAGGACAAGCACGGCGAGCACGCCGGAGAGGGCCATGCCGAGCCGCTGCGGGGACCACCAGGACGGGACCGACAGGACGCGGACGTCCCCGGGCGAGCGCAGCCAGAGCCGGAAGCCGGTGATGGAAATGGAGCCCTGGGTGCTGGAGTCTTCCTTGAAGTCGAGTTCCGAAATGCCGGTCAGTTCCAGCTGGGCGCCCTCGACCCAGTCGGCCGGGATTTCCCGCTGGGAGGCCGGCAGGTAGGCCTGGAAGACTTCTCCGTCCGAGGCGATGACCAGTGCGAGGCTTCCGCTGTTTTCCTCGCGCTCGACGCGCAGGAGTTGGCCGGGGAAGCGCACGAGGCGGCCGCTGAAATCCGAGTCGGCGACTTTCTCGAACACGTTGCGAAAGTCGGGATGAAGGATGCGGTGCACGGTGATCGCGACGGGGTCCGGCACCGTGGTGCGGCCGAGCGGGCGGACCCGCGCGCCGGTCAGTGCGGCGAGGGTGCGGGAGGTATCGATGAAGCCCGCGACTTCGACCCGATCGCCGGGGCTGACACCGGCGGCCTCCGACTCGACGCGGACGCTGGTGTCGCCATCCTGTAGGAAGAAAAAGCTGCCTTGTTCCGCGAACGTGACGACGCCCTCGGTGACCTTGCGATGGAAGGGTGCTGCTTCCGGCGAGAAGGGGAGCAGCCGGTTGAGCGAGACGCGCGGCGCGAGAAAGGGATCGGCGGGCGGAGGTTGGATGACTTCGAAATCGCCGGCCCCCATCACGTTCATCCGCAGGCCGGCGACCTCGGCGCGGAGATTCGGCAGCGGCACCAGGATGCCGCGGACCCGCACGCGGGCATCGACCAGTCTGCCGGCGTCGAGGTCCCTGCCGTTCTCGGAGGCGACGCGGCAGGGGTGGCCGCCGATCATCATCATCACCCGGGAATCGCCAAATTGGTCCGGTGGGGAGATCGCTTGCACGACACCTTCCAATTCCACCAGTTGGCCGTCCTCGCGCCCGGAAAGCAGGCTTTCCAGCGGCGGGCGTTTGACTTCCGGGAGCGGACCCTGGCCGATGCGGCGGAAAGAGTGTGGCACGATGCAGGGCGCGTAGCCGCCGGGGTCGGTGGTTCCCTCGATCTCGACGATCGACCCGATGGCACATTCGGTAGCGCTGATGTCACCGCCGCGCCAGGCACCGCGGCGGGTGGCGGTCGGGCGATCGACCCAGATGTTCTGCTTCCCGTCGTGGACGGAGAAACTCGGTCGGGAATCCGAGTCGCGCCAGGTTACAACGCCGCGCAGCTTTACCGGATGGGCCTTGGCGGCCTCTTCGCGGGACAGCGCGCGGATCTGCTCGACCTTCGTCAGCACGAGGGGCTCCGCTTGGCAAACGAGCGCCAGGCCGAGCGGGAGAAAGACATGGAGGACGGGGTTGCGCACAGCGTGAAATCCTCCTGCTTATTCCAAGGGACGGCGGCCACAGGCGAGCGGTAAGTTTCGGCGGGGCGGGACCGGGTTGTCTCAGCGGCCTACTTTGCATCGACTGGCGCTTCGGGTTTGCCTCCCGTCAAATGCTCCGCTTACGCTCCGTCGCATGTCCCAGCCGCGCATCGTCGTCAAAGTCTTCCTCTACCAGATCACCCCGCAGATCTGGCGGCGCTTTTCGGTGCCGGTGTCGTTCAGTTTCCTCCAGCTCAACGACTCGATCCAGGACGCGATGGGCTGGGAAAACAAGCACCCGCACGAGTTCCGCCACGGCAAGGGCAAGCGGCTGACCGACGTGATCGGGCCGGTCGGCCTGGCCGACCAGGTGCCGAAGGGCGGCGAGTTCCAGGACGAGCTGAAGCTCACGCTGGCGGACTTCATCGGCAAGAAGCGGCTGCCGATGCGGATGCTCTATCGCTACGATTTCGCGGAAGACTGGCTGCACGAGGTCGTGCTCGAAAAGAAGGAGGACGGCGACGACGAGGGCGCGGTCATGATCGACGGCGCCCGCGCCTGCCCGCCGGAGGACTTCGGCGGAGCCTTCCAATACATGGAAGCGCTGACCGGCCAGATCGGCTGGTATCGCGGGGAATACGACCCCGAGGCCTTCGACATCAAGGAGGTCGTCTTCGGCGGGAAGAAGCGGAATCCGAAGAAGCGGAAACTGCTCTAGAAGACAAAGTTCACCGCCAAGACGCCAAGTTCGCCAAGTTTTCTGAGGATTTGATTCCGATTCGGCGGAGGCCGTCCCAAACTTCCACTCTTCTTCCTTGGCGTTCTTTGCGCCTTGGCGGTTCAATCTTCTTCCCATGGCCCACCTCGGCGAACGCGCATCCCTGACGATCCTCCGCGAGCAACCCTTCGGTCTCTTCCTCGATGCCGGGGACGAGCTCGGGGAGGTGCTGCTGCCACGCCGCGAGATGCCGATGAAATGGCAGATCGGCGGCGAGGTGGAGGTGTTCCTTTACCTCGACTCCGAGGACCGGCCGGTCGCGACGATGAAGCATCCGAAGGTGATGCCCGGCGGCTTCGCCTACTTGGAATGCCTCGCGCTGACTGGCGTCGGCGCTTTCCTCGACTGGGGCCTGCCGAAGGACTTGCTGCTCCCCTTCCGCGAACAGAAGGAGCGGATCGAAGTCGGCAAGTCGTACGTCGTGCATGTCCACGTCGACTCGGCCAGCGGCCGGATCGTCGCGACGCGGCGGCTGAACAAGTTTCTCAACAAAACGCCTGCCGAGTACGCCGAGGGCCAGGAGGTGAACCTGATGCTCTACGGCAAGACCGAGCTGGGCTACAAGGCGATCATCGAAGGCAAGCACTCCGGCGTACTGTTCGCCAACGAGGTCTTCCGCCGCCTGCACGCCGGGGAGCAGACGAAGGGTTACGTCGTCCAGTGCCGCGGCGACGGCAAGGTCGACCTGTCGTTGTATCCCCCCGGCCGGGCGCGGATCGATGACTTGGAGACGCGGATCGAAGAAGAGCTTAAGCAACGCGGCGGCTTCTGGGCGATCAGCGATGCCAGCCCGGCGGAGGTGATCCACAAGGCGCTCGGCGTGAGCAAGAAGGCCTTCAAGCAGGCGACCGGAGCGCTATTTAAGAAGCGGAAAATCACAATCGGGGACGAGGGGATCCGGCTCGTGGACGAGTAGGATCGTGAATGACCTCGCCGCCGATCAAGTCCTAGCGAGGTGGCTCAACCGCGTCCTTATATCGCTTTTCCGCGGCGGATACTTCCCGGGCAAGGAACTCCTTCAATTCTTCCGGAGTCTTCAAGGTCCCTTTCGTCATTCGGTCGCTGGCTTCGTTGGCGATTTTCACGTGATCGCGAAATGCCGCGCCCCAAGTACCTTGCTTAAGGAAATCCTCGCCGGAGAGGCCGCCAATCTGGTGGTTCGCGTCGATCTTCCACGCGCCGTTCACCTTGCTGAACCGGACCGGGTCATCTCCGTGAAACTCGAAGGCCTCGTTCGGAGAGCCGTCGTCGTCTTGCCACTTGATCACGAGTTCGGCCTTATCGTCGCCGACAAATCTCACCAACGCGCCGGTGAGTCGCTTTTCTGTCAGGTCGAGCGCCGCATCGCGTAGATCACCTCGACTGAATCCGATCGGCTCCAGGATCACCCGGGCGGCTTCCACGCCGAGCTTTTTGGTGGCGATCTGGTCAAGCCGTCGGGTGGAAGTCCAAAGCCCAACTATGACATCCAGCGCGCCGGACCCGTTGTCACCGG
The DNA here is from genome assembly GCA_043729195.1 of Akkermansia sp. GTDB lineage: Bacteria > Verrucomicrobiota > Verrucomicrobiia > Verrucomicrobiales > Akkermansiaceae > Haloferula. The sequence goes on from JAYTLR010000201.1 coordinate 5,229, forward strand.
CGATCGTGAAGCAACTTTTGGCCGCCGCCGAATCAGTCTTCCGAACCGCGTTGATGTAAATGCGGTAGGTGGAAATGGGATCGGCGAAAGCGGCGGGATTCGTGACGGGCGGCGCTTCCACGGGAGCTTCTTCCGCCAAAGAACCGACGACGGATGCCAAAAGAACAACAAGGCCCAAGGGGGGGCTCCCAA
>JAYTLR010000202.1:0-4058 GCA_043729195.1 Akkermansia sp.
GCGTACGGCTGTATCTCCATTGACATAGGTCGTGGCGAGCTTTGGGTTTCTTGGGTTTTACCTTCTGCTTGTAGCGACCAATCTGAAACGCGGCCGGCACGGGGTTTCTTGGGTTTACCCCCGTGCCGGCCGTGAGTTTCTGAAGCTCAGGCTTCTTTTGTTTTTCTGGTTTCTGGCCTCTTGTTTCTGGGCTCTCTTCTCCCCGTGCAACCGCCAGACCATGCCACCCCGCCGGGCCCCGTTTCCGTCCGCAATCCCACGGTCGATGACATCCCCGCCATCCTCGCGCTCCACCGCCGCTGCTTCCCCCAGCCGGGCGATGCCGGAGGGCCATGGAATGAAAAGCATCTCCGCTCCCACATCCATGTTTTCCCCGAAGGCCAGCTCCTCGCGGAACGCGATGGCAAGATCCTCGGCGTCGCCTCGTCGCTGATCGTCACCCTGGGCCGCAATCCGCTGCGCAAGCACACCTACGACGGCATCACCGATGCGGGCTTCTTTTACAACCACGATCCCCAGGGCGACACGCTCTACGGCGCGGATGTGTACGTCGATCCCGACGCCCGAAAACTCGGCATCGGCGCCTTGCTCTACGATTCCCGCCGCGAGCTGTGCCGCCGGCTTAACCTCCGCCGCATCCTCGCCGGCGCCCGGCTCTGGCACTACGACGACCACGCTTCCCGCCTCACCCCGGAGGAATACGTCTGGCAGGTCCAAGACGGCAAGATCGCCGACCCGGTGCTCGGCTTCCAACTCAAGCAGGGCTTCGCGGTCCGCGGCATCATGCCGAACTACCTGCACGACCACCGCTCGCGCGACCATGCCGCGATGATCGAGTGGATCAATCCCGAATACCAATCGCGCGACGAACACGGCAGCAAGGTCCGCGTCGCCTGCGTGCAGTACCAGATGCGCAAGGTGACGAGCTTCGATGAGTTCGCGAAACAGATCCGCTACTTCGTCGAGACCGCCGGCGAGGACTACGGCGCGGAATTCGTGCTGTTCCCCGAGTTCCTCAGCGTCCAGCTCCTCAGCGCCCTCGAACCGCTCGGTTCGCGCGAAGGCATCCGCAAGCTCGCCGAATACACGCCGCAGTTCATCGCGCTGATGAGCAGCCTCGCCCGCGAGCAAGGGCTTTACCTCATCGCCGGATCGCATCCGGTTACCCAGCCCGATGGTCGCCTCGAGAATACCTCGATGATCTTCAAGCCCGACGGCACCCACGTCTCGCAGCCGAAGCTCCACATCACACCGTCCGAAAAAACCTGGTGGGGCATTTCCGGCGGCGACTCCCTAATCGTCCTGCAGACTCCGAAGGCAAAGATCGGCGTGCTGATCTGCTACGACGTCGAGTTCCCCGAAGCCGCCCGCTACCTCGCCGACCGCGGTGTGGAAATTCTTTTCATCCCGTATTGCACCGACAACCGCCAGGGCTACCTCCGCGTCAGCTTGTGCTCCGCGGCGCGGGCGATTGAAAACCAAATCTACGTCGCCACCGCCGGCGTCGTCGGCAACCTGCCGGACGTCCCCGCGATGGACATCCACTACGGCCGCGCCGCCGTCTTCACGCCCAGCGATTTCGAGTTCGCCCGCGACGGCATCCAGGCCGAGGCCGACCCGAATGTCGAGACGATGCTGGTCACCGACCTCGACATCTCCGACCTCTATCGCTCGCGCTTGAATGGCAGCGTCACCCCGGTCACCGACCGCCGCACCGACTTGTTCGAGTTCCACAACAAGCTCTCCAACGAGATGATCGCGCCTGGAGTGCAGGAGGGGCATCTCTAAGCCCCCGCCGGATGAAAGCCGAAGGCCCTCGGACTGCTGCGATGTTTCGCAGCTCTCGGAATGAAGGGTGAGGCGATCCGTTCAGGCGGGACGCAGCGATCCTGGCAGATCGCCTCAGTCCACGCGAGAAGCGTGCCTCTGCCCGCACTCGAAAGCTGCGAAGCATCGCAGCAGTCCGAGAGCGGCTGCGCCGCGTGCCGTTCGCCACGACATCCTCCTTGAATAACCCCAACGAACCGGCGTCTCATGTCTCCCATGAGAAAAGCCATCCTCCCCCTGGCCGCCGGCGTTGCGGTCCTCTCGCTCTATCTCGGCGCTCAAGAGCCCGACAAGGTCCCGGCACCCTTCGAAAAGGCCGCCGGTGACGCCGCCCCCGAGACTGATCCCTTCGACGAGGACGTCAACGCGCCGAGGATGATCCGGGTGCAGGTCGAATACGTCGAACTCTCCCACGAGACGCTAACAGATCTCCTTTTTCTCACCGATCCTCCGAGCGCCGACGCCACGCCCTTGCGCAAGCAGGTGCAGGAGCTGGTTAAGAAGGGCGAGGCGAAGGTGATGGAGACGATGATCTGCAATGCACGTAGCGGGGAGAAGGCGCTCGCGGAATCGATCAATGAGTTCATTTATCCGACCGAATATCAGCCTCCGACACTTCCCGGGACTTTCGGAGCCTCGGACGGAGATGACGGACTCTCCCTCGACGAGGTCCAGACTCTCGAGAAGCTCTTTAGCTTCTCGCCGACCTCATTCGAGACCCGCAATCTCGGCACGACCCTCGAGATTGAACCGACCTCCGGAGCGGATGACAAGGTGATCGACCTCCGCTTGGCACCGGACATGGTCTGGCACACCGGTGAAACCGTCTGGGTCGAGCGCAAGGACAGTTCAGGCAACACCTCCAAGATCCAGATGCCGAAAATCTACTCGATGAGAACCACGACGGCGTTGACGTGCAAGGAAGGCCAATACGTCTTCGCCGCAACCCTTTCCCCGAAAGACGGCGAGGGGACCACCGATCCCTCGCGCAAGGTCATGGTCTTCGTGAAGTGCGACATTCTCGTGGTGAAATGAAGGGCCTCGCCATCCTCCTCTTCACCCTCCCGCTCCACGCCGAGGTCGCCACCGTCGCGCATCCCGAGCAGCCGCTTTCCGCGGACCGGACCGTCGTTTGGTCGCCGATGTTCCAAGCGGCGTGGGATCAGCTCAATGCGAAGCACGGCGGTCCGGCAATAAAGGTGGATCCGCCGAATCCCTTGATCGCGAAACTCGATGGTTTCCGCTGGGAGTCCGCGAAGGTGATGCCGAAGAGCGGTTGGAAAGCCTGGGCGGGACCGGCGACGCGGGAGTTCACCGATGAAGTAATCGCCGAGGCGGCGAAACTGTTAGGAAAGCCGGAGGGACCTTTCAAACTGGAGAACGAGTCTCCCGGCGCCATCTCCTTCTACGGCGTGCTTGCCCGCAGCGTGGAGTTTCACGAAGCCTTCCACCGTTCGCGCAAGAAGCCGCTGTCCTTTACCACGGCAGCGGGGCCGAAGAACGTTCACTTCTTCGGCAGCAGCGGCGAGACGAGTTCGAGTTATGGCGACTCGGTCCGTGTCCTCGCTTGGCGGCCTGTGGACAAAAGCCATGCCCTCCAGATCCGCGGCAAGGCGGACGACGATACCGTGATCCTTTACCTCCCGCCGACCGGTCAGGACTTCGCCACGGCTTGCCGCTGGGTCGGGACCTGGCGCGGACAGTATCAGCAAAAGCCTCGCCGCTTTGGGGCATGGAACGATGTCGGGCTTCACGAAAAGGACGTGGTGCAGGTGCCCTATCTGAAGCTCGAAGCCGTCGCCGACTTCACGCCGGACCTCCAAGGCTCGCGCACTTTCAAAGGCAGCGACCTGCCGTGGCAGATCGTGAGGGCGGAGCAGCGCACGACCTTCGAGCTTCACGAAAAGGGCGCGCGGGTCGAGGTGCTGGTGGAAGGCGGCGATGAGCCTTTCGGCGGACCGCCGGAGCCGCCGCGGCTTGTTCCCCGCCATTTCGTCTACGACCGCCCCTTCTTCGTCTTCCTCTGGCGCGACAAGGCGGAGTGGCCGTACTTCGGCGCGTGGATCGGCGATGCGTCGGCGATGGATCCTTGGGATTGACCGGTTGGCCTGGAAAGAAGGAGTAGCGACAACAAACTCTCGAACGAGATGATCGCATCAGAGTGCAGGAGGAGCATCTCTAGCACAAGGAGCGGCGGACTCCGATCCGCCCCCTTGCTTCTGCATTCCTGC
>JAYTLR010000203.1:0-13485 GCA_043729195.1 Akkermansia sp.
TTCGCACCGTGCTTGGTGCGGCTGAAAACGATCGTGAGCTTGGCCTCGCTGGCCCGGGATTGGTCGCCGAGGAGCTTCTCAAGCAGCGGGCGCTTGTCGTCTTTGGTGACGAAGCAGACTTTTTGCTCGATGCGTTCGGCGGTGGTCGTTTCCGGCTGGATGCTGACGCGGGCGGGGGTGCGCAGGATGCTTTCGGCGAGCTGGACGATGTTCGGCGCCAGGGTGGCGGAGAAGAACAGCGACTGGCGCTTTGCGGGGAGCATCGCGACGATCTTCTTCACGTCGCGCAGGAAGCCCATGTCGAGCATGCGGTCGACTTCATCGAGCACGAAGAACTCGACGGCGGAGAGATCGACGGCGCGCTGCTCGATGAGATCGAGCAGGCGGCCTGGGGTGGCGACGAGGACATCGACCCCGCCGCGCATGGCGGCGACCTGGGGATTCTGGCCGACGCCGCCGTAGATCATGGTCTGGCGGAAGCGGACGTGCTTGCCGTAGGTGCCGAAGCTTTTGGCGACCTGCACCGCGAGCTCGCGGGTCGGGGCGAGGACCAAGGTGCGGGCGCTCTTCGGCTTCGAGGGGCGCGGGTTTTCGTGGAGTGCGTGGAGGATCGGCAGCGCGAAGCTGGCGGTCTTGCCGGTGCCGGTCTGGGCGCAACCGAGGAGGTCGCGGCCTTCTAACAGCAGGGGGATGGCCTGGGCCTGGACGGGCGAAGGCGTGTGGTATTCAAGTTCGCGCAAAACGCGATGGAGGGGCGCTGCCAGGGGCATCGCCTCGAACGTGGTCGGGGTCATGTATTGGGGTGCCGGCCCGCGCAAAGTGGAGGCGGCTGGCGGTGTCGATGAGGCTATCAGGAGATCCCCGAACCATCTCTCATCGATGAAGACCGGAAAAGGGCTGGAGCCGCTTGTTTGACTCCGCACGACCGAAATGGTCGCCGGAGTGCTATAACCCCATGAATTCATGGAGCAAGCCTATTCCGGGTTCTTTTCCTGAATCATGATCCGTTCAAGGGGAGCAAAGGGTCCGCCAAGAAAAACGCCCCGCCCAGACGAACCGGACGAGGCGTGGGATAGATCGACGAGGGATCAGGCGGTCCGTTCCTCGGAGACCGCTTCTTCGGATGCCGCTTCTTCGGCGACTGGCTGTTCGGCCACGGGTTCGGAGATTTCAGCGACCGCTTCGACGGAGTCAACAGCGTCGACAACGTCAACGACGTCAACGACGTCAACGACGTCGACCGCAGCCACTTCCTCGACCGGAGCGGCGACAGCCACGGCAGCAGCCGCGGCGGTCACCGCGGCGGCAGCTGCCTGGCGCTCGGCACGGGCGGCGGCTTCTTCGCGGGCATCCTCGTCCTTGCCTTCGTCTTCGTGGTCCTTGGTCTTCGCCCCGCTCACCACGAGCTTGCGGCCCATGAAGAACTGGTCGTGGAGGATTTCCACTGAGCGCCGGGCTTCGTCGACGTTGAGCATATCGACGAACCCGTAGCCCTTCGACTTGTGGGTGCGGCGGTTGTAAACGATTTCGACATTGCGGACCGTCCCGACGCCTTTGAAGAGGTCCTTGAGGTCGTCTTCGGAGGCTTCGTAGGACAGGTTGCCGAGGTAGATGCGGGTGCTGGCGACTTCGCCGCGCTCGCCTCTTTCTCCGCGATCGGAGCGCTCGGACCGTTCTGGGCGTTCGCCGCGTTCACGGCGTTCCGGGCGCTCACCGCGCTCACCGCGTTCACCTCGCTCGGTCCGTTCTTGGGGTGGGCGGGGTGCAGCGTCGGGGTTGCCTTGGCGTGCGTTGCGGGTGTTCGACTTCACTTCGCGTGGCGGACCTTCCTCGAAGCGGATGCTCTCCTGTTTCTCGGGACGGGGCGGGCGGACGGGTTCCTTGTAGAGGCCGAAGGCCTTCAGGATCTTCTGCCACCAGGTGAGTGGCACGGGCTTGTATTCGCGGCGCGGCGGACGGGGTCCGCGTTCGCTACGATCTCCGCCGCGCTCACCCCGGTCGCCGCGGTTGCGGTCGCCCTGGTGTGAGGAGCGGTTCGGGTTGTTGCCTTGTTCGTTGTCTTGCCGGTTGCGATTCCGGCCTTTGCCTCCGCGGGAGCGCTGTCGGCGACGTTCGCCTCCGGGGCCTCCGGCGCCTCTGGTATCAGGTGTGGCGTTGGACATGTTTTGCGTTTCGGTTGGGGGGTCCTGAGTTGCGACGGCGGGCAGCCACCCGCGTTCGGGCGGGGCTGCGGGCTCGACCTGCCGGTCCGGGTCGCCGGCTTTCTGGTGCCGGGGAAAAACCGCCGCTCAAAGCGGGACGGGCGGAATTTCCATAGACCCGGGACGTGGCGGTTATCGCGCGTTGGACCCGGTTTGACAGGCATTTACGCGAATCCGCGTCCGCCGGAGTCCGATTGCGGTCCGCCCAAGCGGAACGCTGCTGCCAAAATCTGCGTTTGGCCGGCGGCGGGCAGTCGGATGGAACCGGAACTGCCTGACGCGGGTAGCTTAGCCAGACGGATTTCATTGGCAAGGCGCGAATCGTCCGTCGCGAAGTGCCCGGGCCGGACGGAACCGCTCCCGACCGGGATTTGGGGTTGAGTGCCACCGTCGGGCCGATAGAGTCCGCCGCGCTCTATGAAACGCGCGTTTTTCGTCTCCTTCGTCCTCCAAGCTCTGCTCTTCGCCCCGGGGATGGCCCAGCAGGGCGAGTCCTACATGGTGGTGGAGGCCCATTCCGGGAAAGTGCTGATGGCTTCGGAATCCCTCGTCAAACGACCCATCGCCAGTCTGACCAAGATTGCGACGGGAGTGATCGCCGTCGACTGGGCGGACGCGACCGGGGTGGACCTTAACCAGACCCTCGCGACCGTGCCGGCCTCGGCGCTGGCGATAGGCGGTCCAAATCCGATGAACCTCCAGCCCGGCGACCAGTTGACGCTGCGCGACGCGCTCTACTCCGCGCTTCTGGGGTCCGACAATCTCGCGGCGACCACTGTTGCCCATCACGTCGGCGGCGAAATCCTGCGGGCAAGGGGCAAGGGCGGGGACTCGGTGGCGGCATTCGTGGTGGAGATGAACGAGTTGGGAAAGGCCATCAATTTGACCAAGACCCGCTTTGCCAATCCCCACGGGCTTGAACTGCCGGGCAAGACGGGACTTTCGACTGCTGCCGATGTCGCCAAGCTCTCCATCTATGCCATGCGCAAGCCGGGCTTCACCTTCATCGTCCGCCAGAAGGATCGCCAGGTCACCGTCCATGGGGTTGCTGGGAAGCGAAGCTATAAGGTAAACAATACGAACGAGCTGGTCGGCGAGCCGATGATCCTCGGGATCAAGACCGGCACGACCGCAGCCGCCGGAGCCTGTCTCAGCGTGGCGACCGACCGCGAGCCGCTGGTGCGCACCAAACCCGACGGCGAGAAAGGGGTCACCCCGCGGCGGCTGGTGGTGGTGCTTCTCAATAGCCCGGACCGTTTTAACCGCGCCCGGGGGCTGATCCGCCAAGGGTGGGAATCCTACGACCGCTGGGTCGCCGCCGGAGCTCCGGTGGGCAGCCGGGGGAAGGAGATTCTCGACGTTCCGAATCCGCGCTGAGGATGGCGTGATTTTGGCTTATCAATCCCTGATTCAATCCCCAAACCCCAACTGCGATGCGCATCGGAATTCTCAACAGCGGCGGCGATTGCCCCGGACTCAACGCAGTGATCCACGGCGTCGTGGGAGCCGCCAGCCAGCTCGGCTGGGAGGTCATCGGCTTCAAGGACGGCTTTGAAGGACTGCTACCCCCTGGCGACTACAAGGTGCTCAAGCCGATCGACACGCTGGGGATTCTCAAGCTTGGCGGCACCATCCTGGGGACCACCAACAAGGGTCACTTTGCCGCCAAGATCGGCAAGGGCGACATCGCCGAAGTTCCGCCCGAAATCGTGGCCAAGGCCAAGCGCACGATGGACCAGCTCGAGATCCGCGCGCTGATCATCGTCGGCGGCGACGGTTCGCTGACCACCGGCCTGCAGCTTTACCGCGAAGGCTGGCCGATCATCGGCGTGCCGAAGACCATCGACAACGACCTGATGGCCACCGCGATGACCTTCGGTTTCGACAGCGCCGTGAGCACCGTGGTCGATGCGCTTGACCGCTTGCACACCACGGCGGAAAGCCACAAGCGGATCATGGTTCTGGAGGTGATGGGCCGCCATGCAGGCTGGATCGCGCTGTGGGGCGGGATCGCCGGCGGGGCCGCGGTGATCTTGCTGCCGGAGATTCCCTTCGACACGGAAAAGGTCGCCGAATTCATCAAGCAGCGCGACGCGCAGGGTCACCACAGCACGCTGGTAGTGGTGGCGGAAGGCGCCCACCTGCCGGACGGCGAATTGGCAACGATCGCCGCCAACGAGGGCGGTGAAGTCCGGCTCGGCGGGATCGGGGACATCATCGCGCGGCGTTTGGAGAAGCTGACCGGCAAGGAGACCCGCGCCTGCACGCTGGGTCACCTGCAGCGCGGCGGTGCGCCGACCGCGCTCGACCGCATCCTCGGCACCCGCTTCGGTGTGATGGCGGTGAAGTTGGCGGAAGAAGGCCGCTTCGGGCGGATGGTCAGTTACCAAGCCTATCACGTCGACTCGGTGCCGATCGAAGATGCGGTGAACAAGCTGCGTTTGGTCGAGCCCGAAGGCGAGATGGTCAAGGCGGCGAAGGCGGTCGGGATTTGTCTGGGGGATTGAGTCAGGGCTGATCGCCGCTGTAGGACGCCGGGTCGAGGAGCAGCGGGAGCCGGTGCCACGCGGCCCAGTCGAAGAAGCAGCGGCGGAGCTCGACCGCTTTTTCAACGCCGTCGCGGCGGTAGAGAATGAAGAGCGAAGTCCGCTCTTCGCGGATTCTGTAAATGGACAATCGCGGGATCGGATCGATGCCCCAATGCGAGCGGGGGAGAAGGCGGATTTCGTGCTCGTCGATTTCCAGTGAAAGTGGCGGTAGTTTACGAAAGCGCCACTGTTCCCATATCCAATATCCCGTTGTAGCAGCCAGGATGACGTATTCGGGTGGTTCCGGCCGGAGTGAGGGGTCCAGCAGGCACAAGATTCCCAAGATGAGGAGGAGGGTGGGGAAGGCGAGATACCACCGGTTGCGCTCGGGTCGTTTGAAAGGGAAAGCAGTTCGCACGGCGATGAAAGTTCGGTCGATTCGGGGAACGGAGTCGAGGGGGAATTCAGGCTTCGAGGGAGGGTCACCGGGGGAGATAGGTCTTATAGGACCTACAAGACCTATTGCCTTTTGCTCGGCCCCGCCGCCGGCCTTGCCCTGTCCGGAATCCGCCGCTAGAAATCCGCCGCCATGTCGATCGATCCGCTTTTGCAACTGCTCCGCCGCCAGGCGCGCCACAGCCACCACGAACTTGCCGAGCTGCTTTCCCTGAGCGAGGCGGAGGTCCGGGAACGCCTCGCGGCTTGGGAAAAGAACGGCACGATCCTCGGCTACCAAGCGGTGATCAATCCCGAGCAGGCCGGCGACGACGACGTGTCGGCTTTCATCGAGGTCAAGGTCACGCCGGAGCGCGGCGGCGGCTTCGATCGCCTCGCGATGCGGATCGCACGCTTCGATCAGGTGGTAAGTTGCTATCTAGCCAGCGGTGGCTATGACCTGATGGTGGTGGTGGAAGGAAGCGATCTCCGCGAAGTCGCGCGCTTCGTCTCCGAGAAGCTGAGCACCGTGGATGGCGTCATCTCGACGGCCACCCATTTCCGCCTGAAGACCTACAAGGAGAACGGCTTCATCTTCGGTGAAAGCAGCGGGCCGGAGCGGTTGGCGGTGTCGCCTTGAAAGAGACAAGAGACAAGAGACAAGACTGAGAGGGAGATGCAGTCGCTTCAGCTGTCTGGTTTCTGGACTCTGGCTTCTGGACTCTGCTTCCGGAAAAAGAAAACCCGCCCGGGACGTATCCCGGACGGGTGCCATGCCCATCAAGGGCCATCACCTAAGGAATCGGAGCTTTGAATTCTCAAGGCTGGGCGGGAACGTAGAACTCCGAGCCCTTTGCAAGGACTGTACTAGGTTTCAGGCTATGGCCGTTCAGGGCATTTAGTTTCTCGGTGGTGGTGCCGTGTGCTGCGGCAAACGCACCGAAATCGGTTTCCTCGGTGACCAGCACCGACTTGATGCGCGGCGCGCTGGACACCGTCCGGCTGGAGCTGGCCAGCGGGGCGGGAGCGGAAGCGCTGTCGAGTTTGGTCACTGCGCTTGCGGTGGAAATGCCAAGGACTGACTTGGCAGCAGGGGCCTGCGAGGCGGTTGAGCGGGCGACGGCAGCTTCGCGGGTAGGTGTTGCCGGCGGGGTGCTGCGGGCGAGCTCTAGAGTCTGGCCGGGGCGGAGAGCGGCGGCCTTCACGGCCGGATTGGCGGCCTCGAGCTCTTCAACTCCGATGCTGTATTTGCGAGCAATGCTGTAGAGGGTTTCTCCGCTTTTGACAATGTGGCGACCACCGACCGGGGCGGATGGCCGGGCGGCAGGAGCGGGAGCCTTGCCGGGAAGAATCAGCTTTTGGCCGGGGCGGATCAGCGAAGGATTCTTCAGCTTGTTGAGTTTGATCAAGGTTTCGGACGTGGTTCCGTGGCGCTTGGCCACCTTGGAAAGCGTGTCACCGCCGCGGACCGTCCCGTAAGCAGGGGCGGAGATTTCTCCAGTCGCGACGTTTCCAGCCGGCGCTTGGGCTTTACTCTCGGTAGATGGGGAGGTCCGGGCGACCGGAGTCGCCGATGCGGTCTCCATCAGCGACTTGAGTCGGCTGTTCTCTTCTTCCAACTGGCGGATCTGGCGCTCTTGCTCGGAGCAGCGGTCCTGGAGCAATTCCAGCTCGGTGCTGGCACCGGCGATCGGGCTGAAAAGAAAAAGCGCGGCAAGGAGCGGAAGAGTTCTCATGACGCGAGTAGGAATTTCAAAAATTCCGCCCTACCACAAGAAAAATTTAAGATGTCTTAACAATTAGGTTCTAATTGCTTCTTGGTGAAGCGATCGGCTTTTCACGGCCGACCTCGCCCCGTTTCAAGATCCGCCGGTCGCGGCTTTGCCATCCGGCGGGACGGCGGGGACTTCCGCGGCGGATGGGCTTTCGATGACCTCCACCGGGGCGCCATCGGGGGCGTAGGGTAGGCGGGTGGTAGACAGCCATTGGCCGGGTTCCAAGCCGTCGCGGATGACCAAAACATCGGCGGTGGACCAGAGTGGCTCGATTTCCACGCGCTTGATCGACGTGGTCTCGCGGTCGACGAGATAGATGCGGTTGACCCCGCGCAGGGACTGGCGCGGGAGGACGAAGACCTGCTCTAACACTTTGCCGCGGATCGAGGCGCGGACCGGTTGGCCGATCCGCAGCGGTGGTTTGCCGGAGATCAGGCCGAAGGGATCGTCGATGCGTGCGATGGCGAAAAGTTCACGGGACGATTCGTCGATGGAGCCTTCGGTGCGGACGATTTGGGCTTGCCACTGGCTGGCCTCCGCGCTGCCCAGCGCGTCGGTGAGGGTCACCGGGACCTCCGGGTCACCGGGTCGGGAAGGAAGGGTGATGAAGTCGAGCTGGCGGGGTGAAAGCGGAAGCCGGATTTCCGCGAAGTCGGTGGCAAAGACCTCGCCAAGGGGAGTGGAACTGCCGACCGCCTGTCCGAGGCCGACGACCCGCTGCTGGACCCGTCCGGCGAAAGGAGCGCGGATTTTGGTGCGCTCGAGATTTCGCAAGGCCTGCTCGTGGTCGGCCTTGGCGGCGTCGACCGTTGCCTTGGCCTCCTTGAGCTGGGGGATTCGCAGGACGAGGTCGGACGGCTCTTCGTCGTAGCCGAGATCCTGCCAGTTCAAGCGGGCTTGTTTGGCGCGCGCCTCTTCCTGGATCAGGATGGCCTCCGCACGGGCCATCCGGGATTCCGCGGCAGCGACGGCGACTTGGAAATCAGCGGGATCGAGTTCCGCCAGTACCTCGTCCTTTTCAAAAAAAGCACCGTCTTCGAAGGATTCGTGGATCCTTAAGAGGTTACCCGCCACCTGCGGTGTTAGAGTGGTGGTGTAGTGAGCTCGGACGCTGCCCTGGCTGTCCAGCAGCACCGCGAAGTCGCTGCGTTGTAGCTCAAGGATCTCCGTTTTAAGAACCTGGGGCTGTGCCGGCTGCGGCTTCGGCGTTTCCACGGGGATGCCCATGCGCCAGGCGGCGAGTGCGCCGACGGCGAGGATGAAAACGGGAATGAGCAGGCGGAGAAGCATCAGGAAGCTGGGCGCGCGGAACGTGCATCGAAAACCGGCGATTGCCAAATACGAAGCCAGCTTGCGGGATTCTGGCAGATCGGATCAGCCGGTCGGGGTTTTGAAATCGCCACCGAGGGCGAGGTGGAGGTCGATGCGGTTCTGGAGACGTTCGTTGCGCAGTCGGATGAGGCCGGAGCGGGCGTTGGTGGCACGGCTTTGGGACTCGAGCACTCGAAGGATATCGTCGTTCACACCGTCGGAGTAGTCACGGGCAGCCTGCTTTTCGGCCAGCGCGGCCTGCTCGACCTCCTTGACCAGGAAGGCCTCCTGCTCGGCCAGCGAAGAATCGGCACCGAGCGCCGACTCGACTTCGCGGAAGGCCTCGAGCGAAAGCTGGGCGAAGCGGTGGAGCAGCGCCTCGTTGGCGGCGAGAGCGGCGCGGGCGTCGGATGAGAGCGCGCCGCCTTCGTAGAGCGCCTGGCTGAAGCCGGCGGCGATCGAGCTGGTCAGCCAGGCGGGATCGAGCAGGTTGGCGAAGTTAGAGACGGGCGTGCCGGAACTGCCGGTGAGCGCCAGCCGGGGCAGCAGCGCCTTGCGGGCGGCATCGGCGCGTTTGGCACTGGCAAAAAGGTCGGCTTTGGCGACCGCGAGATCGGGCCGGCGTTCGACCAGTTCGGCCGGAATGCCCGAGGGGACCGAACGTTTCAAGCCTGGTAGTTCGCGGGTCGCGCGAGTCTCCGCGGACGGGTAGCGGCCGACCAGAACTTCGAAGCTGCGGGCAGCCTCGTCCCGCAGAAGCTCGGTCGATTTCACCGCGCGCTGGGCGGACGAGACGTTGGTCCGGCCGAGCTGGACGTCCAGCGCGCCCTGTCCGGCACCGCCTTTGAAGAGTCGCTCGACGGCGCGGAGCACCCGTTCGTTCGAATCCAGCGTGCTGCGGGCGAGCACTAACAACTGCTCGGCGGCGATCAGGTTGCACCAGGCCTTGGCGGCATTGGCGGCCAGCGAAAGCCGGGCCCCGCGGTAGGAAGCCTGGGCGGCGGCGTAGTCGGCATCGTCCGCGGCATTCAGGTCCCGCAGCCGCCCCCAGAGGTCGGCCTCCCACGAGGCGGCGAGCGAGAGTCCGTAGCGCTCGGATTCGCTGGCCGGAGCCTTGCCGTTTTCCGAGAGGCTGTAGCCGGCGCTGGCATCGAGCCCGACGCGCGGCCGGACCCGGGAGCGCCCGGCGATGTTCGACTCTTTCGCCTGCCGCATCCGGGCGGCGGCGGACTGGAGATCGCGGTTGTTGGCGAGCGCCTCCTCGACCGCCCGGGTCAATGCCGGGTCGCCGAATTCCGAGAGCCAGCCGGTGCTGATCCGGCCGTCACTGCCTGCGGCGGTCGATTGCCAGCTCGCCGGTGCGGTCACCTCCAGCCGTTCGCGAGGCGCGTCGAAGCGCCAGTGGCTGCACGACATCAGCCCGATCGTGATCAGCCCGACAATGGTCTTGAAGCCCATGGGGTCCGCGATCGCGTGGGGCGCGGCGAGTCTGGAATTCCGTTGCATTTCCTGAGGTCTGTTGCTGATAGTCGGTCCGCGTGACCTTCGAGAGAAAAGCCCTTACGTCCTTCTTTATGGTTCTTTGTCTGCTGGCTCCCGCGGGACTTCCTGCCGCCACGGACAGCGCCAAGGGCACGACCGCCGTGAAGCCAGCGGAGCCGGCTCCCAAGGGCAAGGAAGAAGCGCCCGCGAAGGAGAAGGAAGACACGCCGCTCAAGCTGGACCCGGTCAAGAAGGAAGGCGATCCGCCCGGGAAAGTTGAAGGAGGGACGCCGGCCACGGGGATGCCGGTTGAAGAGGAGGACGAGGCAACCGCCGAGCGCAAGGAGGCCGATGCCGGCACCGCGGTGGCACGGCCCGTTTCCTCGGATCCCGTTCAAGTTTACGGGTGGCGCGAGATGGTGAAGATCGGCGATCTCGAACTGAAGCTTGCCGCCAAACTCGACACCGGCGCGCTTACCAGTTCGATCCATGCCGAGGAAAAGGAACTCTTCGAACGGGACGGCAAGAAGTGGGTCCGCTTCATCGTGACCGATCCCGGCGAAAAGAACTCCCCCCGCAACCGCATCGAGGCCCCGCTGGTCCGGATCGCCCTGATCAAGGAACCCGGGGGTAAATCCGAAGCGCGCGAGGTGGTTCGGCTGAATTTCAACATCGGCGAACGCAAGCTGCGCGCCGACTTCACGCTCAACAACCGCAGCAACATGCTGAGCCCCGTCCTGATCGGCCGGAGCACGATCAAGGAAATCGGTTGGGTCGATCCTTCGCGCGCCTATCTGGCCGACCAGAAGATCATGCGCTGATCGATCCTTCCTGCGGCTTACCATGGCATCCCGGATCAAACTTTTACTCGTCGTCTTCATCCTGACGGCGATCGGCGGCGGCATCGCCTCCTACAAGCACGTCAAGCTGGGCCTGCCGCTGCGGGCCGGGGAGCTTCCGGAGCAGTGGCTGATCGAGGCCAAGATCACCTTCATCGCCCCGCCGGAAGGCGGCAAGGTCAGCGCCCGTCTCTCCCTGCCCGCCGCCGCCGAGGAAGAGGGGATCGGCCAGGAGTCGGGATCCGTCGGCTACAATTACTACGTCGACAAGGACCAGGGCGAATACACCGCGATCTGGGCTTCGGAAAAGCAGACCGGAAACCAGGCGATCTACTACCGCGT
Source organism: Akkermansia sp. (assembly GCA_043729195.1). Classification (GTDB taxonomy): domain Bacteria; phylum Verrucomicrobiota; class Verrucomicrobiia; order Verrucomicrobiales; family Akkermansiaceae; genus Haloferula. The sequence goes on from JAYTLR010000203.1 coordinate 10,914, forward strand.
CAGCTTTACCCCGCGGCGGAAAAGCGGAGGGGAACCAATGCAGCACGCCGGCGGTGGACTTCCGGTCGCGGTCAATCCCGGCTTTTCCGGAACCTCGGAGGCCGCGGCCAAACGGGTCATCCAGCAGGCAAAGTCGGTCTCCGCCGATCCCGATTCTCTGTTCGTCGGGATTTTTCAGGAAATCAACGCCATCGATGCCTCGCAGGAAGTCGGACTCCTCCGAAAGACCTACGAGGAAGAAGCGGGCGACCGAAGCGCGATCACCATCCTTGGCATCGACCTCCTGAACCTCGCCGGCGTCCCGGCCCGCGTGGCCTATGGCGTCCGCCTTGAGGAAGCCCGCGGCAGCCAACAGCCATTGCGTCTGGTGGAATACTACGATGGCGCCTACTGGAAAGTCCGCGCGCCCGACGAGCCTTCCTCCACTCTCGACCCGGACAAGTTCTTCGTTTGGAACCGCGGCGGCGGAGCGCTCTTCGAGATCAATGGCGACGCGGAGGCCTCCCAGCTCGGCTTCACGGTGATCCGCACCTTCATCCCCATCCGCGACCTGACCGACCTGCGCGATTCGCCGCTGATCGTTTCCACCATCTTCGGCCTGCCTGCCTCGGAGCAAGCGGTTTTCCGCTTCGTGGTCCTCATCCCGCTCGGCGCCTTCGTGGTCGTGGTGCTGCGGAATCTGGTGGGCATCGCCACCCTCGGCACCTTCATGCCGGTGCTGCTGGCGCTGGCATTGTTGGAGATGGATCTGCAGGCCGGCCTCATCATGTTCTCGGTCATCGTTGGCGCGGGCCTGTGGTTCCGCTTCCTGCTTTCCCGGCTCAACCTGCTGGTCGTCCCGCGCGTTGCCGCCTGCGTGGTCATCGTCACCCTGCTCATGATGATCTTGAGCGTGGTCAGCTACAAACTCGGCGTGGACGGGCTCCAGATTACCCTGTTCCCGATGATCATCCTCGCTTGGACCATCGAGCGCATGTCACTGATTTGGGAAGAGGAAGGCAAGCGAAGCGCGCTGATGCAGGTCGGCGGTTCGCTGATCGTCGCGGTCATCGCCTTCGCTTTCATGAGCATCCCGCAGGTGAAATACTGGGCCTTCTATTTCCCGGAACTGCTGCTGGTCCTGCTCGCCCTGATCATCCTGATCGGTCGCTACACCGGCTATCGACTCTCGGAGCTGTTCCGTTTCCGGGATTTCAAAGAGGCATGAAGACGCAAGACGCAAGACTTGAAGACTCAAGATCTGAGGTGAACCACGCCGAAGCGGTCTCTTCCGCGGCCTCCAGTCTTCCGTCTTCCGTCTCCAAGTCTTCCGTCTCAGCAAAGCGTTGGTGGCACCGTTGGATCCGCACGCCCAAGGAACTTCGGGCGATGGGTGTGGTCGGCATCAACATGCGGAACGCCCGCTATCTGCTGCCGAATAATCCGCGCAGGCTCTACGATCTCGTCGACAACAAGCTCCGCACCAAGGAACTCGCCGTCGAACGTCACCTCGCCATCCCGGAGACCTACGGCGTGGTCCGCAGCCCGCACGACACCGCCCGGATGGACCGCCTGATTGGCGAGCGGGATTCCTTCGTCATCAAGCCCGCCCGCGGCTCGGGCGGGAAGGGGATCCTCGTCATCGTGGCGCGGGAGGGGAAATACTTCCTCAAGCCCAGCGGCGTGAAGCTCACCCTCGACGAGATCCGCCACCACTGCTCGAACATCCTCGCCGGCCTCTTCTCCCTCGGCGGGCGTCGCGATGTCGCGCTGATCGAATACCGCGTCCACCCGGCGCGGGTGCTCACCGAAATCAGCTTCCAAGGCGCGCCGGACATCCGCGTCGTGATGCTTCACGGCTACCCCGTCATGGCGATGCTCCGCGCTGCCACCCGCGAGTCGGACGGTCGCGCGAACCTGCATCAGGGTGCCATCGGGATCGGCATCGACCTTGCCACGGGGAAAACCATCCGCGCCATCCATCACGGTCATCCCATCCAGCTCCACCCGGACTTGAAAGTCCCGGTCGTCGGCATCCAGCTTCCCCACTGGGATGCCATTCTCGATATCGCTGTCACCTGCCACGAAATGACCGGCCTCGGATACCTCGGCGTGGACGTCATGATCGACGAGGCCCTCGGGCCCCTCATGATCGAGGTCAACGCCCGCCCCGGCCTCGCCATCCAGCTCGCCAACGGCGTCGGCCTCCTCCGCCGCCTCGAGCCCGCCGTCGAGCGCTGGAAAAGCCACCCGCACGACAGCCACCAGCAAAAGCTGGAGTTTTCGAGGAGGACGTTTGCGGTGAAGTAGGGCCGCCCGGGAGCGCCGGTCTTTCGACCGGCTCGAGGTCAGGATTCGCGGTGCTTTCACACTCGGTGCAGCAGGGCGATACTTTTGGGACTCTCATCGAGCATAACCGTCAGGCATCCAAAGATCGCAGCCTGGCGGACAAGGGATTCCATGGCGGAGTGAAGCGGGGGGAAACGGCGGCCGGATTCGAAAGGGGGGAGTCTTTGGTGCTCCGGCAGAACGAGTCTTCGAGCGGCGACGGAGCTTTTGGGTGGTTGGTGGGAGCGGAGTGGGTTTGAAGGGG
>JAYTLR010000204.1:0-121749 GCA_043729195.1 Akkermansia sp.
GTGGGAACCTCGGCGAGTTGTTCGCGGGTGACGGTCTCGGCACCGCAGTGGAGGAGCAGACCGGGCACGGAGGCCCGCGGAGCGGCCGGAGGCGCATCGATGATGGCATTCATTGGTTTGGGGATTGGGGTTCCAATGCCGCCTTCAACGGTCCCGCGGCGAACGCCGCCGTGGGCATTCGCGGAAGGAGCAGGTTTGTTCCAATTATACCAAATTGATCCCTTCTGAGCCACGGTGGGCGGCGATGGCCAACAACAAGAACAACGCAATCGAGGACTGGTAGGGTGCATCTCACCGATGCGTTCCGGGCTTCGTTTCTAAAATCGAACAGGGCGGACGGAGCCCCAACGTATCGAGATTCTTCGAATCTCAAGCGGCGTAAAAAGAAAGTTGCACAAAGGAAGAGAACAGATTTTACAATTCGAGCAAACCTGCTTGGGTGGCAGAATGAAGGCACGCCCATCCCGCCATGGAGGCTCCAAGCAGGTCGGAATCTGGATCCGCGTGTCGACCGACATGCAGGTCGAAGGCGAGAGTCCTGAGCGCCACGAGGCGCGGGCTAGGGCCTACGCTCAAGGGAAGGGCTGGGAGGTGGTGGAGGTATACCGCCTCGACGCGGTGAGCGGGAAGTCGGTGATGGGACACCGCGTCGCGGTCAGGATGCTTGAGGATCTCAGGGCGGGGAAAATCTCCGCGCTGGTGTTCTCGAAGCTCGCCCGGTTGGCACGGAACACCCGGGAGCTGCTGGAGTTCGCCGACGAGTTCGAGAAGTGCGGGGCCGACCTAGTTTCCCTAGAGGAGTGCATCGACACGTCAAGTCCCGCCGGAAGGGTGTTCTTCACGATGATCGCCGCCATGGCGCAGTGGGAGCGAGAGGAGATCTCGTCGCGGGTCGCGGCATCAGTGCCGATCCGGGCAAAGATGGGCCGCTCGACGGGCGGAAAGCCTGTCTACGGCTACCACTGGACTGACGGGAAGCTCGTCCCTCACCCGGAGGAGGGGCCCGTTCGCAAACTGATGTATGAACTTTATTTGGAGCATCGGCGGAAGCTCACCGTGACCAAGATCCTGAATGACCGGGGATACCGCACGCGTGACGGGAACCTGTGGACCTATGCTTCCGTCGGGAGGCTCCTCCAGGACCCCACGGCGAAGGGCAGCCGCCGGGCGAACTTTACCCGCAACCTGGGAGCCGGACAGTGGGAATACAAGCCGCAGGACGAGTGGGTGGTAGTGCCAGTCGAGCCGATCGTCGGCGAGCAGCTCTGGAACGAGTGCAACCGCATCCTCAGCGAGGGCCGGGAAGGGCACGGTCTCCACAAGCGGAAGGGCCGGAATCCGAAGTACCTGTTCTCCGGACTGGTCTTCTGCGGTGGCTGCGGGAACGGGGTCAAGATGTATCCCCAGACCGGAACCCCGAAGTACCGGTGCTTCAAGTGCACGAACAAGATCCCGAAGGACGATCTTGAGGCGCTATTCATCGAGCAGATGTCGGACTTCCTCCTCGATGACAAGCGGATCGCGGAATACCTCGCGAAGGCTACGGACGTCGCTGACGGGAAGCGCGCGCTGATTGCGTCGCTGACCATGGACCGGGAGAAGGCGGAGAAGCGCATCGAGTCGCTGGTAGAACTCTACCAAAACGGGGCAATCGGGCTTGACGAGTTCAAACGGCAAAGCGGGCCATTGGAGGAAATGAGGGCTCGAATCGGTGAAGAGATCCCAAGCCTCCGCCAGCAGGTCGAGTCGCTGGAGTCGGAGCAGGTCACCTCCAGCGAGCTGACCAAGGACGGCGCGAAGCTGGTCGGCCAGTGGTTCAAGATGCCCGACACGAAGAGAAGGGAACTCGTGGAGAACCTGCTTTCGCGGGTCGTCGTCGATCGGTCGGAGGTCGAGTTCGAGCTGAAATACCTGCCTGGTCAGGCTGGTAAAAACCAGCCGCATTCTTGCTTGTGAAGATATTCGAAGTAGACCTCACGTTCCTCGCGTTTCAGTCGATACCAGACGGCGATGTTCAGGGCGCGGGCGACCTTTTGCATCATGTGCAGGGTCAGCACGCGGCCTGAGCGGGCGCGCTGTACCTGTTTGTGGGTGAGTTGCTCGGTGGAGGCATCGACCAAGTCGTGGTTGCCCAAGCCCCACTCCGCCATCATCCCGTCCAGCGGCTGCGTGCCGTGCTCGCGTTCGTCGTTCACGCGGCCGGTGTAGCAGGCCACGGGCGAAGGGGAACCGGGAAAATCGAACTTTACTCGCCTTCGTCTAGGGCTTCGACAGCCGCAGTAGTGTCGAGGCGCGGCTTCACTGCCAGCCGGGCCGGGGCCTTATGAGCCGGAGCCGGGGACTGCGTGGCGGCTGCCGGGCCAGAGGCGATCTTCTGGATCACCTCGGGCGAGGTCCGGGCGATCAGTTTGGCGCCCAGACACAGCGAGCCAAAGCAGGCCAACGTGCAGACTGTCGTCAGGGCGGTATTCCAGCCGAGCATGATCCAGCGCTTGGGGAGCAAGGCGCGCAGCGCCAGTACGCCAGCGACGGCACTGGTGCCACAGATCAAGGCGGCCACGGGGATCCAGCGCTCGAAACGGTCGGGCAACATGTCACCGAGCAGGCGACCCGTGGAAGCGACGGTTCCCGCCGAGCCGACAAGAAGAATAAACAGCCATACCACTGACAGACGCGGCTTGATGAGATTCAACTGGCCCCCGCGGTTCGAGCGATTGAGGAGGTCCTGAACGGTCTTGATGCCGAGGCAGGTTGTCAGCCGGCGGGCCTCCAGCGACTGGGCTTTGGCGCGGCGCACGCGGCTTTGCGCGGTCACCTGCTGCATCCGGATCCGCGCGTAGGCGGCCAGCGCTTCCTGGCGCTTGCCGCCGCTCGCCGCGAGGGCGTTGGCCCAGGCGCCGGGTTCCAGCTGGTTCTGGATGATTTCCTGACCCACCTGCTCCGCAATCGCCGGATCGACGGGCCGGTCGCAGGCGACGAGCTTCTCGATCGGACGGTTGGCAGCGGTGGATCTCATGGGCAGGAGAGTCAGGAATTTCAGCTCTGACGGCGGCGGATCAGGAGAAGCGTGAGACCGGAAAGCAGGGCGAGTGCGGTCGAGGGTTCGGGCACCGTAGCGAGCGACTCCGATGCTCCGGCTGCAACTCCTCCCGATACCTGGGTGGTGAGCATTCCGGCCAAACCCCCATTGAACGGCGAAGCGTTGCTGAAAGCGAGCACTCCACCCGCCTCACCGCCGATCACGTTGGCTGCGTAGTAGCTATTGACGGCGGCTGCACGGTTCCCCAAGGCGATCGAGTTGATCATCTCCACCCCGGAGGCCAAGGCACTGTTGCGGGCTGCGGTGACAGCTGCTGTTCCACCGAGCGGCACGCTGGATGCCGCGATCTCAATGATCTGTGCGTTGCTTTCGAAGCCGTTCGCACTGCCGCCGGTTTCGGAACCGAAGTGTAGGGTTGTTGCCGTCAAAGCCGAAACAATCGAGGGGGAACCGCTGGAGAAGGGCTGGTTCACGGCGCGGGCGAGAGCGGCAAAGGTCTGTGCCTCCACGGAGTTACCAATCGTCATCCATGGAATGCCGACCACCTGCGTGGATGTGTTTCCATAGAACATGAGCGAGACCGCGATCTTGCCATAGAGTCCGGACTGGATCGAATTCAGCACTTGTGAACTTGTGAACGCAGTCGCGTAGCCATTCATCACCTGATTGAACTCCGTGCTATTGAAGCCACGGGAAGTAATGTCGACCAGGAGGACGAGCTCGCTATCGACAAGTTCTGCTGCGGCCTTTGTCTGCAATCCGATCAACGCAATGCCCAAGGACATGATGCAGGTGAAAGGGGCATGGAGCAAAAGGCCGCGACGTGCGAAGGTCGCTTTTTTCATGGTTGGGATGGGATGAACAACGCCATGAAAGAAACTTAAGCTTGCCGTAAGGTCAAGAATTTTTAAAAGTCCGGCATGCTTAATCCAAAAGACGCCTCGCGGAGCCCGCTGTCATCTCGGATCGCATTGTCGCTGGCCCTTCTACTTGCGGGTATTTTCGGCCTGGTGGCTGCCATTCTGCTGCCTGCGCCCAATTTAAAAAAATCCGTGGCGGGGCATTCTCCCTCTGCCAACTTTGCTACAGCCGACCCCGATACTTCCCCCCGGCAGCATCGCAAAGAAGGAGAGCCACCCGCTGCTTCGACCGATGATCTGGTGCAATTCTGCTCGAGGCACGTGACGGACCAGCGCACGTTTGTTTTGTTCAGCCGCGGCACCTGTGTGGTGGTCGACGAGCCCTGCATTGATCCGCTGGCCGAGGCCCGCAAGAAGCTGGCCGCGTGCGCCGAGTCGGAAGCCCCGTTCGTGCCGGAGCCGACCAGCGAGGGCGATCTGATCATCACCTTTAAAGAACCGGTGTTTCACCGCTTTACCCAAGGGGATCTGGAAGGCCTCCTTCCTTGGCTTGAGCAGGTTGCTCCTGCGCTGCTAAGCCCGTCGGAAAGCATGGCTGCCGTCGAAGGCTGGTCGCCCCATCAGAATGCCAAGGTCGGGCTACTGGCCCGCCGCCGCATGCTGGAAGACGCGACCCAAGCGGTGCCGGTGAAAATCATCCGCGCGAAAAGCCGGGCCACCGCGGCTCGTTGAGCGGGCGAGATTCAGGCGCCGGACCTTTTTTCAAGCGCCTTGACCCGCTCGGCCAGTTTCGGCAATTGGCGGACCATTGCCCGCGAGCGCTGCTCTTCCATGAAGGGCCGCGCGGGCATGCCGCTGTAGGTTTGCCCTCCTTCCAAGTCCGCCGTGGCACCGGCGCGACCGGCGAGTACTGACTTGGCCCCGATTTTCACATGGCCGCCAACTCCCGCCTGGGCGGCCACGACGACGTAATCGCCCGTCCGCGCGCTACCGGCCACCCCGCTCTGCGACACCAGAAGGCAGTGCTTTCCGAGGTGCACGTTGTGGGCAATCTGGACGAGATTGTCGATCTTGCTGCCTTCGCCGATCACCGTGCGGCCGAAGCGGGCGCGGTCGATGGTCGTGTTCGCGCCGATTTCCACGTCGTCCTGGATCTCGACGATGCCGACCTGGTCGATCTTTACGTGTCGGCCCTCGACGACCTCGTAGCCATAGCCATCGGACCCGATCACGGCCCCGGGCTGGAGGGTGACCCGGTCGCCGAGGATGCAGCGCTCGCGCAGGGTGACATTGGCGTGGAGCAGGCAATCGCGGCCGATCCTGGCGTTCTCGCCAACCACCGCGTTCGGCCCGATCTCGCTGCCGTCGCCGATCTGGGCCCCGGCCATGACCACCGCTCCGGCATGGATCCGGACCTTCGTGGGATCGAGGCCGGCACTCTCTTCGACCGATGCCCGGGGGTGAATGCCCGGCGTGAAGGTGCGGGCGAGCGACGCCACAAAATGCTTCACCGCCAGCCCGAATGCAAACGACGGATTGTCGGCGGCAATCAGCGCGCTGGACTCCGGGCCATCGGTCACACCGCGAGGGACGATGACCGCGGCGGCGCAGGTGGCCAGGTATTGGGCGCGGTATTTCTCGTTGCCGAGGAACGACAAGTCGGATGGTCCAGCCTCATCGAGGGAGGCGATGCCATCCACCAAAAGATCGAGCTCGCCGCGGACGATGTCTCCATCGACCAAGCGGGCGAGCTCGGAAAGGGTCAGGGCCACGGGACGGGGCGCGCGGCGTGGATCACTCGCCGCCACCGGCGGGAGCTTCGGGAGCGGGGGCGACGGCGGGCTCTTCGGAAGGCGCGCTTTCGGCGGGTGCGTCCTTGTTAAGGTCCTTGAGCAGCACTGCGGTGATGTCGGTGGCGTCCTTGGTGTAGAGGAAGAAAGGAACCTGCGAGGTGCTGAGGCCGGACTTGTCGAACACGTAATCGTAGTCTTCGGTCTTCGCCTTCTCTTCCACCAGCTTGCGGATTTCCTCAAGGATGCCCTTCATCCGCTGGACCATCTTTTCGTTCAGCGATTGGTTCCGGCGCTGGAGGAATTCGCGGCGTTCCCGGTCGAGCGCGATTCCTTCCTGCTGCTTGATGTTCCACTCGTTGAAGGTGCTCTGCTTTTTCGATTCGGAGATCGAGGGATCTTCAAGTTGCTTGCGCATGCCCTGAAGCTCGGTGTCCAGCTCGCGGATGTGGGCGAGGCGGTCGTTGTTGTCCTTCTGGATCCGCGCGCGCTCTACGTTGATTTCTTTCTGCGCCTCGTTGGTGCGATGGTATTCCTTGAAGAGCTGTTGCATGTCGACCGTGGCGATCTTCAGCTTGCCTTCCTGAGCCGCCGCAGTCCCGCAGAGGGCGGCAGCGAGGACGAGGGCGGTGATTCGGCGAATGATAGTCATTGAATAAATGGGGTTCCTCTTGGGATGGGCGGGACGTTGAACCGAAATTCCGGAAGCGTCAACGCCCCATCCGGGCCTTGCGGAAGTGAGCGGGAGAACCAATCCTCGCCCGCGCCATGCGGATTTCCCGAACGCCCGATGACCTGCGGCTCCAACTGACCCTCCTGCCCCGCCGCCGCGTCCTCGTCCCGACGATGGGCGCCCTCCACGAGGGCCATCTTGCCTTGATCCGCCGGGCTCGCGAAGCCGCCGGCCCGGATGGCACCGTGGCCGTGTCGATTTTCGTCAATCCCATCCAGTTCGACCGCCCGGGCGACCTTGCCGCCTACCCAAAGCCACTGGCGGACGATCTTGCGAAATGCGAGGCGGCCGGGGTTGACCTCGTGTTCGCCCCGGAGGCGGGTGCGATGTATTTCCCGGACCGCTCGATCACCGTCACCGAATCGCTGCTTTCCACCCACCTCTGCGGTGCGGCCCGGCCGGGGCACTTCGATGGCGTCTGCACCGTGGTCCTGAAGCTCTTCAATCTCTTCCAAGCCGACGCCGCGGTATTCGGGGAAAAGGACGTCCAGCAGCTCGCGATCCTGCGCCGGATGGTCCGCGACCTCGACGTGCCGGTGGAAATCATCGGCCACCCCACGGTCCGCGAGCCGGACGGCCTGGCGATGTCCTCGCGCAACATTCGCCTGACCCCGGAGCATCGCGCCGACGCGCCGCGGATCCGCCGGGCCCTGGAGGGGGCACGCTCGCTCCTCCCCTTCGGCGAGCGCTCCGCCGCGCCCTTCCTTGCAGCGGCCCGCAAGCATCTGGAGGACTCCGCTTTCCTACGGATCGACTACCTGGAGCTGGTGGATGCCGAGACCCTGCAGCCGGTCGGCCACATCAAGCGCCCCGCCGTGCTGGCGACGGCGGTGTTCTATGGCGACGTGCGCTTGATCGATCACGTCACGCTGCTGCCGTGACGTCCTTGCGATCGCGAGTCCCGGACCGGATGGCTCAGATGGTGATGGGCTCGCCGCTGAAGCCGTTGAAGTTGCAGGTTCCCGGATCCTGATAGTAGCTCCGCTTCCAGTCCTTGAGGGCTGCGACGGCGACTGCCTGGCCGAGCAGCAGGCCTTCGTGGCCGTCGCTGCGCCAGTGAACGCCGGCCAGGTTACGGCCGATGGCGATGTTGTTGGCCAGTTTGTTGAGCTCACCCTCGACCGTGAGAGTCGCGGTGAGGGGCTGGAGGGCGGTGCCGTTGGATCCGGGATCGACCACCACCGGCGAAGGGATGACGTGGTTGCCGGCGAAGAAGGCCTTCAGCACCGTCACGCAGGCACCGGCGATTACGGCATGCCCCGCGGGGTAAGCCGGATGGGTGGGCGAGCCTTCGGCAAAGGCCATCGGGAGAAACCAGGTTCCGGTCTTGGCATGAATGGCCGCCGTGAGGGATGAGCCCAAAACATCGGTGTGAATCGGATGGCTGGCCCCGCCACTGAGCACCTGGTGGACCCGTCCGCCGAAGACTTCCGGCCGGAGCCGGCGGTGGCACCGCCATTTCTGGAACCAGGTGGCTTTCAAGGCGGATTGGGAAACATCAGCCACCCGCGCCAAGATGTCAGGTCCGCCGAAGGTCACGAACGCACCCTGGTTCGAGCTGGTCTTGTAAGGATTGCCAGTCCGCACCGGGGCCCCCATGCCGAGAAGGATCAGCGCGGCATTGAGGAAGGCCTGGTAGGAGTAGTCGCGGTGGACGTATTCCCCGAGATCGCGGGCGGTGGAGAGGTAGCGGGGCGTGGTATCGTAAGCAATGCTGGTGGTCGGTGCGCCGCCGCGCAGGATATTGAGCCAACTTGCCGCGGAAGTCATGTGGTCGTCTCCTTCCATCGGAACTTTGAAAGTCTGGTGAATCGTCTGGGCACCGGAGATCACCGGCAGCAAAAGGAATTGGGAAACGTAGTTGCCGGCGAGATCCCCCGGCGTTATGCCGCGGAAGAGGGTCGCGGCCGTCACCACGCCGCCGGCTTTCGGCCCGCGGAAGTCGGACAAGGCGTTCAGCCCCGCGATGACGGGCGGCACCAGCGGGTCGGATCCGTAGCTTTCGAAAGGCACGTCGCGAAGCAGGGCGTGACCGTAGAGCTCCACCATTTCCCCGGCGGTTTCGGCACTGGCGAAGGCCGGCGGCGGGGGCATCGAAAGCGCGTGGGAATCGGCTCCGACCAGGTCGTAGGCGAAGGCGGCCTGCGGGTTCGCCTGCTTCACGGTGCCGCCCTTGGGGATCAGGTCGAAGTCGGCGCTCGCACCGGTCTCGACGGCCTTGATGAAGGCCGCCCACGCGGCGGGATCGACGATGCCGGACGCGTCGTGCGGCATGGCTTTGGTGTACGAGCAGATGGCGTTCGGGTAGAGGCTTTCGTCATGATTGGTCAAAGGAGCCGAGACGGCGACGCGCATCTGGGAGAGGGCGGCGCGGTTCCGGACTTCGAAGCACTCGCTTTTCCGCCGGGCCATACGGATGGCGGAGAAGTTTTTTGGAGAAAAGACTCCGGGGACGGCAGGTGCCGCGGCCGCCCTGCCGGAGGTGAGAAAGGCCAGGGATGCGACAGTGCCGAGACCGAGGAAGGAACGGCGGGACGCAACAGTTGATGATGCGGGGGTGGTGTTCATGATGACTTGGGTAGCTTGGGTTTTTGATTGGAACGAACGCATAACTTAACAGGGATAGTGCGCCCGCGAATCGAGGGCTTGCTGGATTTGGGATTTGGGAGGTGGGAGTTGGTTCAACCGACGTACGGATCACGGCTTTCCAAAGACCGGATCGACACTGCGGACCCTGAAGAATTCACGGGGAGCTCCGCGCGTGGCAGGCAGGGAGAGATCCATCACCCCGTCCATGCCGAGGAAGCTGCCATCGGGTCCGGTGATGATGCGGTAGCCCGCTGTCGGCCAGATGCGATTGCCGCCGGGAGCAAGATGCGACAGATCGGTACTGGACCAGGCTTCATATTCGTCGCCCGGTTCACTCCAGGTGCTGAGCTGCATCACCGGCGAGCCGAACAAATCGGCGAGCGCGATGCCGCTGACAGGCAGGGTGCCGCCGGGTTCCGGCAGCGGGAGCGGGCCTGTTCCGCCGGACTGGAAGCGGATCTCGCTGCCCAGGATCTCGTAGCCTTGGGCATTGTTGCAAAGCCGGATCCAGAGGGCCTCGACCAGTTGGGGGTTGACCGGCACGCCGCCACCGCCGGGTCCGACCACCGCGAGGTTCGCCGCCGCCAGCATCGGCACCGACTCGCCGGGCGGGATGCTTAGGCGCTGGATCATTTCGTTCGGTTCGGCCGGCCATGGCGGTCCGCTGGCGGCATAACCCGTATTGCCGCCGGTATCGAAGAGGATGATGTCCATTTCCATCACCGTGGAGGTGGGGTTCTTGATGATGATGTCCACGTCGCCGACCAGCGGCGGGATGCCGCGGCCGGTGGGGTTCTTGATGATGCAGGGATCGCTCGGCCGGATCTTGCGGACGATGCCGTCGCAACAGACCGGCTCGGCTGCGTTGAACGGACTGACTTCGGTGAAGCAGATCCGGTAGCCCGCGCAGACGCCGGGGGCGAGGGACGCGGCATTGATCGAGAACGAGACGGCCTGAGCGCTGCCCGGGCCGATCGGTCCGACCACGCCGCCCGACGGGGTGAAGGCACCCGCCGGCAGGGTGCCGGTGCAACCGGGGACCGTGGCGGGGACGACGAGCCACGAGTAGTTCTTCGTCAGGGTGGGCGAGTTGTTGGTGATCCAGGCGGTCTGAGTCGCGAGACCATTGGCCTCGCTGACGATCTCACCGGCGAGGTCACAGATATCCTTCGGCGGACCGGGGTCGCAGGAGACCCAGAGCGGGCAGACCTTGACGCGGCAGCACTTCGAACGGTCCGCATTGAAGAGTAGCAGCATCACGCACTGCGGTGCCTTGTAGCCGCTGAAGACGGTGGTGAACGTGCCGCTGGCACCGGGCACGATCGGATTCGGGACGGCGGTCATCACCGCCGGGCTGAAGCCGGCGCTGGGGATGATCACCGCTTGGGTGAAGTTGAAGGGAGTGCCGACGACGTTGGTGTTGTTCGTCACGTTGAAGACGACCTGACGGTTCGGGAAGGGAGCCACGCAGGTCACGCTGGTGGTGACGGTGGCGCAGGCACAGCGTGGGAGGGTGATGCAGTGCATCTCCTCGCAGATCAGCTGCTCGGTGCCGGTGTAGATTTTCACCAGGTAGCAAAAGGTCGCGCCTTCGGGCACCGAGGGTGGAAGCTGGATGCCGGGAATCACGGTCATGCCGCCATTTCCGGGAACGGGCGGTGAGAAGGGGAGCAAGCCGCCGGGCGTTGGCTGGCCGGTGACCGCCCCCAGTGGCAGGTCAACCGGAGGCACCGGGCAGAGTTGGTACCATCCGGCGGTGACTCCGGAGTTGTTGGTGAGATTGAGCCCGAATGTATAGCCGGAGCTCCCCACCGGGCATTGGACGTTGACCGCGTCGAGATGCAGGCAAGGCGGATCGGGGCAAAGCGGCAGGGTGAAGCAGATCTGGCCGAGGCAGAACGGCCGGCCGTTTGCATCGATAAATTGGACGCAGAGGCAGCCCTGTTGGCCGGGTAGCAGACCGCTGATGCAGACGGTGATATTCTGGCTGGTCTGGCCGAGGCCGAGGGGCGGGGAGAAGGTCACAAGGCCAGGAGTTGCCCCGAAAGGTCCGCCGCCACCGGCACCCGAGCTGCACGGCGTGATGATCGCTCCGAACGCCAGCGCCGGCTGGATGTTGGTGATGTTGAAGGTGAACTTGAAAGGGCCGCCGACATACGGGGGGCACAGGATTTGACCGACCGGCTGCAAGGTCATGCCCGGGCCGGGCGTGCAGGGCGGGAAATCGACGCAGATCATTTCCTCGCAGAGCAGCTCGTTTTCGAGGGCGCCGTAGAGCCGGACACAAAAGCAGACCACGCCGCCGGATGCCGGCAGGCCGGTGACCGAAACCGGCACCGTCTGGGACTGGCCGGGTAGCAAGGGGCCGGGGTTGAAGGGCTGGACACCGCCGGGAGAAGGGATCCCGGAAACCGCGCCGGGCGGAATCTGCGAGGGCGGGCAAGGGACCAGTTGATACCATGAATACGGGGTGTTCCAGATGTTCTGAATCGTAAGGTTGAGGGTATGCGGGTCGCCGAGGCAGGGCGGGCATTGCTTGTTGGACGCGGTCAATTTCGCGCAAGGGCACTTCGGCAGGTCGACGCAGATCTTTTCGGAACAAAGGACGATCGGTTCCGAACCGCTGGCGACCACGTTCACCACGAAGCAAACCTTACCCCCGACCGGCGGGACTCCTGGCAGCGAGAGGGAAACGACGCCGCTGCCGCCCGGCAGGATGGGATTGCCGAGGGTGAGCGTGGCGGGTGACGGCGTCAGCGTGGTGGCACCGGGCGGCAATTGATTATTCGGGCAAGGGGCGAACTGGAGATCGGTGATCGGCACCGCCATCAGGTTGGTGATGGTGACATCCACGGTGTAGGGACCGCCGGGATTGACGGGGCACGCGATATTGTCCGCCGTGAGGACCATGCAGCATTTCCGGCGGGTGGTGATCGCTCCGATCGCGAGCTTGGAAATGCTGCCAAAGGCACCGTCGTAATCGACGATGAAACTGCCGCGTCCATAAGGCAGCGGGGGGGTGACATTGCCGCCGGGCGGGATCCGGATCGCGCCGTAGCAGTAGGGTCCGAAGATCGGACTGTTGGTGGTGGAATCGGTGGGCGTGTAGCCGTTGAACATATCGCCGGTAGCCCAGACACTATCGTCACAATTCACCGCGACACCGCCGGCGCTGCTGGCACCGGTGATGGTGGCCGGTGCTGGCGTCGGCCCCGGATTGGTGCCGATTTCATGGGTGATTGCCGGCGTGGTGACCCAGGTCGGGCCTGACAGCGTGAAACGGTGCAGCCGGGCGAAATGCGCGCCGAAGGTCAGGTCGAAGGTGCCCAGCGGCTGAAGCTGCCAATAGCGCTCGGCAAGGTACATCGCACCACCGGGCGAGAAGTCGATGCTGGCGATGGGATGCGACCACAGGCCCGCACCCGGCTGCGGGTAGTTGGGCACGGTGAGCCGGCGACGGGCGGTGGACGGGATAAAGTCGCCGTTGTTGTCGAGGTCGACCGACCAGACTTCGTTCGACTCGGCGGCCAGGATATTCCGCGAATCCTCCCACCAGACCGCGTAGAACAGGCGGTTCTGGTAAGTCTGAACTCCCCAGATCCGGCGACCGACCGGGGTCAGTCCGGCGGCACCGTTGTCGTTGATCACGGGAAGGCTTTCTTGGGGACGACCCTGAACGCCGTGGTCGAAGGTCGTGCCGACCACGGCCATCGAGGCGGCGTTGAGGCGGTAGATTTTCCCGTCGTCCAGATTGCTGGCATAGAGAAAGCCGGTGTTATTCCCCGCGCGGCGGAAGCACAGGTTGCCAATCCCCGGGCCGGTGCCGGGCAGGGTGCCGGCCACGCTGGGCAGGCTGGTCGAACCACTGACCACGCCGGAGGTCGCATCCAGCCGGTAAATGCCGCCGGGACCTTGCGGCGCGGTGGCATTCAAGGAGGTCGTGACGCCGACCTGATTGTAGCAGTTCGACGCGCCAACGTAGATGTTCGGGGGCGAGAGATCGTCGAGGGCGACGCCGAAGACTTCTCCGAGCCGGCTCGCCCGCCATTCGTTGCCGGGATTGAGTTCATTGTGGTAGCCGGCCGAGGCCGGCCCGGTCCAAAGCTTGGGGGGTGCAGTGGTGAGTGGAAGCAGCGGCGCGATGGTGCCGGAAGTGGTGTCGAACTGCGCGACCACGAAGCCATTCGGGTTCGGGATCACGCTGCCCGCCCCATAGTAATTGTAGAGGCCGGAGAAACAGGTGACGACGATCTGTTCGTTTTGCACCGGAAGGACTCCCGACGCGGGGAACAACGATGCGGCCAGGATCGCCCCGACCAGGGAGGGTAGGTTTGTTTTCATAGGGTTTGTGTCCTCGACCTGAGGACGGGCAAGGGTCGGAACAACACCTGGTAGACGTGCTATTCCGGCGATTGGGGAGACTAGCCATTATTCCCGCGGGACGACAAGCAAGTGTTGCGCGGCGCGTGATTTAGGCGGGGGGACGTCTTTTGATCCACGCCGCGCTATCGAAGGCAAATCGTGACAATTTTTACCCTTTCCCCGCGGATTTCCCCGGCCATCCTGCCGCCCCATGACGTGTGATTTCCTGGTGATCGGCGCAGGCATTGCCGGTCTTTCCTTCGCCATCCGGGCCGCGGCCCGCGGGTCGGTCATCGTCCTGACCAAGGGCGCCGCCCTCGATTCCAACACCGCCTGGGCCCAGGGCGGGATCGCCTCGGTGCTGCCGCCGGGCTTTCGCGACGATGGCGATTCGGTGGAACTCCACGTCGCCGATACCCTCGACGCCGGTGCCGGGTTGTGCCGCGAGGACGTGGTCCGGGCAGTCATCGGTGAAGGGGCGGCGACCATCGACGACCTGACCGGTTACGGGGTGGATTTCGACAAACACGACGACCACTTCGCGCTGGGCAAGGAAGGCGGGCACTCGAAGCGCCGGATCCTTCATGCCCGCGACACCACCGGCCGGGAAATTGCCGAGTCGCTGGTCGAGGTCGCCCGCCGCACGCCGAATCTGACCTTGCTGGAGGACCATTTCACCATCGACCTGATCACCACGGGAAAACTCGGCTCTACCACGGAGGACCGCGTGCTCGGTGCCTACGTGCTCGAAAAGGCCAGCGGCGAGGTGAAGATCTTCCGCTCCGACCGGGTGCTGCTGGCGACCGGCGGCTGCGGCAAGGTGTACCTCTACACCACCAATCCCGACTCCGCGACCGGCGACGGCGTGGCGATGGCATGGCGTGCCGGGGCCAGCGTGGCGAACATGGAGTTCATCCAGTTCCACCCGACCTGCTTTTATAATCCGGCGGCGACCGGGGCGGAAGCGAGGTCCTTCCTGGTCAGCGAAGCGGTCCGGGGCGAGGGCGGGATCCTGATCAACGGGAAGGGCGAGGATTTCACGAAAAAGTCCGATCCGCGCGGCTCGCTGGCACCGCGGGATATCGTCGCCCGGGCGATCGACCGTGAGATCAAAAAAACCGGGGCCGCCTGCGTCTATCTCGACGTCACCCACAAGCCGCCGGGCTTCATGCGCGAGCGCTTCCCTTTCATCTACGAGAAGCTTCGTAGTTTCGGCCTCGACTGTGAAAAGCAGCCGATCCCGGTGGTTCCGGCGGCCCATTACCAGTGCGGCGGCGTGGTCACCGACGTGAACGGCAAGACGAGCATCCGCGGTCTCTATGCGATCGGAGAAGTCGCCTGCACCGGTCTCCACGGCTCGAACCGGCTAGCCTCGAACTCGCTGCTGGAAGGCAACGTGATCGCCCGCCGCGCGCTGGAGGACATCGTGAGCCACTACGGCGTCGCCAAGCACACCGACGACGCGCCGGAGATCCCGGATTGGCACCACGGGGACGTCACCGCGCCTGACGAGCTGGTCGTCATTTACCATAACTGGGACGAGCTCCGCCGCCTGATGTGGGACTACGTTTCCATCGTCCGCACCGACAACCGCTTGCGCCGGGCCGGTACGCGGTTGCGGAATTTGAAAAAAGAAGTCCGCGAGTTCTACTGGGGACACCGGGTGACCGCCGACATTCTGGAGTTGCGCAATCTCGTCGCGGTCGCTTCCCTCGTCGTCGACTGCGCCATCCGCCGCCGGGAATCGAGGGGCTTGCATTACACGCTAGACTACCCCGACCTCGACGACAGGTTCCTGCGCGACACCGTCCTCCGGCGGTTTTAGAAAAGACCGAAGATGAGCCACTCGCCGACCGAGCTTTGGAAAAACAACCCAGGGAGCCATCCCGCCGGGCGGCTTTTACTCGTTCTCCTGGCGTTGACGGTCACTTCGCCATCGCTGCCCGGCCAAGCCGCCACGACCACCGGCAACCTGCCGCGCGTGGTGATCCCGACTTCCAACCGCCCCACGGCACCGGTGCGGCCCGTCCAGCCCGGTGCGGGCATCCTCTACCCGTGGCGCCAGAACATCACCGCCACCGTTTTCTGGGTCGGGGAAAAGCCGACCCAGAACAACCCGACTCCGAACCACAAATCCTCGTGGGATCAGGAGTGGGCGATCAATTTCGGTGGCTACGACAACCCGGATCCCGCGGCACGGATCGCCGACCACAATACCGGTGAATTCCGGCCGAAAGGTTTCACGCCCCGCCTGAACCCGTTCTACATCGCCCTGCCCTACAATGACGTCGCGGGCTGGTCGCGCCACAAGCCGGAAGCCCCGAAGGTCATCCCGTGGTTCGCCCGGATGAAGCCGGAGCCCGGCAAAACCGTGCTGAAAGGCCGCTGGGTGCAAATCTACAACGGCAAGCGCAGTTGCTATGCCCAGTGGGAAGACTGCGGCCCGTGGGTGACCGACGACTGGGAATACGTCTTCCTGGGCAAGCCGCCGAAGAACAGCTCCAACAAGAGTGCGGCCATCGATATCTCGCCTTCGATCCGCGACTACCTCGGCCTCCAGTCCGGCCAAAAATGCCACTGGCGCTTCGTCGAGTCCGCCCAGGTGCCCTACGGTCCTTGGAAAAAATACGGCCAGACCGCCGCCGCGGCCGCCGCCCCGGGAGCGCCCGACGCGGATGCCCAACGCCGTTACCTCGAGTATCTCAGGAAGCTGCGCGACGAGCAGTATTTGAAGAAATCGAAGTCCGAGATGGAAAACGGCCGCTGAGGCGATTCCCCGGATTCCGCGGTTGCCGGGGGGCGTCCGGGTTTCCTAGCTTGGGGCGTGATCCCCCGTCTGATCCTCCCGCTGCTTGCACTCGTCTGCGTGGCCCACGCCGAAGAAAAGTTCGTCCCCGACATCGTGGCCAATGTTACCCGCCCTTGGCCCGGCAAGGACTTCTGGGCAAACCCGGCGGAAGACTGGCAAGTCACCAAAGGTCGCTTTGAAAACACCTTCTCTGGCGGCAACCGCAATATCGTGCTGTTGACCGCCGAGGTCACCACGGAGAAGGCCCCTTTCAACGCCCGCTTCCTGCTCGACCAGATCTCGTTCGAGCTGTTCGGCGAAGGCTTCGCCGGCTTCCAGGCGGGACTGCGCGGGTCGACCGGTGACTACCGCGAAACCGCGGTGCTCGGCAGCGGTTTCGCCGCGGGCATCGACTTCACCGGCCGGCCCTTTATCGGCAACGTCAAGGGAGACGGCCCTCCGCTTCCGATGCCGCTCCGCGGGATCGTCCTCGAACTCAAGGGCGAGCCCGCCGAAGGGGACAATTACAAGCTCACCCTGCTGGTTCAGGACGCCACCGGGAAAATCCTGCGCACCGTGGCCGCCAGTGCCCACCAGAGCTGGCTGCCGGGGTTGATCGCGATGACCGCTTCCTCGCAGGCCGCACCCGCCACGGATCTGGCCGCCCCGCGTCCCCTCCAGGTCGCCCCGATTTCCCAGAAGCGCGAAGGCGAGGGCCGCTTCGGGTTCAGCAAACTCGAATTGTCGGGAGCCAAAATTAAACTTCACCCCGAGCGCTCCTTCGGACCGATCCTGTGGACGACCTACACGATCGACAACGATGGGACGCTTTGCCTGCTCGCCCAAGCCGCCCCCTTCGCCCGCAGCGAACGCTTGGAGGCCGAACTGCTGCTGCCCGGCCGCAGCCCGGTGTTCGCCACGCTCGATCCCACTTCGCGGACTGCCCGCTTCCGCGTCTTGAAAATGGATTCCGACAAGGAGCATTCCTACGAGGTGAAACTGGCCGGCGACTCGTTCAAAGGCACCATCCGCACCGCACCCACCGGACGTCCGCTGAAAATCGCATCAATGTCCTGCAACGATGCCACCGGCTTCCCTCACCAGGATCTGGTCGCCAACATCCGCGACCAGGATCCCGACTTCATCACCTTCCACGGTGACCAGATCTACGAAGCCATCGGCGGCTACGGGCTGATCTACGACCATCGCCCCGGTGACCGCAGCGTCCTTTCCTATCTGCGGAAGTACGCGATGCACGGCTGGACCTGGCGGGATCTCCTGCGCGACACCCCCTCGATCACCATTCCCGACGATCACGATGTCTTCCACGGCAACCTCTGGGGAGCCGGCGGGAGCGCCGCTAACGTGAGCAGCGGCTACGGGAGCCCCGCCCAGGATACCGGCGGCTACAAGATGTCGGTGGAGTTCGTCAATGTCGTCCACCGCACCCAGACCGGTAACCTGCCCGACCCCGCCGATCCCTCGCCCTGCCGCAGCGGAATGGGCGTTTACTTCACCCGCCACGCCTGGGGTCCGCTGGATTTCGTCATCCTTGCCGACCGCCAGTTCAAGTCCGCCCCCAAGGCGCTGCTGCCGAAAGCCGAGATCGAAAACGGCTGGCCACAGTCAGCGAGCTGGAATGCCCAAACCGAAGCGAATGCCCCCGATGCCGACCTGCTCGGCGTTCGCCAGGAGGCCTATCTCGCCCGTTGGGCCAAGACTCCGGCGACCGGCTCGAAGTTCCGGATCGCCCTTTCGCAGGCACCGTTCTGCGCTCCCCAGACCTTGCCGAACGAGGCGACCTCCGATGCCGACGTTCCCAATCTCAAGATCCACCGGGCCGGCGAATACGCGCCTGACGACGTGCCGAAAGCCGACTTCGACACCAACGGCTGGCCGGCCGCACCCCGCCTGAAAGCCCTCAAGGTCCTGGCGGAGGCGAAGGCGGTTCATATCGCCGGCGACCAGCACCTCGGCAGCACCGGCCAGTATGGATTGGACGCTTGGAACGACGGTCCGTGGTGGATCACTTCTCCCGCCGTCGCCAACACCTGGCCCCGCCGCTGGATGCCCTCCGCCGCGGGCAAGAATCCCCGGGCCGGAGCACCCCGCTGGACCGGCGAATTCGAGGATGGCTTCGGCAACAAGATCAGCATCCACGCCGTCGCCAACCCGCAGGACATCGACCGCGAGCCCGCCCGCCTTTTCGACCGCGCCGTCGGCTACACCCTCACCACCTGGGACCCTTCCAGCGGGAAAGTCCGCCTCGAGAACTGGCCCTACTGGGCCTCTCCCGCCAAGCCCGCCCCCGACAACCAGCCCTACCCCGGCTGGCCGATCACCATCGATCCGGCGAGCGGGAAGCGGGTGGAGTGAGAAGCCGCCATGTCGCCCAAGCAGGAAATCTACCGCGAAATGCTGAGGCTGGCGCTTCCTTGGATACGCGACGTGAGCTCCTGGCCTTGGTGGCGTCGAATGCGCAACCGTTCTGCTTTCGACGAGTCGGAACTGGTCCACAACCTCAGTGAATCGCTGTTCGAGCCAAACTTCGTCGATCACGACATCTGGTTCCTCAACCATCAGGCCCGGGTTTACCATGATCCATGCAGTCCGTCGCGGTCTCGCAACTATCGCCGTCAGCTGGAACTGATCGGCGAGTTGTTCACGATGGTTCCGGGACCCTTGCGCACCCGCCTGAGTTGGGGGGGGCGCGACCGGAAAGCAAAGGCACCCCGTAAGCCGGACCTTGGGAAATCAAGGACAGCCCCCGAGGATTAATCCGTGAGAAGCGACCCCATCTACGTTCTTAGAGGGCCTTGAAACTTGGATCAGTAGAGGAATTGGAAGCCTGAATTCAGAATTCAACTGACCCCCGAGGATCACCGTTCTGTATTCGGCCATTGGGAAGCCGATATCATGGAAGGTCCCAAAAGCGCTGAAGTTGTTCTTCTTGTCGTCGTCGAAAGAAAGTCTCGTTTTACCATCATCAGGAAGCTCCCGGACCAAACATCCAAGCGAGTATCCGCAGCAATCGTCGTCATGCTCATTTTCGCCCCCCCCTACATCTAGGCCTTGCCTAGCCGATCGCCTCTGAATAGCCTCTTGGCGGTGAGAAAGAAGACCAGCAATTGGATTGTGATTCCCTTGATCGTAGCCGGCAATGCGTTCTTCGCATGTTTTCTATGGTCGTCTTTCGGGGACGTGAAAAACCTCCAATCCACGGGAACGCAGGGAATACTCGAAATCGTAAAGTCGAGCCACGGTGGCACCAAAAGCAAATCCTCCTATTATCCGGCAGTCATCAACGGGATCAGAGTTACCATCTATTATGATCCGTACTTCAGAAATCGGTTATGGCCCGGCGATCGATTCGAGATCATCTATTCGGACGAAGCCTTGAAAAACCACGCGGGCTCGGGTGATCACACCTTCGACGATTACAAGATGAGCCAACCCGGCGAACCGGCATGGCGGATCTTCATCGGAAATTTCGACAAATTTGCGTGGTGGGGCGTAATCTTAAATGTGATCCTGTTAGGCAATTTTGTATTCCGCCGCATCTTCAAAAGTCGACTCCGCGTGCAGGCAGGCCTTTGATTTCTACCGATCGATCCCATGTCCGAATTCACCGCTCCATTCGCTGAAAAGCAAACGCCTTCCCCAATCACCATTCCGGGATTCCTGGCAGCGATCGCTTTTAATGCAGTCGTCTTCTCTTTTGGCTTTCTCTTGTGGACGGAGCGGGGTCCCTACCAATGGATCGCGGCAGCGCAGTATGCGGTCATGGAGTCTTACGGCCAGAGGCTCACGCTGATCCTGATGGTTCTCCTCTTCATGCCCATAGGCCTGCTGCTGGTCCGGCCCATCCACCGTTCTGGGCGCTGGGCATGCTTCATCGCTTACGGTCCATCCCTCCTCGCGGTGGGCGCACATTTTCTGATGACAGCCTATTTTCTGATCACCGGCGGGACCCGCAGCGAAGGCACCACGCTGAATGAAGCCGTCCGGTCCGCCACCTTCCTGCCACAGGCTGTTTCGATCGATACGAAGTTTCTCAGCGCACTGGATGAAAGTCATTCGGCCCATATCGCTCGTGAAACCTCGCGGATCGAGACGTATCGGAAAGAAATCAGCGGATCGCACTATATCCCGTTCCAGAATGAGGTTTCACACGATCCCCGGTTCCCGGTGGTGTTCCGCTCGGGCGGATTCGCTTTGGAAGGGCTATCCCGCCAAGCCGAGGTGGAAGGAATGATCTATAAAGCGCCACTCCCCTATCTCCTGCGCCGGAACTGGGAAGGAGATAACGCAGCCTTCGGTGTCATCATTTCCAACCAGCAGTCGGTCCACGAGTATTGGTTTCCGTTCGGAATACTTTACGGGGTGGTGCTGATTTCCATGGTGGCCGTTTATTTTTCCAGACGGTCAAGCCGGAGAAGCTGAGTTTCTGCTTCCACGAACCACCCTTCCGATCGCTATTCTCCGGCCATGCGTTATTCTTCTTTCCCACCTGCATGCCATGATCGCCCTGAGTTCCACCCCGGCACCGCCCCGACATCATGCGCTCCCACGACGTCACCTTCGAGACCCTCCAAGGCGGAGGCCTCGAACCGGGGAACTCCCGACGGAGCCGAAGGCACCCACCGCATTCCAAGATAATGTTCACACGAAAATTCCAGTCAAGGTCCGCCAAATGTGCTTTTTGGGAACTGACCCTGGCAAGAATGACGCTAGCTAGAGTGATCCTAGCAAGACCCTGGCGACGATCCTCGACACGGGGTTTCAAAAGATCCAGCATGACTCTGGCATTGGAGTGTCTATAGACAGTTGCTTGCCGGGTGCTTTATTGTGCCAATTTTCTAATGTCATCGAACTTAGATTTAAACCGAACCGAAAAAAATGACTATGACCAACCTAAAGCGATATGAAGGTGTTGCCATTCCATATGTATGTGAACTCTCAGGATTTTGGGAACATATAGATATTGAAAAGGAAGGGATGGACATGTTCTGGGTCGGTCGTGGCGTCGGGGAGTTCAAAGTGGATGTGATGAAGGAGGGATTTCACCCTGCCGATCAGGAGGGCATCGTTGGAAGGTTGCGAGAACAGCTTGCTGGGAGATCGGAAGTTGGAGAGCCGCTAGCCGCAGGGAAGTGGACGAGATTTCAGACCGAACAGCGTTCCCAGGAAGGGTACTTGAGCAATTTCTATGCGGTTCGAGTCACAAGCTCCGGTCTCTGCATTGCAACAGTGGCGTTTCCAAGCGAAGAGGTGGATCATTTCAGGGTGGAAATCGAGGCCGCTCTTGGATCCATCGATTTCCCCGAATGAGCGCCCCGTGTATGAGCCATTTGCTTAGGCTGTGTCTTTCCGAAAAAAAAGTTATTTCTGTTGAAAAATAACACAATCCATGATTCAATTCTTGGATATCTTCCTTGAAAAATATGTCTTTTGTGAACTCCTCCCTCTGCTTTTGCGCGGTCGTCCTTTTGACGTTCATCTCGTCGTCCTGCTCCCCAGTATCCCCTCCCCCTGAGCAGGCAGCCCCCGCGCCACCCACCGGCCAATTTGTACCCGACATGAGCGAGGAAGAATTTGACGAATACCTTGGTGACATTAGCGAGTACGACAGCCAATAAACCACCGTCCTTGTTCTGATTGCCATGAAATCTATCGTGTGTAGGGCCGCTTTTCGCAGCATCATTGTTTTCCTTCCGCTGGCGAATGCCGCACCACCCGTGCCACGGATCACCCTCGAGGGGGAGGTTCGGAATTTTTCTCCGGATGGTAATTTTATGATAGCTGTTACCGGGAATCAGCTTTGCCTTTTTGACACGCGAACCTGGAAGGAATCGAGCCGTATGAGCGTGCCTAATTTGACGAAGCGTCCCAACGCCGTTATTCTTGATAACAAACGTGTTGTAGGTCTGATGTATGCGGATGCCGGCGGCAACTCCGTCATGGATATCTTCGGCATGCAGGCAGTTCCGAAGTTATTAGCCCGGGAGGTTGGAAAGGCTGGCAGATCGATCTCCCTCGGTTCTAATGGCTTGCTTTTGCTCAATGGAATCCTTCACTATCGAATTCAGAGTGATGGCTACGTCGCTGGGTATTACAGTAAGACCCACGTATACAGCCTTGATGTGGTTAAGTATATCACTGCGGCGAAGAATGTGAATATGGGTCCGGCCATGATCAGGAAGCCGGATTTCATTGATGAAAACGCCGGAGTAGTGCCGACCTACACGTCTTATGGAAACAAGGTATTTTTAGGTGAGCCGAGTGGCATCCGTGTTACCCAAACCGATTTGCAAATCTCTTGGGATTTTATTTTTAAGTCGTCCAATCATCCGGGACGTCATGCCATCCACGGAAACTTTTCCTATACCCTTGAAGCCATTCAAGAACCCTGGAGTTACGGCGATCCCATCATATTCCATGTGGATGGTGGGAAATTAGTAAGAAAAGATGAATGGCTGGCAAGCCCTAATGATCTTGGCAATCAGTTCACCTTGGATCACTTGCAGGCTCCCGGCTACAATCCATGGAGGGTATATGGGAATATTGTGGCATTTTTCAACGGAAGCTCGAGTCGCGTATATCACTCTGAGGACGTCATGAATCCCTATGCGGATCTCACCCCTGGCCAGGCGGAGGAAGCCCTCAGAATGCGCATTGCCGAAAAAATCGAAGCTGGGAATTGGGCGGCAGCCGTACCTTATTTCCGAAGGCTATGGAAGCTCCAGCCGGAACAGGCGGAGAACATGTATATTCGCTGGGCTCAGGTGCTCGATAAGAGTGGCGATCACGCGGGCGCGAAGGTCGCAGCGAAGCAGTACCTGGAGAAATTCGGCGACTCCGGCCAGTTCAGTCCAGCCGCCCTCAAAATCCTCGCCCTCGAGTGAAGACACCGACCCACAATCCCATGAAGAACTTTTCCTGCATCGCCGCAGCGCTCATCTCTCTTTTATCCTCTACAGCTGCGGATCCGCTCGATGACGCATTTCGCGGCATCGACGAGGAGGTCAAGAAGGAGAGCCGCGACGTGATCGACATCGAATCCGCGTTTGATGAGGCTGACCGGCTCAGAATCAGTGCTTGGAGCGAGAAGATCGTCGCCGCCATTGAGACCCTCGCCAATAGGTGGAGGGCGGCAAATGAGCAGGTTGTTTCCATAGGAAAGGCCATCGAGAGTACCAACCAGCAGATTGCCGCCGCAGAGAAGGAACTGGAGGCTAACATGAATGATTTCAAAAAAGGCCTGTTCTGCAGCGGGTGCATGAACACCCGGACCCAGATCCTCGCCACCGGCAGTACTTTCCCCCATCCCAATCAGAGCGTCATCCAGAAGGCTCCGTCTGATGCAGAGCTGCTGGAGCAGCGTCAGAAGCTGATGAAACCGATCGACGAACTCCGCCGGCAACGAGCTATTCGTGAGGAGGAGCTAGCGCTTGTTTACAAAACACAGGGGGAAATCCCCTCTCAACTGAGCCTTGGTGTGAACCTCTGGCGCACCACCTCCACTTTCGAAGAAAACCATCTCGGTGTCTTCATCGGCGAGCGAATGGTTAAGAATACGAAAACCATCTCCGGCATGCTTGCGGATGTTACCCGGCTCCGAGAACAATACCCCGTGGATCAAGACAAGATCGCTTCACTGAACGATTCCTTGTCCAAGGCGGGCAAAAGAGAGACAGCCGAAAAGTCTGCGTCCTCCCAATCCATCAACAAGCTCGAAGAACGGCGGGAGGCACATTCCCAAAGAATTGCCATAGCTATCAAATCCTGCGGGGCGGACTGGCGCATCGTCGGCATTGGTGCCCTATACCAGAGGAAGGCCACCGGAGCCGCGCCCTCGGAGCTCGGCGATGGCTTCCTGCTGGGCCTTCTGGATGGGGTTGATTCCCCCGGGACGATCCAGATCGAAGAGAAACAGGTTGACCTGCACATCGCCGGATTCCGCGATTCCGATGTCCCAATCTCAGCCCACGGATGGCGCGGCTGGTCCTTCACCCCAACACGAGTGCGGTAGAACGCTTTTTCGATATGATAAAAAAAAATCCATGGATTGATGCACTTCACCCGACTACTGTTAACGTGCGCTTTGGGTTTTATCCTCCTATCTGGCTGGATTGTCACTGGAGAAGAATTGCCGCAGGGCTCGGATTTCTTCGCCAAAATTACGCATGGTGCGATAATTACTATCAAAGGAAGGGATTACAAAGTCTACAATAAGAACCAAAAAATGGGACTTGGCACACGTGATCCGAGAAATCCCCAAAGATGGCTTAAGCAGGGAACGCATTACATTGTGAACGAAAAAGGATTCATCCAAGAGGAAACTCCCTATGTGGATGACAAAATACATGGACTAAAGAGAACTTTTTACCTTAATGGCAAAAAAAACGTTGAAATCGTATATGTGAACGGACTAAAAAACGGTTCTGAAACATCATATTTCGACGACGGGATTCTCATTTGGAGAACTTCGGAATTCAAAGATGGTCGTAAAAATGGACTATGTACCACAATGCAAAAATGGAAAGAAATATCTGTGACACAGTTTGAGAAAAATTACTTCGAAAATTCTCTGCACGGAGAAAGTTTACAATATGATGACGCAGGAAAGAAGGTAGTTCACCGAAAAGTGTATAACATGAACAAATTGGTGGTTTCTGAAGACGCAAAGTAAGTTTCCCGCCATCGATATCCGAGCTTGAAACTCGCGTCCCCGTCACCGAATGCCTTACTGTGCATCAAGAGCGCCCGCAGCAAGCACCTTGGGGGTCATCAGCCTCGGGGGTCAGTCCTGGAATTCTGAATTCAAGCTCTTAATTCCGCGGCTGATCCAAGTTTCAAGGCACCGCACGAACGAATTCTGCACCTACGACGCCGATCTCCGCGACCGCCAGCTCAGCGCCGACTGGAACACCGGCACTCCGGACACCGTCAACCCGAGGGGCGGTCCCTGAATTCTGAATCTGTTATTTTGCCTCGCTTCGCCACGCATTCCGCCCTACCCAGCCCCCGCCATGAGCGCCACGCAACTCGATCAACTCAAGCAGTTCACCACCGTCGTCGCCGACACCGGCGATTTCGAGTCGATGAAGTCCTACCAGCCGCAGGACGCCACGACCAACCCGTCGCTCATCCTCCAGGCCGCCGCCAAGCCGGAATACAAGCACCTCGTCGAGAAGGCCGTGACCGAACTCAAGGGCTCCGGCCTGACCGGCCCCGCGCTGTTGGAAGGGGTCCTCGACCGCATCCTCATCCTCTTCGGCCTCGAGATCCTCAAGATCGTCCCGGGCCGCGTTTCGACCGAAGTCGATGCCCGCCTCTCCTTCGACACCGAGGCCACCGTCGCCAAGGCCCTCCAGCTCATCGCCGCCTACGAGAAGGAAGGCATTTCCAAGGTCCGCATCCTGATCAAGATCGCCTCCACCTGGGAAGGCATCAAGGCCGCCGAGATCCTTGAAAAGCAGGGCATCCACTGCAATCTCACCCTGCTGTTCTCCTTCGCCCAGGCCGTTGCCTGCGCCGAAGCCGGCGTCCAGCTCATCTCGCCGTTCGTCGGGCGCATCCTCGATTGGTATAAGGCCTCGACCGGCCAGACCTACGAAGGCGACGCCGATCCCGGTGTGATCTCGGTGAAGCAGATCTACACCTACTACAAGAAGTTCGGCTACAAGACCGAGGTCATGGGTGCCTCCTTCCGCAACAAGGGCGAGATCCTCGCGCTGGCCGGCTGCGACCTGCTCACCATCAGCCCCGGCCTGCTCGGTGAACTCCAGGCCTCGACCGATCCGGTCGAAGAGCGCTTGTCTGCCGCCGAGTCCGCCAAGGCCGACCTCGAGAAGGTCAGCTTCAACGAGAAGTCCTTCCGCTTCGCCATGAACGAGGACGCGATGGCCACCGAAAAGACCGCCCAGGGCATCCGCGCCTTCTCCGCCGACATCGTGAAGCTCGAAAAGCTGGTCGAAGGCCTGCTCTGAGCCCGGCACCCGCCCGATTTCCAAGCCCGCGCGCCGTCCCGGTGCGCGGGCTTTTTCGTGTCCCACTGAATGCTGGCAGGAACCCTCCTTGGCAGCGCCGCCGCTTTCGGCAAGATCGCCGCCGCATGATCGACCGCATCCTCGCCAAGCGCATCGTCCCCGTCGTGGTCCTCGACCACGTGGAATCCGCCGAGCCCCTCGCCGAAGCCCTGCTCGCTGGCGGCCTCGACATCATGGAGATCACTTTCCGCACCGCCGCCGCGGAGGAGTCGATCCGCCGGATCGCCGCCCGCTTTCCGGAGATCCTGTTAGGTGCCGGCACGCTCTTGGAAAACGAGCAAGTCCAGCGCGCCCGGGATGCCGGGGCCGTCTTCGGCCTCGCCCCCGGCTTGAACCCGCGGACCATCGCGAAGGCCGCCGAGGTCGGCCTGCAATTCTCCCCCGGCGTGATGACCCCGAGCGAGGTGGAGCAGGCGATGTCGCTCGGCTGCAAGCTGCTGAAATTCTTTCCCGCCGGAAATGCCGGCGGCCCCGCCATGCTCAAGGCCTTCGCCGGCCCCTACGGCCACACCGGCGTGAAGTTCATCCCCACCGGCGGCATCAGCTCCGCGAATCTGGCCGAATACCTGAAAGTCCCCGTCGTCGCCGCGATCGGCGGCTCGTGGATGGTCGACAAGCAGCTCGTCAACGACGGCAAGTGGGACGAGATCACCCGCCTGACCCGCGAGGCACTCGAAGCCGCGGCTGCTTGTTAGAGCGCGGCTCGAACAAGTCCTGGATGATGAAGAAGGGATGCCGGGAAACGACCGGGCTTTCGTGAACGGTTCACGGGGCCTCCGCCCTTACCTCTCCCCACCCTTTCATCGGGCTGGCCAGACCGTCCGGAGCGGTTTATAGCTCATCCCCATGCGGACCGATTTTCTTGATCCATCGAGCCTCCTTGAAAACGGAGGCCCGATTCTCTGGCTGCAAGCGGCGCTGGCGTTTTTCGGGGCGGTGTTCCTGGTGGAGCGGCTGTTTTTCTTCCACCGCGCCCGGATCAATGTGGGCGACCTGCTGATCGGCTTGTCCAACCACGTCCGCCGCAAGGCGTATGCCGAGGCGATGCACGAAGCCGCACGCGCGCCGGGACCGGTCGCCCGCGTCGCCCATTCGGTGCTGCTGCGCCACTCGATGGCGCGCCCCGACCTGCGCGATATCGCCCAGGAAGCCGGCCAGCTCGAAGTCCCGCGGATCGAAAAGAACCTCCGCGCGATCCTCTCGGTGGCGGTGCTGGCGCCGATCACCGGGATGCTGGGCACGGTGCTGGGCCTGGCCGAGACCTTCCAGCGGATGAGCGAACGCGGCGGTTACGCCGGCCCTGCCGAGCTGACATCCGGCGTGCTCGCCGCGCTGGTGACCACGGCGGTCGGCCTGACCATCGCGATCCCTGCCTACCTGTTTTATCTCTATTTCCTCGGCCGGGCGAAGCGCCTGTTCCACCGGATCGAGCGCACCGGCATCGAGATGGTGAACATGATCTGCGACGCGCGGACCGACACCGGGATTGTCTCGATGCGCGATGAACTGGAAGCCCGCCGGCGTGAGGAGCGGAAGCAATGAAGCTGGAATCGACGCTGCCCGAGCGCCCGGGATTTCTCTTCGTGGTGCCGGCCTTCAACCTGTTCGCGCTGCTGCTGGTTTTCTTCCTGCTCGGCCCGTCGTTCGTCAGCCAGTCGGGCGTCGCGGTGGAGCTGCCGGTGTCGCGGTTCCAGATGGAGCGGCAGGCCGATGCGACCGTGATCACCGTCACGGCCGGTGATCCGCCGGGCTACTGGGTCGAACGCGAGTCGGTCTCGCTCGGCCAGCTTTCCGAGCGGCTCGAAGCGCGTCGTGGCAGCGATTCGACCCCGGCGACCACCGTGCTGCTGCGGGTGGACAAAGGGGTGCCGGTGGAGGTTCAGCGCGACGTCGCGGAGATCGCGCTGCAAAAAGGCCTGCGGGTCTATTTGCTCGGCCAGCCGGAGTCGGTGCCAGCCGCGGAGGAGAAGGAATAGGCCATGTTCGGACTCCGCACCAAACGCACGATTCGCGACCGCCAGTCCGGGCTGGTCTTCCAGTGGCGACTGCCGGTGAGCAGCCATCTGAGTTTCTTCGCGGCGATCGGGGTGGTCGGGCTGATCAGCGCCGGACTTGCCGCGGCGGTGCGGGTGCGGGTCGCCGGCCCGCCGCGCCTGCCGGAGCGCCGCGGGTCCCTGATCCTGGTGCCGCAGGGCGACGAGTGGCAGGCGCTGGAAATGCTGGCCCTGGAGGCCGGCCCCATGCCGCGTCGCGAAAGCCCGGCGAACGATCCGTCGGTCCAGGCCTTGATCGCCGACGAGATGGCCGCCGCCTCCGCGCCGGGCTACGCCTATGCGCCCCGGCTGCGGCCGGTGACGGTGAAGATGCCCCCGATCGAGCAGCCCGCGGATTCAAGTTCCTCGCCCGGCGTTTTGCCGCCCTTGCCGAAGCTGCAAGAACCCTCGCAAAACCCGCCGCTGCCCGATCCCTCGCGGCCGCTCGTGCTGGCCAGTGGCGACCTGACTGCCACCGCGCCCGCGATCCTCGCCCCCGTCAGCCTGGCTCGCGGTAACCGTTACCTGCTGGCCTACGATGCCAACGGCCGGGTCACCCGGGTGACCACCCTGTTCGCCGCGGAGCCCGCGACCGATGACAGCGCGGAGCTTTGGCTGCGGCAGGTGGTCCTCGAAGGAGGCACCAAGGACGGTGGGTGGACGGCGGTCGAAATTTCCAGCGGATCTTGAAATTGAACCACAGATGAACGGGATGAACGCAGATAAAGGCAGGGATTCCGATCATAGGAAACTTGGTTCAAAGTCCGGATTTCATCTGTGTTCATCCCGTTCATCTGTGGTTGAAAATCTCGACGCCGAAGAATGATCGAACTCACCCTCACCGAACTGGCCGCCTGGAGCATCGGCGTCTCGATGATCATCGTGGTGTTTTTCACCTGGATCTCGCGCTGGTCGAATGGCAACGCCGAGCGCCGCTCGCTGCGCCGCCGAGCGACCTGCCGGCTATGCTTGCAGGTGCTGGAGGTGGAGGGCAGGGACCGGGTGTTCCAGTGTCCCCATTGCGGGGCCGACAACGAAAAGGGGCGGAACCGGAGTCTGGGATGAGGCTTGCCACCTATCCCGCCAGCCTCTAAGCACCCCTGAATTCCCCGTCACGCAAGGTCACCACTCATGAGCGAAAGAAGAGTCGTCATTACCGGCATCGGCTGCGTCAGCCCCCTAGGCAATGATCTGCAATCTACCTGGGACGGCATGAAGGCCGGCCGCAGCGGGATCTCGCGGATCACCCAGCTCGATCCCGAGCCCTACGAGTGCAAGATCGCCGGCGAGGTCAAAAATTTCGCCCCGGATCCCTACTTCCGCGTGCCGAAGGATTCCCGCCGTTCGGACCGCTACGTGCAGTTCGCCGTGGCGGCCGCGAAGATGGCGATGGAAGACAGCGGGCTCGATGTCTCCGCGACCGATTCGCGCCGCGTCGGCGTGATGGTCGGCAGCGGCATCGGCGGCCTGGGCACGCTGGAGCGCGAGCACGAAGTCTGCCTGACCAAGGGGCCGAAGCGCGTGTCGCCGTTCACGATCCCGATGATGATTTCCAACATCGCCAGCGGCATCATCTCGATGGAGCACGGCCTGCACGGTCCGAACATGGTGATCGTCACCGCTTGCGCGACCTCGAACCACAACATCGGGGAAGCCTGGCGGATGATCAAATTCGGCGACGCCGATGCCTTCCTGGCCGGCGGTGCGGAATCGACCATCCTGCCGATGGGCCTCGCGGGTTTCGCCAACATGAAGGCGCTGAGCACCCGCAACGACGAGCCCGAAAAGGCGTCGCGTCCTTTCGACAAGCACCGCGACGGCTTCGTCATGGGTGAAGGCGCGGGTGTCGTGATGATTGAGGAACTCGAGCACGCCAAGGCGCGCGGCGCGAAGATTTACGCCGAACTGGTCGGCTACGGCGTGAGCGCCGATGCTTACCACCTCAGCGCCCCGTCGCCGGATGGCTCGGGCCCGGCGTATGCGATCGGCATGGCGCTCAAGCACGCCAAGCTGAACCCGGAAGACGTCCAGTATTTGAATGCCCACGCCACCTCGACCGGACTCGGCGACATCGCCGAGACCAAGGCGATCAAGCTGGCCTTCGGCGAGTATGCGAAGAACGGACTGATGGTCAGCTCCACCAAGTCGATGACGGGCCACATGCTCGGCGCGGCAGGCGGGATCGAGCTGATTGCCTCGGTGATGGCGATCGTCGATGGCATCGTGCCGCCGACCATCAACATCGAGGAGCAGGACCCGGATTGCGATCTCGATGTCGTCCCGAACGTCGCCCGCGAGGCGAAAGTGGACGTCGCGCTGAGTAACAGCTTCGGCTTCGGCGGGCACAATGCCTCGCTGCTGGTGAAGCGGTTTTAAGGTCCGGGGCCGCTGCGGTCAGAGATCCACCATGCAGGCGTCCTCGCGGCGCTGGCGGCGCTTGCGGCGGATTCGTAGGACCAGCAGGACGATGCCTAACAGCAGCAAGCCTGCCGCGACGTGGGCATACCAGGGGATCGGCAGGCCGGCGCGGAACCGGGTGACCACCGGTTTGCTCAAGGCTTCACCGAGGGTGGACTTCCACATGAGGGTCTTGCCGCCGTTCTCGACCGAGGTGGCGTTGGATTCCTTCGCGGCCTTCGGCAGGTGAATGATATATTCGAGGCTCCGGTTCGCGCGGTCCTGGCCGCCGATGGTCATGACCGCAAAGCCCAGTGCTTCGCGGACCTTCACGGTGCGGGTGAAATCGATGTCCAGACCGCGCAATTTCACGACCACCGTGCCGGCGATATTCGAGGCCGCATTCGGCAGTTTCTGAAAGGCATCGCTCTCCTGCAGATCGACTAGGGAGAGCATCGAGTCGGTGGAAAGCTTCACTTCGATCATCGCCTCGTCGTTGCCGGTGGTGACGTCCACCGCGTCGAGCCGGATCTCCGGCTTGGAGGCGACGAGTTCGCGGATCCTCGCTTGCAAGCCATCTTGCCCGCCGGCCAACAGCAAGGCGGACTGGGGGATCGTGTAGTTCAGCTTCGCGTGGCCGGAGCCGTCGCGATGGATCCAGACCTCCTCCCGAATGTCGAAGCAGGCACCCAGCGCGAGAAAAGCGAAGGCCGCAAGGAAGCGGGCAAAAATGGCGGTAAGCTTGCGCATCGGAAGGACGGGGGCCACGCTCTAACCGTGATGCAGCGAGTTGTAGAGCCTGAATTTGTCGATCAACTGCCTCCGGACCATCCGGACGTCGTGCGCAGCCGGATCGACCTCAAGGTGATCAATTTCCTGATGGGCAACGAGCGTTGGATCGCGCGACAGGTCCGTGAGTTTCCGGAGGTGCGGGCGAGGGGCGTGCTGGAGATCGGAGCGGGGGAGGGGACGCTGTTGGAGCGGCTGGGGAAGGCGCATCCGGGCATCCCGCTGACGGCCTGCGACCTGGCACCGCGGCCGGGATGGCTGCCGGAAGAGATCGCGTGGGACCAGCGCGATGTCTTCGAGTGCCTGGCGGAGTCGTCCGGCGGGATCCTTGCGGCGAATCTTTTCCTTCATCATTTCGAGGAGCCGGAGTTACGCCGATTCGGGCCGCTGATGAGGAACTTCGAGGTGATTTGCATCAACGAGCCGTTCCGCACCGCGCAGACCATCATGGATGCGCGCGTCATGCTGCCCTTTGTCGGACGGGCGACGAAGCACGACATGGTGGTCAGCATCCGTGCCGGCTTCGTGCCGGGAGAGTTACCGGCATTGCTGGGGCTCGACGCCACGGACTGGCGGTTCCGGGAGGAAACCAGCTGGCGTGGAGGTCTGCGCGTGCTAGCGTCAAGGGTTTGAACGGCATGGTGACCATCGCGGGGGGCGGGCTGGCGGGATTATCCCTCGCAGCAGGTTTGCGTTCGCGGGGCGTGGCGGTGGAAGTCCACGAGGCGGGAAGCTATCCAAGGCACCGGGTCTGCGGGGAATTCATCTCGGGCGTGGAATCTTCCACGCTGGAGAGTCTAGGGATCGGCGAGGACTTCAGTGATGCCTTGCGGCACCGCAGCGTCGTCTGGTTTCGGGAAGGGCGGACGATCCTTGAGGACATGATGCCCGCGCCTGCGCTGGGGATTTCACGACACCGGCTGGACCTGCGGCTGCGGGACCGGGTGGTAGCGGCGGGCGGCATCGTTCACGAGCGGTCGAGGCAGGGTCGGGAGCCGCGCGAGGGTGGGGTCTGGGCGGCGGGGCGGGTTCCGCAGCGTGGTCCGTGGATCGGGCTGAAGTGCCACTTTTACGATCTGGAAATGGCTGCCGATCTGGAGATGCAGCTCGGCACGAACGGCTACGCGGGACTGGCGGGGATCGAGGATGGTGGGGTGAATGTCTGCGGGCTTTTCAAGGTGGATCGCACGCGTCGTGCGCCGGGTCCTGAGCTGCTGCTGGAGTATTTGGCGGCGGGCGGGAACATGAAGTTAGTGGAGCGCTTGCGCGCCGCGCGGGCGGACGAGGTTTCGTTCTGCGCGGTGGCGGGATTCGAGCTCGGGCGGCAGGAGATCGAGGAGGATCTGTGCGCGATCGGCGATGCCGAGAGCATGATCCCGCCTTTCACCGGCAACGGCATGAGCATGGCTTTCCAGTCGGCGGAGCTTGCGCTGGAGCCCTTGTCCCGCTGGAGCCGCGGGGAGCTTTCATGGGAGGAATGCGTCGCCGAGATCCGCGGCGGCTTGCATCATCGCTTCCGCCGCCGCTTGCTTGCGGCGTCGGCCATGCATCCGGTCTTGCTGCGGCGCGGCGGCCGGACTTTCCTCGAAGTGCTGGCGCGTTCCGGCGCGCTGCCTTTCGGTCCCCTGCTTTCCCTTGTTCGCTGATGTTCCTTGAATCGATCGCCACTGCCGTTCCACCTCACCGTTTCACCCAGCCGGAGTGCCTTGCCGCGCTGGATTCCACGCCGGCTTTCGCGGCGCTGAAGCCGCGCTCGCGGGTGCTGATGGAGAAAATCCTGGGCAACGGTGCGTCGGGAATCGCCACGCGGAGTTTTTGCCTGCCGGAGATCGCGCCGGTGGTCGGGCTCGATGCTCAACAGCTCAACGAGACCTTCGAGCGCGAAGCCCCGCGATTGGCGGCGGCGGCGCTGCGGCCGGCCTTGGAGAAGGCGGGAATCGTGGCGGCGGATCTCGATGCGCTCTTCATCTGCACCTGCACCGGCTACCTCTGCCCGGGCGTGACCAGCCATGTGGCGGAGATGCTCGGACTACGGGAAACGGCGTACTTGCAGGACCTGGTGGGGCTCGGTTGCGGCGCGGCGATCCCGATGCTGCGCTCGGCCGCCGGATTCCTCGCGCTGCATCCCGGGGCGAAGGTGGCGACGGTGGCGGTCGAGGTTTGTTCCGCGGCGTTCTTTGCCGACGATGACCCGGGCGTGTTGATCTCGCTTTGCCTGTTTGGCGATGGCGCGGCGGCGGCGGTGTGGTCGGATGCTCCCGGCGACGACAAGTGGCAGGCCGGGCATTTTACCACCGTCCACCGGCCGGAGCAGCGCGAGAAAATCCGCTTCGTCAATGCTGGCGGGAAGCTGCGCAACCAGCTCGACAAGGCGGTGCCGGGTCTCGCGGCGGAAGCGGTGGGGGAGCTGTGGGCGCTGCGGCGGGGCGAGCCGGACCGGGTGCTCGCGCATTCCGGCGGACGGGATGTGATCGATGCCTTGGAAGCGGTGCTGCCTCATGCCCTGGACGAGACGCGCGGGGTGCTGCGCGACCACGGGAACATGAGCAGCCCGTCGGTGATGTTCGCCTTGGAGCTTGCGGTGGCGGCGGCGAATGGCGACCGCCGCTGGTGGCTGACGGCCTTCGGCGCGGGCTTCGCGGCGCATGCGTGCGAGATGTGGCGGTAACCTCGAAAACCAAAACGGACGCCCTTTGCGGGGCGTCCGTTTTGAAAATCGACTTTAGGAGAACGGAAAACTTTTCAGGCGTGGTGGGCAGCGGCGGCGGCGGCGGCTTCTTCAGCGCGCGCGGACTGCGACGGGCTCGTGTAACGCCAGCGCACTTTGTGGCGCTTCGGTGCGGTGCGGGCCTTGCGGATCTTGCGGGTGGCCACGGACTCGAAAGCCCGGCGGCGGCGCATTTCTTCGAGGATGCCCTCGGTGTCCAGTTTGGTTTTGAGACGCTTGAGGGCGCGATCCACTGGTTCGCCCTTTTTCACGTTCACTCCACGCATGCTACGGTCGCTCATTCGGTTCGAATCTTGTTTTCCTAAAGTCGGGGCGCGGAGGCTGAAACCGCGGCAGGACCTTGTCAATCCGTGAGTTTTCGATTTTCTGCGATGCCCCGGGCCGCCGACGCCGCCCGGGGCAGAGCTGGGAAAGCCCTTGAAACCAGTGGCTACCGCTTGGGTACGCTCCGGCCGGAGGCCTTGGATTGCTCCAGCAGAGCCTTGAGTTTCTTCACGATTTCCGGGTGCCGGAGGTAGAGATTTTGGGTTTCACCGGGATCGTTGGCGAGGTTGTAGAGCTGGCCGGGGGCGTCCGGGGCGTCTTCGGGCAGGATGAAGGGGGCGAGCGCGGATCCGGGTTCGTAGCGATTTCCGCCGGAGCCCGGGTGATCGAGGTATTTCCAATCACCCTGGCGGATCGCGAGTTGGAAGGTCCAGGTCTGGTGGAGGGTGAAATCGCGGACCGCCTTGCCCTCGTCCTTGCCGAGTAGCACGGGGAGTAGGTCGACGCTGTCTTCCGCGGCGTCGTCGGGCAGCTTCGCGCCGGTGATGGCGGCAAAGGTGGCCATGAGGTCGGTGAGGCAGGTGGTCTGGTCGCTGCGTTTGGCGGGGGCGATCTTCGCCGGCCAGCGTGTGATGAAGGGCACCCGGTGGCCGCCTTCCCACTGGTCGCGCTTCACGCCGCGCCAAGGCCGGGCACCGTCGTGGCCGTGGTCCTTGCGCATGTTGACGACGGTCGGGACTTCCGGGCCGTTGTCGCTGCTCAGCATGACGAGGGTGTTTTCCGCGAGGCCGAGTTCGTCGAGCTTCGCGAGCAGGGCTCCGACGATGTGGTCGAACTGAGCGATGAAGTCGCCGTGCGGGCCGGCTTTGGTCTTCCCTTGGAAGGCTTTCCCGGGGAGCGAAGGGAGGTGCACCGCTTGGGCGGAGTGGAAGAGAAAGAAGGGCTTGGCCGGCGACTTCGCGGCGTGTTCGTCGAGGAACTGGAGGCTCTTCTTGAGGAAGATCATGTCGATCTCCTCCATGTCGAAGTCCGGCGCGATCATGCCCGGCCGGCAGTCCTCGGTGTAGGGGTTTTTCGGGATGTCCTTCTTGTCGATGAGCTGGGTCGGCGGGACCGGGATGCGATCGCCATCGATGAAGGCGTAGAGCCAGTCGGTGGTCGGGCAACAGGCGGTGCCGAAGAAGCGGTCGAAGCCGCGGTGGATCGGCGCGTCGGGGATCGGCCGGGTGAAGTCGATGCGCTGGATCGCTTCCGGCTTGTTGTCGTTGATCGGCTTACCGGAGGAATCGAGGAAGGTCAGCCCGACGTGCCACTTGCCGAATAGCGCGGTGGAGTAGCCTTTCTCGCGGAGCATCTGCGGCAAGGTGAGGCGTTCTTTTTCGATGATCCCGGGACCGCCCGCGCCGGTGAAGACGCTGCGGTTGCCGGTGCGGAAGGCCATCCGGCCGGTGAGAATGCTGTAGCGGGTCGGCGTGCAGACGGTCGACGGGCTGTGGGCATCGGTAAAGAGCATGCCTTGCGCGGCGAGGCGGTCGATATGGGGCGTCGGGACTTTCGACTCCGGGTTGTAGCAGCCGACATCGCCATAGCCGAGGTCATCGGCGAGGATGAAAAGGATGTTCGGCGGGCCGGGGGACACGGGCTCTGCGAGGCTCGCGAGGGTGCCGCCGAAAAGGATCAGGGCAGCTCCCCGGGCGAGGCGTTGGAGGTGACAAAACGGGATGATCATCGCGGATAACCTGACCGGGTCCGGGAAAGGTGGCCAGCGCTATCCGGGCGGCTTGCACACGGGCAGGTCGGGTGCAAATTGGAATTTCATGAAGCCGCAGCCCGGGCAGACCGCCCCGAAATTCACCGCTCCGGTCGCCGGGGAAGGATATGCCGATGACGCCACCCTCACGCTCGACGACCTGCGGGGCGAACGAGCCGTGCTGGTTTTCTATCCAAAAGACGACACTCCCGGCTGCACCAAGCAGGCCTGCGCGCTGCGGGACGGCTGGGACGAGGTGAAAGCGAAGGCCCGGGTGTTCGGGGTGAGCATCGATCCGGTGAAGAGCCACCGCCGTTTCATCGCCAAGCACGGCCTGCCCTACCCGCTGATCGCCGATGAGGATCACAAGATCGTCGAGGCCTACGGGGTGTGGGTGGAGAAGTCGATGTATGGGAAGAAATACATGGGCACGGAGCGCAGCACCTTTGTCATCGGTGCCGACGGCAAGATCGCGGCGGTGTTGGCAAAGGTCTCGCCGGACGAGCACCTGAAGCTGCTGCTGGAGGCGCTGGGGTGAGTGCCGGGAGCGCCGGTCTTCAGACCGGCTCGAAGGATCGCTCACTGCCGGTCTGAAGACCAGCGGTCCCGGGGTGCCGGTCTGAAGACCAGCGGTCCCGGGGGGAAAGCTGTTGAGCTTTCCCTTGGCCCGCCGCTAGGCTCCGCGCAGTTCCCGATGCCGACGACCCATCCCAAACCTCCCGCCCACCCCGGAGCCGCCGTGCTGGCGATCGGCGGGATGTCGCTGGTATTGGCGGCGGCCCTTGAGCTGCTCGGGTTCTCCAAGAAGCTCGACGCGCTGGTCGCGTACTGGATTTCCGGCAGCGGCCTGGAAGGTGAATTCCGCGGGCTGCCCGGCTATGCAATCTGGCTTTGGACCGCACCGCTGGCCTTCGGGCTCGCAGCGGGCATGCTCGGTTCGCGCCTGAGCTGGAGGCGGACGGTGCTGTGGGTCACCACGCTTTTCCTCACACTGGCCTGGATCCCGGTGCTGGCGCTGGCCGGCTACAAGGCGGACGTGACCACGCCGCTACTGGCGCTGCTGTGGTGCGGGCTGTGGTCGATGATCTACGCGACGCGCCACCAGGAGCCCGGCGAGCGGACGGACTGAAATTCCCATGGCACGCATCGAATACCCCGAAGCCGTCGGCGCACTGGTCGAGGAACTCCGCCGCTTGCCGGGCGTGGGGCCGCGCAGTGCGGAACGGATGGCAATCTGGCTGCTGCAAAGCGCCAAGGCCGATCCGCTGGCCCTGGCTGCGGTGTTAGAGAAAGCCAAAGCCGAGGTGGTGTCGTGTCCGACCTGCGGCTTCTTCGCCACCGCCGACCGCTGCGCGATCTGTGCCGACCACTCGCGGGAGCCGGTCATTTGCGTGGTCGAGCAGGCCACCGATGTCCTGCCGCTCGAACGCTCCGGTGTTTTCAAAGGCCGCTACCACTGCCTCGGCGGCAAGCTCTCGCCGCTCGACAACGTGACCCCGGAGGATCTCCGGATCGGCCAGTTGCTGCAGCGGATTGAAGGGGAGAACGTCCCCGAGGTCATTCTCGCCCCCGGCTCCGACGTCGAAGGCGAAGCCACCGCTAACTACCTCGCCAGCCTGCTGCGCGGGAAGTGCCACATCACCCGCATCGCGCAGGGCCTGCCAGCCGGCGGCGGGCTGGAGCACGCCGATGCGCTGACCCTTGCCCGCGCTCTTGAAGGCCGCCGCGATCTCTGATTTGGCACTTGGCACTTCAAACTTGGAACTTTCCCTCAAATGCCCCCTTCACCCCGCAAACGCCCGAACTTTCCCGGCAGCAAGCCATGGCAGCGGCCCGGTCCGCCGCCGCCGAAAAAGCGCGGGGGCGAACAGGGCTGGGACCCCGTCGCGGGCTGGTATGACAAGCTGGTCGGCGACAAGGGCTCGGACTACCACCGCAACGTCATCCTGCCCGCGGCGCTGCGATTGCTGGCGGTGGCTGCGGGCGAGAAGGTGCTCGATCTCTGCTGCGGCCAAGGCGTGCTGATCCCGCTCTTGTTAGAGGCGAAGGCCTCCGCGGTGACGGCGGTCGATGCCAGCCCGCAACTCATCGCTTCCGCCAGCCAGCGCTTTGAAAAGGACAAGCGCGTCCGTCTGATCGTGGCCGACGCCTGCGCGCCGGGTCCCTGGGCCGATGGCTCGCACGATGCCGCCGCGTGCATCATGGCCGTCCACGACGTGCCGGACCTGCCCGCGATGGCCCGCCAGACCGCCGCATCTTTGAAGCCGGGCGGTCGCTTCGTTGCGATCTTCATGCACCCCTGTTTCCGCATCCCGCAGCAGTCGCACTGGGGCTGGGACGAGGGCCGCAAGCTGCAGTTCCGCCGAGTCGACCGCTACGGCGTGCCGCAGGAAATTCCGATCCTCACTCACCCGGGGCAGGGCGGGGGATTGACCACGACTTTCTATCACCGCCCGGTCGGCGAGGTGCTGAGCGCCTTCGGCAAGGCCGGATTGGCGGTCACCGAATGCGAGGAACTCTTCAGCCATCGCCGTTCGCAGCCCGGTCCTAGGGCCAAGGGCGAGAACCGCGCGGTGCAGGAGTTCCCGGTCTTCATGGCGATCTCCTGCGTCAAGCTGCCGTGAAAGGAACCCTCTGGTGCCTGCACGGAGCCGTCGGCCAGGCCGGAGATTGGCAGGGCTTCGTCGTGCCGGAGTGGAGCGTGAAGCGGGTCGATCTCTGGCGCTTCCTCGACTGCTGCCCGATGACGATGCCGGAGTTCGGCCGGGCGCTGAACGCCGAAGCCGCTGGCGCGGCTTTGGCGGATGGTAGATCGTGGATGGTAGATGGTAGTTGGGGAACGCCAGGTCCGGACGGTGGCTCTTCAGTGGCGAGGGAAGATGGTAGATGGCAGATGGCAGATGGCGGATCGGAGCCAGAAGTGCCGGATCCATCGGTCCGGGATCTACCATCTACGATCTACCATCCACCACCTGTCCTCCGAAGCCTTGGCGAAGGAGGATCTACTATCACCCGCAGGGTTTTAGTCGGCTACTCGATGGGTGCGCGGCTGGCCTTGCATGCGCTGTTAGATGGCGGTCCCTGGGATGCCGCGGTGCTGGTCGCGCCGCAGCCGGGGCTCGAGTCGGAGTTCGACCGGGCCGGCCGTCGGGAAAGCGATGCCGAATGGGCGGGCCGGGCATTGACGGGGGACTGGCGGGAATTTCTCGCGCTCTGGAATGCCCAGCCGGTGCTGGCGGATTCGGGACGATTGCCGCCGGTGAGCGCGCTCCGCCGCCGCGAGGTCGCGCGGAGCTTCATGGACTGGTCGCTGGGCGCGCAGGAGCCGCTGTGGGAAAGATTGCGCGAGATTCAGTGTCCGGTCCTGTGGTGCGTCGGCGAGCGCGATGCGAAATTTCGCGCCCTCGCCGGGCGGGCGCTGCCGCTTTTGCCGCGGGTGGAGCTGTGGGTCGCGCCGGGTGCCGGGCACCGGGTGCCGTGGGACGCGCCGGAAGCATTCGCGGCGAAGGTCGGGGAATTTCTTGAGCGGGTGCTTTCCTGAGCCGACACTCCCGCCGCCATGTGGACCACTGTTTGTG
Source organism: Akkermansia sp. (assembly GCA_043729195.1). Taxonomy (GTDB): domain Bacteria; phylum Verrucomicrobiota; class Verrucomicrobiia; order Verrucomicrobiales; family Akkermansiaceae; genus Haloferula. The sequence continues at coordinate 39,754 of JAYTLR010000204.1, forward strand.
AATTTGAAGACATCCGTTTCGAAACGACGGACGAGGGGCAGATCGCCAAGATCACCATCAACCGCCCGGAAGTGCGCAACGCCTTCCGCCCGCAGACGGTGAAGGACATGCTCGCCGCCTTCGAGATGGCGCATGAGGACCCGCAGGTCGGGGTGGTGATTCTAACAGGCGAAGGACCGGATGCCTTCTGCTCCGGCGGCGACCAGAAGGTGCGCGGCCATGCCGGCTACATCGGCGGCGACGGCGTGCCGCGGCTCAACGTGCTGGATTTGCAGAAGAAGATCCGCGGCTTGCCGAAGCCGGTGGTTGCGATGGTGGCCGGCTACGCGATCGGCGGCGGTCACGTGCTGCACGTCGTCTGCGACCTGACCATCGCCGCCGACAACGCACGCTTCGGCCAGACCGGTCCGAAGGTCGGCTCCTTCGACGGCGGTCTCGGCTCGAGCTACCTCGCCCGGATCGTCGGCCAGAAAAAGGCGCGTGAGATCTGGTATCTGTGCCGCCAGTACGACGCGCAGCAGGCGCTCGACATGGGGCTGGTCAATACCGTGGTCCCGCTCGCCGATTTGGAGACCGAGACCTTGAAATGGTGCCGCGAGATGCTCGCCCACTCGCCGCTGGCCCTGCGCTGCCTGAAGTCGGCTCTCAACGCCGACTGCGACGGTCAGATGGGCCTGCTCGATCTCGCCGGCAACGCGACCTTGCTCTACTACATGAGTGAGGAGGCGAAGGAAGGAAAGCAGGCCTTCGTCGAGAAGCGGAAGCCGGACTTTTCGAAATTCCCGCGGGTTCCTTGATCTGGGGGCGCTTCCGGTGCCTCCACCACCCGGACCCGATGACCTTCAAATGGATTGACCTGAATTTGGATTTTCTCTAAGGCATCTACCGTATCTTCGTCTCCAAGACGATCGATGAACCCCCTCTTGGTGCTACGCCCGCGTTCCGGAAGCAGTGACTGATCCTTCGGTCATCGTTGGCCGCGGGATGAAAACTCAGAACGGGGTGGAGTCAATCGGTTGGATCGAGGTTGCCAAAATCCTCCCCCTCGTGGGGTCAACCGACACAAACCATGAAAATCAAAAAGGAAACCTATGCCATGCTGGCGGCCATTCTTGCCACCGGCAGCATCGCAGACGCACACATCGTGGCACTCGGCTGGAACGCCCTTCCCGGCGGCTCGGTCCAGTTCTCCGCCCTCCACTGGCACGGCAACTCGACCCCGGACGGTTACCTCCTGTTTGACGGGGTGCAGTATCCTTTCACCAGCTACGTCTGGGACACCCCCACCATCACGGGCTTCGATGGGGGTCTGATCAACTCGTCCTATGCCACTTGGACACCGGGCACTGGCACGATCAATGCCGTCGACACCGGCAGCGGTCTCCAAACCAACTGGCTGACCGTTACCGTCCCAAACGTCACGGGTGGCACCCACACCATCGGCTCTTCCGATATCGCCCTGACCGAGTGGACGCTCGATGGTGATCTTGCCGAGTTCGAGTTCGACTTCACCGGCGGTGGCGACTCCGCCGCGCTCCTGTCCTCGACCCTGCGCCTGACCTCGATCAGCGTTGCCCGGACGGTGACCCGCGATGTCGGCGACCGCTTGTTCCGCATGCGTGCCGGCCGCCCACAAGCCGGTGGTCAACAAGCCGCTGCCGCTCCCGCCGCAACCACCGATGCCAAGGGAGGCATGGTGCAGAGCTCCAAGTCACCGATCATGATGCCGGCTGAAACCCGCAACTGGGAAGTCTACGGCACGGTGTTCTATTTCACCGAGGATCAGGATCAGCAGAACCTGTCGGCCCGTACTGCCAATGGCGCGCTGGTCACCCGGACCGTCCATCCCGATACCTCGGTGGACATCTTCGGTGGCAATGCCGGCTTTGAATACCGATTCAACAACCGCGTGAGCGCTGGTTTCGCCGTGGGTGCCTCCACGACGGACGTCGACATGACCACCATCGGTAGTTCGGACATCGATACCCTCGCGCTGATGCCCTACGTCTCCTACTATCAGGAAGACCTGCTGGGTGCCGCCGACTTCTACGCCGATGCCCTTTATGCTTATGGCATGAACGAGTATGACACCCGTCGTCTCAGCGGCGGCGGCATCGCCACCGGCTCCCCGGACGGCGATTTCCACCAGATCGAACTCACCACGGGCCTTAACTACGCTTCGGGATCGCTGATTCACGGACCGTATGCCTCGCTTCGCTGGTTGGACGGATCGATCGATGGATACACGGAAGCCGGCCCCGGCGCGGCGATCTACCCCTCGGCGGATTTCGAATCCCTGGCCACCACCCTTGGCTATCAGGTTTCCTATCCGATGGAACTTGCCGGTGGCGTGCTGGTGCCCCAGGCCCGGGCGGCTTGGGAGCATGAGTTCGAAAACGACGCGACCGGTGCCTTCGGCCTTCCCGGTGGCGCGGTGGACGATGACCTCGCAATCCTCGGCACCGGACTCGGCTATTACTTGAACAGCGGTTGGAACGTGGCACTCGACTACGAGGCCCGCCTCGGCAGCGAGAACCAGTCGCACTATGTCGGTCTGAAGGCTGGCTACGAGTTCTGATCTTTTCGGTTCGATCCGAAAACACCCTGCCCGCCCCGGTTTTCCGGGGCGGGCTTTTTTATGGCGGGAGCGCCCCGGGAGCGCTGGTCTTCTGACCGGCAGCCAGGGACCATTCGAGCCGGTCTGAAGACCGGCGGCCCCGGGGGGCGGGTTCTTTGCTTGGCAGGAAGCGCCGGGGCGGGCTTGTTCCGGGCGTGATCGTTCCGCTGCTCCTCGCCACCCGGCCGAAGACCCTGCCGGCCGCCATCGTCCCGGTCTGGGCCGGCTGCGTGCTGGCGTGGAAATTGACGGGGAACTTCGACGGCCTGCTCGCCTTTTGCACGGTGGCCGGGGCGGTGTGCATCCAGATCGCGACGAACCTTTTCAACGACGCGATCGATGCCGCGAAAGGTGCCGACACCGAGCGCCGGACCGGCCCGCAACGGGTGACCGCCAGTGGCCTGCTGTCGCGGCGGGCGGTGATGAGCTGGGCGGGCGTGTTCCTCGTGGCGGCCATCGCCTGCGGCGTGGTGCTCTTTCAAGCAGCAGGCTGGCCGATCCTCGCGATCGGGGTGCCGTCGCTCTACCTCGCCTATGGCTACACCGGCGGGCCGTTCCCGCTGGCCTACCGCGGCATGGGGGAGCTGTTCGTGGTGATTTTTTTCGGGCTGGTCGCAGTGGCGGGCACAGTCTTCATCCAGACTCTACAATGGCGGCCGGAGGCACTGCTGTTGGGCGGGCAAGTCGGCCTGCTATCGGCGGTGCTGATTTCCATCAACAACCTGCGCGACCGGGCGGAGGATGCGACCACCGGAAAGCGGACCCTCGCGGTGCGATGGGGGCCGAAGCCGGCGCGGCTGATCGTCTGGCTGGAAATCAAGCTCGCGGTGTTCCTCGGGCTTGCTTGGTTTTTGTTCGGCCTGCCCTGGCTCGTCCTGGCAACCTTGCCGCTGTGGACGCTGGGCCTGCGGATCTTGTGGGGTGCCTTCACGATGCCGGAGGGGCGTGAAATGAACCGCTTGCTGGCCATGTCGGCCTTGCAACTGGTCGCGTTTGCGGCGCTGTTCCACCTGCTGGCCGTCAAACTCTGATCCACCCATGAGCAATCTCCTTTGGTATTGGCACTATCGCCTGAAAAGCCGGCGGCATCTCAACGCGCGTTCGAAGCGGCGGGAGTTCGAGGGCATTCTGCTGCGCGACGGCGAGGGCGGCTACGGCTGCATCCACCCCTGGCCGGAGTTGGGAGATCCGACGCTTGCCAAATGCCTCGAAGATCTCGCCGGAGCACGCCGCTGGCCGATCGTCCGCCGCGCGCTGCGCTGTGTCGAGATGGACGGCGCGGCGCGGTCGATGAAAGACCCGCTGTTCGAAGAGTTGGAAATTCCCGTGAGCCACGCGACCTTGGCGGGCTGCGACGAAGACGAAGTCCGCCGCGCGGTCGATGCCGGTTTCACCTGCGCCAAGTTAAAGCTCGGTGGCGTGACGTCCTCCGAGTTGGCCTTCCTGGAGCGGATGAACTCCCTGCACCCCGGGCTGCGCTGGCGGCTCGATTTCAACGAAACCGGCGATGCCGCGGAGCTCGGCGAGTGGTTCGCGGGAATGCCAGCCGAGGTGGTCTCGCGGATCGATTTCCTGGAAGACCCTGCGCCCTTCGCGGATTCCACATGGCGCGAGCTGCATCGCAAGACCCGGATCCCGTTGGCGGTGGATCGCGAATCGGCACCGGGCCGTTCCGCGGCGCAGGTGATGATCCTCAAGCCGGCGGTCGACGAGCCGTGGCTGCTGGCGGAAGCGGCGGCGGCCGACGGTCAGCAGGTGGTGGTCACGAGCTACATGGACCACCCGCTCGGCCAAGCCTTCGCCGCGTGGGAGGCAGGGCGGCTCGCCTTGCAATTCCCCGGACTGGTCGGGACTTGTGGTTTGAAAACGCATCACCTGTTCGAGCCCGATGCCTTCACCGAGGCACTCGGCGCGTGGACGCCCGCGTTCAATGCCCCGCCGGGAACGGGGCTGGGCTTCGATGACCTGTTAGATAAGCTGCCATGGAAGCGGGTTCCCTGATGCCACCCGGATTCCGGGATGAGAGCTCCCCCGTGTTGATGGGGGAAAGCGGCGATGTGCCGCGCGGCATCCCGGCGCTGGTGTATTTTAAAACCTCCGGCAGCAGCGGCGAGCCGAAGTGGATCGGCCTGAGCCGCCAGGCGCTTCGAGTTTCGGCCGATGCCGTGAATCGGCACCTCGAAGTGGGTGCGTCGAGCATCTGGGCGCTGGCCTTGCCGAGCGAGCACGTCGGTGGGTTCGGCGTGATTCTTCGCTCGATGCAAGCGGGTTGCGGGTTGGCCCGATACGAGCCGAAATGGAACGCGCCGGAGTTCGCCGCGTGGCTCGCTGAGGCCCGAGCAACTCATCTTTCGCTGGTGCCGACGCAGGTCCACGATCTGGTGGCGGCCGGCGTGAGGGCTCCGTCCAGCCTTCGTGCGGTGGTGGTCGGCGGCGGTTGTCTTTCGGTGGCCGATGGCCGGGCCGCGCGTGAACTCGGCTGGCCGGTGCTGGCAAGCTACGGCATGACCGAGGCCGGCTCGCAGATCGCGACGCAGGGGTTGAAACTACTATGTTTGTCGTACGCGCCGGAACCGCTGGGCTTGCTTCCGTGCTGGGAAGCGAGGAGCGATTCGTCGGGTCGGATCGAGATCCGCGGCGAGGCTCTTTTCAGTGGCTGGCTGAAGCAGGAGAAATCCGGCTGGCGATTTGAGGAACGACAAGGTGACTGGTTTGTCACTTCCGACTCGGGCACCGTGGATGGCCGCGAAATCCGCATCTCCGGTCGTGCGGATACCCTGGTGAAAATCCTCGGCGAGTTGGTCGATCCGGCGGATGTCCATGCAGAGATCGTGGCCGCTGCGGCGGGCGGAATAAACGGGCGGGAGTTAATCGTGGTGGCGGTGGACGATGCCCGGGCAGGCAAGCGGCTGGTGCTGGTGCACGAGCGCTCCGTGGCTGCCGCGATGATCGAATCCGCGCTGCTTTCGTATCAGGCGCGATGCCCCGGCTTCCGGCGGATCACCGCGACGGTGGCGGTCGATGAAATCCCGCGGAGCGCGCTTGGAAAGCCGCTCGGAAGAGAACTTTCACGGATCGCCGAAGAAGCGATGAATTGAGGATTGCCATTCTCACGGCGAGGGTAATAGTTCAGGAGTCTTGATTAAAAGTTCTACCCAAGTTCCGCCTCCGGGCGGTTGGTCGGAGGCCGGCGGCGGTCCGGTTTTCTGTCCCCCCTGAACCGCCTTTATTCCACATACCACCCCACCATGATCCACCGTGCCGAGGACGTCCAAGCCCGACTTTTCGAAGAGATTCAACACGGAGGCGGGGATGGACGAAAGACGGGCGGCGCGTCCAAGAAGGCGAATCCATCCGAGTTCGGGCTGAAGTCGCCATCGCAAGTCGCGAAGAACTTCGTGCTGGATACCAACGTCCTGCTCCACGATCCGGCCTGCCTCGGCCGCTTCACCGACAACCACATCTGCATCCCGGTCGACGTGCTTGCGGAGCTGGACCGCTTCAAGTCCGAGCAGACCGAGCGCGGCGCGAATGCCCGCAAGATCCACCGGATGCTGACGGAGACATTTTCCTGTGCAAAGAACGTGACCAGCGGCGTGCCGACCGACGGCGGCGGCACCTTGCGGCTGGTCATTTACGATCCCGCGCTGTGCCCTAAGAACTCCGAGATGCTGACGCGCTTCCACCGGATCTTTCCCGACAAGGAGCGGGTCGATCACCGCATCCTCGCCTGCACGCTGCTGCTGATGGCTCACAACCAAGCGCCGGTGGTGCTGGTGACCAAGGATCTTAACATGCAGCTCAAGGCCCGCTCGGTCGGGATCGAGTGCCAGGACTACCTCAACGACAAGGTCGAGTCGCGGGATGTCTCCAGCTACGATGTCCGTCGTATTGAAGTCGAGTCGGCGGAACTCCAGCGCTTCGCCAGCACCGGCGAGATCGTGATCGAGAACGGCCGCGTCTCCGACATCGTGCTCAACCAGTATGTGCTGTTGGAAGCCGGCGAGAAGCAGACCATGCCGGCGCGAATGACCGCGGGCGGAAAGCTGGTGCGCTTGCAGATCCCGGAGGCGCTCAAGATCCAGGACGGCACCGCTTTGAAGCCGATGAACCTCGGCCAGCGCTGCCTGATCGATGCCTTGCTGAATCCCGACATTTCGCTGGTTACCTGCTACGGCCAGGCCGGCACCGGCAAGACCCTGGTGGCGGTTGCCGCAGGCCTTCACGAAATGTTCAACCGCCGCTACAACGGACTCACCGTCAGCCGCCCGGTGGTGGCGATGGGCGACCAGCTCGGCTTCCTCCCGGGAACGCTGGATGAGAAAATGCGGCCGTGGCTGCAGCCGATTCACGACGCGCTCGACCTCCTGATGCGCCCGGTCACCCCGCTCGGCCCGCGCCGCAAACAGCCGAAGTCCGAGAGCGGCGGTCCAGGCGGCCCGGTCAAGAAGCCGTGGGAAATCCTGATGGACCAAGGGATCATCGAGGTGGAAGCGCTTTGCTACATCCGCGGCCGCTCGATCCCCAACCGCTTCTTCGTGCTCGACGAAGCCCAGCAGCTCACGCCGCAGGAAGCCAAGACGGTGGTTACCCGGATGTCGCGCGGCTCCAAGCTGGTGCTGGTCGGCGATCCGGCGCAGATCGACAATCCCTACGTCGACAGCCGCAGCAACGGCTTGGTTTACACCCGCAACCGCCTCAAGGGCCTGCCCTTCGTCGCCCACGTCTCGTTGAGCCGTGGCGAGCGCTCGGAACTGGCGGATGCCGGGGCGCAGTTGATGTAATTCTTCAGGTCAGCGGGGGCGCGTCACAGCGCCTCCGTTGACAGCCTCTCCGGGCCGTCGTTTACTCGCGCGGATGTTCTCCTGGTTCCGCAGTTGCCTGGTTCTCTCTCCGCTCATGGTAGCGGGATGCGGCTTTATGCCGCAGGACCAAGGATGGCGGGACGCGCTGGCAATGCAGACCGCGCAGCTCGGCTACCGGAACTGGATCGTGATCGCCGAGGCTTCCTTCCCCGCGCACAGCCGGCCCGGTGTGCGCCAGATCAATGCGAACGAGGAGATCCCGGCGGTGGTCGATGAGGTGCTACGGACGCTCGAGCAGACGGAGCATGTGACGCCCCGGGTTTACGTGGCGCGGGAGTTGCGGGCGGTGGAAAACGACTTCGCTCCGGGGATCGACGAATTCCGCGAGCAGCTCAAGCTGGCGCTCCATGCCCACGAGACGACCGAACTGGAGAACCACTCGCTGGTCACGCTGATCGAGGACGCGACGAAGAGCTTCGACGTGTTGGTCATCCGGACCACCACCGCCTTGCCCTACACCAGCGTCTTCATGGAGCTCCAGCCGGGCTACTGGAACTCGGATTCCGAATCGGCCCTGCGCGAAAAGCTGGAGCGCCAGCGGATGCAAAAGCTGGCCCGGCCGATTCCTTGAACTTAGGCTTTTGCGGCGATGAATAAGACGGAGGAAGTCAAGGTGGAGCGCGAGTTCGCGTGGATCGGGGATGCGGTGCTGGCGTTGTTTGCTCGCTCTTGGGTGCTGCGTGAGAGGGGCTCGATGGATGGCGAATGGTTCACCCGACTGACCTCGAATGATTTCCTGAGTGCGTTCGGCCCTCCGACCGCCGTTGAGGCGAGAATCGGCCGGATCTACCGCGAGCAGGGACTGGAGGCCGCTTTCTCATGGATCGATGCCGAGTTCATCCCGCTGTTCCGCAAGCAGATGGCGAGACGGTGAGGCCGTGCCGCTACATCGTCAGGAGCTTTCCTCCGGCGATGATCAGCACCGCGGCCAGCAGGACTTGAATGCCGCGCACCGGAATGAGGCGGCTTCCAAGGTGCGAACCGGCCAGCCCGGCGATGGCCGCGACGATGGCTAACCACCATGCGAAAACTGGCACCGGCCGGCCGCTGCTGAGGTGACCGCCGAGTCCGGCGAGTGAGTTCAACAGGATGAAGGGGGCCGAGATGGCGGCGGCTTGCTTCGCCTTCGACCAGCCGCGCAGGAGCATCAGCGGGGTGAGAAAAATCCCGCCTCCCGTGCCGGTCAGTCCGGAGAGCAGGCCGATGCCCGCACCGGTGGCAAGCGCGGTGCCGCGGGCAGGTGGGCGAGGCTCCGTGGGATCGCCTTTGCGAAGGAAAAGGCGGGCGGCGGAGAAGAGAAGGACGGCACCGAGCAGGGGTTTGAGATTGTCCGCTGGGAGATGAAGGTAGCCGCCCAGTGCCGCCGCGGGGACCGATAGCAAGGCAAAGGGCCAAAACAGGGGCCACGAGAAGTGTCCGGCGCGGGCGAACTGGACGGTGGCGATCACGGCGACCACGACGTTGAGCACCAGCGCGACCGGCTTGACCGTGGTCGCCGCGAAGCCGGCCAGAGTCAGCACCGCGATGTAGCCCGATGCCCCGGCGTGGCCCACCGATGAGTAAAGAAACGCCACCACCGCGATGCCGGCGGCGAGCAGGGTGAGGTGAAAGGGATCCATCGGGCGCACCTTTCAAAACCTCCCGCCGGGGCATATGCAAGCCCGGGCGGACCAAAAGCGGAGTGTCGCCCTGCGGGCGACATGGCGATGGGAGCGCGGCATTCAGCCGTGTGGATTCGGGCGACCGGAGGTTGCCGGCCGTTTTCATGTCGCTTTCAAAGCGACACTCCGATCATTGGCGTCATGTCGCGTAGGAAACGAATCTCCCATCATCGTTGTCATATCCTTGGGAAAGCGACACTCCAACGCATCCAAAGAAAACGGCCAGTGCGCGAGCACCGGCCGTTTTTCAAAATCAACTGCGGAAAGAATCAGGCGAGAGCCAGCAGCTTCTGCTTGAGCATTTCCTTGGTCACGTTGGCACCGACGATCTGGTCCTTCACTTCGCCATCCTTGAAGAACAGCAGGAGCGGGATGCTGCGGACGCCGTATTTCACGGCGAGGTTGCGGGCTTCGTCGACGTTCACCTTGCCGACCTTGGCCTGGCCGTCGAGTTCGCCGGAAAGCTGGTCGATCAAGGGCCCGATCATCTTGCAAGGCCCGCACCACTCGGCCCAGAAGTCCACGAGGACGGGCTTGTCGGACTCGATGACTTCGGATTGAAAATTGCTTTCGTTGAATTGCTCAGCCATGGCGGGAAGTTGGAGGGGGTCTTGGAAATGTCAAGGACCGCCCTGCCACGGGGGCGGAGCGGTCCTTGGGAATCGGATCAACTCGAATCCTCAGGTCGGCGTGGTGCCGGTGAGGAAGGCCAGCGCGAGAACGCCGGCAGCGATGAGGAAGGTGATGATGGGATAGATCATGGGATGTGAAAGTTCGCGTTGGTGTTAGAACAGCTTGTCCCAGCCATCCCAGAGGTTGACGGTCATGCTCTGGAGCACCACCACGGCGGCGGCGCCGATGAAGCCGAGGATCGAAAGGATATTTGAAATGGTGGTGACACCGGCGCTTTCCTCTTCTTCATCGGAAGTGCGGATGGTGGCGGCCTGGGTGAGGGACGGGCCTGAAGTGCCGAGCGGCTGGGTCGGCGGCTGGAGCTGCACGGTCGCCTTTGGCAGGGAGACGGTCTGGCCGCCGGGAGCGCCAAGCGGGGAGGTCTTCAGCGCGACCGTCGGCGCACCCGGTCCAGGTGCCGTATTGAGCCGGATTGTCGGGGCTGGAGCCGGAGCGCTGGGGGCACCGGCGGGGCGGAGGGCAATGGTCGGAGCCGGGGCGGGACGCGTCGCACCACCCACGGTAGGCGCGGCGACGCTCGGGGCCGGCGGGGCGGAAATGCCGCTGGGCATCGGTGGCTTCGGCGCGACCGGAGCTCCGGGAGCGGCGGGCGGCGCGTCGGACGCCTTGAGGGTCACCCGCACGGTCTCCTTTTTCAGCGGGATGGACGAAGTTTGCTTGGAGGCCGGCATCGACGAGGTGGCCCGGGGTGCGGGGATCGTCGAGGAGGGCCGTGGTGGTGGGATTTCGTTTTCGCTCATTGCGGGGCGTTTTTGAATTGCGAGGTTGGAGAAGGCAACCAGCCGCCCGCCGACGTGTCAAACCTCCATCTCGCGTCCGGAGCAAAGCGCGGGATCTTTTTTCGGTTTCGGGGCGATCCCGCCATTTGCCGTCCGGGTGCTTGACCCGGCGGGGATCGGGTTTTGACTGGCTGCCATGACCACGCGTCGCTCTTTCCTCGGCACCACCGGCCTGGCTTTCCTCGGCTTGCAGCATTACACCCGGGCGGCGGATTCGTCCCGGGTGATCGAGCCCTTCGGCCCGCTGATCAAGGACCCGAAGGGAATCCTCGATCTCCCGGAAGGCTTCAGCTACCGGCTTCTGGCGAAGCGCGGCGAGGCGATGACCGACGGCTTCAAGGTCCCCGGCATGGCCGATGGGATGGCGGCGTTCGCGGGGCCGGACGGTAAAGTGGTGGTCCTCTGCAACCACGAGCTTGGTCTTGAAATGACCGGCATGGGGCCCTTTGCGAATAATACGCGGTTGCCGGAGGGCTTCGATGCCGCGCTTTCCTTCGATTCGGGCGACGATGGCCGGAATCCGTCGCTCGGCGGAACCTCGAATCTCGTTTTCGACCCCGCGACCGGCGAAAAGACGGCGCATTTCCTGTCCCTCACCGGCACCGATCGAAATTGCGCCGGCGGGCCGATGCCCTGGGGCTCCTGGATTACCTGCGAGGAACCGGCGGATCTCACCCAAGGCCGCGGCAAGCGCCACGGCTGGTGCTTCGAGGTGAAAGCGACCGCCGAGCCGGGCGTGCAGAAGCCGGTCCCGCTCAAAGCGCTCGGCCGCTTCCGCCACGAGGCCGTGGCGCTCGATCCCGACACCGGCATCCTCTATCTGACCGAGGACCGTGGCGACGGGCTGCTCTACCGCTTCCTGCCGGAGAAAAATAACGACTTCACCAAGGGCCAATTGCAGGCGCTGGCGATCGTCGACAAGCCGTCCGCCAATCTCCAGAACTACGATCCCGATGCGAAGTGGCCGGCGGCCGGCTCGGCGATGAAAGCGACGTGGATCGACCTCAAGGACACCGATTCGCCGAAAGACGACCTCCGGATCCGCGGTCACAAAGCCGGCGCGGCTCGCTTTGCCCGCGGCGAGGGGATTCACCTCGTCGGCAAGTCCTTCTTCATCTGCTGCACCGATGGCGGGCCGTCGCGGCGCGGTCAGATTTTCCGGCTGGATCCCTCGGGCGACGCCGCGAAACCCGACACGCTCGAGCTTTTCCTCCAGCCTGAGGAAAGCGACCTGCTCACCAACGGCGACAACCTCTGCCCGGCGCCGTGGGGCGGGATCGTGATCTGCGAGGACCTGATCGACCCCAGCTTTTCGCCCGCCGCGCATGTCCGCTGTGTCACTCCGGAAGGCAAAATCTTCACCCTCGCCCGGAATTCCAACGGCCAAGGCGAGTTCGCCGGCGGCTGCTTCTCGCCGGACGGCAAGTGGTTCTTCGTCAATCTCCAGGCCCGCGGGCTGACGCTGGCGGTGACCGGGCCGTGGGAGAAGGCGTGAGCGGCCTTTCTTTGGCACTTGGCACTTCTCCCTTGGCACTTTTCTCTAAGGGATGCCCTCGCGCGTCACCGACCTCCACATCGCCCGCAATGTCCCTCTGCCGTCGCCGGCCCGCTTGCAGGCGGAAATCCCGCGCGGGGATGCTCGGGCGGACTTTGTTGCAAACTCCCGCGCCAACCTGCGTTCGCTGCTTTCGGGCAACGACCCGCGTTTTCTGGTGATCGTCGGGCCTTGCTCGATCCATGACACCGAGGCCGGCATCGAGTATGCCCACCGCCTCGCCGCCTTGGCGGAGCGGCTGCGCGACAAGCTCTACCTGGTCATGCGGGTCTATTTCGAAAAGCCGCGCACCACCGTCGGCTGGAAGGGGCTGATCATGGACCCGCGTCTCGACGGCACCGATGACATCCCGGAAGGCCTGCGCCGGGCGCGGCATTTTTTGCGCAGCGTCATCGACCTCGGCCTGCCGACCGCGACCGAGCTGCTCGATCCCATCACCCCGCAGTACATCGCCGACCTGATCTCCTGGTCGGCGATCGGCGCGCGCACCGCGGAAAGCCAGACGCACCGGCAGATGGCGTCGGGGCTCTCGATGCCGCTCGGTTTCAAGAACACCACGTCCGGTGATCTGGTCGCCGCGATCAACGCGGTGAAGGCAGCCTCCCAGCCGCAGACGTTCCTCGGCGTCTCGGAGGAGGGCATCGCCTCGGCCGTCACCACCACCGGCAATCCGGACTGCCACGTCATCCTGCGCGGCGGCGACCACGGGCCGAACTACGACGAATCTAGTATTTCCGCCGCCCGCGCGGCCTTGGTCGCCGCGAAACTCCCGCCGAGCCTGGTGATCGACGCCTCCCACGCCAACTGCGCCAAGGACTGCGCGAGAATGCCCGGCGTCTTCCGCGAGATCGTCCGCCAGCGCGCCGCCGGCGACCGTTCGATCACCGGGGCGATGCTCGAAAGCAACCTGGTGGCCGGCAACCAGTCCTTCCCCAAGCCGCTCGACCAGCTTGTCCGCGGGCAGTCGATCACCGACTCGTGCATCGACTGGGAGACGACGGAGGAGCTGTTGCGGGAAGCGGCGGGGATGCTTTAGGTTCCGGGAAGCTCCAAGATCGGCGCTGACGGCACGTTTCAACCTCACGACCATGCTGAAATCCGTCGCATTCGCTTTTCTTCTGATCCTATCGGGATGCCACAAGAATGCGGTTACGGTCGCGAAACCCCATGGATCGTCGTTGCCGGACCTCGTGACGGCGGAGGATGCCCCGCTGTTTGCGACGGAGCCGCCTTACACGGAAGTGGTTCGAGCGAGGGATGTCTGGAAAGTCTATGACCGTGGTGAGTTGGTGGGCGAACAGAGGCTTGATGACGAAGCCCTCGGAGTGTTCAAGCAAGCGCGTGAGCGAGTCCAAAGCCGGAATGGTGACGGAAGCGATGGGAGATTGCTTCTGGTTGCCGGAGGCAAGGTTCCCTGGGGTGAGATTCGTTCCGGGATTCGGGCGGCGGCTAGGGCGGGATTGTGGCCGGTAGAGTTCTTGGTGCGTTCGCCCACGGAGGCGGGAATCCGCTCGCTGCGACTCGATTTGCCCGAGGCGCACGGAGCCAGTCCTCCAGGCCCTGGCGAGTGGCCGTTCATTCAGATTCGGGCTGACGGATCGGTCGATCAGGGGGCGGGATCCGGCCGGAGTAATCTAGAGTCCGGCACGGGGACGGAGAGGCTTGGTGCTTACTTGAAATCCGTCGAACAGAATGCCCGTCTCACGAATTCAACACCAGTGGTTCTAATTTACGCGGATCCCCAAGCTCCGTTTCAGAGGGTGATCGACGTTTTGGGTGGACTTCAAGCGCACGGAATTTCCTAAGTCTATTTCATCGATCCGGACGAATCTCATCGGGAGCATGACGTGCGATCGAAGCCTCTGAGTCCAGGGGAGTCACGATGAAGGTGGAGTCATTTCTGCGTCAGGTGGTGCTTTGTGTCTTCCGCTTCCCGAAGGGATGCCAGCACCAGTAGCCGGGGAGCGAGCGAAGCGACCTCCCCGGGTATGGCATCGCTCGAAAGTGCCGATCCCGGAGGGATCGCAGCCTGTTCACCAGTGGTCGAAACTGTCGGCTGCGAACACAAGTCCAAGTTCACCGGCCGCATTCCGAGGCGACAATCAACGTGAAGTGATCGAGGCGGCCTGCCCCAAACAGTCTGCAATCGCAGCCGACCCGATTCAGGCAAAGGGATTGATGGCCGTAACGCCTTTGACACCGGTGAAATCCTTCACGTTCTCCGTGATGATGACCGGAATGCTTTCGCGAATCATCAACGCGGCGAGTTGACGGTCGAAGTAGCTCTGCCGCGTCACCCCTGCCTCGACACACAAGTCCAAGGCCAGATGAGTCGTTTCTAGCGTCAGCGGCAGCACCGTGATCCCGCGCAAGCGGGCGATCGACTGGATTTTACTCCGGGCCAGCTCGGGGCTGTCCGGCGGCTGGTTCTTCGGTCCGGTCAGGTTCGGATACATCTCGGCAAGATTCTGCACGGAAACTAACAGTGTCATGTCCGGTCGATGCCGCAGAGCCAGCACCTGCCGCGCCCGTTCGTGGCGCGGGTCGGCGCTCAGCGTGGCATAGATCAGCACGTTGGTATCGACCAGCACGCGGCCCGATATGTTTTCAACGCGCATAAGTCTCCTCCCGGCTGAACTCACCTGTGAAGCAGCCCGCCGAGGTCACAATCTCATCGTCCGTCTTGGTCCGATCTCTCAAATACCGCTCCAAGGCCATCTCGATGATCTGGCTGCGGGTGCGTCGCTCCTCCTGTCCGAAGCGCTTCAGGTCTTCAAGGAGGCCGCTATCAATCGTAGCGCTGATGTGTGATTTCATGGCACGATAGTATTACGGCGTCGCTTTCTGTCAATTTCTGCCTTGGGATTCCTGAGGGACGGACCCTGGGACGGACCCGTTTACCGACGGAGGAACTGTTGCGGGAGGCGGCGGGGGAGGCTGTGAGGATTTGCTTCCCGAAGGGACGGCAGCACCGGTAGCCGGGGCGAGAGGGAAGCGACCTCCCCGGATTTGGAAGCACCAGAACGGGCGGATCCCGGAGGGATCAGCCCCGTTCACATTCGAGACTCCCCGTGACCCGATCCGGCTTCGATCCCTCCGGGATCGCGTTCCTTTGGCGATTTTGCCCGGGGGTATCGTCGCTGTGCTCCTCAACCCCCCGGCTACCGGTGCTTTCACCCCTTCGGGGAGTTGGGCTACCGGTGCTTTCACTCCTTCGGGGAGTTGGGCTACCATTGCTTTCACTCCTTCGGGGAGTCTGAGCAGGTGCGCGTGGTGTCCCGCCCTTTGTCACTTCAAGGCCTGGGATCCCATTCCCCCAGCCTGAGATTTCGCGTGCAAATCCCCGCGTCCCCGGTTCCAAATCCGCGCGCCGCTTCAAGGTCCGCCTCTCATTCGATGTTCGATGTTGGGCGTTCGATGTTCTCTTCCCAAGCCATGTCCGACAAAACCGCCATCACCCCGACCCGCGCCCAGGATTTCCCCGAATGGTATCAGCAGGTCATCAAGGCCGCCGACATGGCGGAGAATTCCGAGACCCGCGGCTGCATGGTCATCAAGCCGTGGGGCTACGGGATCTGGGAGCTGATCCAGCAGCAGCTCGACCGGAAATTCAAAGCCACCGGCCACCAGAACGCCTACTTCCCGCTGCTGATCCCGATCGCCTATCTGGAAAAGGAAGCCGATCACGCCGAGGGCTTCGCGACCGAGTGCGCGGTGGTCACCCACCATCGCCTCGAAGTGGTGAAGGATCCGGTCACCGGCAAGACCAAGATGATTCCCGCCGGCGAGCTGTCCGAGCCCTACGTCATCCGCCCGACTTCCGAAACGATCATCGGCGCCGCCTTCTCGCGCTGGGTCCAGAGCTACCGCGACCTGCCGCTTTTGATCAACCAGTGGGCCAACGTGATGCGCTGGGAGATGCGGCCGCGGCTGTTCCTCCGCACCGCTGAATTCCTGTGGCAGGAGGGTCACACCGCGCACGAGACGAAGGAAGAAGCGCTGGCCGAGACGCGGATGATCCACGGCTTGTACGAGGAGTTCCTCCGCAACCACCTCGCGATCCCGGTGATCCCCGGCGAGAAGACCGAAAACGAGCGCTTCCCCGGCGCGGATATGACTCTAACGGTTGAAGCGATGGTCCAGGACCGCAAGGCAATCCAGGCCGGCACCTCACACTACCTCGGCCAGAATTTCTCCAAGGCGCAGGACATTTCCTTCACCGGCCGCGACGGCACCATCCAACATGCCCACACCACCTCGTGGGGCGTTTCGACGCGGATGATTGGCACGCTGATCATGGCGCACGCCGATGACGACGGCCTCGTGCTGCCGCCGCGCGTCGCGACCCAGCAGATCGTGATCATTCCGGTCACGCCGAAAGAAGACACCCGGGAAGCGGTGCTCGATGCCTGCCAGGCGCTGGCCGAGACGCTGCGGCGCGAGAAGAATTTCCATGGCGATCCATTGCGGGTCCACGTCGACACCCGCGACCTGCAAGGCGGCGTCAAGAAATGGGAGTGGGTGAAGAAGGGCGTGCCGATCCGGATTGAAATCGGCCCGCGCGACATCGAGACCCGCAAGGTCTGCGTGCAGCGCCGCGATCAGCCGAGCAACGCGAAGGAGTTCGCCGACAAGGAAGACTTCCTCCGCAACGCGACCGACATCCTGCAGGAAATCCACGACACGCTGTTGCAGCGCGCCACCGAGTTCCGCGATGCGAACATCGTGCGCTGTGATTCGCTGGATGCCTTCCACGCGCATTGGACGCAGGACAATCCCGGTTGGCTCATCACCCCCTGGGGCGGCACGCCGGAGCAGGAAGACGAGCTTTCCAAGCAGCACAAGATCACGATCCGCTGCCTGCCGCTCGACCAGCAGGACGGCCAGGAAGCGAAGTGCTTTCTGACCGGGCAGGGGACGAAGACGCGGGCGATCTGGGGGCGGAGTTATTGAGCGACTGCCATCCCCTCCGCGGCCTGTTTCGCGCGGACCGGATGAAAATTCGGGTTCAAGCTTAGGGCTCGATTGAAGCATTTCTTCGCGGCTTCCGGCTGCTTGAGCGCGAGCTCGATCATCCCGGCATGGAAGTGGATCTCGGCATCGGGCGTTTTCCATTTCATCGCGCGGCGGATCATGGTCTGCGCCTCTTCCGGCTTGCCGGCCTTGAGGAGGCACCAGGCGAGGGTGTCAATGGTGCTGACGTTCTTGTAGGTCTGGTAGGCCGCACGGGCTTCCTTCAGCGCGAGCTCCGGTTCGCGGTCGTGGTCTGCCATGAAGCGGGCGAGCTGCGCGTTGCCCTCGCCGTGCGAATGGACGTGGCCGTCATGAGTGTGCGCCTTGTGAAAGGCGAGCACCCGCTCGGCCTGTTGCTTGGCTTTCTCCGGCTCGCCGGTGAGCTGATAGAGGTCGACCAGGCCCGCGAGCGCCTCGTGGTTCGGCGTGATCGCGGCCGATTTTTCATAGAGTCCGATCGCCTTCGGGTAGTCCTGTTTCGCCGTGAAAATCCGGCCCGCAATCGCCAGGATGCGCGGATTCTCCGGCGCGGCCTCGAGGGCTTTGGTGACGAGCTGCTCCGCCGGCAACATCGCGCCGGCCTGGAAATTCATCTGGGCCAGTTCCGCGCGGCACCAAGCGGCGTTCTCGGGGTAGGGACCGCCGGCATCAACGGCCTGCTGCATCATCGCACGGCCTTCGGTGGCGCGGCCGGTGATCCAGAGCAGGTGGCCCATCCGGCTTAGTGTCGAAAGATCGGAGCGGGTCTGATGCGCGGCTTGGCAGTGCTCGTAGGCTTCTTCGTAGTTGCCCATTTCGATCGCCCCATCGGCGATCAGGGCGTGGGCTTCCACCTGGTGCGGATTCGCGGCGAGCGCCTTCTCCGCCCACTCGCGGCCGGCGGGGAAGTTGTGCTCGGAATTCTTGACCCAAGCCATGCCGACGAGTCCGCCGATATCCTCAGGATCGAGGGCAAGCGCTTTCTGATAAGCGGCGGCAGCTTCGGTGAAATCATGCGACACGCGGTCGCGGGCCCGCTGCATCAAGGCATCGCCCAGCCGCACCCAGGTGCTGGCGCCGGCGGCCTTCAGATTCGCGAGCAGCTTGAGGCGATCCAGTTCCGGATCGGCGGAAACTTTCTTCGCCGGGGCCGGGGTTTTGTGATCGTGGTGCTCGTGCGCTCCGGCGGATGTAAGAGCGAGGAGGAAAAAGAGAGAGGGAAGTTTCATGGTGAGGACGAGTGGGAAAAAAGGACCGGCGACACTCCGGGGGAAGCATCGCCGGCCTGCGTTAATCGGGGGCTGTTAGGGCGACTGGCGCTGATCGACCGCCGAGCCGGCATGTGGCGTGGCGAGGTAGGGGAACACCTGGTTGTAGATCGCGTCGTTCGAATCAACGTTGTCGCCGACCGTGGTGATGGCGCTGTAGCTCGGGCCGCTGGCGACCGCGGAAAGCGCGATGTCCACGACGTCGTCGCCGATGCGGCGGCCGTTCGGCCAACCGGCGGTGTCGCCGCCAATCAGGCTGAGCCGGTTGAAGCCGACCTGGCCCGGCAACTTCACGGGGCCGGTGGTGGTGTCGACGCGGATCACGTCCGGCAGGAAGATCGCGGCAAGGTCGGTGCGTCCCGTGGTGGCAAGCGGTCCATCGCCTTCAGGATCGGCGAAGAGGACGGCGTTGATCAGGAACGCGACTTCGGGATTCTCGGCATATTTGCGGTAGTCGTTGTCGTCTTCCGGCGAGGTCCAGTTGTAGCGGTCCTTGTCGCGGAGCGCGACGAGCACTTCGTTGAACAGCGGATTGCCCAGGCGGTTCACCTGAACCCAGCCGCCGCGGTTGTTAGGCGCTGCACCGGTGCGGCGCGTCGTGGTCGCGCGGCGGCTGACCGAAGCATAGACACCAACGCCGGTGCGGGCACCGAGCAGGGGTGCCTGGAAAGCCACCGGCTCCAGTTCGGTGAGCGGGATCTGCACGGCGAAGGTCAGCACGTTGAAGCCCTTGAAGCCATCCACGCCGCCGCCGTCCTGGCCGAGTCCGTCGCTGCCATCGCCGTCGTTGTTGACGATCCGCGGGTCGAGGAAATCGAAGATTCCCGGGGTGTCGGCGTAGAAGCCGTCCTCGCGCGGGCCGGCCCAGGCGACGATGCCGCTATCCACCTGGCTGATCGCTTGTTTCGTCAAGCTGTCGAGCCCTGCGAAGTCCACCGCGCCGGAGACCGCTTTTCCATCCGGACCATTGTAAGCCGGGGTGGTGCGGGCACCGACGTTCGGCGGGGCGACCGGCAGCGCCTTCGCCATGAAGACCTCGCGTAGCTTCCCGCTGCGGCCCTTGCCGCTCATCTTGCTGGCGGTGAGGTCGTAGGTCTGGGTGAAGTTCTGCTGGGCGTCGCCGATGGTGACGATCGGTCCGACTCCCGTGCCGCGGCCGTAGGACAGGATGGTATCCGGGTTTTTCACGTCGGTGATTGACGAAAACTCGAAGTCAAACTGCTGGGTGGGCCTTCCGGTGACGGGATCGGTGATGTGGATGCTGTAAACGGCATCGTCGGCGAAGCGCTCGTAGATCACGCCGTCGCCGGGATCCGAAAAGGGCCGGACGGAGACAAGGACGTTGAGGACTTGCACCGAAGGGTCGTTGTATTTGGTGCCGACGAAAGTGTAGACGTCGGTGAGGTTCGCCTGCGGGTCCTGCTTGATCAGCGGGGCGTCGCTGTGGCTGGAGGCGACTGCCGTGATGGGGCAGACGAAAGCCGCGCAAAAGAGCGGTGCGATGCGCCACATGGTGAGGCGGCGAGGAGCGGTCGGTTGGTATTTCATGAGTTGGAGGATGCGGAGTTGGTGTGAGTCGGACCGTAGTGATCCTGTCACGGGGACCATTGATGGGGGCGATCCTCCCGACCGTCGAAGTTTGCCCGGTATCGAAATCGAATGGGGGTATGCCCCGGCCGGGAAACAGGAAGCACCGCAGCTTCAGTCGTCCCCCATCACCCGGTACTCGGTGGGGCCGTCGGGCAGGCTGATCTTATCGATCAAGGAACGTTCAGACAGGCGCGGTTCCAATTCACCCTCCAGTACAACATTGCGCCGACGCAGCACTTCCCGCGTGAAGTCAGGCCGGAAATCGGTGAGGTCGAGGTAGGCAGCCGGGTGTTTGCCGCCTTTCGAGTCCTCCCATACGGCATAGGGTCCGCTTTCTAACGGGAGCCGTAGAGAGGGCACTTGTGGTTGATCGACGGCGGCGCCTTGCCGGCCGCTCCCAGCCAGTCCGGAATCGGGGACAAGACCGTCGCACGATGGTCGGTGAGTTCCAGCGCGGGCCTGTCCTGATGGACCAGCGTCAGCGCCGCGCCGCCGGGAACGGAGTGCTTCCAAACGTCCGGAAGCTTGCCGGATTTAACCCGGTAGGCTTCCATCCGCAGCGCTGACAAGGTGGTGATCCGCCGCCATAGGATGCGCCGGTGATTTTCGCAAAAGGCGAGGATGAATTCCGCTTCTTCCGGTGTCGCGGTGATGGAGTCTCCCAGTTCGGTGGGCAGTGCGCCGACCTGGCGGGTTTTCTTCCAATGGCGTGCCAGTGCGACCGTGGCCGGAGTGCTTCCGTGAAGCGAGAAGCCGTTCTCCGACAAACGTCGTACATGAGGATAAGCATGTCGCCAGAACCGCGCGTCGATCACCGAGGCCGCGGCATCGCCGTCTTCCTCCGCTTCGCCGGTGATGCTCAGCATCCGCTCCATCTGCGCCGCTCCCCACCCGCCGACCAACAGCAGGTTCTCGACTTCGGGGAGAGGTGCCTTGTTGAGCATGTTCACGCGGGCTTCGATCCGCTGCAGGGTTGCGGCGTCGATCTTCCCCGTTGCGGAAAGCTTCTCCACTTCCGCCAGCGTGCGGAGTTCGGCGCCCCATAAGATTTCCCGGTGGGCCAGGGTAAGCGCGGGCTCCATCGCGCCGATCCCGTGGAGCAACAGTTCCGCCCGTTTCGTGGCTTCAGGCAGTCGGCCTTCGAAGGTTGAGGATTCCAACTTGCCGCAGAGGATCTCGAGCCAGACCGATAGCACCGCGGGCTCGATCATGTCGGCCCGGTGCGCGATGCCCGCCGCAGTCCAGTCGAGCTTGTCGAGCAAAGCTCCGAGCGGCGCGGTTCCGGCGGGATTGGCAGCGGATTCCGGCGTGGCGGCGATCAGGGCATCGATCGCCCCGAGTTGGACCTCGGTGATCGTCCGCTTTTCCTGCGGGAACGCTTCACGGAACTCGACGCTGTCTGCCTCGTAGCGGCCGATGCTACCCAGCCCCTCAAACAACATCAGCGCGAAAACCCCGATCACCGCGAGGATCGGCAATCCACAGCAAATCCAGTAGAGCCCGCCGCCGACGATCCGGGTCAGAAAGCCCGGACGCTTGCGCAGGACCTCGGCGAGCAGCACGTCGATTTGTCGTTGCCAGTCGTTGCTGCGGAGGAAGGCCTCGTTTTCCTCGCCCCGCACGCCGCGAAAGATCCGGCGCAGCGCCTCGTCCTCGTCATCGATCGAACCGGCCCACCCGAGACGCCGGCCGCCGCGCACGACCTTGATCATTTTGATATCCCAGATCAGGCCGGCGAACATCCCGATCGCGATGATGCGGATGGCCCGGGAGCGGAGGAAGAACGATGCGAGAAGGGTGGTGATGGCGGAGATCCCGGTGAACAAGGGTCGCAACAACTGAAGGTCGCGGAACACCAGCAGGTCCACGATTTTTCCGCCGTCGAGCGGCAGGAAGGGCAGCAGATGAAAGGCGTTCAGCACCACGGCAAGGCCGCCGAGATCGAGCAGCCAAAGCGGCATCTGCGGCAGGAAAAAGCCGGCTGTTAGGATGCCGAGCCCGGCCATCAAACCGGGCACCGGGCCGGCCAGGATGACGAATAACTGCTGCCACGGCGTGGCGTGGAGCTTTCGACCGCGATTGATCGGGCCGACAAAAGGCACGAAGAACCGGCCCATCCCGCTGTAGCCGAAAAGCTTCATCGCGAGCCAGTGGCCGAATTCGTGGACGGCGATGATTCCCAGCAGCATCCCGACCGTCACGCCCGGTGCTTCGCGGCCGAAAGTGGCGGTAAAGAAGATCAGCGTCGCGGCCAGCACCAGCAGGCGGAAGAACAGTTGCTTGCCGGCCGGCGGCTGGTCGCTGTGCTTGCGGTAGCGGATAAGGTCGCGCTCGACGAGCTGGTCCGGGGAAAGCGTCATCGAGGCCCCGATCGGGGCGATGTCCTCCTCGCCCGGGGTCGTGTCGCGGGCGGCGCTGGCGACGTCCTTGCGCCGGCCGGAGGGGAAAGCGCTGCCGGTGAAGATCGCGGCGAAGTCCCGGCAGGCCAACAGCGGCAGCCTCAACCAGGCGGGCCGCAGGGCGTCGGGACCGCAGGCCGAGTAGTCGCCGGACGCCTGCAAGGCCTCAAACTCCGCGCGCTCCTCCGCCGCGAGCCGGACGGGCAGTTCCATCGGCTGCGGCATCAGGGCGAGCGCTCCGGCCGACCGCGCGGCAACTTGTGTCCGGTGTTCCTGCACCTGGCCCTCCAGCGTTTCAAAGCGGCGCTGCACCAATCCCCAGTGGGCCGGTGGCCGGCGGGTAATCATGTGGTCGGCGGTGACGATCACTCGTCCGTCGTTGAGAAAAGTCACCAGTCGCAGCGAGAACGCCGGCTTGCCCCCGCCGGATGGCAGCGTGCTGGTGAGCACCCCGGCGGCCCGGTCTTTCGTGCTCGCGAGCAGCCACTGGATGGTTTCCGGATCCCCGTCGCCGGGTGACTTCATGATCCGGATCACAGGGAAGCCGAGGAAGGCCAGTCGTCCGATCCACGGCTGGCCGAAGCGCGCGAAATCCCCTGGCACGGTGGAGGCATCGGCCGGCAGAAGCGCTTGCAAGACCCGCCTCCTTCCCCGCCGCCGGACGGCAAGGAAAGCGAGCAGCAACAGCGGTGCCGCGATGATAAGTCCGAGATAAGCAGTCATCCACCCGTCCGGAAGCAGGGCGTCGAGGGGATGGAGGCCAAGCAGGTCCATGACCCGGGATATAGGGAAACCAAGTGATTTTCAATATCTAATCAAGTAGTCTCAAATATCAGGGGCGGCTGATATTCCGACTCCTTTGTTGAATCATGCCACCTCCACCGGGACCGGCAAAAGCCCGCGCTTTTGCATCCTTTCCCAAAACTGGAAGAAGCCGCCGGTGGCCAAGGGACGAAGGACGAGGTCGCGGGGCCGGTCCACGAAGGCTAGATGGATCCCGGCTCCTTCCATCGCGGCGATGACATCCGGCAAGGCGTCGTCGAGCGGCCCGGTATCCGGCCGCAAGGTGACGATCTGCTCGAGCGCGTGCTCTTTCGCCCAGTCAGTAAGAGCCTGCGCGAGATCGCCAGGCGTGAGGATCGATGCCTCCATCTTCCAATGCTCCGCCGCCCGTCGCGCGGTGTCGTCCAGCGCATCTAACAGCCACTGCCGCTTCGATGCCGGAAAGCCGTGGTCGTCCCAGGCGGAGGAATGGCCGGTGACCAGGATCGAGGTGAACGAATGCCCGGCAAGCGGTGAAGTTTCCGGGGCAAGGTCCTCCTCGTGGATCCACAGTCCGGTGGTGGCGGCGGGGCGAAATTCGGTGGCTGGCAACTCCGCACGGGTGACCGGTTCTTTCGCGGGCACTGCAGGCAGGCGGGGCTGCGGATGCTCGAAGTCGGCGAGGCCCCCGGCCAGGGATTCGAGAAGACCGGGCGCGAGGTATTTCTCCAGGTTGGAGCGGCGGGCGAGGTAGGTTTTGCCCGGTGTCTGGAGGCCGGCGACCCAGCGCCATGAAAGCGTGTTCGCGGCGGGATCTCCGTCGAGCAGATGCTTGAAAAAGAACGCGGCACCGCTTTGCCATGGCAGCCCGGCTTCATGCACCCACCAGGCGGCGAACCACATCCGCGCGTGGTTGTGCAAGTAGCCGGTGGCGACGAGCTCGTCCGCGAAGTGATCGATCACCGCGTTGCCCGATTCGCCGGCTTCGACCCGCCGGGCGGATTCGCTGTCCGGCAAGCCGGCGAGCGTGTCGAGGTAGTCGTGCCAGACCTGTGGCCGCAGCGATAGCCAGCCTTTCCAATAGCGCCGCCAGTAGATTTCCTGGACGAACTTCTCCACCCGGCCGGCCGCATGCTTGCCGAGGACGGATGCCGCGACCTCGTCCTCGGAGATCAGCCGGTGGCGGATCGCGGGGGAAAGCCGCGAGACCGCCGGGTGGCCGGGTTGCACATGGTTTCGGTCGCGGGCGTAAAGCGGGGCTTTCGGGAGAAAGGCCGCGAGCTGGTCGAGCGCCGCCGCGCGGGAGAAGGGGCAGATCATGGCGGAAGTTGGAGAGCGTTCCGAGTCGCGCAAGACGGCTTCACCGCTGCCGGAACCAGCCCGTGATGCTCATCCGCTCTTTCGTTGCCGGCAAAACCTCGTGCCAGAACTCGCCCGCCATGAAGCAGACCAGCGTACCCATCCGCGGCTCGATGAGTTCGAAGTCGCCGCTCTGCTCGCCGGAGTTCGTCCACAACTTCAGCTCACCGCCATCGCCCGCCTGCCAGTCGGGATTCAGGTAAAGAATCACGGTCACCACGCGGGCGCTGGTCCCGCTGTGGCGGTCGAGGTGCGGTTTATAGAAGCCGCCTTCGGGATAGATCGCGAAGTGGCCTTCGAAGTCGAACAGTCCGAGGAAGAAGCGTCGGTTCAGGGCCAGCCGCACGAGCTCCAGCTTTGCCAGATAGATCGCCTGCTCGACCGACTCCTCTCCGGGCTGCAACCACAGCACCCGGTCGCTGCGGATCTCCGCTCGGACGGCGGTCCCGTCACCACGACCGACACCGGCTTGGTGGAAGGCGCCGAGGTCGCAGGCGTCCTGGCATTCCCGCCGCAAGCGCCGCGAATCCTCGTCGCCAACGCAGCCCGGCATCATTGCCCAGCCGCGCCGGTCCATTCCTTCCAAGAGTTCCTCCATCGGCCTGAAGAGCAGGATTGCCCAATGAAGCGCGAGGGAATTCGCATTAAGGAGCCAATTCCTTGAGCTGCGGGTGGCCTTAGATGCGGGAATGGGAGCCCTTTCGTGACTGAGCGAAGTTTTCACGTAACGCGGGGAGGGGAATTCCGTGAAAGCAGGTGCAGTCTCTCTCCTCGGACAACGACAATACCGAACGCACCGTCACGAATCGGCCGACCACCATACCCTCGAAGTTCCATCACATCGAAATCACCGAACTCTGATCCCCCGGATGCAAACGCTGCCACTCGCTCTCACCTTCCTCGCACTGCTAACTCTCGCCAGCCGCGGCCAGGTCCTGATCGACGATGCGATGGAGGGCTATCCCACGGCGACCGCCACCAGCGTGGTTTCCAACGCCGCAAGCTCAAACCCTGCCTTATGGCAATCCGTCGTCTTCTCCGGCAGTGGTTCGGTCGCCGCCACGGCGGGCCTTGGCACCGCCAACGGAAAGACTGGCAGGGCGGCGGTGATGAACGCGAACTTCTCGGCTGCCGGCACCCAATACGCCGGGGCCATCCTCAACAGCAACGCCTACACCGTCGCCGCCACGGCGGCGACGTCGCTGTCGGACTTCCGCTTCTCGGTCGATCTGCGGGGTACCCAAGCTGCCTCGGTCATTGTGGAGTTCCTCTCATTCTCCATCGGCGCGGGCGGGTTCAGCCAGCTCACCGGGTCCATGGCGAAAACCTTCACCCTCTCCGCCGCCAATACCTATCAGACCTTCGCGGGTGACCTTGGGCAAAACGGCTGGGAACCCGATTCCTCGAAGCTCTCGGGTGCTCCGCTGGTCCTCAATGCTCCGCGCTACAGTTGGACTATTATCATCAAGGCGGAGGGTGGCAGCGGCTGGGGCTTCGACGCCGGCAACGTCCTGGACATCGACAACGTCAACCTCACCGCCAGCCAAGCCACCGCCACCTATCTGCCCGTCACTTATGATGCCAATGGCTTCTTCAATTTGAACAGCGGCCAGAGCCCCTACATCGGCTACAAACCGAACACCTACAGCCAGAACACTCCCATCAGCCTCTTCGTATGGATGCATGGCTGCGGCGGAAACGCCGCGGGAGACATGTGGACCATCGCTCCCTCTGCCACGCGGCAGACTCAGAGTTACATCGCCATTTCCATCGGCGGCAGGGACGGTGCCTGCTGGCAGACGGCCAACGATGCTCCCAAGGTGCTTGCGGCCATCGACGACGTCGCCCGCTATTTCAACATCAACCCGCGCAAGATCTATCTCGGCGGCTACTCGTCCGGCGGCGACCTGACCTATCGCGTGGGATTCGAGAACGCGTCCCGCTTCGCCGGCCTGCTGGTGGAGAATAGCGATCCGTTCAGCGGGACCGGGCGAACCGGCGCCCACCTGATGGCCGCCGCCTCGTGGAAAATCAACGTGGCGCACCTCGCCCATCTGTCCGACACGACTTACCCCATCGCCACCGTCCGGACGAACATGGCGAATCTAACAACCAATGGATTTCCCGCCACGCTCATCGAGAAAGCTGGCACTCACTACGATCCCGATACCGCCACTACGGGCACCAACTACGATCTCCGAACCTTCCTGCTCCCTTACCTGAATGCCGGCTGGGTTTCTCCCGCCATCGGCACCCCGGACATCGCGGTGAAAACCCCCAGCGGTGCGGCTCTCCCCACCGGCGGCACACAGGACTTCGGCACCACGGTCAGCGGCGCTTCGGTGAGTCTGACCCTCACCATCGTCAACGCCGGGAACTCGGCCCTCACCGGCCTGGCCATCACCCCAAGCGGGACAAATACCGCCGATTTCACCGTGACCACCGGCCCGGTGGCTCCCGTCCAACCCGCGACCGAGACCCCCTTCACGATCCAAATGAACGCCGCCACCGCTGGCCTGAAAACCGCCTCCCTCAGCATCGCCAGCAATGATCCCGACGAAAACCCCTACATCATCCAGCTCACCGGCCGGGTCCTTTCCTTTTCCACTGATAGTGATGCCGACGGTCTGAGCGACGCTGCGGAATACACTTGGCGAGCGCTCGCATTCGACTGGCAAGTCAGCCAGCCCGCCTTGGTTTCCACGTTTTTCGCCGACGCCAACCGCGCCGGACTTTACACGGCCTCGCAAGTCCAAGCTTTGCACATCGGCACCCCGCTCATCGCGCGCAACCCCGCCACCGGCCAAGTGAAGCTGACCATCGGCGTGAAGAAATCCACCAATCTGACCAGTTTCCTTCCCCTCCCGCTGACTTCAGGCAGCACCGTCGTCAACGGCCTTGGCGAACTCGAATTCACCTTCACCCCGCCGGACAACACGGCGTTTTTCCGGCTGGAATCGCGCTGAGCGGCAATCCGCAGCCGCTGCATGCCCCAGGGGAGGGAAAGTGGACATGCAGCGGCTTACCGATCAGGAGCGCGGATTCCGGGGGGGGGCAGAGGCGCTCATTCCATTGATCGGGAAAAGCGCGGGAGCGTTACCGATTTTTTTTGAAGGGCCGCTACAGGGGTAGGTCACTCGGCCCGCAGCACGCTCACGCCGCTCCGGGTCATGACCACTAGGTGCTTTCCATCCGGCGACAGGCTCAGGTAGTCCCGGCATTCGGGAACTCGAATGTGGCCTGCCTCGTGACCCCGGTCGAGCCGCCAGAAGCGCAGACCTTCGCGGGTGCCGAGGCTGATCAGGGTGCCGCCATCGGCCGAAAAGCCGACGCTGCCGGAGTCGAAATGATGGCCGCGGAAGTCGTGCAGCAGGGCGAGGTCGGCGCTGCGGAACACCCGCACCCGGCCGTCCTGATTGGCGGCGGCGAGGCGGCTGCCATCGGGTGAGAAGGCGAGATCCTTGAACTGGTAGAAGCGGTTGCGGAAGGCTTGGGCGGGCGCGTTCCCGTCGACCAGATCGTGAAGATGGAGCACGGGTCCATCGGCATAAGCGAGGAGCCGGCCATCGTCGCTCACGGCGGCGGTCTGGAACCCGGACTCCGGAAGCTCGCGCCGCAGGTCCGCCTTGCCGGTCGTGAGATCCACCCGGACGACGCTCGTCCGCTCCCCGTCGCGAGTGATGATGGCGAGCCATCGCCCGCCGAACGAGGCAGCCATGTTGACCAGCTGGCCCTCGAAGGGCAGTTCGCGCAGAACTTTGCCATCGGCGGAGGATCGGAAGGAAAGCCGTTGCCCGGGGGTATCGAGCACCACCAGCTCGGCGGCCGGCGAGATCGCCGAGACGAAGCCGCCGGACGCGGCGGGTGTTAGGTCCAATGTCGCGAGGTCCAGCACCTGCGCGGGGCCTTCGAAGGGCCGCAGCAGCGCTCGGCGGCCATCCGGGAAGAACAGCGGGCGGGCCATGGCCGCGGCGACCGGCACCGAGCGCGCGGCATCCGGCCGGGCGTCCCACAGCATCACGCGGCCGTCCTTGCCGCCGGAAAGGAAATGCGAGCCGTCGGGAGTCATTGCGAGCGCCCAGACTTCGTCCGCATGTCCGCCGAACTTCGCGGACTTCGTTCCGCCCGGAAGATCGAAAGCGTGGATCAGGCGGTCGGCCGACGCGAGATAGCCGCGCTTTCCATCCGGAGAGAAGGTCATCATGCCGCCGCGGAACGGCGGGTCGTGAAGGATTCGCCGGGTGCCGCCCGGAAGGTTCCACAGCCAGGTCTCGCCCGACCAATCGCAGCCGGCCAGGGCGCTGCCGTCCGGCGTGAAGGCGAGCGCGTGGACATGCTGGATACTCTCCAGCCGGGTGCCTATCTCCCGCCAGCTTGCGGTGTCGAACAGCGTCACGCCCTGGTCTGCTCCGGCCATCGCCAGGGTCTTGCCGTCCGGGCTGAAGACGCAGCGCCGCGCGTTGTCGGACAAGACAGCGAGGCTTTTCCCGCTGGCGAAGTCGAAGACCTCCACCCGGCCGCCGCTCTGCATGTTCCAGGAATCCGCCAGGCTGGTCGCAAGCCAGCGGCCGTCGCCCGAGAGCGCCGCGTGCCGGCCCGGGAATTCACGGACGGGTCGCAAGGTCTCCGCATTGAGGCAGAGCACCACGGCACGCCCGTGATCGCCGAGAATGACGCTGCCGTCGGGCGCGACGAGCAGCGACTCGTGGTGCGTGCCGACGCCTTCGAGCTCTTCTAACAGGCTTCGCGTCGCCAGATCCCACAGCCGCGGCTTGCCACTCTGGCTGATGGTGATGAAGCGCTTGCCGTCGTTCAAGAATGCGATGCCGGTCACCGCGGCCTCATGCTCCGGCGCGAAGACGTGCCGCGCCGGGCTGCCGCTCTGTCCGCGGAGAAAATGCCACTCGATCCCGCGGTAGTCGGTCGCCCCGCCGGTCGGCCGCCATTGATCTAACAGTAACTTCGCTTCCGTCACCCGACCGGCCTCGATCGCCGCGGCGGCCTCGCGCATGCTGGTGGCGTAGTTGTCGCGGTTCGCCCGGTCGGCCTGTCGTTCGGCGGTCGCGCGCGCCGCGACGGTTTTTCGCCATTGGACGTAAAGCGCGGTGCCGCCGGCGGCGAGACTCAAGGCGAGCGCGCCCAGCAAGGCGGTGATGGCGACGTTCCGCTTCGCCCAGCGGCAGGCCTTTTCGAGCGTTGAAGGTGGCTTGCAATGCAGCGGGCGGCCGTCGAGGAAGCGCTGGAGTTCTTCCGCGACTTCGGAAGCCGATCCGATCCGGCGCGCCGGCTCTTTTTCCATGCAGCGCAGGCAAAGGGTCTCCAGATCGCGCGGCAGGCTCGGGTTTAGGCGGCGCGGCGGCACCGGGTCGCCGTGGATCACCTCGTGCAAAATGGAGGCCACCGAGTCCGCAAAGAACGGCGCGCGGCCGGTCAGCCCGTGGTAAAGCACCGCGCCGAGGCCATAGACGTCGGCCGCGGGGCCGATTTCCTGCCGATGCCCGGCCGCTTGCTCCGGTGCCATGTAGGCGGGCGTGCCGAGCACCTCGCCGGTCCGGGTGAGGTCGGCCTGCGATCCGCCAATCACCCGCGCCACGCCGAAGTCGGTCAGGCGAGCCTTTCCCACCCGGGTGATCAGCACGTTCGAAGGCTTCAGGTCGCGGTGCAGCACGCCTTGCCCGTGGGCGTGGGCGACGGCTTCCGCGAGTTCGAACATCCACGCCGCCAGCGTCCGCGGTGCGGGCGTTTCGCGGCGCAGCAGATCGGACAGCGCGCGGCCTTCCACGAACTCCATCGCCAGCCACGGATCGATCTCCTCCGGCCCGCTGACCGCATGGATCCGGACGATGCCCGGGTGATCGAGCCGCCGGGCAAATTCCGCTTCCTGATGAAAGCGCCGCCGCGCCTCGTCGCCGGCCAGCACCCCGTCGCCGAGGACTTTCAGCGCGACGACCCGTCCGCTTTCCTTCTCCACGGCGCGATAAACTTTCCCCGCGCCGCCGCGGCCGATGATCTCCAGTACCTCGTAGCCGTCTGCCGCGTCCACGGCGTCCGCCCCGGGCGACAGCGAGATTTCCGCGAGGCAACGGAGGCAGGGCATTCCTTCCGGCATCGGTTCTCCACAGGCTGGACAGCAGGGAGGAGCGGGCGTGGAGGGAGGGGGCATCAGGCAGTTAGTTATACGGGAAAAGCCGGGCATTGTCACACGCGGGGATTTCCGCTTGGGTAAAGTCATGTCACGCCCCCTCGACCGATCCGGGCATTGGACCGTGGGCGATGATCGTTTCCAGGCGACCCGCTGGTCGTTGATCGACGCCTTGGGCGGCGATGCCGGTGAAGGCGCGATGGACCGCTTCTGCCGGCTCTACTGGTATCCGGCCTATTGTTTCGTCCGCCGCAGCGGGCATGGCCGGGAAGAGGCTCGGGATCTGGTGCAGGACTTTTTTGCCGGCCTGCTGGAAAAGGACACCTTGTCGAAGGTCCGGCATGAGCAGGCGAAGTTTCGCACTTTTTTCATCACCCTGCTCAAGCGCCACCTCATCGATGCCTATCATCGGTCCGCCGCCCAGAAGCGCGGCGGAGGCCAGTTGCCGGTCCCGCTGTCGTGGGACGAGGCCGAGAGCCGTTTCATCGCGGAAAGCCATCCGGTGGCGGACCCCGTGGCGGCCTTCGAGCGGCAGTGGGCCGGCGGCATCATGGTTCACGCGCTCGGGCGGCTGAGGTCGGAGCGCGCGGCGAATGCCCGGCACGCCGCCATGCTCGCGGAGCTCGAGCCGCTGCTCGCCCGCGATCCCGAGCCCGGCGAATACGAGCGTTTGGCCGCGGCGCACGGGACCACCGGCGGGGCCTTGCGGACCACGGTTCTGAGGCTGCGCCAGCGCTTCCGCGACTGCGTGCTCGACGAGTTGCGCGCCGAGTGCGGCCCCTCGGCGGACCTGGAGGAAGCGCGGCGCGATCTGATCGCGGCGCTGAGGGGGTGAGCCGGCGGCCGCGCATACGGCAAAGAGTGTCGTGACTCCTAACGGTTCGCCCACTCCTTGACCCGCGGTCGGCTGAGGAAAAAGAGGGCGAGTGCGGGGTAAACACAGGAGATGATCGGTCCGGCCACGGTGCTGACTGAGATCACGATTTGCATGATGTTGGAAAAGGCGGCGGCGCTTCCCGGCGGCATGCCGGAGGGCGCAGGCATCATCCCTCCGAGCATCCTCCGCATGGCGGGCAGGAGCACCGCCACCGTGATCACCAGCGAGACCACCTTGGTCGCGATGGAAGTCCAGGCGTAGCGGTTCGACCAAGTGACACCATCGGGCCGGGAGCGGACGAGCTTGATGCCGGCGACCAGCAGCAGGCCCGCCAGCACGAGCATGAAAATGCCGGTCATCACGCTGACCCAATGCACCTCCTCCATGTAGCGGACCTGTGCCTCGAAGGCGGGATCGCCGGACTTGATGAAGAACGCGTTCGTCTGTTGGGCAAAGAAGCTCGAGATCCCGAAAATGACTCCGATCCCCGCGAGAATCAGGTGGAGGATGCCGAAGACTCGGAGCGAGGATGGCTCCAGCATGCCGCCGGTCGGGACGGGTGGCGGCGCGCTGGCGGGGGGCTGGTAAGGCGATTCGTTTTCCATGGCGGATGGTGACAGGGGACCTCCCCGGAAAACGTCTGTCGATCCCGGAGTCGGGCGGATTGGTATTTGCCGGAACATCAGCCAGCCGTAGTCTGCCGCCATGAGTTCCTCTCCCCCGGTCGCCTTGACCATCGCCGGTTCCGATTGCTCGGCCGGTGCCGGCTTGCAAGCCGACCTCAAGACTTTCCAACACTTCGGAGTCTTCGGCCTCACCGCCGTGACCTGCGTGGTGGCGGAGACGCCGAATGTTGTCCGTTCCGTTCACGCGGTGCCGCCCGCGATCTTGCAAGACCAACTTCGGGTGCTGCTGGAGGCCTTTCCGGTCGCCGCGATCAAAACCGGCATGCTGTTTTCCAAGGCGCACATCGTCGCCGTCACCGAGATCCTCCAGGAGTATCCGGGTATCCCGCTGGTGATCGATCCCGTGATGATCGCATCGACCGGCGATCCTTTGTTAGAAGAGAATGCCGTCGCGGCTTACAAGGAGCGGCTGTTCCCGCTGGCCACCGTGATCACGCCGAACCTGGACGAAGCGGAAGTGCTCTGGGGCGCTCCGGTGAGGGACGAGGCGGCGATGGAAAGAGCCGCGCGGGAGCTTTCGGCGCGGCACGGTTGCGCGGTGCTTCTGAAAGGCGGACACCTCGGTGCGCCGGAATGTGCGGACCTGCTGGTGGACCACGATCTTCCGGTGTGGTTCCGCTCGCCGCGGATCGATACCGCCGCATCGCACGGCACCGGCTGCACGCTATCGGCGGCTATCGCGGCGCATCTGGCATTGGGCAAGGATCTGCACGATGCCGTGGCGGCGGCGAAGGCCTATCTCGATCGCACCTTGGCGGAGTCGCTGGTCTGGGGCGAGGTCGCCGCGTTGAACCAAGGGACCACGCTGGCGCGCTGATTCACGGCAGAAGGAAGTCCCGGACGACCGCCATGTGCTGCATCATCTTGAGACCGCTGTCGCTCTCCTGAACGGGCGGGACTTTCGCAAGCGGCTCGAACACCCGGCTGTCGAACACCAGGCCGCCGTCGAACTCGATCCCGGCGAGCTTTACCGGCACCTCGAACTTGTCGAGGGCGGGGGAGGCGAGTACCCAGTCGTAAGGGCGGTTGCGCGGCGAGTTGGTGTGGATGTTTCCCATTCCGTCATGCGGCGGTTCCTTGGGGACGACGACCGATTTCGCCATCAGCGCCAAGCAGGGCTCGCCGGTGGTCCGGGTGTTGAGGTCGCCGCCTAACAGGAGCAGTGCGCCGGGCGGGACGTTCATGCGGATCGCTTCTAACAAGGCGCTCGTTTGCTTTACCCGCGAGGTGGCGTTCTTCGAGTGGAAGTGGACGCTGACTGCCCACAAGTCGCGCTCGCCCGGCAGGCGGATGCGCGCCCAGGCGAACTCGCGGTTGTCGAGGACCGGGTCGTCCCAATGACCGGAGGCGGCGATCGGATGGCGGCTGATGATGCCGTTCGGAATGCCTTTCGTTTCCTCCCGCATGAAGTGGAAGTCCTTGCCGAAGGTCGCGTTCACCCACTGCCGCGCGGGGATGCTGGTGTTGAACTCCTGGATCAGCACGAGGTCCGGTGCCAGTGCTTTCAAGATCCGTGCGCCGGCTCCCTCGGGGTTGGAATGATTGCCGTTGTCCGGGGAGTAAGTCTGCTGCGGGTCGGAAGTCAGGTTGGCGGCGACCACGCGGAGCGCGAGGGGTTCCGCGTTGGCCAGTGCCGCGAAGATCGCGACCAGAAGGATGGTCCAGACATGCACGCGGGGAGCTTGGGATTCCTGGCGGGGAAAGGGAGGAAAATCCCCAACGTCCCAAACCACGGGTGATGTACTGGACCGCGGACTTCAGTCCGCTCGAAAACTCCAACCGTCCAAGCGGACTAAAGATTTGACCGCCTCGTGTGGTTCTTAAGTCGCGGTCCGTCTCCGCTTCGCTCCGGCTGCGGTCCAGTACACGGAGCGTCCTTCAGGCCTTTCCTAGCAAGACTACACCCTGCCTTTCTTGGCACTTGGCACTTTTCACTTGGAACTTCACTCTCCCCGCCATGCGCACCGCGGTTTACGCCGGCTCCTTCGATCCCCCGACCAATGGCCACCTGTGGATGATCCAGCGCGGGCTTGAATTGTTCGACCGGCTGATCGTGGCGATCGGTAGCAATCCGTCGAAGAGCTACACCTTTACCGTGGAGGAACGCCTGGAACTGCTGCGCGCCTCCATCCCCTCCGCCGAGCGCCTGACCATCGCGCATTTCGACAACCGCTATCTGGTCCACTACGCCAAGGAGCAGGACGCCAAATTCATCCTGCGCGGGATCCGCGGGCCGAACGACTACGAATACGAACGCGTGATGCGCCACATCAACGCCGACCTCGCTCCAAGCATCACCACCACCTTCCTGATGCCGCCGCGGGACATCGCCGAGGTGTCGTCGAGCATGGTGATGGGACTCGTGGGACCGGTCGGCTGGGAAGACCAGGTCCGCCGCTACGTCCCGGCCCCGGTGTTCGAGGCGCTGGAAAAGCGCAGCCGCTGACCCGGCGACCCGGGACCGCCGGTCCTCAGACCGGCTCGAGTGGTCCCTGACTGCCGGCAGTCCCGAGATGCTCCCGACCCTCCCACGCGCTGCCGAATCGCCATTCCTCCGGAGTCGCGCACAGTCCGGCTTTCACAGGATTGTTCCGCACATAGACCCTGGCATCCCACAGGTGCTTCTCGTCCCGGATGTATCGGTCGTGGTAATCGCGAGCCCACAACGCACCAGATCTGTCCTCCGTCTCGTTGATCTTCCTCGCTGTATAGCTCTTCCAGCTTTTGACGATTCGGTCCAGCCTCTTGCCCTCGACCTGTGAAACAATCACATGGACATGATTCGGCATGATGCACCATTCCACTAGGCGGTAGCGATCGCGGTCGAAGAGGAGCAAGGTCTCTTCCACGAGCGCCGCATGGTTCGATCTCCCCAGCAGGCAGCTCCCATGCCCCGCGTCTTCCCATTTCGCGATCTTCAGGCGGAGCAGCGCGTCTGCTTTCGGGTCGCCCTCTGCGAGTTCCTGCCGCCAGTCGGCGATCACTTTTGCGGGCAACGAATCCGCGAGCCGGAAGGTGACGGCTTGGACCATCCGTGGAGAATCGAAATGGGGGAGATAACCGCGGGAATACCAAAGGCGGGGAGGATGGCTCATGGTTTACGAGTAATACTCAGATGAACAGTGGTTGGCGAGGGTGGGTTTTTGAGTAGGCGGGCAGCAAGGGACCATTCGAGCCGGTCTGAGGACCGGCGGTCCCGGGGTTGGCACGATTTCGGATTTCCATCTGTGGACGGGGCGACCAGTCTCGCGGCCACCCCAAGCCTTGCCATGAAATCCATCCTCCGCATTCTCCTCTGGATCGCCGTATCCCTGCTGGGTGCCGCCGCCATCGGCGTCGCCGCCTTCCAACGCGGGGAACCGGTCAATGCCCTGTGGCTTGTCATCGCCGGCGTCTGCACCTTCGCGGTGGCGTACCGATTTTACTCCGCGTGGCTGGTGGCAAAGGTCCTCACCGTCGACGACCGCCGCGCACCGGCGGCGGTGACGTGCAGCGACGGCAAGGACTTCGTGCCGACGCCGAAGTGGGTGGTCTTCGGCCACCATTTCGCAGCGATCGCCGGGCCGGGACCGCTGGTCGGGCCGGTGCTGGCGGCGCAGTTCGGATACTTGCCGGGGATGTTGTGGATCCTGGTCGGCGCGACCCTCGGCGGCGGGGTGCACGATGCCGTCGTGCTGTTTTCCTCGATGCGCCGCAAGGGCAAGTCGCTCGGCCAGATGCTGAAAGAAGAGCTCAATCCGGTGATCGGCCTGATCGCGATGGTCAGCCTTCTGGCGATCATGACGATCATCCTCGCGGTGCTCGGCCTGGTGGTGGTGAAGGCACTGGCGGAGAGCCCGTGGGGCTTGTTCACGATCGCGGCGACGATCCCGCTGGCGATGATCATGGGCATCGCGATCAAAAGCGGCAAAGTCGGCGTGACCGCGGCCTCGGTGTTCGGGGTCGTCGGCTTGCTGGCGGCGGTGGTCGGCGGGAAATACCTGACGCCGGAGATGAACAAGGCGCTGACCCTGGACTCCACACAACTCGCGTGGGCGATCATGATCTACGGCTTCGCGGCCAGCGTGCTGCCGGTGTGGCTGCTGCTCGCACCGCGCGACTACCTGAGCACTTTCATGAAGCTCGGCACGGTGGCCATCCTCGCGGTGTTCATTGTGGTGCTGGCCCCGCCGCTGCACATGCCGGCGGTCACACCGTTTATCGATGGTTCCGGCTTCGTGGTCGCCGGGCCGGTGTTTCCCTTCGTCTGCATCACCATCGCCTGCGGGGCCATCAGCGGCTTCCACGCGCTGATTTCCTCCGGCACCACGCCGAAGCTGCTGGGGCGGGAAAAGCACATCCGGCTGGTCGGCTACGGCTCGATGGTCGTGGAAATGCTGGTCGCGCTGATGGCGATCATTGCCGCCTGCGCGCTCCAGCCCGGGCAGTATTTCGCGATCAATTCGCCGGTCGACCCGAAGGACCCCGTCGCCGTCGCCGCACAGATCGCGAAGATCAACTCGTACGGGCCCGAATATGCAGTGACCGTGCCGGAGATGGAGAAGCTGGCGCACGACCTCGGCGAGCCGCACATCATCGGCAAGGTCGGCGGTGCCCCGACTTTCGCGGTCGGGATGGCGCACATGTTCGCCAAGGTGATCCCGGGAAACACCGCGCTGTCGCTGTGGTACCACTTCGCGATCATGTTCGAGGCCTTGTTTATCCTGACTACGCTCGATGCGGGGACGCGGGTCGGGCGGTTCATCTTGCAGGACTTGTTAGGCCAGGTGATCCCGAAGATGCGCGACACCGGATCGTGGAGCGCCAACATCATCTGCACCGGGCTGCTGGTCGCGGCGTGGGGCTATTTCCTCTATCAGGGTGCGATTGATCCGGAGGGCATCGCGAAGAGCCTGTGGCCGATCTTCGGGATCGCGAACCAATTGCTCGCGGTGATCGCGTTCTGCCTGGGCACCACGATCCTGATCAAGATGGGCAAGGCGCGCTATGCCTGGACGACGGCGGTGCCGATGGTCTTCTTGACGATCGTCACTTTCACCGCGGGCACTATGAAGATCTGGTCGCCGAAGGCCGCGGGTTTCCTGCCGACGATCGAGAAGCTGGAGGCCGCCATCGCCGGCGGCTTGAGCGGGGTGGCCTTGAAAAAGGCGCAGACTTCGCTGATCAACGCCAAGGTCGACGTTGCGATCACCGCGATGTTCCTGATTTTCGTCGCGGCGATCGTGCTCGGCTGCGCGCGGGAGTGGTATCTGCTGCTGAGCAAGCGGAAGGCGTCGGTGCTGCACGAGAGCGAATACGTGGCGCTGCCGGACGAAGCGGGCGCGTGACCCAAATGCTTCTAGCCATCGGACCGGAGCGGCCTTAGATCTTTCGGGTGAGATTTTCGGCGATGGGATTGCGGGGTAAGTTCGCGTTGGCGCTGGCCATCGCGGCGTTGCTGCCGTTGATCGCCGGGTTCATTGTTCTCCAAACGCTCGGCTTCCGCCACCTAGTGGCGACCAAGGGCCGGCTGCATGAAGCGGAGGCGAAGACCCTGGCGCGTTCGCTCGACAACGTGGTGGAATCCCAGGCGGGCCACTTGTGGAGCTGGATCGCGGCGGATCCTTCGGTGCCGGACTTTCTCGCGATGCAACGGCCGAACCGGGTGGCCGATCTCGAGACCTCGGAGTCCATCGAGAAACGCTGGCCGGAGCTGCCCCCCGACGATCCGCTGATCCGGGAAATCCTCAGGAATCCGGCATCGGACAGCCTGGGGCGCTATGCCGAGAAGCATCCGCTGCTGGCGGAAATTTTCATCGCGGACGGGGCCGGCAGGGTGGTCGCGTCGACGAACAAGACCAGCGACTACGACCAGTCGGACGAGGAATGGTGGAAAGTCGGCAAGACCTTGCCGGAGGGGGGCATGTGGACCGATTCGCTGCATTTTGACGAGAGTGCCGACGTCTTCTCGCTGGATCTCGTGATGCCGCTGCACCGCGACGGCCTGCTGACCGGGGTGGTCAAGATGGTGCTGAACGTGTCGACGATGTTCCAGCGGCTGCGGCCGATGCCGGACGAAGACGGGGGGAAGCTGGGCATCCTTCTCTCAGACGGCGTGGTCCTGGCGCGCAATGGCGTGGCCGGCTACGAAGCCGTGGCGACGCGGCTGGATGCCGAAGCGCTGCTCTGCGTCCGGATCGGTCGCGACGGCTGGATCATTTCGGGGAAGGGCACCGAGCAGGAACAGATGACCGGCTTCGCGGCGATCCAGTCGGCGGTGGTGGACCGCCAGCGCTTCGAGCCCGGCGGCTACATTCTTTTCTCCTCGCCGAAGTCCGCGGTGATGGCCCCGCTGCGCCGCCAGATCCTGCTGGTGGGCGCGGCCGCGGGACTGACCACCGGCCTGTGCCTGCTGGGCGGCTACGCCTTGGTCAGCCGCAAGATTTTGCGGCCGATCGAGGTGCTCGGCCAGGCGGCGCGGGCACTGGCCGACACGGTCCGGCTGCGGAAGGAGAGCGGAATTTCGGAAGAAGAAGCGGAGGAACGGAAGCGGGTGGCGGAGGAGGATCTGGAGCAGATTCAGGCGATCTCGACCGGCGACGAGGTGGAAGATCTCGCGGCGGACTTCGGCGTCATGACAGCCAAGGTCCTTCGTTACCACCGGGAGTTGGAGGCCGAGGTGGAGGCCAAGACGGCGGTCATCCGCGAGGACCTCGAGATGGCCCGCGAGTTCCAGCACGCGCTGATGCCCTCCGGCTATCCGGAGTTCCCGCCGGAGCGGGTGGCGGATCCGCTGCGGCTCGGCTTCGCTCACTTCTACCAGCCGGCTTCGACCGTCGGCGGGGACTTTTTCGACCTGATCGAGCTCGATGAGCACCGCACCGGCGTGCTGATCGCCGACGTGATGGGCCACGGTGCCCGCTCGGCGCTGGTCACGGCCATCCTGCGGGCGCTGGTGCGCAATCACGTCGGCGCGGCCGGCGAGCCGGGAGAGTTCCTCGGGATCATGAACCGGGAACTGCACGAAGTGATCGAGCGCAGCCACCAGACCCTCTTCGTCACCGCGTTTTTCATGGTGCTGGATACCCGGGATGCGCGGGTCACCTGGGCCGCCGCGGGGCATCCCTCGCCGCTGCGGGCGCGCCGGGGCACGGGAAATCCGCCGCAGCCGCTGTGGACCGGGGCGCGCCGACAACTCGCGTTGGGGCTCAGTGCGGAGGCGGTTTACGAGACCTCCACTTCGCCGATCCGCTCCGGCGATGTCTTCCTGCTCTACACCGACGGGGTGGTCGAGGCGGAGAATCCGGCGGGCAAGGACTTCGGCATGCAGCGCCTGTCTTCGACCTTCGACGAGTCGCTCGACGGCCCGCTGGCGGCCATGCCGGCGAAGATCATCTGCGAGGTGGTGTCATTCCAGAAACGCCGGCATCATGACGACGACGTCTGCGTGGTGGCCGTCGAAGTCAGTCCGGGCAGCGCTCCGGGGTCGGTCGGGGCGACGGGAATCCTGACGGGATCCGCCCCACGCGGTGCTTGACTTGTACGGCGTCCTCGGGCAGTCCCGGCCCATGGGTAAGCTTTCGATCCGCAACCTCGACGTCACCGGCAAGGAAGTCCTGATGCGCGTGGACTTCAATGTCCCGCTCAAGGACGGGGTCATCACTGACGACACCCGCATCCAAGGAGCGGTTCCTTCGATCAAGCACCTGATTGCCGGCGGCGCGAAGCTGGTCCTCTGCTCCCACCTCGGCCGGCCGAAAGGCGGGGCCGATCCGCAGTTCACGCTCGCCCCGGCCGCCGCGCTGCTCGGCGAAATCCTCGGCCAGGAGGTGAAGCTCGCGCCGGACTGCATTGGCGAGGAAGTCGCCGCCCAGCGCGCCGCCCTCCAGCCCGGCCAGGTGCTGCTGCTGGAAAACACCCGCTTTTATTCCGCCGAAGAAGCCAACGAGGCCGCCTTCGCCGAAGCACTCGCCGGCAGCGCGGAGATCTACGTCAACGACGCCTTCGGCACCGCCCACCGCGCCCATGCCTCGACCGAAGGCGTGACGCATTTCGTGACGCAAAGCGCGATGGGCTTCCTGATGGAGCGCGAATTGGAATACCTCGACGGCAAGCTGGAGTCGCCCGAGAAGCCCTTCCTGGTTATCATGGGCGGCGCGAAGGTTTCCGATAAGATCCAGGTGATCTCCCGCCTGATGGAGAAGGCCGACGCCTTCCTGATCGGCGGCGCGATGGCCAATACTTTCCGCAAGGCGCAGGGCTACAAGACCGGCAACAGCCGGGTCGAAGCCGACAAGCTCGACCTCGCGCTCGAACTGCTGGCGAAGGCGGCGGCCAAGGGCGTGCGCTTCCTTTTGCCTACCGACACTCGCGTGACCCAGGAATTCAAGGAAGGAGCCGAGACCCAGTGCACCGCACCTTACGAGCAGGGCGGCGAGACGCCGGACGGCTGGGAGGGCATCGACATCGGCGACGTCGCCATCGGCGAGTTCGTCGCGGAGATCGCCAAGGCGAAGACCATCATCTGGAACGGTCCGATGGGCGTGTTCGAGATCGACAGCTTCGGCCACGGGACCAAGGCGGTGGCGGAAGCCATGGCTGCCAGCAGCGCGGTGACGATCGTCGG
Organism: Akkermansia sp.; assembly: GCA_043729195.1. GTDB lineage: Bacteria > Verrucomicrobiota > Verrucomicrobiia > Verrucomicrobiales > Akkermansiaceae > Haloferula. Next base: position 80,604 of record JAYTLR010000204.1, read on the forward strand.
CGGCGGCGATTCGGTGACCGCGGTCAACAAATATGGTCTGGATGACGACATGACTTTCATCTCCACTGGCGGCGGCGCGTCGCTGGAATTGCTTGAAGGAAAGGTGCTTCCCGGTGTGGCCGCCCTGACCGAAGCGTAACTTGGCCCGATTCCCGCTGTTCACCCCGCACCCGTCCGTCCCATCATGATCCGCAAGCCCATTTTTGCCGCCAACTGGAAGATGAACATCGGTCCTTCCGAGACCGAAGACTTCGCCAAGAGCTTCCTTTCCAAAATCCAGAACCGCACTTTCCCCTGCGACATCGTCATCGCCCCGCCTTTCGTCTCACTGTCCAAGGCGACCGAAATTCTCGGCAACGTCTCGAGCATCGCGCTGGCCGCCCAGAACTGCTCGCAGTTCGACTCCGGCGCCTACACCGGCGAGATCAGCGCGATGATGCTGAAGGAGTTCTTCGTCCACTACGTCATCCTCGGCCACAGCGAGCGCCGCGCGATTTTCCTGGAGACCGACGAGGTGATCAACGCGAAGGTCCGCAAGGCCCGCGAGCTGAATCTCAAGCCGATCTTCTGCATCGGCGAAACCCTCGAGGAACGCGAGACCGGCCGTTTGGAAAAGGTCCTGCGCACCCAGGTCAGTAAGGGCCTCGCCGGCCTCAGCGAGCGCGACCTGCTCGACACGGTGATCGCTTACGAACCGGTGTGGGCGATCGGCACCGGCGTCACCGCCAGCGCCGCCCAAGCGCAGGAGGCGCATGCTTTCGTCCGCTCGCTGGTCGCCGAGCAATTCGGGGCCGACAGCGCCGCGAAGATCCGCATCCAGTACGGCGGCTCGGTGAAGCCGAACAACGCCGCCGAGCTCATGGCCTGCCCGGACATCGACGGCGCGCTGATCGGCGGTGCCTCGCTGGAGCCGCAGAGCTTCCTCGACATCATCCAGAACGGCGCTCCCTGATCGGAGCTGAATGGAGTGTCGCCATTCAGGTGACATGTTGATTGGAGTGTCGCCATTCGGGCGACATGACAATGGACGGGTGGCATCCTGCCGCCCGTTTTCCGTCGATGCGACACGCGGCAAAATGCCGCCCGTCCGTCGCCATGTCGCTTTGAAAGCGACACTCCGATCATTGCGACACTCCAATCGTCAGGATTCCCCGGGCTCGGCCAATTTCCCCCGCGACAGGCGGCGCGACTTGGTGTTCACTTCGCCATCATGCGCTGGCTCCTTTTCCTGCTCCTCACTCCCGCCGTCCACGCCCAGGCCGATCCCTTCGCGGCGATCGATGCCAACAAGGACGGCAAGCTCTCCCGCAGCGAGATCCCCGAACCGCTGCGGCCGCATTTCAGCATGGTCGATGGCAATGGCGACGGCTTCGTCACGAAAGACGAATTCCTCCGCGCAGCCTCCGGCCAGGCAGGCGACAGCGGGGCCACCGCGGCGAATTTGGAGCACCTCAAGAACATCGATTACGTGGGCGGCAACAACCCGCGCCAAAAGCTCGACTTGCTCTTGCCGAAGGACCGCAATGGCAAGAAGCGGCCGATGGTCGTGTTCGTCCATGGCGGTGGCTGGATGTCCGGGAAGAAGGAAGACGGGCTTAATATCGTCCGTGTCCTCGCATCCACCGGCGATTACGCCACGGCGACCATCAACTACCGCCTGACCCAGGAAGCCAGTTGGCCGGCGCAGATTCACGATTGCAAGGCGGCGATCCGCTTCCTCCGCGGCAAGGCGGACGAATACGGGATCGATCCGGAAAAGATCGGCGTGATGGGGGCCTCCGCGGGCGGGCATCTGGTCTCCATGCTCGGCACCAGCGGCGGGATCGAAGGGCTGGAGGGCAGCCTAGGCACGTTTGCCAAACAAAGCAGCCGAGTCCAGTGCGTGGTGAACTTCTTCGGCCCGGCAAATTTCCTGACCTTCTTCGGCGAGGGGGTCGCGATCGAGAAACTCCGCCGCGACAACATGGCGGTCCGTCTGCTCGGCAAGGAAACGGAGGAGATCAAGACCAACGCCATGGCCGCCTCGCCGGTGAGCTGGATCACCCAGGACGACGCGCCCTTTTTCACGGCCCACGGCACGAAGGACAATCTGGTTCCCTTTGCCCAAGCAGAAGAACTTCACGGCGCTCTGGGAAAGTCGGGCGTTGAAAGCTACCTGATCGCGATGGAGGGTGCCGGCCACGGCTTCGTGAACCCGGAGCTCAACCGCCGGATCAAGCTGTTCCTCGACGGCCATCTGCGCGGGGTCGAAGGTGAGATCTCGTCGACCCCGATCCGGGTGCGTTGAAAATTGCGGTGGATTCTCCACTTGTTGAACCCGGCCCGCTTTGTGCATCCTGCGACCGTGAGTGAAGAAATTCTTTGGAAAGGCAGTCCTTCGCAGGTCCTCAATCTCGGCAAGTATGCGTTCGCCCTGGTGATTGCCGTGGGAATCGTGGTTGCGGGCCTGGTGTCGGCGATGCCGCCCATCTGGATCGCGCTGATTCTGCCACTTGGCTGGGCCGTGTGGATTTTCATCGAGACCCGCGCGACCCGCCACGAGCTGACGACCGAGCGGATCCGGCTTTGCGCGGGAGTCTTCAACCAGCAGATGGACGACGTGGAACTTTACCGGGTGAAGGACACCTCGATGGAGCGGCCGTTCTGGTATCGGGTCTTCGGTCTTTCGACGCTGATCATCGAGACCTCCGACCGCTCCCAGCCGCGGATTGAAATCAAGGCGGTGCACCGCGGCGACGAGCTGCGGGAAACGCTGCGCAAGCAGGTCGAGTTCTGGCGGGACAAGAAGCGCGTCCGCGAGGTGGACTTCGAGGATGGCATGGTGGCGGATGCCGGGGAAGAGGCCGTGGGTTCGGACACGATCGTTTGAACTTCCCTCTGAACACAAATCCCGCGTGCCATCCGGGCTCGCTTCCGCTTTCTTCCCGGCATGACTGACCTGCCCGGACGCACGCCGCACACGCCGATCGCCGTCAACATCGAGATGTGGTTCGAGGGCTCCTTCGTGGAGCGGATCGAGCAGGCCGCGGCGCTGGGCTTTCCGGCGATCGAGCTGTGGACCTGGCGCGACAAGGACCTCGCGGCAGGGGTGGTGGCCTTGAGGAAACACGGCATGACAGCCACCCAGTTCACGGCCTGGGGCTTCGGCAAGCAGATCAACGATCCGGCATTTCCTGCGGAGGACTTCGTCGCGGAAATCACCGCCGCCTGTGAAGCGGCGGACCTTTTGCCCGGCTGCAATCGCTTCTGCGTGGTCGCCGGTGACGATATCGACGGGCTTACGAAGGAGCAGATGCACGCGTCGGTCATCGGCAAGCTCCGCGCCGCGGTGCCGGTGCTCGAGGCGCATCGGAAGATGATCATCCTGGAGCCGATGAATCCGTACAATCACCCTGACCACTGCCTTTACGGCAGCGCGGACGGGATCGCGATCTGCAAGGCGGTCGATTCGCCGTGGGTCCGACTGAACTGGGACCTGTTCCACATGCAGCGCTTCGAAGGGAACCTGATCGACAACCTCGAGCAGCACCGCGAATGGATCGGCTACGTCCAGTTCGCCGATTCCCCGGCGCGCAACGAACCGGGCACGGGCGAGATTCGCTTCAGCGAGATCTTCCGCAAGGTACGGGAGTTGGGCCTGCCACTTCCGCTAGGTGCCGAGTGCATCCCCCAAGGCGGCGACGCCCGCCGCGCGGCGGAGCGGCTTTATGTGGCCGACGCAGCGTCGAAGTAGCACAACTTTGGAAGTTGTGTCCTTCTGGCGGCCCGCTTCCCACACCAGCCCCGAAGCGCTCCCACCCAGCCACCCCCGATCCCCACCGGCGAAGCCCCGGCAACCTTTCCGCGCCCCGCCACGTTCCCAAGGAAGGCGAATCAAGGGGCCGGGATGGATGGGATAGATAGGATTTCCGACCAAGAGGGGTGCGGGCGGCTCGCCCGCAGAGCGTCGATCGCAACATCGCCACCTCAAAGCGCTACTTCTTCTCGACCTTCGGCTCTTCCCTGGGGGGAGCCCCGGCCGGGACGAACTTCAGGGCGACGCCGTTGATGCAGTAGCGCTGGTCGGTCGGGGTGTCGAAGCCTTCGCCCTTGAAGACGTGGCCGAGGTGGCCGTCGCACTTCGCGCAGATCACTTCGGTGCGGACCATGCCGCCGGAGAAGTCGTCGCGGGCGATCACGTTCTTCGCTTTCGACGGGTCGTAAAACGAGGGCCAGCCGCAGCCGCTGTCGAACTTCTCCTTCGAGGTGAAGAGCTCGGCATTGCAGCCGCCGCAGTAGTAGGTGCCTTCGCCTTGGTGCTTGAACTCCTTGTAAACCTGGCCGTTCGCGGCTTCGGTGCCGGCTTTGCGGAGGACGCGGTACTGTTCCGGGGTCAGGATCTTTTTCCACTCCTCGTCGGACTTCTCGACCTTGGCGGCGGGCTGGGGTGGGGGAGTCGGTGCGGTTTCCATGGCGGGCTTCTTTTTCTCCTCGGCGGTGCAGGCGCACAGCGTCAGGGCGGCGGCGAGCATCAGGGCGGCTTTCATCGGCGAAGATTTACGCATGGATACGGGAGGATGCAAGGAGCGGGCTATTCCGCGAGGTTTTGGATTTCCGGCGGGTCGGGGCCGGTATTGGATCCCTCCATGTCCGACTCCATCGCCGATCTCACCGCCCGCATCCGGACCTTCGTGGCCGCCCGCGACTGGGAGCAATTCCACAATCCCAAGGACATGGCGGTGGCGATCGCGGCGGAAGCGGGGGAACTGATGCAGCATTTCGTCTGGCAGCAACCGGACCAGGTCGAGCGGCGGGCGGCGGAGAAGCGCGAGGAGATCGCGTCGGAGATCGCGGATGTGGCGATCCTGCTGTTTGAAATGGCCGACCTGCTCGGGATGAAACTGGGCGAGGTGATGGAGGCGAAGCTCGCGCGCAACGAGGAGCGTTACCCGGCTGACAAGTCGCGGGGGAACAATTTGAAATACAACGAGCTTTGATCCCGCCTTGACCGGGGTGCCTGCCTTGCGGAGCTTCCGGGAAGCATTCCATCAATCTTCATGAAGCCACTCTACTCGTTTCTTTCCTGTGTCGCCGCCCTTGGTCTTGCGGCCTGTGATTCCAAGTCGAGCACCGCGGGTGCGGATTCGTCGTCGGGATCGAAGTCCGGCGGCACGGCTGCCGGCGGTGCTTCGGGAGGAGATGACAGCGGCGAAGCGCTGCCTGGGAAAAGCGGCCCGCGCGATCCATCCGCCAAGCCTGAAGTGACCACTACCGCCAGCGGATTGAAATACACGGTGCTTCAGAGGGGCAGCGGCACCGTGCATCCGCAGGCCACCGACAACGTGACCGTCCACTACCACGGCACGCTCCTCAACGGCACGGTCTTCGACAGTTCGGTCGACCGCGGCCAACCGGCGACCTTCCCTTTGAACCGCGTGATCCCGGGCTGGACCGAAGGCGTGCAGCTCATGAAAGTGGGCGACAAGTTCAAGTTCGAGATCCCCGCGCCGCTGGCCTACGGCGCCGCCAGTCCGAGCCCCGCGATCCCGCCGAACAGCACGCTGGTGTTCGAGGTGGAGTTGCTGGAGATCAAGTGATTCATGTGAACCATTTCACCCCCGCCGCGAAGATCGGCTGGTGCTTTTCGCCGGGGATGTTCTTGGCGACGCGGGTGCCGCTGCGTTCGGTGTGGCCCATCTTGCCGAAGACCCGGCCGCTGGGGCTGGTGATGCCTTCGATGGCGAACCGCGAGCCGTTCGGGTTGATGGCGATGTCCATCGAGGGTGTGCCGCTGGCGTCGACGTATTGCGTGGCGATCTGGCCGTTTCGCGCTAGCTCGGCGATAACTTCCGGGCTGGCGTGGAACTTGCCTTCGCCGTGCGACAGGGGGATCGCGTGGAGGTCGCCGGGCTGGCAGAGGGCAAGCCAGGGCGAGGTGGTGCTGACGACCTTCGTGGTGGCGTAGCAGGAAATGTGGCGGCCGATGTCGTTGTGGACGAGGGTCGGCGTATACTCACGGGCTGGCCGCCCGTGCCCCTCTTGGTCTTCGAGGATCTCGCCGTAGGGTACGAGGCCGGTTTTGATGAGGGCCTGGAAGCCGTTGCAGATGCCGAGCACGAGGCCGTCGCGGTTCTGGAGCAGGTCCATGATGGCATCGGCCACCCGCGGGTTGCGGATGACGGTGGCGATGAATTTCGCGGAGCCGTCGGGTTCGTCGCCGGCACTGAAGCCGCCGGGGAACATCAGGATCTGCGACTGGCGAATCTGTCGCGCGAAGGCTTCGAGCGATTCCTCGATGTGGCGGGATGTGAGGTTGCGGAAGACCAGGATTTCCGCGTCCGCCCCGGCTTCGCGGAAGGCCTTGGCGGAGTCGTATTCGCTGTTGGTGCCGGGGAAGGCGGGGATGAGGACCCTCGGATTGACGATTGTTGATTTTCGATTGTTGATTGAAGAGGCGATTGGAGGAGCGGGCTGTTCCAATCGGCACTCTTCAATCTTCAATCGGCAATCTCCCGCCTTCGTCGGATACACCGGTTCGAGCGTGCCTTCCCAGGCTGCCTGGAGGTCGGCGAGGGCGTGGCTTTCGCTGGCGAAGGTAAGGACGGGTTCGGCGGTGGTGTGGCCGAGGAGGGTGGCGGCGAGGGGGGCGGGGAGCTCGGCTTCGTGTTCCAAGAGGAAGGAGAAGTAGCGCTCGGTGAACCATTCGGGCCGACTAAAGTCAGCGCTCCCTTGGAATCCGATGGCGTTGCCGAAGGCGGAGGTGGCGAGGGCGTGGAGGAGGCCGCCGGAGCCGAGGGCCTTCATCGCGAGGAGTTGGCCGGCGGCGTTGAGGTCGTGGAGGGCGGCGGCGGTTTGCTTGAGCTTGGCGAAATCGGGGAGCTGGTCGGCGTCGCGCGGGACCTCGACGAGCGAGACTTTGCTGCCGGCCTTCTTGAACTCCGGACTGAGGGCGAGGCTGGCCAGACCGGGGGCGAGGGCGAAGGAGACGAGGGTCGGCGGGACGTCGAGTTCGTTGAAGGAGCCGGACATCGAGTCCTTGCCGCCGATCGCGGCGAGGCGGAGTTCGTGCTGGACGTGGAAGGCCCCTAACAGCGCGGCGAAGGGCAGGCCCCAGCGGGCGGGATCGTTGCCGAGTTTCGGGAAGTATTCCTGGAGGGTCAGGCGGATGTCGGACAGGCGGGCACCGGCGGCGACCGCCTTGCAGACGGACTCGGTGACGGCGTAGGCCGCGCCGTGGAAAGGCGACCAGGAGGAGATGCGGGGATTGAAGCCCCAGCTCATGTAGGTGCAGACATCGGTGTCGCCTTCTAACAGAGGAAGCTTGGCGACCATTGCGTCGGGCGGGGTGAGCTGCTGCTTGCCGCCGAAAGGCCACAGCACGGTGCCGGCACCGACCGAGCCGTCGAAGCGGTGGCCGAGGCCTTTCTGGGAGCAGTGGTTGAGGTCGCTGAGGAGAGCGATTGCCGATTGAGGATTGTCGATTGTTGATTGGAAGAAGTTGGAAGGGCAGGCCGGGGCGGGTACGTCGGCGGGGCGGCGGAAGACGACGGGATCGATGAAGATGAGCGTTTCTCCGTCCGTTCCAATGAGCACATTCTCGTCGTGCAGGTCCTCGATGAAGAGATCGAGCGAGGGCAGATAGTAGTCGTCGTTACGGAAGCGGAAGGCACCGAAGCGTGCGGCCATTTCTCTCTCCACTTGGGTGCGGGTGGCACCGATGACCTTGCCGGAAGCGTCCCGTGCGGCGCAGTAGGCTTGCTGGGAAACGACGAAGGAAAGGGACAGTCCGTCGTTGATGAGTCCTTCGAAAGTGTAGGCGGTTTCCGGAAAGAGAAGCAGGTGGAGCGCGAGGCGCTCGAAATACTGGGACCAATGCCCGTGGTAGGATCCGTTGTTCGACTTCAGAACCCGATCGGCACCCTCGACGACGTGAACCCTCTGTTCGGCGCCTTCGACAGACCCTTGCTCACGCCAGCGAATGTCAAATTCCCCGGCATCGAGAAACGCGTCGCTCAGGCGGCGGAGTTCTTGCTCCTCGACGGTTCGTAGCGCTCGCTCGAGTTCGAGTCGCTTGGCTCGTTCCGTCGGCTGGCCGAGGCCAGATCGTGCGCTTGCTTCGTGAACTCGGCGGAGGACATCGGCAACTGCTTTGCCGCGAGCGCCAAGGCTTTCTCTGAACTCTTGCGATGTGCATCGCTCAAGTAGGTTGGGGTCGGTTTCATGATTTGAATGTAGAACGCTTGTCAACCCGCCGCCACCAAGCGGCGGGATCGGGCGGACGTGGATTTTGGCGGTTTGTTGGACGCCGTTGGTGTCGAGAAAGGCGCGGGAGAGGTCGACGATGGTTTTGCCGCGCCATTTCATCCGCAGGCGGCCGCTGTCGGTGACGTTGGCGACGTGAACGCACTCGAGGTTCTCCTTGTCGGACTCGGCGATGAAATAGGCGGCATCGGCGGGGTCGATGCAGACCGCCATGCGCTCCTGGGATTCGGAAATGGCAAGCTCGGTGCCGTCGAGTCCGTCGTATTTCTTCGGCACGGCATCGAGGTCGATGTCGAGCGACGGGGCGATCTCGCCGATCGCCACGGACACGCCGCCCGCGCCGAAGTCGTTGCAGATTTTGATCTTTCGGGTGAGTTCCGGGTTGCGGAACAGGCGCTGGATTTTCCGCTCGGTCGGGGCGTCGCCTTTCTGGACTTCGGCGGAGTTTTCGAGGGCGGTGTCGGTGTGTTCCTTCGACGATCCGGTGGCACCGCCGACGCCGTCGCGGCCGGTGCGGCCGCCGATGAGGAGGATGACATCGCCGGGCGAAGGCGAGCCGCGGAAGACCTGCGAGCGCGGGGCGGCGGAGACCACGGCCCCGATTTCCATGCGCTTGGCGACGTAGCCGGGATGGTAGATTTCCGCGACCTGGCCGGTGGCGAGTCCGATCTGGTTGCCGTAGGACGAGTAACCGGCAGCGGCGACCTGGCAGATCTTCTTTTGCGGGAGCTTGCCGGGCAGGGTCTCGGAGAAGGGTGTTAGAGGATTTCCCGCGCCGGTGACACGCATCGCCTGATAGACGTAGGAGCGGCCGGAAAGGGGATCGCGGATGCAGCCGCCGAGGCAGGTGGCGGCACCGCCGAAGGGCTCGATCTCGGTCGGGTGGTTGTGGGTCTCGTTTTTGAACATGACGAGCCACTCCTCCGATTGTTGATTGTCGATTGTTGATTGTTGATTGTTGATTTGGACGGGGACCACGATCGAAGCGGCGTTGACTTCTTCGGAGACTTCGAGGTTGTCGAGTTCGCCGCTGGCCTTGAGCTCGCGCATGCCGATGAGGGCGATGTCCATCAGGGTGACGGACTTGTCCTGGCGACCGAGTTTTTCGCGGGTGGCAAGGTAGGTCTGCCAGGCGCGTTCGACGGGGGCGGTGCCTTCGGCGAAGGTGACGTCGTCGATTTTCGTGAGGAAGGTGGTGTGGCGGCAGTGGTCGGACCAGTAGGTGTCGAGCATCCGGATCTCGGTGATGCTCGGGTCGCGCTTTTCCTCGTCGCGGAAGTAGGCCTGGCAGAAGGCGACGTCTTCGGCGGACATCGCGAGGCCGAATTCGGCGCGGACAGCGGCGGGGTCGTGGGTGGTGAAGCCTTCGAGGATGGCGACGTCGGCCGGAGCGTGGATGTTCGGCTGGAGCGATTCCGGCAGATCCATGCGGGCCTCGTGCGAATCGACGGCGTTGATGACGTAGCCCTTGATGCGGGCGAGGTCGTCGGCACTGAGATTGCCGGCGAGGAGGATGACCTTGGCAGAGACGACGAGCGGGCGCTCCTTGCCGGTGAAGATCTGGACGCACTGCGCGGCGGAGTCGGCGCGCTGGTCGAACTGGCCGGGGAGGTATTCGACGGCGAAGGCGATCTCGTTTTCGCTGAGGGAAAGAGTGGTGGAGGTCAGGTCGACCTGGGGCTCGGAGAGGATCTGCCGGACGGCTTGGTCGAATTCGGCGTCGCTGAGGCCGTCGATGTCGTAGCGCTGGACGATGCGGACGGCGTCGAGGCCGGGCAGGCCGAGCGATTCGCGCAGGTCGTGGAGGAGGTGGCGGGCTTCTCCGTTAAACTCGGGCTTCTTTTCGACGAAAATGCGGTTCATGGGCGGCAGGGACCTGCGGGAGCGGTCGATGCTAGTCGCCGGTCCGGGGAGGGCAAGCCGGGTGATTCGCGAATCAGGTGCCGCGTCTGTTGGGCGGGGCTCAAGGGGCTGCGACGGCGCTTGGGGCCTTCTCAAGGAGTAGCGGGGATTGGCTGCGTCGTTCTGCCGCGGTGATGCCTTTTTCTCCTCAAATCCACGTTGCCCGCAACTTCGGGTGCCCCGGCGACACCTCTCAACGAGAGGCCGCGCTGGCATTCCCGCTGCTTTACCCTAGTCCCCGCGGCGACCTTCCCCGCAAACCCAGTCCTCCCGATCTGTCGATTTCCTCACCGACGGGGTATTTGCTTTGCCCCGCAACCCACGCGGGGGAGCCTGTTAGCGATGTCCCTCCCCCGCCTCTTTGCCGCGATGGCGTTGCTCGCCGTTTCGCCCGTCGAAGCGGTTGGAAGTGCGCCGCGCGAGGGTGGGGAAATCATTCTCACCGAGAACGAGGTCGACCGCAGCGGGGCGGCCGCGAAATGGACCAAGGCGGCGGTGGGCGACGCGGTGAAGTGGCAGGAACAGGTCCGCACCGGGTCACCCGCTGGCCGTTCGCCGCTGCGCCGAGCGTGATCGTGCCGCTTTGCCCGCTCTGAATCCCGCCGGGCCATGCAGGTGGCTCTGGATTCGAAGTGACGATCAGATGTCGTCGTAGATTTGCTCCACGTACGTGCGGGTCATCCACGAAAGCCGGTGGGCCAGATTGCGGGCGATTTCCAGCGTGACCTCGTGATTGTCGCAGACGAATGCGGAGGCGTTTTTCACGACGGCGAAGGTGCAGGGCGTGAGTGCGATGGCCGTGGCGGTAGGGGGAACGCCAAGCAGGGCGGACATCTCGCCGAGCGCGGAACCCTTCTTCGAGATCTTGCCGATCGAGAGCATGTCGCGCCGGATTTCGACCTCGCCTTGCTTCAGGATGTAGAGGTCGGGAAATGGAACACCTTCTTCAATGAGGACATCCCCCGGGGCGAAATGAATCTCGGGGGCATCTCCGGCAAGCTCTAGCAGTCGCGACATCACGGGGGGCTACGGGGGGCGGTCAAACGGCACAAATCCGGAATGGTGACAAGATCGTCTCAATCCTGGTGGCCTGCCCGGAAGATGCCGCGCATCTTGCCGAGAAGCATCGCCGCCAAGCCCGCGCGTTTGTCCTCGTGGCGGCCCTCGAGGGTCGCGGCGGTCTTGGCCTGACGGCTGAGATTTCGCTCGGCGAGATTGCGGCTGAGCTGGTCTAACAGGTCGTGATCGGACTCGATCAGTGGTGCGATCGCCTCGCGGCTGATGCGGTAGGTGCCGCCGCTGGTGGCTGCGCGGATGGTCGCCGTCCGCGGCTCGCCGGTGAGCAGGGACATTTCTCCGAAGTAGTCCCCAGCCTGCATGGAAGCAACGAGCACCTCCTTGCCATCGACGGTGACGAGCACGTTCACCGCGCCCTCGACCAGAAGGAACATGTCGTTGTCCTCGTCACCCTGGCGGATGAGCGTGTCGCCCTCCGCGAATCGGAAATGCGAGGCGGCGTCGGCAAGCTGCTCGATGGTGGCGGCGGGCAGGCCTTGGAAGAGCGGAAGCCGCCCGAGGACCTCGGCGCGGGCGGCGGCGGTGCCGGTGTCTAACAACAGCCGCTTTTCGCGGTGGAGGATGACTTTTTCGGACAGCGGGATGCCCGCGAGCTGGAGGTGGCGGAGGACGCTGCGCGCGACGGTGTCGGTGACGATGTCGGCCGACTTCCCGGCCGGATTCAGCCAGAAGCGGATCCAGTATTGCACGCCGGAGGCCTCCATGCCGGTGATCAGCACGTCCGGCTGCTTTTCCGCCGCGGGGCCATCGTCGCGGCCGAGCGTCGCCGCAACAGCAGCGGCTAGCACCTGGCGGGCGCGGTCAGGATCGAGCTCCGGCGGAAGTTTCACCTTCAGGTCGAAGCGGCTGAGGTGCGAGGGGCGGGAGTAGTTGGTGATGATGGCGGTGCTCAGCGTGCTATTCGGGCAGACGACGAGGTTGCCGGAGCGGGTCCGCAGATGGGTGGTGCGCCAGTTGATCTCCTCCACCCATCCGGTCTGGGTCGAGCCGCCGCCGCGGCGCGCGATCTCGATCCAATCCCCGATGTGGAAAGCGGAGTCGAGGTTCGCGCTGAGGCCGGAAAAGACATCGAGGATGATCGGACGCAGCGCGAGGCCGATGACCACGGCGATGACGCTGGAAAGCGTGAGCAAGCCGGTGATCGCGCCGCTGAAAAGGACGTTCGCCGAGAGCAGCAGGGCCGCGAGGGCAGCGGCGATGCCGATCATGTGCTTGAGGATCCGCGGCACCGGCCGGTCTTTCGCGCCGGTGATGATGAGGTCGATGACGACCGTGCAAAAGAGCCGGTAAGCGAGTGCGAAGCCGAGCAGGAGATAGGCGACGGCGACGACCTTGTCCAAGTCCTCGCGGCGGAGGTAGCCACCCGCCTGCTGGTGGTCGAGAACAGCGACCAGTGCCAGGCCGGCGAGCGGGACGGCGACTTCCCGGAGGATGGTTTTCAGGGGATGGCGACTGCTGGGGGAAGACATGGGGGCAACGCTCGACGAGTTTCCGAGCGTAGCGATCCGCCATCCTCCCACGCGGTGCGGATTGTTACAGAACTGTAACCGGAGGAGGGGTCCCGATGGACTCAGCGGGGTTGATGGCCGTTTGGCAGGAGGATGAGATCGTCGGCGGTGTAGGGTGTCTTGTCGGGTCCGGCGGAGCGGAGCTCGAGTTCGCGCCAGGCCTCGGGGTGGACGATCAGCGGGGTATTCCAGCGGTCGAGGATGAGGCCGTCGGCGGAGAAGATCGGATGGCGGGCGGGGAGGAAGATCTCCTTGTTAGAGTTCTCCCCGCGGAGGGCGGCGGCGAGGTCGGCATTGCCGCCGATGGGATTTTTCGAGGAGTCCTTCACCACCGAATAGTATCCCGTGACGACGCGGTGAATTTTGCGCAGGTCATCGATCGGCGGGGTGGTGAGGTCGGCGTAGCCGTCAAGAAGAGACGCGGCGGCGGTGGAGGCGAGAGCGCGAGACGGTGGCAGGCTTTTGGCCTCAGGCGCTTTCGGGCGAGGTCGCTCGGAATCCAGGTTCACGAACAGCCAAGCGAGAAGCGCAAGGGTGGCGAGGGCGACCAGCCATTCATACCATTTCAAGCGGCGCATCCAGTGGGGTTCGGTCGTAATGGAGAATATCGGTTTGCCTGGGACAGGAGTGTCCCGGCTCCTCAGGGCTTGAGGAATCCGACCGGATTCGTCGGACTACTGGGAACGTAGAAATTCCCGATGTTCGGCAGCACCGTCGCCATATCGCCGGGCGCGACGCCGAACCAGCGGAGGAGTTCGCAAAAATACTCGTCGGCCGAGAGCTTCGGGAAGATCCGCCCGCCGCGGCCGATATCGTCGTCACCGTCGATCTTCAGCGACGGATAAGTCCCGCGGATCTGGCCGCCGGCGACCGGGCCGCCCATGACGATTTGATGGCCGGACCAGGCGTGGTCGGTGCCCTGGCCGTTCGAGCGCAGGGTTCGGCCGAAATCGGAGGCGGTGAAGGTGATCACGTCGTCCTCGAGGCCGAGCGTTTCGAGGCACTGCTGGAAGGCGTAAAGCGCGTTATCGAGGACGGCCAGCATGTTGCCGTGGTTTTGGAGCAGTTCCGCGTGGTGGTCCCAGCCGCCGAAGTCGATGAACACGGTCTGGCGCTTGAGCTTGAGCTGCTGGCGGATAGCGATGGTCTTCACCGCGGCGCGGAACTGGGCGGAGATCCAGTGGTTCGGGAAGGGCGCGGCGTTCACCACTGAAGTAATGTTCTCGTCACCGATCATGAGGTCGGAATTGGAGAAGTGCTGCTGGAAGTCCTCGCCGCGGGCCATGCTATTGGCGGTGATGCGGGCGTGGGTCCGGTGGAAGAGGTTCCGGTAGTGCTCCTCGACCGGGGAGGCGACGGTGTCCTGGATGACCTGCTGCTTTGCCTGAAGCACGGCGGAGTCGCCGCCCGAGCCGCTGAAAGCGAGCGCGCCGGCACCGGTGATGACGAACTGGCCTTGGCTCGCGCCGATCTGGAACGCGGAGTTTCCGGCGACCGAGAAATTCATGGGCATGTAGTAGTTTGCGGTCTGCTCGGTGTTCGCGGCATTGTGAATGATGTCCGCCGCCCGCCCACCCCAGCCGGTGAGGATGTTCATGCCCTGGGGGACGGAGGTCTGCCACTGCTCGATCTGGTCGCGGTGGGAAAAGAGCGCCTTCGGGATGAGGACGCTGCCATTGAGATAGGCGGCCTTGTTCGGGATGGGCGCGATCAAGGTGCCGACGTTGGCGAGCAGGCTGACGCGCTTCTTGAGCGGGTTTCCGTCCATGCCGTTGAACATTTCCGCGAGCCTTTGGCAGGACGGGTGGAGACCGAAGTTGGTGCCGTTCAGGTTCCTGAGCTGCGCCTCCGGGATCGCGAGGTTCGAGCGGGCGGCGGCGTATTCGCCATGGGCCGCGCCGCGGGGAATGAGCAGGTTGAAGGTGTCGCAACCGCCCGACATGAACACGCAGACGAGCGTCTTTCGCTGGTCGCCCTCGAAGCCGCCCTGCGCGGCGGCGTGGTTCGCCATCGTGAGATTGAGCAGGGTCGACAGGATCGAAGTCGAACCGATGCCGGCGCAACTGGCTTCTCCGAGAAATTGGCGGCGGGTGCGCATGGTGGGATCGTTGTAGAAACCTTAGTCGCACGGGGAAGGGATGGGAACCGGAAAAGCCGCGACAACAGGCGGATTGACCGGCGGTAGCGTTATGCTACTTTCTTGGCATGAGCCAGCCGGTAAAGCTTTCCGACGCCTTGGTCCTGGACGCGCGACTCACGGCGGAGACCGCGGAGCGATCGATCGCCGGGCAAATCGAATTCTGGGCTGGCTTGGGCAAGGCGATCGAACCGTTGCTTCGGATGCCGCAGGCGATGGCGCTGAAGAAAGCCGGAGCGGTGCGGCCACTCTCGGAATGCCTCGCGGAACCCGGCACCGATGCCGGTACCTGCCGGGTCGTGGACTATTTGAAGTCGCGGCCCTTTCCTCACTACGAAGCTGAACCGGAGGCTCCGGGCATCTTGGTGAGGATCGACGAAAGCGGCACTCGCACCCGCGGGCGATTCATCAACCGACGCTTCGAGGCGGTGGAACCGGGCTGACCTCCCCGATCATGCATCCCGAACTCGACAAGCGTCCCGTGATCGTCGCGATCACGGGACCGAACGGTGCCGGGAAGTCGACATTCTATGCCTCGTTCCTGCGGGATTGCGGGCTGAGGTTCGTGAATGCCGACGACATCGCCAGCGATCTGAATATCGACGCTTACGCGGCGGCAAAGTTGGCCGATTCGCTGCGGAAGGAACTGGTCGAGCAGCGCGAAAGCTTTGTCTTCGAGACCGTGTTTTCCGATCCCGTCGGTGACAAGGTGGTTTTTCTCCGCGACGCCGCGGCGGCCGGCTACAGCGTGGTGCTTTGCTTCATCGGGATCTCCGCCCCGGAGATTTCCGAGACTCGGGTCTCGATGCGGGTGTCGCAAGGCGGTCACGATGTGCCCTCTGACAAACTGGCTGGCCGCTATCCGCGGACGTTGGAGAATCTCCGCCGCGCGATCCATGACTTGCCGCTGGTTTTGGTCTTCGACAACGATGACCTCGCGCAGCCCTACCGGAGGGTCGCGGAGTTCGCCTATGGCGAGGCTAGCCTGCTGGCTAATCCGCTGCCCGGGTGGCTGAAAAACATCCTTTAGCGCTGCACCGCGCCTTCCGGGCAGGTCATCGCGGTCCACACGGCGAGGGCGACGCGTTCCTTCGCGGCGAGGGCGGGATCCGACACGGCGGCGAGCAGGATGCCGCGGGTGCGGGCGGTCATGTTGCCGGCGCAGACCAGCAGATTGACGTGATCGACCAGCGCGGCGGGGTTCCCGGCCAACAGCGAGGTGTCGCGGTAGTCGAGCGGATACCACCAACTGTAGGACGAGCGGAAGCCTTGGTGGAGATACTCCCACGTGAGATTGGGGAAGGAGATCGACGAGAAGGTATCGACGATCTGGAAGCCGGGGCTGACCATGCCGCCGTTGCGGATCTCGCCCGGAGCCTGATAGACGGGCGTGTAGAAATTGAACACGCTCGGCGAGTTCATCGGCTCCTGTTTACTAAAGCCATAGTAGGTGTCGGTCCAGTTCCACCAGACGAAGTCGGGATGAGTCTGGGCGAGCTTGAAGAGCCGGCCGAGGTGCATGGTCTTGATCACCGGTTCGCGGACTTTTCCGAAGGCGGGGGAGAGCGGTTGCGCGCGGGCTTCGGGGTCGAGCAGGATGGCTTTGACCACCGCGCCGAGGTTGCCACGCTGGCCGCTGCCGTCGTTCACGAAGACGTCCTGCACGCGCTGGATGTAGGAGGGCGTGGGATTGTCGGTGACCAGGAACTGGATGAGCTGGCGGGAGACGAAAGGCGGGGTGTTGGGATGGCGGAAGAGCGAATCGACGGCATCGCGGATGTCCTGCAGGCCGTTGCTTTCGGACGGCTCGCGCGGCGGGACGACGAAGCCTTCCAGCAAGGCCTTGGCGTCGAAGTCGTGGCGGTCGGCGTGCATCACCATCGGCTTGGTGAAGTGCTCGTCGGCCCAGCCGCCGCCGCCCCAGCCGTAGGGCGAGTCGTAGTAGAAGCCGGTGAAAACTCGCGCCATCTCGGTGATGTCGCCGTTGTCGTAAGTTGGAATTGGTTCGCCGAGAGGGTCGAGCTTGCGGCTGCCGTCGGGGTTCAATTCCCACAGGCCGATGGTGAAGAGCTGCATCAACTCGCGGGCGAAGTTTTCGTCCGGGTAGCGGGGGATCGACGGGTCGGCCTTCTGGTTCCCGGCGTGGCTGAGGTAAGCGCCCATGGCCGGGTGGCGGGCGACGTCTTGCAGCAGTTCGCCATAGTTGCCGAGGGCGTGGCGGAGCAGCATGTCGTAGTAGTTCGTCATGCCTTCCGGCTTTTCCTCGAGGTTCGCATCGCGGCGGGAGACGACCACGATCTGCGAAAGGGCGAAGGCGACGCGCTGGCGGAGCTGGTCGGGTCCGGCGATGGCGGCGCGGGCGAACGGGGTGGTGGAGTTGTTGCCGAAAAGGAACTGGTCCTGGTCGCTGAAGTTGTAGGTCGGGTCAATTTGCGGGCCGGCAGCGTCGCGTTTCACCTCCAGGATGTAGGGCGTGTGGAAGGTCGGCGGCAGGGCGAGTTGCGCGTCGAGCCAGCCTTCGAAGCCGAGTTCGCGGACTTGGGCGATGTCTTCCGGGACGGGCCCGAAGGTCGCCTGCATGAGCAAGCGTGCGGCATTCACTGGAGACGGCGTGCTAGGCAGTGAGGTTCCGGGCGGGCCGCCGGCGGTGGACGAGCCCTGGATGCGGTCGAGCAGGGCGAGCGCGTCGCCGGAGAGCACGCTGCCGTTCGCGGCAAGGAGCGGCTGGCCTAGCGAGCTGGTTGAGCTGTTAGACGACCCGAGCACCTGGTTTTCGGTCCAGTCCTCGACGCCGTCGCCATCGCTGTCGGTAGGTGTCACGGCGATGCGATAGAAGTTCCGGCCCGGGGGCAGGGAGGCGGCCGGGATGACGAGCTGGCGACGGCCGCCGACGAGCGATGAAGCGGGAAGACCGGTGGCAGGCAGCCAGTCGCCGAGGTCGTCGCCGTTCTCAAGGACGGATGATTTCAAGGGCAGATCCGTCCACGATAGGGCGAGTTCGCCGTTATCGCGCCAGGTGAAGAGATCGAGCTTCGACGCGGCATCATCCGGATCGGTTCCTGCTTCGCTTTCGTCGAGGTTGCTCATGCCATCGCCATCGTCGTCGGCCAGCGGCACGCGGGGATCGCCGCCTGACCAGAGGATCCAGGCATCGGAGAGGCCGTCGCCGTCGAGGTCGGTGATGTCACCCGTGAAGTTGAACCACGCGGGTTTGCTGGCAGAGGAAAGCGGCAGGCTGCCGTGGGCGATTTCGGTGCCGTCCGGAACGCCGTCGTCGTCGCTGTCGGCATCGCGCGGATGGGTGCCGGCGAGGAACTCCGAGACATTGTTCAAGCCATCGTTGTCGGCATCTAACAGGGCGTCAGCAGCGAGGGCAGGATTGAAGGCGTGTGTGCCTTCCCACGTGTCGGGCATACCGTCGTTGTCGCTATCGCCCGGGCCGAGCGGGCCGGCGGAAAGATAGGCATCGACGCCGCTTTCAAGTTCCATATCGAATGCTCCGGGCGTCCCTCCCGCATCGGTCCACACCGCGGAGCCGTCGAGCAACGCCGGCTCCGCGGCGACCGCGCCGGTCCAAGTATAGGTCGCCAGCGTGACCGGCGAAGCAGGAACCGTGAGGTCGGCAATAAGGAAGTTCAGGGTCCACGAGTTGACCGAGGCATTGGGACGATGGGCGGTGAATTCGAAGCGCAGCGGCTTGCTGTCATCGGCGGGGCCGACACCGCTGAGACCGAAGTCCGCCTTGCGGTCGGCCGGGGGTGAGTTCCAATCGCTGTTCCAAAAGCCGTCCGCCGGCTGCCCGCTAACGTGGAAGAGCCCCTCGATGCAGCGGAAGCGGTAGGTCACCCGGCCGTCGCGATAGCGCAGGCCGATGCCAAGCGATTTGCTCCAGCCGCCCTGGTCCACCTGCGCGACAGCTTCGGCGAGCATGGTGTCGCTGCCTTCGATCGCGCCGAGCATCGAACGCGGGTGGCTCCACAGCAGGCGGATGTTGTCGATGCGCCAAAGCCAGGTGCGGGTGGCGGCATTCCATACCGGCACGGGCGGCGGGATGCTGGCGGCGGACATCGGGTTCGAGCCGGCCTTGCGCTCGATGGCATCGTTGTAACCGTCGTTGTCGCTGTCGGAGTCGTTGGGCAGGGAGGCGAAAGGAGTGGCGTTCACTTCGGCGCCATCGAGCAGGGTGTCGTCGTCCGCATCGGGGTCGAGCGGTGCGGCGTCGATGTTGTCGAACAGGCCGTCGCGGTCCGAGTCGCGGTGATGCGGATCGGTGCCGGCGGCCAGTTCTGCGGCATTGCCAATCGTGTCGCCATCGGCATCGGCGCTCGCATCGGGAAGCGCTGGATTGAAGCGGTGCTCGACTTCCACCGCGTCCTTCATGCCGTCGCCGTCGGTATCGGTGCCGGTGTCGATGATCTGGATGCCGTGGAGGCCGGCGTAGAAGCCGTAGTTCCACGTGACCAGCTCGCCATTCGGCCCCGGAGCGGGCGGGGCCGGCGTGCCTTGGGAAACCAAGGTGAGGCTCTGGCTGCTCCCCGAAAGGTTTCGATACCGGACGAAGTTGCCCGCTTGGAAGGTGGTGGTCGAGGTGACCTCGCGGAAGCCTGTGAAGGGCGGGTTGGAGTCCGAGAGAAGATAGCGGGGGCCCGCCGGGTCGCCTTGGCGGGACAAGGTCGCTTGGAAGTTTGGATAGACGTAGCCAGCGTAAACGATCAGGTCATAGGTCGGGTAAGGAATGCCTGTTAGAGACAAGGTCACCGGGGTGTTGTGGAGCAACGTGACGACTCCGTTCGAATTGACCGTGCCGGTCCGCTGGGTGCGTAGCATCCCGTTGAAGAGCCGCTCGTTGCTGATGCCCTTGTGCAGTCCCTCGTCGGCGAAGTGATAGGTCCAGGAGGCCGCAGCGCCGATCGTCTGTCCGCGATGATTCTTCAAGGCCATGCTGCCGTTCAAAACAACGCCATCGCTCTGCCACTGCGGGAGAGGGGGCGATGTGTTCCACTTGGGTAGCCGGAAGAGCCCCGCGGGATCTCCGGCCGGCAAGGCGGCGGATTGCAAGGCCTCCGATACGAATTGAAGGCCGATCGCTCCCGGGAAATCGAAGGGCACCGATGCCGCGGAATTCGGCAGGCTGCCTTGTTCGAACTCGATGTTGTCGGAATGGCCGTCGCCGTCGCTGTCGGCAAGCAGCGGGCTGGTGAGCGTTTCATCGCCGTCGGAAATCCCGTCGCCATCCGTGTCGCGGAGCAGCGGGTGGGTGCCGGGCGTGAGTTCCGCAGAGTCGGAAATGCCGTCGCTGTCGGTGTCGGCATCGGTTGGATTCGTCCCAGCCTGCATTTCGACAAGGGCCGAGCGACCGTCGCCATCGCGGTCCGAGGAGGCGTCGGCGGGATCGCTTTCGCTGAGGCCGAAGGTCTCTTCATACCAGCGCGGCAGACCGTCGCTGTCGGCGTCCTGCATGCCGGTCGGATCGTGGTCGAGCTTCAGGTAGTCGAAGCTGATCCAGCCGCCCGCGGTGCCGCCGGTCCGCTCGATCTGGATGACATTCGGCCCGGCGACTGCATTGACCGAGGCGGCGTGAAACACCACTTCCAGCGTGCGGTTCCAGGTGAGGTTGGAGAAGGTGCCGACCGGCAGGCCATTCATCGTCAGCGTGAGCTGATGGTTGCTGAAGCCCGGGGTCGACGAGCCGCCCCAGATCAGGTCGATCGTCAGTTTCAGCCTGGCCCCGGCCGAGGCTTGCGGGGCGGTCAGCGGGAAATGGATGCGGTTGCGCGGGTCGCCGCCAGTGACGCTGCCTTCGAAGTTCACGAGTGGCTCGTCGGCTACGGTCCCGAAGCCGGGGTAGGTGGCGGCGCGGTAGAAGTCGTCATCCCTAAGCAAGGGCGACCCGGGGCTGGCGTTGGAAGTCCACGTCGCGCCGCCGAATTCGTTCGGCGTTTCGTCGTCGTTCCCGATCTGCCAGATGCCGTAGAAGTAGGGCACGGCATGGGATGCGTTCACCAGGCAGGCGAGGAGCGGGAGCAGCAGTCTGGAAGCGGACCGGGACATAAGCGGGGGCAATACTTCACGGATTGGGTGCGTTTGCAAACCGACGTTTCCGTTTCGAAGGCCCCCGTGCAGCAGAAGCGGTGCCGACGCGGTGGTGGATGGGACTTGACCGTGGCTGTGGCATCCTGCCGCCAGCCCCTCTTGCGGGTTTGGACCGTGCCCCGACCGGAAGGCTGGCGGCAAGCCCATTTCGCCGAGGCTACGAGGACCGGGGATGCCGCAGCCACTTTTTCGCTACTTCCCGGCAATCCGTTCTGAAAACCTGCCGGCATCGGTTTCCTCCCCAGTCGCGCAGTCGATCAGGATCAATTCGTCGCCTCGAATCAGCCAAACCCCGAGCTGCCGATGTCGGCGGCCGAGTGCGATGGCTTCGACTTTTGAAATCACCACCGCCCAGCCGGGCTCGCGATGGGAAAGGTCCGGCGAACAACCGGTGGCGCGGAAAGGGGCGAGCCCGAGGTTATCGAGTTCATGCTTGAGGACCCGGTCGGCGGTCTCGTTGTCGACATCATCGGCCATCAAGCCCTCCGGATTCCAAGCCGTGATGATGGCGAAGTGATCCGGCAGCGGAACCGGCGGGTCTTCGAGCAGGAAGACGGCGGAGAGGAACACGGGTGGAAGCGACATGATGGGGGAGCGGACCGCAGCGGTTCACGTTCCACAAGCCTGGGTCGATAGAAGTGCCAAGAGTCCTGCCGGATCGCCGCCCCGTTTACACAGCTTTTACGAAACTATTGCGTGGCGTTCACCCACCGGTGTCCGGAGGATGACAGGGTGATATCGCTATGAAGAAATACCCATCCAACCGTCGCCGGGCTCTGCTGGCGCTCTTGTCCGTCACCTTCGGTCCTTGCGCGGCTCTGGCGCAGAAGCCGGAATCACCAAGTCCCACTGTCGATATCGAAAAGTCCGACCCATTTCAGAAATCCGCAGCCGGTGCCGCGGCAGGTCCCACCACGGAGCCGTCTGCGGAAATGCTCAACGCCCAAGCTCAAGTCCTCTTCACCCGCGGTGAAACCGAAAAAGCGATCCGACTCCAGAAAGAGGCTGTTGAAAAGGCGGAGAAGACTCTCGACAAGAGTCTCGAGAACCTTGCCAAATACCAAGGTAAGCCGAGCGCCAATGAATCGATCGCGCGCAAACTGCGCGAGATCGTCATTCCGAACATCAATTTTGCAGACATACCACTCGAAGTAGCGGTGCATTTCCTTCAAGGTCGTTCCCGAGAGCTGGATCCAGAAAAGAAGGGGGTGAATATCTTGGTGGCTCCCTTGCGAGAGGTTCCCACGTCAGACTCCTCTGCTGAGGAGATTTCAGACGAAAAAACTAAAGGTCCGCTTGTGAAGGAGCTTTTTCTCACGGATGTGCCGCTTGGCGAGGTGCTCAAGCATATTTGCGAAGCTACCGGAACACGATTTGAAATCGACGGCCAAGTTGTGAAAATTGTGCGAGACGCACCCTGAGTCACGATAAGGAATGCCACCGCCGCAGATCATCCCATGCATGCTCCGAGTCCACGAAAGACGTTGCTGCTGCTATGGGGAACTGCGGCGGTGGTTCTGATAGGCGGTTCGATGTTGGCTCGTCAGGAGCGACAGGTCCGCTCGGATCGGGACCGCGCGCCACTGCGCGGATTCGCAGCGGAGGCCCAGTCCCGGCTCCAGCGACTCGAGGATCTCTACCAGGATCATCTGGTACGACTCGGGCGGGAATTGGTTCCTAACGCGCTGGAGGCCGGGCGTGCCGCTGATGAAATCAGCGGTATCCTGCAAGTTTCCCTGCTGTCATCGAGTGCCAGTGGTGTCCGGCCCTTCCACACCGTCATCAACGCATCTGCAGATGGACCGGTGCCCTTGCCCGCTTTTTCCGCCGGTCCAGATCCTCGAGATGCCGCAGAAGCTGTGGTTCTGCTCGACGAATCCCGTCTTTTCAGTCGCTACAGCGGCTGGATCGACGAACTCGGGAAGCCGTTGATGTTCTGCGTCAGGCGGAACGAGGCTGAGATCGCGGTCATCACCGTTTCCCGGCCCTTGGTCGCCCGATCCATCGATAACTGGCTGCGCACGTGGGCCGTGACGTCCTTCGAACCCGTCCGGGTCAGCGGTGGCCCGGATCAATTGCGGGTCGGCGGCGAAATCCTTGCTGAAGTAGGGACTCCTGCATCGGACCAGCCCGACCTACTATTACCGCTACGCAGTCGCTTCGGAAATTTGGAACTCGCTTCGTGGGATAAACGGAAAACCCAAATCCACTATCATCCCGCAACACTTGCCATTTCCGCCACGTTGGCCGCAGCGATCGCAGTGCTGGGCGTGGTGGTTTTTCTCGTCCAACGGAGGGAGGACTTCATCGCCGTGCGGCGCGTGTCTTTCGTCAACCGGGTTTCCCACGAACTGCGAACTCCACTGACTAACATTCTCCTCAACATTGATCTCGCCACCGACCTGGCCGAAGATGAGCCGGACGAATCCAAGCGCCGCCTCGAACTGGTCCGCATCGAGGCCCGTCGCCTCGGCCGGCTGATTGAAAATGTTCTCACTTTCTCCCGCACCGAGGAAGGAAAGATGGAGATCCGGACCATCCCCTGCATCCCCGCCGAGATCGTCACGTCCGTCATCGATTCCTTCCTCGCCAGCTTCGAACGCCGCGGGCTGAAGATCGACCGCTCCGACGAAAATGCGGCGGCACCCTGCGTTTGCGATGCCGATGCTCTGGCGCAGATCCTCGGCAATCTACTCTCCAACGTGGAGAAGTATGTGCCGGGAGGAGTGGTCGGCATCCGCACCTGCGTCGCCATGGGTGAATTGACCATCCGCGTCACCGACGAGGGCCCCGGCATTCCCCACGAAGCCGCGGAGCGGATCTTCCGCCCCTTCGAGCGCATCCATTCCGTCGTCAACGAAGGGTCCAGCGGCACCGGGCTCGGACTCGCCATCGCCCGTGACCTGGCCCACCGTCTCGGCGGCCAGCTCAAGCTCCTGTCCAGCGGGCCGGGTGGCGGGGCGTGCTTTGAACTCCGCATCCCCGCAGATCCGGCCCCGCGGCTCTCCTCATGAAAATCCTAATTGCCGACGACGATCCCGTCATGCTCGACACCCTCCGGCTCTGCGTCGCAACCGAGGGCTTCGACACCTTGATGGCGGCCGATGGCGAGGAAGCCTTCGCGCTATGGGACCGCCACCGGCCGGATCTTCTCTGTCTGGATATCATGATGCCGAAGCTCGACGGCTATGAAGTCTGCCGTCGTGTCCGCGCCATCGATCCCACGGTTCCGATCCTTTTCCTCTCCGCGAAAAGCGAGGAGATCGACGTGGTGGTGGGTTTCCAACTCGGTGCCGATGACTTCGTCCGCAAGCCCTTCGGCAAGCACGAACTCATCGCCCGGATCCGTGCCGTACTGCGGCGCGCCAGTTCGGTTCCGGGGCGGTCCAGCAGTTTTTCCATGAACGACCTCACCGTTTGGCCGGCCGAACTGCGGGCCGAACGCGCGGGTAATTCCATCGATCTATCACCTCGCGAGACCAGCATCCTCCGGCTCCTTCACGAGCGCGCCGGACAAGTGGTCGATCGCAACACCATCCTCGATCAATGCTGGGGTATCCACTATTTCCCCGAGTCCCGCACCCTCGACCAGCACATCGCCAAACTGCGCAAGCGTATCGAGACTGACCCCAACCATCCGTTGATCGAAACGGTTCGCGGGATTGGCTACCGGTTTCGGAGGAATGGTTGATGGGTCAATCTTCGTCTTCCTCGTGAATCCTCGTGAATCCTCGCGAGTCCTCGTAAAACGAGGCTGTGGCGTGGCGAAGACTGGAGAGACGGGACCCGCGACGCGCCGGATACCGCAAGTGTTTCCGAAGCCCTCAGGGCGGTTGATCACCGGAGCCACCCGAGCCCCACGAGAAAGCGGTCGGCTTCAGCCAAGGTGGCATCGAATGCCTTGCCGCGGTTGAAGAATCCGTGGCCTTCGCCCTCGTAGCCAACCAGCTTGCAGGGGCGATCGGCCTTCTTCATCTGCTTTTCAAAGGCCTCCACTGAGGCATAGGGGACGGTGGTGTCCTTCTTGCCATGGAGAATCAGCGTCGGTGGCGTGTGCGGCCCGATGTGGTGGCTTGGAGAAATCGCGACGGGCTCCGCGCCCATCCGATCCGCAGAGACGCGCGCGCCGAAGCCTTTTGGGTCCCAGTCGTCGATGGCCGCCAGCGTGCAAGCCGGGTTGAAGAGGATCATCGCGTTCGGCCGCTCGTCGCTGCCGAAGCTGCTCACGGTGCCGGTGCAGGCGGCGATGTGGCCACCCGCAGAGCCACCTGAGGCCGCGATCTTCTGCGGGTCGATGCCCAGGCGCTCGGCATTCCCACGGACCCATGCCACCGCCGACTTGGCGTCGCTCACGCAATCGACCGGCTTGGCATTCTGGCGCGATTTGACCCGGTAGTCGGCGGTGATGGCGATCATGCCACGCTCGGCAAAGTGGCGGGCTTGCTTTTCAAACTGGGCGGGTGTTCCTCCGGTCCAGCCGCCGCCGAAAAAAAACACGATGGCCGGCTTCGGCTTTGCGGGATCGGTCGCGCCGAAAATGTGGAGCTTCAGCTTGGTGTCGCCGACGGTCTTGTAGATCTCCTCCCGCGTGTCCATGAACTCGGGCGGGTAGGCGGGTGCGGCGCAGAGCGGGGAAAGAAGCAGGAGAAGAATGAGACGGATCATGGATTCAAGGGGCGGGGTCGGGCCGCGAAGAGAAACCGCCCGATCGGCTCAAGGTTGCGCACCGGATCCTAGCGACTCTTATTCCACACGCTCGCTTAGAAGCGCTCCGGATCGAGGCCGGTCGGGAGGCCGGAGACCTAGCCGTCGCCGGTTTCCACGATCTTCCACGAGCCATCTTCTAACAGCACGACGTCGACGGTCATGAAGGGCGAGCGGAAGCGGCGGGCGATGGCGGTCCGTCTCTCCTTGTCTCACGACTCAAGCTCCACTTTACGCGCCAGATTCTCGAAAAACTCCCGCGACCAGAGCTCGAGCTCGCGGGGATCGGGCAGGAACACCCGGACATCATCCGCCGCTTTTTGAAAATCGATGCCGGAGAAACGCTCGACCAGCAGGCGTCCGAGAATCTCCATCGTGATGGGCTCGCCGTCCCAGTGCCCCGACTGCCGCATGCGGGCGTCGAGGTGGGCGAGGTTCGGCTTCACCCGCCGCCCGACATACCAGACGAAGTCGTAGAAATCCCTTCCCTTCACCCGGCTTTTCCAGCCCCTGCACAGCACGGCATGCAGTTTCCCCGCGAAGAGACTCGGTAGGTCGTAAAGCGTCACCTGGTAGGGACTCGGCAGCAGTTGGGTCCGCACCTCGGTCGTGGCTTCGGGAGGTGGCTGAAGATCCATTTCCAGCTTCACCTTTAGCTTGTGGCTCGCGGGCAGGCGTCTCGCCAATTCCGGCGGTGCGCCGATGTGCAGGAGATTGAGCTGGGTGCCGCCCTTCAGAAACGCCGACTCGATCCCGGTTTTGCTCCCCTCCGACTTCGCCTCGGCTTCGAAGCTGAAACCCCACGATTCCAGCTCGGTGGCGATCCCCGGCAGATAGCGCTCCAGTCGCGTCTCGGCATCTTCGGTCAGCAGCGTGAAATCGAGGTCTTCCGAGAACCTGCGGAGCCCGTGGAAAATCCTCAATGCCGTGCCGCCGTAAAACGCCGCGTGCTCGAAAAACCCTCCCCGCCAGAGACCGAGCAAAGCAATCTCCTGCACGATCTCCCGGGCCGCGTTCTGATAGTCGGCGGGAGTCTTCGGCTGGTAGGCGTCCAGCATGTCCTTCAGGGCGGGACTCATGGGTCGATCCATCCTTTCTTGAGTGCCAGGGACAAGAGCCAGCGGACCGCGGGGCGGCCGTAGTTCCCGGCACATTCGGTGAGTTCATCCCGGTCCAAGCGGCTTTCGAGATCGATGCGCATCCCCGCCATCCATCGCCCCACATCGGCCATTGAGCGGAAGCCGGGTTCGCGGGCGATCCGGTCGACCAGCGCCTTGGTCGGGCTGGCGATCAGGAAAGGAAGGTCCGACTCGGTGATTCGAGACACGCCGATGGGATAAGCCGCCTTCGGCACTGCGAGGTAGCGGAAGCGGCCGAACGCGTTCTCGAACGTCGCGGCCCGCTTCACCGTCGCCGAAAGGATCTCCGTCACTCCTTCCGGGATCATCCCGTGCCAGGCCAGAGCTGTCTCGAAACTCACATAGGAAGGCCCGTAAATCGGTCCCGCCAGGCAGCGCGGGTCCAACTCGAGGTGCGTTGCATAGAGCCCGCGCCGCAGCGCGATCAGTTCCCCCGTATCCAGCATCCGGGCAATCTTCCCGCGCGGATCCGCCCAGCCCCGGAGCACGTGGCGCATCCGGGTTGTATCGAGAAGGGGTTCGGCGGGGCGATTAGAATGCATTATTTTGAGGAGAAAGTTGTAAATATTAAAACTTTCCTGTAAACATCAAGCATAAAGGGCGGTCCGCTTTCCCGCTGTGGGTCGAGCCTTCAGCGGACGCGGCGGCGTGGCAGCATCTCCGGACACCTGAAACGAGGGTTTGCGAGAACGAATGATCTCGTGATCGCCGCCCATGCACGTTCGCTCGATCTGACATTGGTCACCGCCAATTTCACGAAGTTCTCCCGGGTGCCGGGTCTCCGGGTGGAGAACTGGCTCGGGTAGAAGCGGGTTGCGTCCGGCGGCGGTTTTGCACGCGGTGGGTCGGCTTCAACCAAGCTCGATGAGGCATCGGGTTGGAGTCTTCACAGGTCGACAGCGGAGAGCCATCCGGCTGGGAAAGGATTGCTCACAAGGCGGCATCAGTTCGACATCCTCCGACCGTGAAAAGATGGGGACGAAGGATGAAGTGGGTTTGCGCGTTACTTCTTCTGATCGCCGCGCTGCTGGCGTGGGACGGTCGGCCGCCCGCCATGATCCGCTTCGCAGGCAAGGCACACGAACCCCGTCTGGATTCCGACGTATCGCGCCTATCAAGGGCCCAAGGTATTTCCCTGCAGATCTTCCAGAATCCTGTCCAAACCACGAAGCCGATAGCGACTGCAGGTCTCTCGAAGATTCTTCAGATCCACCTCGGGATTCCGCCGTAACAACTCGACGATGTCTGAGTGGGACTTCCAGCCCCCGGCATACAACTTCAATGCCACGAGTTGGGGGATCGGGATGATCCTGAGCATGCTTCCCGGGTGGATACGGATATCCTCACCGTCGAGTGCGTCGCGGATTGCTGCAGGAAAGCGGTCTTCGAAGCTGATGATCTGGATCAGTCCGAAAGGTCCGGAAACATCGATCACCCCGCCGAGCGGATCCTGACCGTCGGGCTCATGGAATACGGCATGAAATCCTTCGGCCTGTAACGAATCCGTGAGGACCCGCATTCCCGCGAGGCCGGCGATCACTCCAAGATCGATGTCTTCGGTGAAGCGGACATACCGGTGCGCGGCGAGGGCGACGGCACCGATCACCACCACCGGAATGCGCGAGTCCGCCAGCATCCGCGCGATCCGTTCCGCCACCTGCAGGTTTGTGGTAGCTTCTTGCATGCCTCATTTCTCCGCGGAAGCCCGTTGCCCCGCTGCGGGCTGGAGCCAGTCGAAGCGGTCTTTCATGGTCAATGCCGCCTTGATCCGTTCTTCGATCGTCATCGCTGAGACGCGCTTGAGCTCCGCAGCCAGAGCCGCGTCGGCGGACGCACTCCGACGGGGACGTCGAATCGGTAGCTGGCTGCCGGACATGAGGGGAGAATGCGCCGCCGAAGCTCCCGGGGCAAGCCGCGATGCGTCGCTTGCCGCCAGGAGGGCGGCGATCCTTCCAGATTTGGCGTGATCGGATTCTTACGCCCCCGGCTTCTTCGAAGTCGTGATCCGCAGGTCGCGGAGCTGCTTCGGATCGACCTCGGCGGGCGATTGGCTCATCAGGTCGCTGCCCTTGTTGTTCTTCGGGAAGGCCATGACCTCGCGGATCGACTGCTCGTTGCAGATCAGCATGACCAGGCGGTCGAGGCCGAGGGCCAGGCCGCCGTGCGGCGGGGCGCCGAAGCGGAAGGCATCGAGGATATGGCCGAACTCTTCCGCGGCGGTTTCGTCGGAAATGCCGAGCGCCTTGAACATCGCGGACTGGAGCGGGCCTTCGTGGATCCGGATCGATCCTCCGCCGAGTTCGTAGCCGTTCAGCACGACGTCGTAAGCCTGGGCGCGGAGGTCGGTCGAGGGGCCCTCGGTGAGGAAGCGCTCCTCGTCTTCCTTGAGTGGACGGGTGAAGGGGTGGTGCACGGCGACGAAGCCGCCGCTTTCCTCGTCCTTGGCGAGCAGCGGGAATTCGGTGACCCAGAGGAAGTTCAGTTCTTCGTTGCCTTCGAGCAGGTTCTGGTAGCCGGCACAGGCGAGGCGGACGCGGCCGAGGATGTCGCAGACCTGGTCCCAAGGACCGGCGCCGAAGAGGATGAGGTCGCCGGTCTGGATGTTGAGCTTTTCCTTCATCGCCTCCAGCTCCTCGGGCGTGAGGAATTTGGTGATCGGCGAGCGCCAGGTGTCGACGGTTTCGCCGCGGACTTGGATGTAGGCGAGGCCCTTCGCGCCGGCTTGCACGGCGATCTGGGTGAGCGCTTCGACTTGGCCGGTGGTGATGCCGGAGAAGCCCTTCGCGTTGATCGCCTTGATGGTGCCGCCCGCGGCGAGAGCGCCGGAGAAGACCTTGAAGGTGGAGTTCGCGAAGACCTCGCCGAGGTCGGTGAGGTGCATGCCGAAGCGGCGGTCCGGCTTGTCGGAGCCGTAGGTGTTCATCGCGTCCTGATAGGTCACGCGGTCGAACGCCGCCGGGATGTCGGCGTTGCGCGATTCCTTGAAGACGCGACCGATCAGGCCTTCGACCAGGCTAATGATATCATCCTGGGTGACGAAGGACGCCTCGATGTCGATCTGCGTGAACTCCGGTTGGCGGTCGGCGCGGAGGTCCTCGTCGCGGAAGCACTTGGCGATCTGGAAATACTTCTCCATCCCGCCGACCATCAGCAGTTGCTTGTACTGCTGCGGGGCCTGCGGCAGCGCGTAAAACGAGCCGGGCTGAAGGCGCGAGGGGACGAGGAAGTCGCGCGCGCCTTCCGGGGTGGACTTGGAAAGGATCGGCGTCTCGATCTCGCAGAAGCCGCGCTCGTCGAGATAGTCGCGGGTCGCCTTGGTCACCCGGTGGCGGGTGCGCAGGTTCTGCGACATCCGCGGGCGGCGGATATCGAGGTAGCGGTAGCGCATCCGCAGGTCTTCGTTGGAGAGTTCCTTGTCGAGCTGGAAGGGGAGCACGTCGGCCTTGTTCACGACGACCAGCTTGTTGGCCACGATCTCGATCCCGCCGGTGCCGATCTTGTCGTTGACGGTGCCTTCCAGTCGGGCGGAGACGGTGCCGGAAATCTGGACCACGTCCTCGTCGCGCAGCTTGTGGCTGGCGGCGGCGGCCTCGGCGTTTTCCTCCGGGCGGAAGACCGCCTGGGTCACGCCTTCGCGGTCGCGGAGGTCGACGAAGATCACGCCGTGGTGATCGCGCACGGTATTGACCCAGCCGATCAGGGTGACGGTTTCACCGATGTGGGCGGAGCGGAGTTCGTTGCAATGATGGGTGCGCATGATGGGAAAGTTCCAAGTAAGAAGTGCCAAGTGCCAAAGGCGGAATTGTTAGGCCAGCAGCGGCCCGTCGGGTTGCTTGAGGCGGTCGACGAGCCAGTCGGCGAGGCCTAGGACGTGGCAGGCTTCCTCGCTGCGGGAGGAGAGGGCCTTGAGCTTGAGCTCGGGGAACTCGCTGCCGATGACCAGGGCGAAGCGGGCTCCGCTGCGCTCGGCGCTTTGGAACTGCTTGTTGACCTTGGCGGCGGTGAAGGGGAGGTCGCAGGAAATGCCGGCGTTGCGGAGCTCGCTAAGGATTTCGAGGGCTGCCGGGCGCTTGGTGTCGTCGGCGAGCACCAGATAGATGTCACAAGCCGCGGCGTTGCGCTGGAGCCAGGCGGCCATGTTCAGCTCGGCGTGCGGGGTTTCCTCGATGAGGTTGCGGATGACGTAGTCGCCCATCGCGAAGCCGGTGGCGGGCATCTCGACGTTGCCATCGGAAATGACACCGACGAGCGTGTCGTAGCGGCCACCGCCGGCGACGGCGCGCATGCTCTTCTTCGCGTCGAAGACCTCGAACACGACGCCGGTGTAGTATGCCAGGCCTCGTACGATGGAAAGATCGAGTGAGAGGTAGTCGCCAAGGCCGCGCGCGCCGAGTTCGGCGCGGATGACGTCGAAGGCGGCGGAGGCATTCGCGGGATTCTCGATGAAGGCGGTGACTTCTTCGGTCGTGAGCCCCAGCGCGGCGAGTTTCTGCGCGGTGACCTCCGGCTTCTCGCGTTCGAGCTTGTCGATGATCTGGAGGAAATCCGGAGTGCTGGCTTCCGGCACCCCGCGGCGTTCGGCGAAGTCGAGCCACGCCTGGCGGTCGGAGACGCGGATGACGAAGTCACCGGGCTGGAAGCCGAAGGCGAGCATGGTGTCGATCGCCAGCGCGATCAGCTCGGCATCGGCCTGCGGACCGGCCTCGCCGAGGATATCGACGTTGAACTGGAAGAACTCCCGGCCGCGGCCTTTCTGCGGTTTCTCGTAACGGAAGCACTGGCCGATCTCGAACCACTTGAGTGGCTTCGGGAAATCGCGCTGGTGCTGGGCGACCAAGCGGGCGAGCGAGGCGGTGACTTCCGGGCGCAGCGTGACGTCGCGGCCGCCTTGGTCCTCGAAGCGGAAGAGCTGGGAGTTCAGCTCGCCGCCGGCCTTCTTCATGTAAAGCGCGGTGTCTTCGAGCAGCGGTGTTTCGTATTCCACGAAGCCGTAGCGGCGGGCGACGCCGCGCCAGGTCTCGAACAAATAATTCCGGGCCGCGGTGTCTTTCGGGAGAAAGTCGCGGAAACCGGGAAGTGCTTGGAAACGAGGACCTGCCATGAGCGGGCGGGGAGGATGCACGGCGAATCCGGCATTTCAAGGGCGGAGAATGGGATGCCAGAGACCAGAGACCAGAGACCAGAAGCCAGAAGCCAGAAGCCAGAAGCCAGAAGCCAGAAGCCAGATGGTGGATGGTGGCGGAATCCTTTCGGGCTGATGGGGGATGCAAGACCCTTGAGCCGGAGCGCTGCGAATCCCTAGTTGCTTCTTGTTTCTCGTTTCTTGTCTCTGGTCTCTTGCTTCTGGTCTCTTGCTTCTGGAGTCTTGCCCCGTGATCCGCACCCTGCGCGCCGTTGATTTCCGCTGCTTCTCCAGTCTGTCGCTGGAGATTCCGGCGGCGGGCGGGGTATTCACGGGGGACAACGCGCAGGGCAAGACCTCGATCCTGGAAGCGGTGTGCCTGTTGGTGCGGCTGCAATCGCCGCGGACGCGGAAGCTGCCATCGATGTCACGCAAGGACGGCGCGGGTGGCTTCGGAATCGCGGGGGAGGCGTGGGGTGCGGAGCGCCGGGTGCGTTTTCAGCGCGCACTGGAGCTGGCGGTGGAAGGTGAGCCGCGCGATGGGCCGGGCAGTTATTTGGCCGATGGTGGCCTGATTGTCTGGATGGGCAACGAGGACCTGGAACTGGTCCGCGGCTCGGCGGAAGCCCGGCGGCGCTACTTGGATTTCGTCGGGTCACAGATCGAGCCGGGCTACCGGAACGCGCTGGCCCGCTATCGCCGGGCGCTTAAGGCGAAGAATCTGCTGTTGAAAGACCCGCGGCCGAGGGAGGAGGAGATCCGCTCGTATGAAGAGGTGATGATCCTTGCCGGCGACGCGCTGGTGGCAGCTCGCGCCCGGCTGGTGGAGCTGCTTTTGCCGCGGGCGCTGGCAGCCCAGCGCGAGGTCAGCGGTCGCGATGAAATGCTCGGCTTGGAATATCGGCCGGCCGGCGGCTGCGATCTGCGGACCGCGCTGGAGCAGGCCCGCGAGCGGGAACGGCGGCAGCGGCAGAGCATGGTCGGGCCGCATCGCGACGATCTGCTGCTGACGATCAACGGCCTGTCCGCGAGCGAATACGCCAGCGAAGGCCAGCAGCGGACCGTGGCGCTGGCCTTGAAACTAGCTCAGGGCGAGACGCTGTCGGCAGTCCGGGGAAGCCTGCCGGTTTACCTGATCGACGACATTTTCGGCGAGCTCGACCCCGGACGGCGGAATGCCGTGTTGCGGGCGCTGCCGGCGGCGGCCCAGAAATGGATCACCACCACCCACCTAGGCTGGCTCGATGGCTCGCAGGGGCTGGCCGGGCTGGCGCGCTTCCCCGTCAAGGCCGGGCAGATCGTCCCGGGATCATCTTCTTGAGTCCCCGATGCCCGGAACGGCGGAATTTTTGCAGCGGGAGAGGAGGATTGATCAAGTGGCCCGCCTTTCCGCTGGCCCTCGTTCGACGCCTGTGGTGGCATCCGCAAACGGCTAATCCCGTGGGAAACCGCATGCAGACATTCCACACCACAAAGGCTCCACCCAAGGATGCCAACCTGCGCCTCGAGTTCCTGGTCAAGGAACAGCGCAAACGCGACGGAATCCAATCGGCGGTGGTCGCGCTGATCGTGCTCTTCATCCTCTGCTTGATCCTGTGGCTGATCGCCATCCTGCCGTCATTCACCGAAGTTCCGGTTATCGTCACCTATCAAGCGCCGCCGAAGGTCGAGGAAAAGCCGGCGGACCGGCCCGACCTCGCGAAAGGGATGAAACCGAAGCCCGCGAGCTCGAGTTCCTCGATGGCCCGGGTGATCGCGTCGTCAGCCGAGTCGCCGATCTCAGTGCCGATGCCCGATGCTTCGGCCGAGCCTTTGCCGTTCGGCATTGACGATGATTTCAATGCCGGTTTTGGCGCGGGCGACGGGGATGGCGACGGCGGCGGCGGATCCTCGTTCTTCGGCACGCCGCGCAAGGGCAAGCGGGTCGTGTATCTGGTGGACTTCTCGCTTTCGATGGAGTCCGACGTCACCGGTGGCGGGACCCGGATCGACGGGCTCAAGAAGGAGCTCATCCGCTCGGTCAACGCGCTGGATCCGAAGATGAACTTCAACGTCATCTATTTCTCCCACAATGCCTGGACCAACCAGACCGAAGGACCTGAATTCGCCAACAAAGGCTGGAACGGACTGAACCAGACGCCGATGGCACCCTGGTATCCGGCGTCCGGAACGATGAAGTCGAACTTCGAAAAGGAGATCACCGCCATGCCGCCGCAGGGCAACACCGCTTGGTATCCGCCCCTGAAGATGGCCTTCGCGATGTCGCCGCCACCGGACATCATCTACCTGCTCTCCGACGGCGAACCGCGGGACTATGACACCGTGATGGACGAAATGAAAGAGATCAACCCGACCGCGATCCCGGTGGACACCATCGCCTTCGAGCTGCCCGGGACGCCAGCCCGCTACATGCTCGACATCTCTCAGGAAACCGGCGGCAAGTTCTCGCTGGTTTACAAGGGCAAGTTGGTGTCCGGCACCGCAGCCGAGCGTTACACCACCATGGAGTGGGACGACAAAGAGTGACCGGACGCGAATCCGGTCACTCTTGGAAAGTTCAGGAATGGCGGAACTTTCGTGCCGCTTCAACGGGGGACCGCCAGCGACTGGCCGGGCCGAATGACCGAGCCCTTGATGCCGTTGGCCTTTTGAAGGGCTCCCACGGTGGTGCCATAGCGCTTGGCGATGTTGTAAAGGTTCTCGCCCGAGCGGACCGTGTGGCGGGTGGTCTTGGGCTTTGCCTTCACCACCGGCTTCTTCACGGCAACCTTCGGCTTGACGGTGTTGCTTGCGACCGCAGTGGGCCGGGGCGTCGGCTTCTTGTGGATCACCGTGGTCGAGGTGCTCGTGGTCGGCTTCGGAGTCGTGTTCGAGACGATGACCGGCGGGGTGACGGGCACATTGGCCGCCGGGCGGTCCGGGGCGGCTTCCACCACCGTGTTGGAGCCCTTCCGCCACTGGGACGGATTGTCGGCCCAGGCCTCGACGTAGTTGCCACGGCTGTCGAAGGGGCCGGTGCCGGTCGGATTGTTAGAAGAAATGAGGCCGCCTTTGTTCACACACGCGGTGAGGGCCACGGAGAGTAAAGCGGCGGGGATGGTGAGCCAACGCGGACGCATGGGGGAGATTAGAGGAGTCTGGAGGCACTTGGCAAAGCTTGATTGTTCACAAAACGAATTTGGCCCGCGATGCAAGCAAACGCAGGCCATTCCGCTGAATGGATTTCCCCTTGATTCCCCCCGCCCTAGCTGTCACCGGTGGGGCGTCCGCGAGGAAAGGGGCATTAGCTCAGTTGGTAGAGCGCTTCGTTCGCAATGAAGAGGTCAGGAGTTCGAATCTCCTATGCTCCACTTTCCACCGTCGCCCGCCGGATTGCCGGTCAGCCGAACATGCCTTTGACTTTGTCGAGCAGTCCCCCGCCGAGGGAAGCGAAGTCCGGAGTTTCGCCGGGGAGCGGCAAATCCACGACACCTTGGTCGTTCCGCGACTTCGAGGTGCTTTGCTTTCTGGGGGGGACATTTCCTACAACCGCAGCAAACCACGCTCGAGCGCAAGGGTCACGGCACGTGTGCGGTCCGGGGCGTCGAGCTTGGAGAGCACGTGCTTGAGATGGGTCTTGATGGTTCCTTCGCCCACGCCGAGTTCTTCGGCGATTTCCTTGTTGGCCTTGCCCTTGGCGACGAGGCGCAGGACTTCGAGTTCACGATCGCTCAGCGAGACATAAAGGCTGCGCTCGGAGAGGCGGGCTTGGATATCTGGAGGCAGGAACCGCTCGCCGGATGCGACGGATCGGATCGCCTCCAGCAGCCAGCGGTGCTCGCTCGATTTGGGAAGATAGCCCCAGGCTCCGGCTTCCAACGCGCGATGAACGTCTTCGGCGGTCTCGTTGATGGACATTAGAATAATCCGTGCTTCCGGATGACTGGCGACGATGCGTCGGGTGACTTCCACACCATGGATATCCGGCAGAATGCCGTCCATGAGGGTCACTTCGGGTCGGAAGGATTCGAACATCTCCAACGCTTCGCGGCCATTGCGCGCGCCGCCGACGATTTGCAAATCGGCCTCCTTCGAAAGGGCGCTGACCAGGCCGAAGCGGATCATGAAATGATCATCCACGACAAGGATGCGGGTCGGGGTGGCTATCATGTGATGGCACTGGATGTGAGCGCGGCGTGCAAGAGCGTCAAGGTCACCACGCAGCCGGCACCGGGCGTCCCGTTGATGGTCAGTTCGCCGCCGATTTTCTCCGCCCGTTCTTGCATGCCGAGCACCCCGAAATGCGGCAGATCCGTGCGTTCGAGCATGCCCGGGGCGAACCCACATCCGTCGTCCCGGACCGACAAGCGCGTGACTTCGGCGGTCGATTCCAGCGAAATGACGATGTATTTCGCCTGCGCGTGTTTGAGGGCGTTGGCGAGCGCTTCCTGAGCGATGCTGTGGAGCTGGAAATCCGCCCCCAGCGGCAGTTTGCGGGCTTCCCCGGTGATCCGGACTTCGACGGACGGGCTTTCCGAACCTCCGGTGTTTGCCGCCAAGGCCCGCAATGCCGCGCCTAATCCTTCAGTTTCCAGAATCCGGGAACGCAGGTCCCACACCGAACGGCGCGCCTCCAAGCGGGTGTGCCGCAGCATCCGGCCGGCGATGCGCACGGATTTCAGAGCCGGTTCGTTATCAGGGCGGATGATTTTTTCCGTGCCGTCGAGCTGGAGCGCCACGCCGACGAGTTGCTGCTCCAACGTGTCGTGGAGATCCCGCGCGATGCGATTCCGTTCCTCGTTCACAGCCTCAGCCCGCAGCCTGCCACTGATGACGCCCATTTGCCGCATTACCTGGCGCCGCAGGACCGCTACCCAGACAAGAACGAGCAACAGCACTCCGCCCAGACTCGCCGCCGCGAAGGAGAGCCGCTGCGGCGTCCACCATGACGGCACCGCGAGCACCTTGACATCTTCCGGGCCGCGCAGCCACAGGCTCAGGCCGGCGATATCGGAGGACTTCCGGCCGAGAGAACCGGCCGGAGTAAATTCCACTTCACATACCCCCGTTACTTCGATCTCGGAACCCTCCTGCCAGGTGGGTAGGTTAGCCCCTCCGGCATCTGACAGAAACGCGCTAAAGATCCGTTCGTCAGAGCTCACCAAGAGCCTGCGGAAACCCTTATCCCCATGCACCTCGATCTTTCGGATGAAGCCATGGAGACGAACAAGCCGACCCGAGAAATCCATGTCCAACACCGGCACCCGGGTGTCCTTGATTTTCGGATAAAGGATTTGCTCTAATCTAACAGGAACCGCTTGCGGCCGCGCCCCGCTCGCCACGGTGCGGGCCACCGCGTCCCGCATCGACGCCAGGGTGCGCGAGGTATCGACGAAGCCAGCGACCTCCACCCGGTCGCCGACCTGGACCTTGGCGTCGGAGGACTCTACCCGCACCCCGGTGGCTCCCTGCTGGATAAAAAAGAACCCCCCGGGTAGCACGAAATTGACAATGCCCTCCGTCATCTTGCGGTGGTAGCGATCCAAGCGCGGGGAAAACGGCAGGAGCTGGTTGATCGGCACCCGGGGCGACTGAAACGGATCGCTCAAGGGCGCTTCGATCACGTCGAGATCCGCCACATTCTGGGAGAGCAAACGGATGTTGATGGCCTCGGAGCGGGTGTTGAAACCCGGATTTGAGCACCCGCGCAAGCGCACCCTGGCATTGACGAGTTGCTCGGGAACGAGGTCTCCCGGTGCCAGCAATGACACGAGGCAAAGATGTCCGCCGGCCATCACGTTCATTTCGAAACGGCCGTCCGGGAAGCGCACCACCCGCTGGACGACGCCCTCGATCTCCAGGCGTTGGGAAACCAGACTTCCCGAGATCAATTCCTCCATCGAAGGGCGGAGCGGCGGCGGCAGCGGCGCGGTGCCGACCCGCTTGCCACGGATCGGAAGAACGACCGGAGAGTAACCGGCGAACGCAGTGACCCCTTCAATTTCGACCACCGCACCGGGCTGGGTCTCTTTGGACGGCATGCGCGTTTCCGCCGCCCAGATCTTGCGATCTTCCGCCCGGAACAATTGCACCGTGGCGCTTTGTGTCCCGTCATGGAGATTGAAAAAAGCACCGCCACCGGACCTGTAAATGACGACGCCACGCAGGCGGACTGCAAGTCCTTTTCGCGCGTCCTCGCGGGAGAGTTCGCGGATCTCAGCGACGCGTGACAACACCTTCGGTTCCTCTTCGGCCCGCGACCCGGTTCCAGCAAACAGCCCCACCGTGATCCATGCGAGAACCGCCGCACAGGTCAAAGGATGCAGGATTTTCGCTTTCCGAAACACTGTCCAAAAAGGTGAGTGGAATGCGGAGTTGTCAATTCCTGCGTAAGGGCGCGCCGGACTCAAGGCATCTCCCAAATGGGAGATAAGGACCGGCTAGGCAGCCATAGGGAGGTGGGACCAAACTCCAAAACCTAAAAGCCAATACGACGATGAAACCCAAGAAAATCGCACCGCTCCTCGCAGGCTCTCTCACCGCAATCCTCGCCTCGCACTCCGCCCACGCCGCGATTCAGACCTGGGACAACGTTGCTGCCAATTCCATTTGGGATGACACCTCGCTCAACTGGGCCGCCGCGGCCTGGACCGACGGCAACGATGCGGTCTTTGGCGCGACCGGAGCCGGAGCCATCACGGTGAGCGGCACCCGCTCTGTCGGTGACCTGACCGTTTCCAGCACCGGCTACAGCTTCAGCGGCGGCATCTTGAGTCTGGCGAAACTTACCGCCGCGAACGCTTGGACCATTGGCAACGACACCGCCATCTCTTCGGGTGTCACCGCCGATTTCAGTGTCCCTGCGGGGGCCATTACCGGCACACTGAACAAACTTGGGGCGGGAAAACTCACCTTGAGCGGGGCGGCCAACGCCACCGGGTTTGGCGTGACGGGCACGGGCAACTGGGGGATCACGGTCAGCGCGGGCAGTTTGGAGCTCAGCGGAACCTCCACTTTCAGCAACGCCGGTTTGTTTGCGGGCGGTGGCAACGCCACCATTTCAGCCGGCACCCACAATTTCACCGGCACGCTTCAAAGGATAGGCCTTGCCATGGGCGGCGGCAGAACCGTGACGGTCAGCGGCGGCACAGTGAACACGGTGAAGATCCTGGTGGGCAACGGGGGTTCGGGAATTTACACCCAAAGCGGCGGAACCGTTATCATGCCCACCACCGGGGTGGTGGAGTTGGGAACCGGTAATAGTCCCTTGGCGACCTCGGTCATCAATCTGGATGGCGGCACCTTAACGGCTTTGCAACTCGCGCCGTCTGCCAGTTGGACAGGCACGTCCACAATCAATCTGAATGGCGGCACCTTCAAGGCCGTCGGCCTCGCGAATACGAACCTTTTTTCGGCGACGGGTGCTCTCAGTCAGCCGGGCAGCATTTTCGTCAAGGCGGGTGGCGCGGTGATCGATCCCAATGGTCGCAATGTCACCATCAGTTCGCCCCTGCTGACCCACCCCACAAGCACAGGGGGCGGCTTGACCAAGCAGGGCGGAGCAAGCACGACACTCACGCT
The DNA here is from genome assembly GCA_043729195.1 of Akkermansia sp. Classification (GTDB taxonomy): domain Bacteria; phylum Verrucomicrobiota; class Verrucomicrobiia; order Verrucomicrobiales; family Akkermansiaceae; genus Haloferula. Next base: position 120,087 of record JAYTLR010000204.1, read on the forward strand.
CTCCGGTGCGAACACCTACACCGGCACCACCACCATCAGCGCCGGAATCCTCGGCATTGGGATCGCCAGCACCAGAACCGGTGCCACCATCACCACTGGTGCGACTGGAACGGGAGATGTCACTCTGGCAAATGGTGTGGCGTTCGCCGACAGCGGATTTACTTGGTATGCCCCCAAAGTCACTCTTCAGGGAAACATCACTCTGAACGGTGGCACCCGACAAACCGTGGGAATTAAAACACTCGATCTTGGCGGCGGCACGCGCACCGTCAATCTCGCCGCAACGGGCGGCAATGTTTATTTAAATGTCTCCGGCTTCACCGCTACGATTTCTGGCGGCGTCCTCACCGCTGAAGGCACCGGCCGTAGCCGTTGGGAGTTTAACGAAAATGCTTTTGGTTCCATGACAGTGCAAAACGGGAATCTCGAGGTGACATCCTCCAGTATCGGCAGCAAATACGTGGGTTTCGGGATTTTTACCACCGTCGCCAGCTTTACACAGTATAACGGAAACGCCGCCGGCTTGACCATCGGCAACAACGTGTTTTTTCAAACCGGCAGTACCGCGAATGTCCTAGGTTCGACCACGACGACGACCCCGGCCATGACGGTGAACGGAATTTGGAACTTGGGTGGGGGTACGGCCAGTCAGACGGTCTATTCGCTGGCCGGCAGTGGTCAGGTCAACAACACCACATTTGCCGGCGTTGGGACGGCTCATACCGTAACGTTGAACGGCACGACGGGCACCACGACGTTCTCCGGGACACTGAACAATGGCTCAGGCTCAACCTCATTATCCTTATCCAAAACCGGCGGCTCCACCCAGATCCTCTCCGGCACCAACACCTACACCGGCGACACCACCGTCACCGGCGGCATTCTCGGCGTCACCGGCTCCTCGATTGCGGATACCAACAAGCTCGTCATCGACGGCGGCAAGGTGGATCTAACCAGTGCGGAAACGGTCAATACCCTCTTCTTCGGCACCGTCCAACAAGCCGCTGGAACCTACAGCGCCACCGGCGCGGGAGGAACCATCGCCAGCTCGAACTTCACCGGTGCGGGAACCCTCGTCGTGACATCCGGTCCGTTGGTCGTCTCCGGCTATTCCACCTGGGCATCCGCCAACGCGGGCAGCCAGACGGCCGACCTGGATTTCGACAACGATGGGGTTTCTAACGGCGTCGAATATTTCATGGGGCAAACCGGCTCCACCTTCACCGCCAATCCGACGGTCGTGACAGTCGGCGCGGTGAGCACGGTCACTTGGCCGCGAGATCCCGCGGCAGTCGCCACGTTCAAGGTGCAAATCTCCGACACCCTCGCCGCCGGAGGCTGGACCGACATCGTGCCGCCGGATGCCAGCATCGATCAAACCAATCCGAACCAAATCACCTACACCCTGCCAAGCGGCGCGCCGAAGAAATTCTGCCGTCTCTCCGTGACCACGACGCCGTGACTCAGCCCACCGGGTTGCTGAACTGACTCCACCGCCGTAGGGTGCGCGCCTTCGCCCGCGCACTGCGGCACTTTTCCGCCGCTCGAAATCGTTCACTTTTCCCATGCTCAAAATCCTCCACATCCCCATTCTGCTTGTTTTCCTCTGCCAAGCCGGACTGGCCGACGATTTCAACCGGCCCTCCGTGGGCTACACCAACAC
>JAYTLR010000205.1:0-20419 GCA_043729195.1 Akkermansia sp.
GTTATTCTGCATCATCCGGGTGAGCCGTCCATCCACCGTGGTCAGGTCGGGCAGCGCGGTGAAGTTCCACACGGTGGGATCCGAAATGCCCACGTAATAGAGGCTGGTGGTGTTGCGGAGCGCGGTGGGGTCGATGAGCACATGGTATCCAGCGCCGGCAACGAAGTTGTTGACGGGATTGATCGTCACCTTCCCTCCAGACAAGGTGACGGCGGAGGAGGTCACGTTGATGGTTTCAAACACCGTGCCGTCGGTCCTGCGGATGGTGATGTTGCCGGTCCCCTTCTGGATGGTCTCGCTGAAGGTCGCCACAAGATTGGCATTCAAGGCCACGCCGAAGGCGTCGTCCGTGGGTGAGAAGGTGGGCACCAGCGGCGGGGTGCTGCCGGTGGAGAAGGACCACGTGGAGGAACTGGTGATTCCCGCGAACGCTTTGACGCCTGAGGTATCGACGACCGCCGTGGAAGCGATCAAGACGTAGTAGAAGGTGTTAGCGGCGAGGTTTGCCGATGGATCGATGGTGAGGGTCGATCCCGAAAAGGAGAGCTGCGGGGAAGTGGCCACATTGAAGGATTCGAGCGGGGAGGTTCCGCCGGACTGCCATAATTGGATGTTGCCGCTGCCGGCCACCACCGCCTCGCTGAAAGTCGCCACCAGATTGCCGTCCGGCGGCACGGCGAGCGCGCCGGCGGCCGGGCTGATGCTCGTGATCTCCGGGGGGGCAGAGGCCGGCACGAAGACCGCGGCAGACGTCACCGGCAAGGCACCGGTGTCGGTATAGGTATAGGTCTTTGAGCCGATGGTCTGGGCATTGGCGTAGCTCGCCGCGGCATTCGCGGAGCCGATGTTGGTGGAGTTGTAAATCGCCGTGTGGCCCCCGGGCAGCGTGATCGTGCCGGTGCCATTGGCGGCATATCCACCGACCACGAAACTTCCGGACACCGGCACCGTCAGTGTCACGCTGCGTGCACCGTCGGCCAAGGCGGCTGCGGCGACTCCGGGGGCGGCCCCGGACACCGAGACCACGCCGATGGCGATCCCGTTCGATGTACCCACTCCAAGGCTGACCGCGAGGTCGGCCGCGCCGCCGGTGAACGGGTTGTCCAGATAGAAGATTCCCTTGTTGCGCCCGCTAGCGGTGCCGGCGGCCGCTTGCGTCAGAGCGACACCCTGATAGGTGATCGAGTCCACCTCCTGGCCCTCCGCACTGACCTGGACAATCAGCTTGTTCGCGGAGGCCCCGGCATTGAACGACAGCAGCGCGGTCTTGGGATCGTCGGCCACGGCTGATACAAGGGAACCGGTGTTGACCACGGTGATCTGCGCCATTGCGGACCCGGCCATGGCGGCGAGTCCGGAGAGGGTTGCCAAGAGCTTCTTGGAATTCATAGCTTGAATGGGTTTGGGGCGGTGGCGGCTTTCCCAGTTTTGAATGAGGGTGCGTGGAGCGCTGATGTCTTTATTCCCTTCACGGGGAGCTCCTCTTGTTACAAGAAGGTTGAATAAGCGAAGCGAGTCCTGGGCGAGGGACCCGGGTTGAAAGTTGGAGGAGCGCTGGTGGGAAAGCGAGCCGGTCGCCAGGCTATTTCGCGGCTTCGGCCTTTCGTTCCTTGAGCAGTTTTTTCATCGTGGTCATCGTTTCGGCATAATTGGGATCGTCCGCAAGGCTGCGGTTTTCCTGCGGGTCTTTGGATAGATCGTAAAGCATTTCCGATTTTCCGTTCTCGTAGCTGGTGTAGCTGAATTGATCGGTGATGACGGCATCGGCATTCAGAAAACGGCTGTAGGCGGCTTCGTGGAAGGGCTTTTTCGGGTCATTGAGGAGCGCGGAGAAATCCCGCCCCTGCACCGTCGCCGGAGCCGCGATGCCGGCGAGCGCGCACAAGCTCGGGAAGATGTCGGTGGTTTCCACCAGCGAGGACGTAACCCCCGGTTTTTTGCCTGGCACTTTCACGATGAGCGGCACGCGGGTGGCGAGGTGCATGGTGTTGTGCTTGCCCCAGAAATTGTGCTCGCCGAGATGCCAGCCATGGTCGCCCCAGAGCACGACGATGGTGTTGTCCGCCAATCCGAGGCGCTCGAGTTCGGCGAGCACATCGCCGGTGAGCTTGTCGGCATAACTGGTGCACGCGAGGTAGCCGTGGCGCATGATGCGGTGGAATTCGTCCGAGTCTGGATCAAGGTCGCCGAGGTGGTAGCTGCGGAACTCGCTGCTGCCTGTGAGCTGCTTCGGCGCTTTGGCCGGGCGTTGGCGGTTGGGGGCCAGTTGGATCGAATCGCGCGGGTAGAGATCCCAGTATTTTTTCGGCGCGTAGAAGGGCATGTGGGGTTTGAAAAATCCGCAGGCCAGGAAGAACGGCTTTCCTTCCTGCTTGAGGCGCTGGAGATCCTTGAGCGTCTTTTGCGCGATCTCGCCATCAGGATAGGCATCGTCGGCCACATCGGGAAATTCGTAGATGCGGCCGCGCTGTTTCGTTTTGGAAAGGCGGCGGGTGGTCTCCGGGTCGAAGCTGCGCATGTTGTCGCGGGTGAGCCAAGGGGGCTCGCTCCAGCTTCGGTCCGCCGCGTCGTCGAGGGCGTGAAAGATTTTTCCGTTAGAGAGGGTGGTGTAGCCGGCTTTGCGGAACACCTCCGGCAAGGTCGCGGCGGTGGGAACATCCACGTCCATGCGGCAATTGCCGACGAAGCGTTTCGATGTCGGCAGTATCCCGGTCATCAGCGAAGCGCGAGAGCCCATGCAGATCGGCACCTGGCAATACGCGCGCTCGAAGCGCATGCCACGGGCGGCGAGTTTGTCGATGTGCGGTGTCTTGACCTGAGCGGCTCCGTAGCAGCCAAGCTCGGGGCGCAGGTCGTCGATGGCGATGAATAGGATGTTAGGCCGCTCGGTGCCTGCGGCGGTGGCGAGCAAGATCAGGGAGAGGATGAGGTGTTTGGGAATCATGGAGTTTTTCTGTTCGCTGGGTAGGCCACGGGGGGAATGAACGCCCCCAGCGTCAGCGTCGCGGAAAGGCGGTGGATGCCTCCGCGAAGATGGACGGTGATGTCCTCCGTCATGCCGCCATTGATCAAATCCACCGCCTGGCGTGCTTTCTCCAAGGTCTTGAAAGCGGTGGCGGGGGACGTGCCGGTGTTCGCATTATTTCCGGCGACAGGATCGACGTAGAAGTCGTCGGCGGATGCCGCGGTGCTACCACAAAGTGCGAGCGCCAGCAGGAAGCGGAGGAGGAGAAGGAGTTGGGAGCGTACTTTCATGAGTTTGGCATGCTGCGCCGCGATCTTTTTGTAACGGAACTGCCTTTAGCGCCGGCCGCAGGAAACGCCAGTGGCGAGCGGTGCGAGGGAGATGCATCGGATCAGGGTGCGGCGTTTCATGATGGGTTGGCGGCACCCGTGAAGGCGCCGATGCAGGTTGCCTAACGGTCCGGCCGGCGTGCGGCCTCGATGGGCAAAGCGGCGATGCCGTAGTGGATCGTGCCGGCACCGATGGACTCAGGCCGGGCTGCCGGGCCGAGCACCACTTCGCCGCCGTCCGGCATGTCCCGGTGCCAAATATCGAAAGCCACGGGCTTATTCTCCCGGTCTGGCTCGATGCTGACCTTACCGATCATCTCGCCGGTCGGGACAAAGCCCTCGACCAACCACGTCGGCGGCGGCTGGTTTCGCCGCTGGAAAACGAAGAGCGAGGTGGACGGTGCCACCGTCACGGTGACAAGAAGAGCCGCCCGGTCGCGGTGGGCGTGGGCCGGCAGCACCAGATCCGCGCCGAGCAGCCATGCGGGGATGGGACGCTCGGGCAGACTCACCCAGCGGGCATTCCGGTTGTGATGGGCCGGCACGGCCTCGACCAGCCCGCCTGCGACAATGTGATAAACCGATTGGTCCCTCTGATTGTTACGGACCGAGCGAATGAGTGAGCTGCCGTCATCAAGCGCGCCCGTACTCCACTGACCCGTGTGGGGATCGAATCGCGCCTGGTCGAGCTTGCCGATGTTTCCGGACCTGTTCACCACGACCCCTTCGCCTTCGGCAAGATGGTTCACCCCGCCTCCCTTGGAGTGTAGTTCGACACTGCCTTCGATGACCACGACTCCGGTCGAATCCGCGGCGGATGCGTCCACCCCGAACCGGGTGCCGAGGTCAACCACCCGGGTCTGGGGCGCGTCCAAGATGAACCCCTTGCCGTTTTCGCCGACATCGACAGTCGCTTTTCCCGAAAGGATCCGGACATGCATCGGATCGATGAAACGCAGTTGTGCCGGGGCGAGCAGTTCGATCGACACGTCATTGGCCAAACGCAGCTTCAACAGCCCTTCGTCGAGGGTGAGATCCCGGACACGGCTCCGGCTGCCGGCTTCGGACGAAAGGCTACCGGTCGAGACCTTGACGTCCTTTGAGGCGATCACTTCGACCTCGACGCCGCGGGTCATGTGGGTCCAGGTCGCGATCGAGATGGCGATGACGGCTGCCGCGGCGAGCCACTGGATCCGGAGTTTGCCCCGACGCGCCCGCGCACCGCTGAACGGGATGGCGTTTTCGAGGGCGGAGCTGCTGCGAAGGGCGGCTCTGAGCTGCTCCTCACGAATTCCAGTGATGACGAATTCCCGCAAAAGGTCGGGACTGCCATCCAGCAAGTCACGGAGTTCGCGGGACTCGCTGTCGTTCAGATCATTCTCGTAGTAGCGGGCGGTCAGATGCTCAAAGCGGTTCATGAGTGACTCCTTTCCAGCAGGAACTGGTTCTCGATGCATTTGCGCAACTGCTCACGAATTCGCAGCAAGCCGACACGGATCGCGACTTCGCTTTTGTCGAGCACACGGGCGATTTCCCGCGAATCGAGTAAATCGTAGTAGCGGAGGCGGACCATCCGGCGCGCTTCGGGGGCGAGTTTGGTGAGGCAAACGTCAAGATACGACTCCTCCTCCCGCAGGGCGGGAGCGATTTCGAGGAAAGAGTTGGTGATCCGCTCCAGCAGCGCTTCGTCGAAGACCAGGCGCGATCTCGCGGAGTCCCTTCGGCTGCCAAGAATCGCGAATTTCGCGACTCCCATGGCCCACGGCAGGAAGGCCATCGACGGATCATAATCGGCGAATTTGCGGAGCAGCGTCATCGCGATCTCCTGAAGAACATCTTCCGCCTGCCCGCGGTCGCGAATGCTGGTGTGAACGAAACACGCGACCGTGGACTGCGCCTGAGTCCAGAGACGCGTGAAATGTTCCTGTTGGTCCGTCGTGAGCATCCTCATCTATTCTCCAAACGACATTCCTGTCGTTACAAGAATTTTGAAAAATCGAAGGGGCCGGCACCAAGTCGCGGTCGAGCCCGCGCTGAACCGGTCCCGCGCCCCCGAAAGCCTCCGCGATCGCACTCGGCTCAGCTCCCTACTTTCCCCGCCAACTCCCGCCGCAGGATCCCATCGTCCCGGCGCCACAGCCGATGCACCGCCAGCGCCGTCGCCAACAAGGGCGCGACCAACTGCACGACCGGAATCAGGAAGAGCAACATCAGCACCAGACCTTCGCGCCACAGTTGGGGTCGGTGGCGGCGGAAGCAGTCACCGGTCAGCCCGGCCGGGAAATGGCGCAGCGTGATCACTTGGAAATACTCCCGCGACAGCAGGCGGGAGTTCACCGCGGCGTAGGCCAGCAGATTGACCACCGGGATGAAATAGAGCGGCAAGGCGAGCCCGTTCCAAAACAAGCCGCGCACCAGGCCCCGGCCCGACGCGTAAACCTGCTCCGTCACCGGCACCTTCCGCGGCACCGGCAGCTCCGGGTAGTGCCGCCGCTCGATCCGGTCCGCCAGATCTTCCAGGAAAATCCCGGCCACCGCCGTGAACACCACCGGGAACAAAAACCAGCCCGCCACCAGATAGATCACCGTTCCCAGCCCACCGAAAAGCCAGCGCGTCCATTCGTAACGGGCCACCCAACCAAATTCCAGCCAGCCGCTCTTCGCCACCACCCACCACACCCCCGCCCCGAGCAGCGCCATCACCGCCAGCGCGCCGAGCAATCCGATCGTCACGATTTTCCAAGCGTATGGCTCGCGGAAAACCCCCATCGCCAGCCGGAATTCGGTCGCTCCCGGGAAAGGTTCGCGATCAGGCAAGCGGGGAGGCGGGGTCTCGGACATGGAAAAAGGATGCAAAACCGGTTTTGCGCGAGAGCTTGTCGCCCTCCGCAAGCACCCGTCAACCCGATCCTCGGCCAGCCCGAAATGACGACGCTTGGCGATTGAAGATCCGCCGCGCTTCCCCGAACCTCACCACCCCGCATGATCGAAGTCCGTCACCGCCGCGGTCTCCATCTCCCGGAACTCGACCTCTGGCTCGATCCTTGGGACGCGAAACCGTGGGCATTCGTCTCCCACGCCCACGCCGACCACTTCGCCCGCCACGAAAGCGCGCTGTGCTCCACCGTCACCGCCTCGCTGATCCGCTCGCGCTACAGCCTGGCCGAAGCCCGGCTCGACCCCGTGCCTTTCAGCGCCGCCGTGGAACGAAACGGCCACCGCCTCCGCCTGCTGCCCGCCGGCCACATCGCCGGCTCCGCGATGCTCCATGTGACCCGCATTTCCGATGGTGCCACGCTGCTCTACACCGGCGATTTCAAGGTCCGCAAGAGCCGCACCGCCGAGCCCGTCGTCTTCCAGCAGGCCGACCTCCTCATCCTCGAAACCACCTTCGGTCTCCCCCACTACGCCTTCCCGCCGCCGCTCGAAGTCGAAAGCGCCGTCCTCCGCTTCGTCCACGACGCCTTCGCCGATGGCGAGGTGCCCGTCCTCCTCGGCTACTCCCTCGGCAAGGCCCAGGAAGCGCTCGCCCTGCTCCACGAACACGGCATCCCCGTCCTGCTCCACCCCAGCGTCGCAGAAATGACCCGCGCCTGCCGCGAAGCCGGCGTCCGCGGCCTGCCCGAGCCGATGATCCTCGGCGAACCCGCCCGATCCTCTTCATCTGCCATCTGCGATCTGCCATCTAACATTTACCATCCACCATCTACGATCCCAGCAGGCCACGCCGTCATCGCCCCGCCGAACGCCGTCCGCTCCAAGCTCCTCCGCGCCATCCCGAAACGCCGCGTCGCCATGCTCAGCGGCTGGGCGCTCACTCCCGGCGCGAGCTACCGCTACCGCGTCGATGAAGCCATCCCGCTGTCCGACCACGCCGACCACCCCGGCCTGTTAGAGTGCGTCCAGCGGGTCCGGCCGAAGAAAATCCTCACCGTCCACGGGTCCACCCGCGAGTTCGCCGCCGAGCTCCGGCAGCGCGGCCACGATGCCTGGTCGGCGATGGGCAACGACCAGCTCGATCTCCAACTTTCTCCGCCCCCCGCCCGCAACGCCCTCGCCGGCAGCGGCACCCAGACCAGCGCCAGCGCCCGCCATGTCCGGCCGATCTGCCCGCTCGCCGACTTCACAAGCCTCTGCCGCCTGACCGGCGAAACCAGCCGCCGCCTGGAAAAGATCCGCCATCTCGCCGCCTACCTCCGCGGCCTGACCCGCGACGATGACCTTGCCCTCGCCGCCAACTGGCTGACCGGCCGCGCCCTGCCGCGCGCCGCCGATCGCCGCGCCTCCCAAGCCGGTTCCGCCACCTTGCGGCGCGCCCTGCTCAAACTCCCCGGCGTCCGCGAGGAACGCTACCGCGAGATTTCCCAATCCCAGAACGACGCCGCCCGCACCGCCCGGCTGCTGCTGCAGGAACTCGTCCTCAAACCCGAACCACTCGACCTCGCCGGCCTCGCCGCGTTCTTCACCGATCTCGCCGCCGCGCCCGGCTCGCTCGCCCGCATCGATCTCCTCGCCGAGCGCCTGCGCACCCTCCACCCGGCCGAAGGAGAAACGCTGGTCAAGCTTCTAACAGGCGACCTCCGCATCGGACTCAAGGAAGGACTCGTCGAGGAAGCGGTCGCCGAGGCCTTCGCCGCCGACCCCGCCGCCGTCCGCCATGCCCACATGCTCACCGGCGACCTCGGCGACACCGCCCGCCTCGCCCGCCACCAGGCCTTGCACGAAGCCGCCCTGCGACCTCTGGTCCCGGTCAAGGTCATGCTCGCCTCCCCCATGCCCGACGCCGACGCCCTCGTCGCCGCCCATGCTTCCTCTAACTCTCAACTCTCAACTCCAGACTCTCAACTTCTTCTCTGGCTCGAACCCAAATACGACGGCATCCGCGCCCAGCTCCATAAATCCGGCCAGCGCGCCGCCCTCTTTTCGCGCGACCTCCGCCCGCTCGACGCCGAGTTCCCGGAGCTTCTAACAGCAGCGCTCCAGATCCCCGGCGACTTCATCCTCGATGGCGAAATCATCGCCCACGCCGAAGGCCGCCGCCTCACTTTCCACGACCTCCAGACCCGCCTCGGCCGCGTCTCGACTTCCCAAGGCGATCTCTTCCCCTGTTCCCCTTCTTCATTCGATGTTGGAAGTTCGGTGTTCGATGTTGGACGTTCGTTTGGCGTCCCCCCCGTCCGCTTCATCGCCTTCGATCTGCTCTTTCACGACGGCGACGACCTCCTCGCTCTCCCGCTCGAACAACGTCGTGCCCGCTTGGAGACGCAAGACTTCAAGACGGAAGACCCAAGAGAGAACCCGGACTCTTCTAGCATTTCATCCACGATCCACCACCCGTCCTCCGAAGCCTTGGCGAAGGAGGATCTACCATCTACCATCTGTCTTATCTCCGTGCTCCGCACGGCAGGCAGCGCCGCCGTTCAATCCGCCTTCAAGCAGGCCCGCACCGACGGCCACGAGGGCCTCATCGCGAAAGACCCTGCAAGTCCCTACTCCCCCGGCCGCCGCGGCAAGGCTTGGCTGAAACTCAAGACTTCCAGCACCCTCGACTGCATCGTCGTCGCCGCCGAGCAAGGCCACGGCAAGCGCGCCGAGGTTTTATCCGACTACACCTTCGCCGTCCGCGACGAGTCCAGCGGCCAGCTCCGGATCATCGGCAAGGCCTACTCCGGACTCACCGATGCCGAGATCGAGGAACTCACCGTCCACTTCCAGCGCCATACCCTGTCGAAGGAGCGCCGCAAGCACCACGTCGAGCCGAACCTCGTCCTCGAAATCGCCTTTGACTCGATCCAACCTTCGAAGCGCCACGACTCCGGCCTTGCGATGCGCTTCCCCCGCATCCATGCCATCCGCCGCGACAAGTCCGCCGCGGATATCGACACCCTGCAATACGCAAGGTCGCTGGTGGACGGGTGACCGAACTATTCTTCCGGGCTCGAGAACTCCACCGCGACGTCCATTTTCAGGAACGCTCCCGACGCTCCGAAATACCGGCCGGTCACCGGCATCACGCCACGCGGGTGATGACTGGTCCCGGTGACGATGTGCCGGAAGTCGCAACGCTTGCCAGTCGTCGGATCGAAGCCCCGCCACCCGAGCTGGGGGAAATACACCTCCGTCCAGGCGTGTGTCGACCCGCGGGCGGCGCGCGTCGCCTGGCAGTCGAGGTAGCCACTGGCGAAGCGGGCGGCGATCCCCTGATGGCGCAGCGTCTCCATCAGCAGCGTGGCCAGGTCACGGCAGGACCCGCTGCCGAGTGACAGCGTGGTCGCGGGCGACTGCACGCCTTTTTGCTGCCGTCTTTCGTAGCGGATCCGTTCGTGGATCAACTCCGCCACGCGGAGCACGAAGGCCTCCGCACTGGGAAATTCCAAGGGATTTGGTAGCGTCCCGATCCAGTTCCTCAAGGCGGTCGTTTCCTCCGCAAAGACCGGGGTCAGATAGCCCGACAAGATCCCCTGCTCCAGCATTTCATACTCGAGGGGATAGGGACTCGGGCTGTGCGCCTTCAGCGGTGGCGAGCCGGGATCGAAAAAGCGCCGCACCACGACGTCGATGTCGAACCTCAACTCCGCCCCCGGCTCGCTGAAATGAGCGTAGGCGACCGAGTTTCCAAAGACATCCCAAGCCCACGTGACCATGGCGGCCGGCGAGATCGACATCACCAGGCTTTCCACCCGCAGGTCGTGCCCTTCACGCGGACGGATCACCAATCGGTGCGTCTGGAAGTTCACCGGCTCCGCATAGTGATAGTGCGTGCGATGGACGATCCGGACCAGATGGCTGCCGCTCATGGTTCGATGAGAATCGCGTGGCCCGCCAGGTCGTCGGCACCCAGCGGCTGGAAATCATCCGACGTGCAAGACACCGACATTCCGGTGAAATCCATCCGCCCGAAGATCGTCGCGACCGCGGTCTCCGCGGCATCGCGACCGGTCGCGATGCGGACAATCCCGTTGAGTGGTGCGAGCCGGGTCGGATCGAAAACGAACCAGCGGTTCCCGATGCAGGCCTCGAAACAAGCGTGGAAATCCGGCGGCTGCATGTGGCAGGCGTAGCCGGTGAGGTAGCGCGCGGGGATCGAAAGGGCCCGGCACAAGGCGATCCCGAGGTGCGCGAAATCGCGGCAGACCCCGGCCCGCTGGGTCACGGTATCAAAGGCCGAAGTCTCCGCGTCCGTGGACCCCGCAAGATAGTCGACGTTGTGGAAGATCCAGTCGGAGATCGCGACGACCTGATCGTAGGGATGATCGATGCCGCCGAACATCTTGACTGCCAGCCGGCCCAGCCGGTCGGACTGACAGTAGCGGCTGGGAAACAGGCAGGAAATGGCGGAGGGCTCGATCTCCGCGATGGAGACGTCATGGATTTCCTCGTGGCTGACCATCGTGTAGCGGCTGGTCGCATTGACCGAATAGTCGATCGCGAGCTTCATGACCGATCCGGTATCAATCCGGATGTAACGGTTGCCTCCGTTCTCCGCCGGCAGTTCCTCCCACGTTACGCCGGGAGTCACCACAAACGCTTCGCCGCTGAGTTTCTGGGTCCCGGTCGCAAGCGAGTGGATGCTCAGCAATACGGTGCTGCGTTCATAGACATCGTATTGGAGCGAGGAATGGATTTGGAAGGGCACGGTTGGAACCATCGCCCGGAAGCGGGAACCAGCAAACGGCAAGTTCTCCAAACCGTTTGCCGGCGTTCCAACAGGCTACCCGGGGCGCGACGCCGGATACCGCATGCCCTGCTCCGCAAGTGGCCGATGGGGCAGCCAGCGGTGATGCCGCATACGGCGACACCACCACCGGGGAATCTCAGTTTTCCGCAGCGCGGAGGCGCGCAAAGAGAGCACCGGAGGCCGACTGGTAGCTGGTGGGGAGTTTCACCGTCACCTGATCCGGATCGCCCTCCACCACGTCCACTTGCACACCGGTTCCGCCGAGATCCAGCGAATCCGCCTCGGGTATCTCCAGTTCGGTCCAGCCGGTCAGGTTGTTGCCAAACTGCACGTAAAGCTTCGCGGGGGCATACGGATTGACCCGCTGGAAGCTGAGATTCAGGAAGCCACCACCCTCCGTCGGTGTAGGCATCTTGCCCTGTGCGTTATCCGATGGACTTCCCGCGCCGAGGAACCAAGCCAAGCCGTCGGCAACGCCGTCACCATTGGCATCGCCTTCGAAGGTTTGGCCGCCGGTCGCCCAACTTTGGTAAGTGCTAGTTGTGGGACCAGAGGTGATGTGAAGCACCAGATTCTTACCGACGACTTCCAGCGGATTTGCGGTCCATCCATCTGGAAGCGTGACCGCAGGCAGGGTGCCGCCGATGTCGCCTGTGGTGGTGATGAGCGTGTAGACTCCGGTGCTTGCGCCACCACTGGAGGTGATGGTCAGGGTCGAGGCCCCTGAAAATGTCAGATTGCCTCCGATATCGAGCTTGTTGTGACTGCCCGGGGGGGTGTTCAGATTGAACGCCAGTTTGCCGTTAACGTTAATCGTGGTGCTGCCGCCGATCGTGCCGCTCCCGCCGAGGGTCGCATTGGAGTTCACGCTGACATTCCCGGTGGCGGAGCTTTGATTTCCATTAACGATCAGGATGCCGCCCGCGACTGTGGTGGCACCGGTGTAGCCATTGGCACCACCGAGGATCCACGTGCCGGAGTCGGCCTTGGTGAGGCTGATCACCGAGCCCGCGGCGTCGTTGATGTTGCCCCCGAACCTATTGGTTCCGGTATTGATACCCCCGAGGGTCAGCGTCTTGGCACCCACGCCGGTGACCAGCAGGTCAGTGTTGATGGTGATCGTGTTGGTTGACGTGCTGTTGCTGTTGCGTACGATCCCGCCTTGGGTCGCTCCGTTCAACTCGATCTGGCGGCTGTTGAACAGGAGCGGCGTCGCAGCGCCAGAACCGAGTACGAACAAACCCGGATTTGCGTTGCCACTCAATTGAATCGGATTCGCGCTGTCTGCCAGGCTGTTGAGGGTCAGGGCAGGTATTCCATTCGAATTGTTTCGAATCCGGATCGTTCCGGTAAACGTGTTGCTGGCGTTGGAAAAAGTCAGAAACTGACTGCCGCCTCCTTGCGATGCATCGGCAAACAGGATGCCGCTACCTGCAAGGGGGCCTGTGAACGACATCCCGTAGAACTGATTGATTATATTGAACGTGGCCGTGACATCTGAATTCACAGTGACCCCTTTCTGCATCACCGGATAGGCTCCATACGCGGGTGTGATGCTGCCGGAACCGGCGAATGTGATGTTGGTGCCCGTGCCAAACGTGCCATTGGTCGCGGTATCCATCGTGCCGCCATAGATTACAATATCGCCGCTAAAGGTGTTGTTGGGATTGGCGAGAGTCAGCGTGCCGGCGCCGGTCTTGGTCAGGCCCGCGGTGCCGGCGACGACACTGCCGAGTGTGACCTGGACGGAATTCGAAATCGTCGGCGTTGTCCCTGCCAGGATCATCTCGTTACCTCCGTTAACGGTCCAGGTCTGGGTGCCGGAAGTATCGCCGAATTTCCAGGTTTCCGCCGTTCGGTTCGCGCCGAGGCTCAGGCTGGTGTTGGAGGCAATGTTGACAGTGCTGAAATCCATCGTGTCGCCTGCGATCGGAAGGGGAGCGAACCCGCCGGACCAGTTCGCACCCGTGATCCAGCTCTGCTCTCCGCCGGCGGTTTGGGTCCAGATGCTGGTAACCGGCCCTGCGGGTTGAACGTTCACGGTGTAGTCTTGGGTTCCGGTATAGCTGTAGGAATCCATGGCCCGCACGGTGAAGTTGTAGGTTCCGGATGTATCCGGCGCGCCAGACAACACACCTCCAGTGGAAAGGTTCAATCCTGGCGGCAAAATGCCCGCCGAGACATCATAGGTGTAAGGCGCCGTTCCTCCGCTGGCGGAGATAGTCGTTTCGGCATAACTGATATTCAACCGACCGTTGGGAACCGTCCCCGGCGAGAGCACGATCGTGGGGGAAACCACCGTGAACGTTCGGGTCGGAGAGGTGGCGGTTGCCAGAGTGCTGTCGGTCACGGTTGCGTATAGCTGATAGTTTCCAAGTCCGAGGACCCCCAGATCCACCTCGTAAGGTGCGGTGTTGTCGGGAGAGCCCACTTGGGAGAATCCGCCGCCGTTGGTTTGCAGGAAAAAGGTCACCGAATACGGGGCCGTGCCGAGCGAGACTCCGGCTGTGGCAGTGATCGCAGGTCCGATCAGGATGGCCTGGTTCTGAGTCGGAGCGGTGACCGAGACGGAAAACGTGCCTGGGTCATAAGGATATCGGACGAGGACGATGCCGGAGCCGCCGATGCCACCGGCACCTCCGCCGCCGCCTGTGTTTGCCACACCGGCTGAGTTGGCGGCACCGCCGCCGCCCGAACCACCGGTGCCGTTGCTCCCGTTTACGACCTTGCCACCACCACCACCACCGGCAAACCAGCCGGTAGGAGAACCGCCAATATTCGCGAAGATTGGAAAGTTGAGGCCGGCTCCGCCATTTCCGGCCTGCTGGCTGCCGCCCGCCGTGCCAGCGCCACCGGCTCCGCCGCCGCCGCCGCCAGTCGAATTAACACCTTGATCGGGCCACACGCCATTGCCGCCGTTGAATCCTTGTCCAGCCGTTCCGCTGCCAGCGAAAGACCTCGATTGTGATACCGCCCCGCCCCCGCCCCCGCCGGAGCCGCCAGATGCGCCCGGTCCGCCGTTATCTCTCGATGAGCCGCCGCCACCGCCTAGTGCGGCGATGCCGCCGAAGAGGGAATCCCCACCGTTGGTCGGGTTCGATCCATTATTCGGGTGAACCGCCCCGCCGGCTCCAACCGTCACCGATATCGGACCGTTGACCGCATA
The DNA here is from genome assembly GCA_043729195.1 of Akkermansia sp. Lineage (GTDB taxonomy): Bacteria > Verrucomicrobiota > Verrucomicrobiia > Verrucomicrobiales > Akkermansiaceae > Haloferula. The sequence continues at coordinate 14,139 of JAYTLR010000205.1, forward strand.
GGCGCTGTCATATTGCAACCCTCCCGCACCACCGCCGCCGCCGCCATTTTGGCCGCCGCCGCCGCCACCGGCCACGACGAGCACATTGGCAGTGACAGGCAGCGGGATGTCCAAGGTGCCCGATGCGGTGAACTTGTGCACTACGTAGCCATCCGTGTAGGGAGGCAATGCACGGGGGTTGAGTCCATTTGCATCGGTGTAAACGATCGTGCCGCCAGAACCGGTATTTCCTTCGTCATACACGACAAAGGTTTTCGTCGCGGAAGTGGCGGTGTCAGGCCCAGGTGCGCTGTCAGTCACCGTTGCGTAAATTTGATAGGTTCCCGCAACTGGAGTTCCCAAGCTCACTTCATAAGGCGAGGTCGTGTCGGGGGAACCCACTTGCGAGAAGCCGCCTCCGTTGAATTGCTTGTAGAAGGTCACCGTGTAAGGACCCGAGCCGTTGACGACCGTGGCGGTGGCTGTGACCGGCGAACCAGACTGTATCGACTGATTTTGCGCCGGGGCAGTCACTGCGACAGCCAGCCCGCCGGAGTCATAGGGATACTTTACGATCACGATGCCTGAGCCGCCGGAGCCGCCCGTAGCACTGAGTCCGCCGCCGCCGCCACCGCCGCCGGTGTTCGGAGTCCCCGCAGTGCCGTTGGATGTGTCGGCCTTCATGCCCGCGCCGCCGCCACCAATCCCGCCAGCCGCAGCGGAACCGCCACCGCTATAGGTTCCGCCGCCTCCGCCGCCGGCGTAGAAAGTGGTGACACCTGTGATGCCACTCGAAAGTCCAACGCCACCGGCACCGCCGGACGCTGAAGCGCCCGCCAAAGTTCCATCACCGCCTGCCGCTCCAGCGCCGCCTCCACCGGCGGAACCCCAACGTGCCGTAACTGTGCCTGGCACTGCGCCGCCGGCGTTTCCTTGCCCGGCCGTGCCAGTCCCACCCGCCGTTGCTCCGGAATCCGATGCACTGCCACCGCCACCGCTGCCACCGCCTGCACCAGAAACGCCATTCGCGGGATTGTTGCCGGTTCGTGACCCCCCGCCACCGCCGCCATCCGCTGTGATCGACTGAAACGCCGAATTGCCGCCGCTAGCCCCTACAGTGCCGGCAGTGCCCGTACCAGCGCCTCCGGCACCAATGGTCACCGAATAGTCCGTTCCCCCGGTAATGGATGCCGTGGTGGCAATGAATCCGCCCGCGCCGCCGCCCGCACCGAACTTGCCGCCGCCGCCCCCGCCGCCCACTACCAGGACATCGGCACTGGTGGAGGTTGGGACGTTCAAGGTGCCTGATTCCGTGAACTTGTGCACCACAAAGCCACCAAGATAGGGCGGTGATGCCACGGGGTTGAGCCCGTTTGCATCCGTATAGGTGATCGTGCCGCCAGTGCCGGTGTTGTCCACGGCCTGCACGGTTCCGGCCATTGCCAGAAGTCCGAGCGCTGCCAATGCGATGTTCGATCTGATCGATATTAGGTTCATGGTGGGTTTGATCTTGGGTTGACGGCGCCGCTTGCCTTGAAGCACGGCGGGGACATTTCAAATGAGACCGCAACCTTGCCGATCCCTTACACGCCTCAAAGAAATTTCCAGTTGGCGATCTAGACCGGATTTACGCTAGATTGCCCGCTATGGGTCCACTGCACATTCTTTCCGCTACCGAGCAAGTCGTCGCGCTCCTGCGCAGGGAACTGTCAATCGGCACCTGGCGCGGCAAGATGCCGGGCGCGGAGCGGCTTGCGAGGGAACTGGGAGTCGGACGGGAAACGGTGGACTGCGCGCTGCATGAACTTGAGACGGAAGGGTTGTTAGTCAACCAGGGGCGCCGGCGCGGGCGGCTCGTCCAAGTGCCGGAGGGAGAGCTCGTGGTCCCTTCGCTACGTCTGGCGATTCTGGACTACGATCCGCCGGCCAAGAGCGATCCTTACATGATCGAGCTGTTGTATCTTCTGCTGGAAGCCGGACACTCGGCCTTCTTCACCAAGAAATCGCTGATGGAACTCAAAATGGATGTTTCGCAGGTCGCCCGGTTGGTCGCTGATACGCCAGCGGACGCTTGGGTGGTGGGTGCGGGCTCGCGCAGAATCGTGGAGTGGTTCGCCGAACAACCGCTGCCGGCCTTCGCCATGTTCGGGCGGCGGCGCGGCCTGCCCATTGCGGGGGTTGGGCCGAACAAGGAGCCGGCCATCATTGCCGCCGTGCGGACGCTCCTCGGACTGGGTCACCAACGCATCGTGATGCTGACCCGACAGGAGCGGCGCTTGCCGGAGCCAGGGGCTGGCGAGCGCGCCTTCCTGACGGAAATGGCCGCTCACGGGATCGAGCCAAGCTCGTATAACCTGCCGGATTGGAACGACACCGTGGAGGGATTGTACGATACGCTTGGTGCGTTGTTCCAGTTCACGCCACCGACCGCACTGATCGTTGATGAAGCCCACGTGGTCACCGCTGCGCTGCAGTTTTGCGGCAACCGCGGGCTGCGGTTGCCACAGGACGTGTCGTTGGTTTGCACCGACCCGCACCCGGTATTTGCCTGGTGCCGCCCGACCGTCGCCCACATCCGCTGGGATCCCGCTCCGGTGCTCCGCCGCGTCCTGCGATGGTCAGACAATGTGGCCCGGGGCAAAAACGACTACCGCCAGACCTTCACCAAGGCGGACTTCATCGAGGGCGGGACGATCGGACCTGCTCCGGGCAAACTGAATCGATGAGGTGAACCGCCGCGGCAGGGCACCAGCAGCATGGTGTTGAAGAGGTTGATCAAAGTTGAGGAATTCCGCAAAAGGATATCTTGGCAAAGCATGCCTGAAGTCTAAGCTCCCACCCAAAGGATCGCCCTGTCAGAAATAAGAACACAACCGCCTACGCCATGATTGAGCGTGCGGCGGGATAACAAACCAACCAGACCCCACCATGAAACGAGCCATCGTCCTATCGACCCTCCTGCTCACATGCGCCTCGACCGCGTTCGCAGGCTTCTCAGAGCGCAAGTTGGAATCCGCGAAGAAATCCGCCGCCAAGTCCGGCAAGAAGATCGCGTTCGTGTTCTATCAGGATTACTACCTGCCGAACTGCCCGACCTGCGTGCAGAAGGTCAACGCCGCCAACAACGCGGTGAAAAAAGCCGTCCCACGCTCGGAAGTCGTCATGGTGGAGATCGACAAGGGTGACAAGGACATGGACAAGCTGCCATCCGTCGTTTCCAGCGAGGGCGGTTTGCCGCGCATCATCGTGACCGACGCCGCCTGCGAGAAAGTGGTTGCCCAACTTAGCGGTGCACCGGACCGCGAGAAGGCCAAGGCCTTCGAGAAGGAAGTGAAGGGCGAAGAGAAAAGCGAGGACTAGCCGCGACGCGGACTCTTCGTTGGCCGGGCCACATGACCGGCCTGCCGGTCTCATCGCCGCGCAGGCTTTCAGGCGCGCGTCGGAGAACAGTTCCCGAAAGACCCGCCCCCACCGGGCGTATGGATTCCCGTCTTGAGACCCGCCACCTTCCTCCTCAGCCTGTTCGCGCTCGCCCGGCCCGCCGGGGCCGCGGAGAAGATTTCCTACGCCCGGGAGATCCTGCCCATCCTATCGGACAAGTGCTTCTTCTGCCACGGCCCCGACAAGGAGAAGCGTGAGGAGGATTTGCGGCTCGATATCCGCGAGGAGGCGATCAAGGCCTTCGCATGGGATCCCGAAAGCCCGGCGGATTCCGAAGCTCTCATCCGCATCTTTTCGACCGACCGCAAGGAGGTCATGCCGCCGCCGAAGTCCCACCTCACCCTCACCGACCGGGAGAAGAACCTGATCAAGACATGGGTCGAGCAGGGCGCGGAATACGAAGCCCACTGGGCTTTCGTGACGCCACCGAAGGAAGTCCCCGTCCCGGAAACCACCGACACGTCCCGGGCGCGCAACCCGATCGACCACTTCGTCCTCGCCCGCCTCGAAAAGGAGAAACTCCGGCCCAGCCCGCAAGCCCCGCCGGAGCGCTGGCTGCGGCGCGTCACCTTCGACCTCACCGGCCTGCCGCCGACCCAGCCGGAAATCGACGCGTTTCTAACAGACACCTCGCAGGCCGCGAAAGAAACGGTAGTCGACCGTCTGCTCGCCTCGCCGCGATTCGGCGAGCGCATGGCGACCCCGTGGCTCGATGTGGCGCGCTATGCGGATTCCTTCGGCTATCAGGCCGACATCCAAACGGATGCCTGGCCCTACCGCGATTGGGTCATCCGCGCGTTCAACGGCAACCTGCCTTTCGACCAGTTCATCACCCAGCAACTCGCCGGCGACCTCTTGTCCGGCGCGACCCGTGACCAGAAACTCGCCACCGCCTTCAACCGCATCCACCGCAAGACCAACGAGGGCGGCTCGGTGCCGGAGGAATTCCGCCAGGAAGGCATCTCCGACCGCATTCACACCATCGGCACCGCCTTCATGGCGCTCACCATCGAGTGCGCCCGCTGCCACGACCACAAATACGACCCCATCTCGGCGAAGGACTACTACTCGATGGGCGCGTTCTTCAACAGCGTCGACGAGTTCGGGTTGATCCAGGGTGGCGCGGATCGCGGGGAGGTCTTGCCACAACCGGCTCTCCAGCTCCCGACGCCGGAACAGGAAACCCAACTCGCCGGCCTCCAGGAAAACATTCGATCCGCCGAGGCCAAACTCGCCTCCCACCTCCTAACAGCCGAGCCCGCCTTCCAATCCTGGCTCTCCTCCGGGAATACCTTCCCCACCCCCGATCTCGCCGGGAAGTTCCTCTTCGACAAAGTCACCGGCGACTCCCTCAAGAACGAAGCCGCCCCCAAAAAGCCCGCCAAGACCGGCGGGAACAAGCTCGCCCCTGGCAAGCACGGAAACGGCATCCTGGCCAACGGCGACAGCCTCACCAAACTCCCCGACTTCGGAATCCAACACGCCGACCAGCCGCTCACCATCTCCCTCTGGCTCAAGCCCGGCGAGGACTACAAGCGCGCCGTCGTCTTCGCCAACACCTCCTCGTTCGACACGCCGTTTTCCGGCTACGAGCTCCTCCTCAAAGAAGGCCACCTCACCTGGACTCTCGCCCGCGAACTCCCCGGCTGCGGGGCTTCCATCACCTCCACGTCCACCATCCCCACCAGCGAATGGACCCACGTGAGCGTCACCAACGACGGCTCACGGAAGGCCGGAGGACTCAAGATCTTCATCAACGGCCAACCCGCCGAAACCACCGTCGAAAGCGACAATCTCACCCGCGACTATCTCATCGGGGACGCCCTCCACTTCACCGCCCGCGGCCGCGACATCGGCTTGCGCGGCGGGATGATCGATGACGTCCATCTTCATCTCCGCGCCCTCTCTTTCATCGAAGTCCGCGCCCTCTCCACCGGCAAGCCCCTCGCGGAAAACGGGGCCACGCCCGCCCAGCTTCGCGAATACTTCCACTCCGCCATCGACCCGGACGCACGCGCTCTTTCCAAAAACCTCTCCGCCGCCCGGGCCGCCTACCGGGATGCCGAGAAGAAGGTCCGCGAGATCGTCACCATGCGTGAATCCGCCCAGCCCGCTCCGGCCTACATCCTCGCCCGCGGCGACTACACCTCGCCGGCGGAAAAGGTGGAGCGCGAGACGCCGGACTGGCTGCCCCCGTTTCCCGACGACCAGCCGCGCAACCGCCTCGGCTACGCCCGCTGGCTCACCTCGCCGGATCATCCGCTCACCGCGCGCGTGACGGTCAACCGCATCTGGCAGGATATCTTCGGCACCGGGATCGTGGAGACTTCGGACAACTTCGGCCTCCAAGGCGCGCAACCGACGCATCCGGAGCTGCTCGATTGGCTCGCCCGCGATTTCATCAACCACGGCTGGGATTTCAAACGCGCGATCCGGCAGATGGTGCTCACCGCCACCTACGGCCAGGATTCCAAAGCCTCTCCGGCACTCCGCGAACGCGATCCCGCCAACACCCTGCTCGCCCGCGGACCCGCCCGCCGCCTCACTGCCGAGATGCTGCGGGACTCCGCCCTCGCCCATTCCGGCCTCCTTTCGGAATCCGTCGGCGGCCCGCCCGCCAAGCCCTACCAGGCACCCGGCTCGATGTGGAAAACCCTCAACAACTTCCTTCCCGAATACGTCCCCGACAAGGGCCCAGGCCTCTACCGCCGCTCGCTCTACACCTTCTGGCGCCGCACCACCACGCCGCCGAACATGATGATCTTCGACACCTCCACCCGCGAGGTCTGCTCGACCCGCCGCCAGGCCACCAACACTCCGCTCCAGCCGCTCGTCATGCTCAACGACCCGCAGTTCGTCGA
>JAYTLR010000206.1:0-25559 GCA_043729195.1 Akkermansia sp.
TGCGGCCTAGGCTGGTATGGGATGGGCCCTTGGCCCTGAAATCCCACTTCCATGCCTGCGCCGACCCGGAATTGTGTGTAAAACTCAGCACGAAGTGCCGGGTGGGCGTGGATGGAGTTCCGTGTCCCAACGGGACGCCTCATGCTGGGAAACTCCCCCGCCAACTTGTAATCGCCGGAAGCCCGCGCATTTGCATCATCGCGGCGATGAAACCCTCCCCGCTCCCATTCCTCATCGCCCTCCTCTGCGCGACCGCCTCCGCCGCGGAGCCGACGCTGAAACTCGACCTCGGCAGCGGCGCGACACTCGACCTCATCCTCGTCCCCGCCGGCGAATTCACCCAAGGCTCTCCCGAATCCGAACCCGGCCGCGGCACCGACGAAGACGCCCGCGCGGTCAAGTTGACCCGCGACTACTACCTCGGCCGTAGCGCCGTCACCCGCGGCCAATGGGAACGCTTCATCGCCGAAACCGGTTATCGCAGCGAGTCGGAGGTGGGCACCAGCGGCGGCTACGGCTGGGACGGCGCGGTCCTCGCCCAGCGCAAGCAATTCACCTGGCGCAATCCCGGCTTCCCACAAACGCCCGATCACCCGGTCTGCCTCGTCACCTTTCCCGATGCCCAGGCCTTCTGCACCTGGCTCACCAAAAAGAACCGTCGCTCGATCACCCTGCCGACCGAGGCACAATGGGAATACGCCTGCCGCGCCGGAACCGCCACCCCTTGGCATGGCGAAGACATCGCCTGGCACAAGGACAACGCCGGCAACGGCACCCGCCCCGTCGATTCGAAGCCCGCGAATGCCTGGGGCTTCTCCATCGGCGGCAACCTTTCCGAATGGTGCCTCGACTGGTATGCGCCCTACCCCGCCGGTGCGGCGACCGATCCCCTCCAGACCAATCCCAACCTTAGCGACAAGCCGCGCCGCGTCCTCCGCGGTGGCTCGTGGATCCGTGAAGCGAAGAACTCCCGCAGCGCCGCCCGCTACCGCGCCGACCCGCGCAGCCGCAATGCCGACATCGGCTTCCGCATCGTCGCCGCGCTCGAAGCCACCCCGCCGCCTACACCTCGGCCGGCTCCAACAGAAGTGCTGCCCCCGGTCGAATCCGACTCCCGCCCGGCGGAAGTCACCCCGCCCGCCCGGCCAAGCCAGGCCCCTCCTTACGATCCTCCCGCCCGATCGTCCAAACCCTCCTCCAATCCCTTCGGCGGCCTACTTTGCCTCCTCATCCCTTTGGCAATTGCGGGCTTGCTGTTCCACTTCATTCGCAAGTCGCAATCCACCCCAAGCTCGAGGCCTTTCCTCGACCGCTCCCACATGCCACCGGGCCGCGCGCCCATCCGCAAGGTGGACGACGGCTTCTGGATCGACGGCAACTGGCCCGAAGGCACCCTGCTCCGGCTCCGCTATGTCGTGGCCGGCGTCGCCGCCGAACAAGAACTGCTCTATCGCCCCGGCGTCGAAGGCCAGTTCGTCTTCACCGGCGGCTTCCCCGAATCTGTCAGCGTCGTCGCGGTCGATGGCGGGGAAGAACTCGCCTCGATCCCGCCGCCCTTGTTCACCGATCCACCACCTTTCCCACGTGACGACGACGACGATCGTCGCGAAGAACGCCGCCGCCCCCCGATCTTCCCCTCGGCCTACTAATCCGCGGTGTCCCATTCCCGATCACTCGCTGAACCGTGGCTGGAGCATCTTGCTCCAGTCCGTCCGGGTAACGTCTCGCTCCCCGTCGTCCACATCCTCGACCCCGACCCCCGCCGCCCCTGGCTCGCCGCCCGCACCCGCCGCAGCCTCGAAGCCGCGGGCATCACCCTAAATCCCGCCTCAGATCCCGTCTCCCCCTGCCTCCTCATCCGTGCCGGCCAAGTGCTCCGCGCCCCCGAGTCCTTCCGTCCGCCCCCTTTGTTAGAATCCCGGCCGCTCGTCGCCATCGGCCTCCCCACCACCGGTGCCTGGCGCGATTTCCACGCCAAGCACGGCGGTGACTACCCGCACGATCTTCCGCCGCCGGTCTGCGAATGGCACGCCTCGCCGGACTCCGCGGCAGCACGCTTGAAGGGCGGGCCGCTTCCTTCTTCCGCACGCGTCGTCCACTGGTCACCGCTCGATCTCGCCGCGAACGACGAGCGTCTTACGGTCTATCAGATCGTCACCAGCCTGCAACACGGCGGGGCGGAGACCATCGCCCGCGATCTCGCGGTGGCCTTGCCCTATCATGGCATCGCGGCACGGCTGGTGACCTTGGGAAAGCCTCACCGCACCGCGCTCGATATTCCGTCCGGGACGCTCGATCTATCCCATCTCCGCCGCAGCGAGCGGGCCGGGATCCTTGCGAAGCTCTGCGTCGTCCACGGCGCGGACCTGCTCCACGTCCACCTGATCGATGCCTCGGAAACCCGGGCGCTGGCGAAGTCCGGCATCCCGCTGATCGCCACCCTCCACAACAGCCGCGAAGGTTGGCCGAATGATTGGGAGACCCTGGGCAAGGACGAGGTGGCGCTGATGCTCGCCTGTTCGCAAGCCGCGGAGGCGGAGTTGCGAGAACGATTGCCGCAAGTGCCGGTCCGCACCGTTTGGAACGGCATCCGGCCCTATGAGTTTCCCGAAACCCCGCTGCCGCCGGTGGACGATGGTTTCACGCTGGCCTGCGTTGCGAATCCTAGACCCCAGAAGCGCCTTGAGCGTTTGCCGGCCATCGTCGCGGCGACCCGTGCCGAACTCGCGGCACGCGGTGTCCTCTCGCCGGTGCGACTCGTGATCGCCGGCGAGACCGCCGCGGACCTGGCAGACGCGCTCGCAAGCCGCTCCGCAGTGGATCGCGAAGCGGCCGCCCACGGCGTCGAGGTCGTATGGACCGAGGGAAAGCTGCCGGTGCGCGAGGGGCTGGCAAAGGCCCACGCCATGGTTTCTTGCAGCGATCACGAAGGACTGAGTCTCGCCCATCTCGAAGCGCTTTCGTCGGGGCGGCCGGTGATCGCTTTCGACAATGGGGGCACACGGGAACTGGCATGGCGCAATCCCGCCGTGACTCTGCTGGATCCGATCAGCAGCCACGACACTCCGGTCGCCTGCCCGCCCGAGTGCGCCGTCCGCTTCGCCAAAGCCATCGCCGACGCCCTGCTCGCGCCACCACCCTCCGCCCACCGGCGGGTCTGGCGAGACTTCACCACCGACCGAATGACCGACCGGGTCGCACGCTTCGCCCGCCAAGTCGCCTGCCGGCCCGCGACCCCGCCGACCACGCTTTGGTTCGTCACCAACAACCTCTCCATGGGCGGCGCGCAGTCCTCCCTTCGCCGCCTCGCGAAATCCTTCCACGGGCGTGGCCACAGGATCCGGCTCGCCCTGCTGGAAGAGTATCCCGAACACCCGACCGCCGGCCGCACCGACTTGTTAGAGCATGGCATCGACGTCTTCGTCCCGCCGCCGTCCGGCTTGATCGAGCCCCAGGAAGGCGTCGACCTGATCCTCGCCGAAATGACCGCCGATCCACCCGCCGCGCTCGTCTTCTGGAACGCGATCACCCCCCACAAGCTGCTGTTGACCGACGCGCTGCCCTTCACCCCGGTGCACGACATATCACCAGGCGAGATGTGGTTCAGTTCGTTCGACCACACCATGGAGAACCCGCCGCCGGGACTCCCCTGCCGTGTGCCGGCGGACTATGGGCGCTTGCTGAAGAGCTTCGTCGTGAAATACGGCAGGGAAGCGAAACGGGCGGAAGCGATCGGTGCACCGGTGAAGGTGATTCCCAACGGCGTCCTCCTGCCCGAAGCCCCGCGACGACGACCGTCGGTCAGCGGCGCGTTCATCTTCGGCACCGCGGCACGGATCAGCCCGCAAAAGCGGCTCGACGAATTGATCGAAGGCTTCCGCCTCGCCCTGCCGGACTTGCCCGACTGCGTCCTGCGGATCGCCGGCGGGGTGGAGACCGGCGCGGAAGAGTGCGCCGTGGAACTGAGGCAACTCGCCGAGAGCCTGCCCGTCGAATGGCTCGGCGAGACCCATGACATCGGGGGCTTCCACGCAAGCTGCGATGTCTTCGTGATGATCTCCGATCCCGCCGGTTGTCCGAACGCCTCGCTCGAAGCGCTGGCCTCCGGCTTGCCCGTCATCGCCACCAACATCGGCGGTGCCTCCGAGCAGGTGATCGACGGCGTCAACGGCTTCCTCGTCCCCGCCCGGGACATCCCCGCCCTCGCCAAGGCTATGGTCGCCATCACCACCGATCCCGCCCGCCGCGACGCGATGAGCCAGGCCGCCCGCGAACACATCCGACGTCACTTCACGCTGGAACGGATGACGAACGACTACCTCCAACTCTTCCTGCCGGATGCCGTCTAACAAACCCACCGTCCTCGTCACGGGCGCGTCCGGATTCATCGGCTGTCATGTCGTCCGGCAGCTTTCCGCCACGCACCATGTGACCGCGCTGGACCTGGGCACCCCCACGGCGCCGCATCCGGAAGGCGTCGATGAAATCACCTGCGATCTCCGCGACGGAGCACTCCCCGCGTCGCGCTTCGACGCCATCGTCCACCTCGCCGCCCTCGGCGGTGTGCGCCCGTCCATCGAGCGGCCGCTCGACTATCTCGAAACCAACCTTGGCGGCACCCTCCGCCTGTTAGAGCACGCACGGCAGCACGGCACCCCGCGCTTCATCTTCGCCTCCTCCTCAAGCGTCTACGGCCCGACCGACGGCAAACCGAGTTCCGAAGACGATGCTCTTGCACCATGCAGTCCCTACGCGCTGACCAAACAACAAGGCGAACAATGGGGCCGGCTCTACACGCGACTCCACGGCATCGACTTTATCGCGCTGCGACTTTTCGCCGTCTGGGGCGAGGGCCAGCGGCCGGACCTCGCGCTAGAATCGTTCCGCCGGAAGATCCTCACCGGGGAATCCATCACCATCCACGGCGACGGCAGCCAGCGGCGCGACCTCACCCACGTCTCCGACGTGGCCCGCGCGGTGGAAGCAGCGATCAGATGGAGTGGAACCGGCTTCGAAGTCTTCAACATCGGCACCGGAACGAATCACTCGGTGAACGACATGCTGCGCGCCGCGGAACAGTGGACCGGGCTCAAGGCGAAGGTCACATACGGCCCCGAACACCCCGCCGATGTGCCCGCGACCTTGGCGGATGTCAGGAAAGTCCATGAGGCGTTAGATTGGAATCCAGTTGTTCGATTTCCAGAAAGCCGATAATCCCCCGCCTTCGGTCCCAACGGGACCATTCATAAAAGCCCGGCACGAAGTGCCGGGTGGGATGAGATTCCTTCCCGTGTCCCAACGGGACACCTCATGCGGGGAGACGCTTTTGGTCTATCCAGGCCGGCAACCAATGACAGCACTGCCCCGAATGAAGCGTCCCTACAGGACACCAAATTCCCTGACTGAAATCCCGGCACTCCGTGCCGGGCTCTTATGACTCGTCCCGTTGGGACGAAAGCCCTACAACGCCTCCGCCACCCGCATCCCGTCCAAGGCCGCGCTGACGATTCCCCCGGCAAATCCCGCGCCTTCCCCGCAGGGATACAGCCCCTTCATCTCCGGATGCTCCAAAGTATCGTCGCGCCGCGGAATCCGCACCGGCGAACTGGTGCGGGTCTCGAACCCTAACAGAAGCGCTTCCTTGCCCGCATAACCGCGGATCTTCCGGTCGAACATCCGCAAGCCGGTCTGCATCCTTCGCACGATCCCCTGCGGCAAAATCTCATGCAAGGGCGCGGACTTGCCGCCGGGAAAGTAACTCGTCTTCGGCAGATCGGCCGAAATCCTGCCCACCAAAAAATCCGCCACCCGCTGCCCCGGTGCCACCTGCCCGCCGCCACCAGCCTGCTTCGCCGCGACCTCCAGCGCCTTCTGATACGCGATGCCCGAAAGCACGCCATGCTCCTTCGAAAACGTATCCGTATCCTCCGGCTCGACCGTCACCACCAATCCAGAATTCGCGAACGGCGAATCGCGGCGGGCCAGGCTCATGCCGTTGACCACCACTTCGTCGTTCTCGGTCGATGCCGGCACGATGAAACCGCCGGGGCACATGCAGAACGAATGCACGCCGCGGTCGTCGATCTTGGTCGCCACCGCATATCTCGCCGCCGGCAGCAGGTCGGGCCGGGGCTCGTCCTGGCGGAGGTGATACTGCTCGGCATCGATGAACGGCTGCGGGTGCTCGATCCGCACGCCGACCGCGAAGGGCTTGCGCTCTAACAAAATGCCCTTCGCCGCCAGCAGCCGGTAGATGTCCCGTGCGCTGTGGCCGGTCGCGAGGATCACCGCATCGCCGGTGATCTCCTCGCCCGCCGCGGTGACCACGCCGTGCAAGCGATCGCCGGTCACGATGAAATCCACCACCTTGGTCTGGAAGCGCACCTCGCCGCCGCCTTCGAGGATCGACGCGCGCATCGCCTTGACCACGTTCGGCAGCAGGTTCGAGCCGATGTGCGGATGGGAGTCTGTTAGAATGGCCGTCGGCGCGCCATGGGCGACCAGGATCTCGTAAACCCGCGCGACCGGGCCGCGTTTGGTGGCCCGCGTGTAGAGCTTGCCGTCGGAGAAAGTCCCCGCACCGCCTTCGCCGAAGCAGTAATTGGAGTCCTCGATCACCGTTCCCTGGCGCAGGATCGGCGCGAGGTCGAAGCGGCGCGCGGAGGCATCCTTGCCGCGCTCCAGCACGATCGGCTTGAGCCCGCGTTCCAGGCATCGCAGCGCCGCGAACATCCCGGCCGGGCCGCAGCCGACGATCACCACCGTCTTCGCATCGCGTGGCAGGGCCGGCGCGGACCAGACCGGGGTCACTTCCGCGGGCAAAGGCTCATCCACCGCGACCTCAAGCCGGAGCTGAACCTTCACCGCGCGCTGGCGGGCATCGAGCGAATGCTTGAGCAATCGTACGCCGCTCACCCGCGACGGGGCAAGCCCGAGCTTCTTCGCCGCGGCATCCTTCCACGCGGCCTCATCCCCGGAAGCTTCAAGGGGCAGGATCAGGTCGATCGTTTCGATCATCGGCAGGTTGTGATGCTCAATCTAACGAATCGGCCGCTTCCGCCCGGTGTCATCCACGCTGACATAAGTGATCGCCGTCGAGAAAATCGCCGGCGCTTGCGGATTCCGGCGGTCGAAGACTTCCACCCGGTAGTTCACCGAGGTCCGGCCTTCCTTCTCCCGTTCGCAGCGGATGTTGAGGATGGTCCCCTGCCGCACCGAGTGGCGGAACTCGACCTTGTCCATGCCGATGGTCACGAACTGGCAATGCGGGAAGTCCAGCGAGGCGGCGATCCAGCAAGCTTCATCGACCCACGCCAACAAGCGTCCGCCGAACAGCGCCCCGAAATGGTTCAGGTCTTCCGGCAGGACGAGACGGTGCGTTTCCATGGCTCAGCGGCGGCGGCGGCGCTTGTCGTGGGCGAACCCGGCATCGAGCGACCACTGCCCCCCACCGGTGATGATGAGGACAAAGCAGAACAGCAGGTAAATCACAGCCGGCTCTTTCGCACCCGGGGCCGGCAGGAACCATTCGCCCGCCCCGTGGACCTGGAAGGCGGCCACGCACATCGCGAAGCCGAGCACGAAGGCTGCGAGCCGGGTCATCAGCCCCAGCGCGATCAAAGCCGACGCGAAGACCTCGGTGCCGATCGCCGCCATCAGGCTCATCGGGGCCGTCATGTAGGACAGCGGCCAGATCGCCGGCACGGTGTTCCATTCCCCGACCATCTCGGAGTATTTCTGCCACTTCGGAATGCCGTGGCCGAACATCATCATCAAGCCTGCACCCAGCCGCAGCACCAGCAGCCCCGAAGACGCCAGCGAATCGTGCGTGCCACAGTCGAAAAGGAATTTTTTCATTCGGCGGTGGCGCTCGGGCTGTCGGCGGAGGCGGACGATCCGCGGGTGCGGATCAGGATCCTCTTCAGACGGTCGTCGCCGCCGGGCGAGACGCTTTCCACGTCCGGATCGTCGATCAAGGCATTGTGGACCAGCCGGCGGTAGTAGGCATTGAGCGGGCGCATTTTGAAGGGCTTGCCGGTCGCTTTCACGCCATCGGCCGCGGCGCGGACCTCGGCGGACAGCTTGTCTTCCTGGATGGCGCGGTAGTGCTCGCAGTCGATCCGGACGCGCGGCGCTTTCGGGAAATGCTTCCGCAACACGCGGTTGACCAGATACTGGAGGTCATCGAGCCGCTCGCCCTCCTTGCCGATCAGCAATTCGCTGCGCGTGGTCAGAATCTGCAGGCACGGCTCTTCCTCGCTGTCGTGGATCTCGATTTCCGGGTGGAAGCCGAGGTGCCCGAGCATCGTGTCGAGTATCTTCTTTGCTGCCTCGACGGGTGTCATGGGCGCCATCTAACGATCCATTGGCCCGCGGGTCAATGACCGGGGCCGCCCCGGGCTCAATTAGCCGCCCAATGACGACCCACCCCGGCCGCGATCCCCGCAAGCCGCGACTTCTCGTCCTCGGTGAAATCATGGGGCTCCATCATGCCGATCCCCAAGGTCCCGAGAACCCGCCCGCCGTCGGGCGAAAAGACCGGCACCGCGAGCGAGCCGGAAACCTGGGTCTGCCGTGCATCCGGCCGGGCCACCCCGCCGAGATCCTGCTGGAGATTGCACAGCTCCACCGGCTCCCGCCGCTCGGCGGCGGCTCCGGCGATGCCCTTGCCGAAAGGAATCCGCGAGATCTTCGGGATCAGCATTTCCGGCACCCCGACGTGGGCGACGAGGTCGAGGAACTCCCCGTCGGCGCGATGCAGGGTGCCGGTTTGGCAGGAAAATTCCGCCAGCACGCCGGCCAGCCAGATGGCGGCGTCCGCCGCGGTGTTGATCGATAGAGTCATGGCAGGTTCTTTGTCTTCCTCCAACGGATCGAAACAAGGAAATCTTGCCCGGCCCCGGCGCGCCGTGAGACCGATCGGAGAAACCCGAAGCGAAGACGGGATTGGGCATTTACAGCGCCGATTCCTCTGTTTCAAACTTCAACGTCGTTTGAGAAATCCATGAAAACCATCCCTCTCGTTACCTTAATGGCAGCCGCCTGCCTTGCCAGTTGCGGAAAGCCCGGCGCAGCTTCCGGCTCCGACTCCAAGATCCCCGTGAATACCTTTGGCAAACTCCCCGACGGCCGCGAGGCCAAGCTCTTCACCCTCACCAATGCGAACGGCCTGCGGGCAAAACTCACCGACCTCGGTGCGACGCTCGTTTCCATGGAAGTCCCCGACAACGCCGGCAAGCTGGCCGACGTGACCCACGGCTTCGACAGCCCGGACGGCTATCTTTCCAAGGAAAACCCCTACTTCGGCGCGACCGTCGGCCGCTTCGGCAACCGCATCAAGGACGGCAAGTTCACCCTCGACGGCAAGGAATACACCCTCGCCGCCAACAACGAACCCGGCGGCATCCCCTGCCATCTCCACGGCGGAAATGTCGGCTTCAACAAGGTCATGTGGACCGGCGAGGCCAACGAGGCGAGCAACTCGGTCACCTTCACCTACGTCTCCAAGGACGGCGAGGAAGGCTATCCCGGCACCCTCACCACCAAGGTGACCTACACCCTGACCGACGCCAACGAGCTGAAGTGGGAAGTCGCCGCCACCACCGACGCGCCGACCGTTCTCAACATCGTCCATCACAGCTACTGGAACCTCAGCGGCGATCCGAGCACCTCGATCAACGATCACGTCCTCACGCTCGAGGCCGACAAATTCCTGCTTACTAATGTCGGCCTGATCCCGACCGGCGAGCTCGCCCCCGTGGCCGGCACTCCGATGGATTTCACCAAGCCGACCGCGATCGGCGACCGCGTCGGCGCGGAGTTCGAAGCCCTGAAGTTCGGCGGCGGCTACGACCACGCTTGGGTGCTCACCCCGAAATCCGGCATCCGCCTCGCTGCCCGACTCAAGGATCCGAAGAGCGGCCGCGTGCTCGAGATTTCCACCGACAAGCCGGCCATCCAGTTCTACGGCGGCAACTTCCTCGACGGCACCGCGAACGGCAAAGGCGGCGTCAAATACGCCCACCGCACCGCCCTCTGCCTCGAAACCGAAAACTTCCCCGACGCGCCGAACCAGCCGTCCTTCCCGAGCGCCGTCCTCAAGCCGGGCGAGACCTACACCCACGTGATGGTGCACAAGTTCTCCGCCGAGTGAGGAGAGGATATCCGAGCTTCCCCGCGCGCCACCCTGGACATGGGGAACACACACTCGCGCCTTGCTAGAGACGGGTGCCTTCCCTGAAATAGTCTCCTCCCAAGAAAAGCCAACGCCTGACTCATGAGTTTCTCCACCATCGACATCGTCGTCTTCCTCGGCTTCATCGCCGCGGTCATCGGACTGGGCCTCTACAAATCGAAAGGCGAAGGCAAGGACTCCGAGTCCTACTTCCTGGCCGGCCGCGGACTTATGTGGTGGCTGATCGGCATCTCGCTGATCGCCGCGAACATTTCTTCCGAGCAGCTCGTCGGCATGTCCGGCCAGGCCGCGGACTACCTCGGCCTGGCCATCGCCAGCTACGAGTGGATGGCCGCCGTGACCCTCACCGTGGTCGCGTTCTTCTTCCTGCCGTATTTCCTGCGCACCGGCATCTTCACGATGCCGCAATTCTTCCAGCAGCGCTTCGGCGACGCCACCCGGGCGATCATGGCCTTCATGACGATGGTCCTGCTGGTCTTCGTTTCGCTCACCGGCGTGATCTACCTCGGGGCGCTCACGATGAGCGAGCTCTTCACCGGACACAGCTTCCTCGACCTGGGCCTCACCGGCTGGTGCTGGACCATCGGCATGATGGCCGCGGTTTACATCGCCGCAGGCGGCCTCAATGCCTCGGCTTGGGCCGACCTGATCCAGGGCATCGCCCTGATGATCGGTGCTGCGATCATCACCTGGTATGCCATGGACAAGCTCGGCTCCACCGCGGTCGCCGACCTCATGCCCGGCGGCGTCAATCCACGTCCGGTCGCGGACGATGCCGGAGCGATCGAAAAGCTCATGGCGCTGAACCATGAGAAGATGCACATGGCGCTGCCGCAGTGGGACAAGAACATCCCGATTTCCGCCATCTTCCTCGGCCTGTGGATCCCGAATTTCTACTACTGGGGCCTCAACCAGTACATCACCCAGCGGACGCTCGGATCCAAGTCGCTGCGCCAGGGCCAGAAGGGCATCGTGTTCGCGGCGGGCATGAAGCTGCTCATCCCCTTCATCGTGGTGATCCCTGGCATCATCGCCTTCAACCTCTACAGCGGCGAGCTAAAGGACATCGACCAGCGCAAGAACGCCGCCGAGTGGACCGCGCTCGACGAGAACCTCGGCAAGCCCGAGTCCGGTCACGCCTTCATCTCGGGCATCCAGTGGGCCCGCTTCAATCCGGAGAAGGCCGCCGCGATCGACGCCCACAACCTCGCGGTCCTCGCCGCCAACGGGATCAGCATGGAAGGCATCAATCCCGCCGCGATCACCGAGGAACAGCGCTTTGCCCTGATCCCCGCCGCGCTCGAAAAAGCGGCTCTGGCCGACGAGAAACTCAAGCTGCACCCGATCCAAGGCTACAAGTATGACGCAGCGCTCACCCTGCTGATGCGCAACCTGCTGCCCGAAGGCACTGGCATCCGCGGTTTCATCATTGCCGCCCTGATGGGTGCCATCGTCAGCTCGCTCGCCGCCGTGCTCAACGCAGCATCGACCATCTTCACGATGGACATTTACCAGCGCTACATCAGCCCGCAGTCGACCCAGAAGGGCCTGGTCTTCGCCGGCCGCGTTTCGGTGGGCGTGTTCGCGGTGATCGGCTGCCTGCTGGCCCCGAACCTCGACAAGTTCGGATCCATCTTCAAATACATCCAGCAGTTCCAGGGTTACGCCTCGCCGGGCATCCTCGCCGTGTTCGTTTTCGGCATGCTGAACCGCCGCGGCGGATGGATGTGCGGGGTGGCCGGCCTGGTGATCAATCCGATCCTCTACTGGGCACTCGATACCTACACCTCGCTGGCCTTCCTCGACGCGATGGGCGTCTGCTTCTTCGCGGTGCTGATTCTCATGTGGATCATCGCCCTGATCAAACCGCTGCCGGAGCGCTTCGAGTTCAAGGTCAACACCACCATGGACCTCGACGAGTCGAAGGGCGCCAAGCTGGTCGGCGGCATCCTGATCCTGATCACGCTCGGGCTCTACATCGTCTTCTGGTAGAGAGCTCGGAGATTCCCGATTCCTCCAAAGGCCCCTCCCGAACCCGGGCGGGGCCTTTTCTTTCTGCGCCCCCCGAACCTGCGGCAAACGAGGACAAGTTTTCCCCTTTGCCTGTTGCGGAGATTTCAACACCCTTCCGCCAAGTCATCCCATGCCCCTCGACCTCGCCCCATCCATCGCCGATCTCGCCACCGATGCCGCCGCCGGCCTCCGGGAACACTTTGGCATCGACGCCACCGTCACCGCCGCCGCGCCCGGCCGCGTCAACCTGATCGGCGAACACATCGACTACTGCGACGGCTTCGTGATGCCCTTCGCGATCGACCGCTACATCGTGATCGCCGCTGCGCTCAACGGGACGAGCGAAGCCCGTGTCGCCACCGCCCTCGGTGGCGAACCGGCGATCCTGCCCCTGAACATCCCGCAGGAAATCTCCGCGCCGAAGTGGGCCAACTACCTGCGCGGTGTGTTCCAGGGCTTCCAACAGCGGGGACACCACCTGCCTGGCTTCGATGCCTACATCCTCTCCTCGGTTCCCGGCGGCGCCGGACTTTCTTCGTCGGCGGCCCTCGAATGCTGCGTCGCGACTTTGCTCGAAGGCCTTGTCGACACCGTCCTCGACACCAAAGAGAAGGCCCTGCTTTGCCAGAAGGCGGAGCACGATTTCGCCGGCGTGCCCTGCGGCATCATGGACCAGTTCGCCTCCGCCTTCGGCAAGCCGAACCGCTTGATCCTGATCGACTGTCAGACCGGAGAACCCGAGCTGGTGCCCTTTGAAAACCCCGACCTCACGGTGCTCATCGCCAACACGATGGTCCACCACGAGCTGTCCGACGGCGGCTACGCGGCCCGCCGCAAGAACACCGAGGACGGCCTCGCCGTGATCGGCAAGCTTTCGTGGCGCGACGCCACCCTCGCCGATGTCGAAGCGAACTGGGACGCCCTCGGCGACCCCGTCAACCGCCGCTCGCGCCACGTCGTCGGCGAGATCGCCCGCACCATCGCTGCGGCGGAAGCCCTCGCGAAGAACGACTTCGAAGCGCTCGGCCCGCTGATGGCCGCCAGCCACGATTCGTTGCGCGATGACTTCGAGGTCTCCTGCGTGGAGCTCGATCTCATGGTCGACATCGCCCGCGCGATCGGCCGCAGCGGCGGGGTCATCGGCGCCCGCATGACCGGCGGCGGATTCGGCGGCTCCACCGTCACCCTCTGCGAATCCAGCAAGGCCCGGGAGATCGCCGCGACGCTGTCTAACAAGTATCACGAAGCCACCGGCATCACCCCGCAGATCTTCGCCTCGCGCCCGTCGCTCGGCGCGCATCTGGTATAGGCGGAGTGTCGCCTTGAAGGCGACATGGAGATGGACGGGCGGCTTTCAGCCGCGCGACATGGAGGGCGACGGGCGGCAGAATGCCGCTCGTCCGTGCCATGTCGCCTTCAAGGCGACACTCCCCTCAACGCGACACTCCAACAAAAAGCCCGGCCTCCCTTGCGGAAGACCGGGCCTTGGAATGAGTCGGATCGGATCGATCAACCTTGGGCAGGCTCGCCCTCGGCAGCCTTGGCCTTCTCGTCGCGAAGCACCGCGCGGCGGCTCATCTTGACGCGGCCCTTTTCATCCACGCCCATGCACTTGGCGGTGATGATGTCGCCCTTCTTGACGATGTCCTCGACGTTCTCCGTGCGGCCTTCGGCCAGCTCGGAAACGTGGATCAGGCCGTCCTTGCCGGGGAGCACTTCCATGAAGGCACCGAAGTTGGTGATGCTGACCACCTTGCCGGTGTACACCTTGCCGACTTCGATCTCCTGGAACATCCGGTCGATGAGCGCCTTCGCACGCTCCAGGCCTTCCTGCTTGGAAGCATAGATGTGAACGGTGCCGTCGTCCTCGATGTTGATGTCGGCGCCGGACTCCGCCTGGATGCCCTTGATGTTCTTGCCACCAGGCCCGATGAGCTCGCCGATGCGGTCGGCGGGGATCTTGACGGACACGATGCGCGGCGCGTGAGCGCTGAGTTCCTGCGGACCGGACACGGCTTCGGTCATCTTGGCGATGATCGTGGTGCGGGCGGCCTTGGCCATGTGGATGGCTTCCTCGAGGATCGCCATCGGGAGGCCGGCCAGCTTCAGGTCGAGCTGGTAACCGGTCACGCCGGCGTCGGTGCCGCAGAGCTTGAAGTCCATGTCACCGTAGAAGTCTTCGGAACCGATGATGTCGAGCAGCGCCTTGTGCGACTTCATCGTGCCGTCTTCATTCCAATCGGTCACCAGACCGACGGAGATGCCGCCGACCGGAGCCTTGAGCGGGACGCCGGCGCAGAGAAGCGACATGGTGCCGGCGCAGACCGTGGCCATCGAGGTGGAGCCGTTGGACTCCATGACTTCCGACGAAACGCGCATGGCGTACGGGAAATCTTCCACAGCGGGGATGACCGGGGCGATCGAGCGTTCGGCGAGGGCGCCGTGGCCGATTTCGCGGCGGTTGATGCCACCCATGCGGCCGCACTCACCCACCGAGAACGGAGGGAAGTTGTAGTGGAGGATGAAGCGCTTGCTGTCCTCGCCACCGGCGTAGTTGTCGAAGAACTGCTTCTCGTCGGCCGGGGCCAGCGTGCAGATGCCCATGGCCTGCGTTTCGCCGCGGGCGAAGATGGCGGAGCCGTGGACGCGGGGCAGCGAGTTGGCTTCGGCGAACAGCGGGCGGAGATCGCCGATCTGGCGGCCGTCGGCGCGCACGCCCTTTTCCATGATGGAAATGCGGAAGGCCTTCTTCTGGATGTATTCGAAGACCTGCTCGACGTCGAAGTCGGTGGACTCCGGGTAGCGGGCCTTGATCGCGGCTTCCACTTCGTCGCGGAGCACGCCGACCTTCTTGCCACGCTCGA
The DNA here is from genome assembly GCA_043729195.1 of Akkermansia sp. GTDB lineage: Bacteria > Verrucomicrobiota > Verrucomicrobiia > Verrucomicrobiales > Akkermansiaceae > Haloferula. Next base: position 15,073 of record JAYTLR010000206.1, read on the forward strand.
CCTTGGACGGGGCGTAGATGGCGTCTTCGATGCGGCTGCCGGCGATCTCGTAGCCGATCTCAAGGAGTTCTTCCTTGGCCACGGTCACGGTGTATTCGCGCTTCGGCTTGCCGGCCAGGCGGACCAGTTCTTCCTGAGCTTCGACCAGCGTGGTCACCGCGCCCTGGGCGAAGTGGAGGGCCTTGATGAAGTCTTCTTCGGAGATCTCGTTGGCGGCGCCTTCGATCATGATGACGTCGGTCTTGTTGCCGACGTAGATCAGGTCGAGGTCGCTGTTCTCGCGGTCTTCGAACACCGGGTTGATGATGAATTCACCATCGACGCGGCCGACGCGCACCGCACCGATCGGGCCGGCGAAGGGGATGTCGGAGATGGCGAGGGCGGCGGAGGCTCCGTTCATCGCGAGGATGTCGGAGTCGTTGACTTGGTCGGCGGCAAGGAGCAGCGCGATGATCTGGGTTTCGTAAAGGTAACCCTTCGGGAACAGCGGGCGCAGCGGCCGGTCGGTCATGCGGCAGGTTAGGATTTCCTTTTCGGTCGGGCGTCCTTCGCGCTTGAAGTAGCCGCCCGGGAACTGGCCGGCGGCGGATGCCTTTTCCTTGTACTCCACCGAGAGCGGGAACCAGGTCTGGCCGGATTTCACTTTCGTGGCGGACACGGCGGTCACGAGGACCACGGTTTCGCCGGAGGTCACCATGACGGCACCATCGGCGAGCTTGGCGATTTTACCCGTTTCGAAGGTAATGGGGTTCGAGCCGACCTGGCCCGTGACTTTATGGATGTTCATCTTTTCTATCTTTCAGTGTGGGTGCCACCGGCGACATGCCGGAAGCGGTGTTAGGTTCCGGAACGTCCCCCGATTCAAAAACGGGGGGTCCGGCGGCGGACGGGAAAACATTTCCCGGTGCCCGCCGTTTCAAGCACGACGGCCACGGAGTGAACCGTGGCCGTCGGAGAGAAAGGGGCTTACTTGCGGAGGCTGAGGCCTGCCAGGAGCTTCTGGTAGCGCTCTTCCGAGTTGGCTCGCACGTAGTCGAGCAGCTTGCGGCGCTGGGCGACCAGTTTGAGCAATCCGCGGCGGGACGAGGTGTCCTTCTTGTGGAGCTGGAGGTGGGAGGTGAGGTGGACGATCCGCTGGGTCATCAGGGCGACCTGGTAATCGGCGCTGCCGGTGTCGGTGTCGTGGATCTTGAAGTCCGCGAGGTTGATATTGGTGCTTTCGCTCATTTTCGTAGTCTTTTCAGTCCCGCCAACTTGACCGGTCTGCCCTTGATCGGGACCGCGGAAGAAAGCGGAAACGGCGGGGTTTGCAAGCACGGAATCCCCTGCGTGCTGCTTTGCTGCTTGTTTCCGGGTCAGCGTCATCTGCGGAAGCGTGCCCTGAAGATGGATCTGGCCAGACAACCCAGCGGCAGTCATGGTCCGCCGATGAATCGTGTCCACCTGTGGCTGGCGGGACTCCAAGTCCTCTCGCTGGTCGCGATCGGCTGGCTTTGGAGTGAGAACCAGTCGCTGAGGACGCAGGCAGACGAAGGCAGCGGCTCGGAAAAAGCAGCCCTAGCGGACTCCGGCAAGCACGAGGGAAGGCTCTCGGTTCAGCGTGAGGTCAATGGCAGTCCCAAGCTTGGAACCCGGAGACAAGACCCTGGAGATACCCGGCAAACCCAGAACTTGAGTGGACCGGAGGCAGGAACCCGCGGAAGCGCTCAGGTGGCTCGGCAAGACCAGCCTCCTTTTGGAAACATTGGAAGCTCGGAACAAACCATGCCGGCAGATGATCCGGCGCTCCCCGAAACAAGGCTGATTGTCGCGACACAGCCCGGGGTCGCGTCGTTTATCGTGAACGGTGGCTTCGATGGCGAGCTTGCCCCTTGGATTTGTCACGGAGGGCAGGTGATCCGGGACCCCGCCGACGAGAAGAATTGGCTGCTGGAGGTCACTCCGGCAGGGGGGCGGTTTCGTCTCGTGCAGCTCTTCATCAAGCCGCCCGCCAGCAAGGTTCCCATGACCTTGTCATTCCGTGCAATGATTTCGGAAGAAGCCGCTCTATCCGGGTTCGACCTAATGTTGCTCGGTCAAGACGAGAAGCCGCTCCTCCAGACCATCGTCGCGGCAGGGACGCCGGGCGAGTGGACGAAAATCGAGTGGAAAGGCTCGGTGCCGATTGCACCCGCGGCGCTCTATATCGGAAGGCGCGATAAGGGCGTCGTGTGGATCGACGACGTGCGGCTGGAGCAATCGACGTCTGCTCCCGAAGCCCCTCAGGGTCAGCCCTCCCCGTAACCCTCGCTCATCCGCTTCACCGCGGCATCGGAGCCGTAGATCATGGCGACGTCTCCGGCATGGAGGACCGCGTGCTTGCCGGGAACCCCGGCGAAGGTCCCGTCCTTGCGGTGGATTCCGAGGATGACGATCCCCCGGTCGGAGGGCCGCGAGGCCCCCAGCGTCTGGCCGACGAAAGGGTGACCTTCCACCAGCTCGACCTCCGACACCGAAAAGCCGTCCTGCACGTGCAACAGCACCTCGTAATCGAGCGCCCGGATCACCCCGGCACGGGTCAGCAGGCGGCGCATCAGGACGTCGAGCGGCCGCTTGACCCAACCGACATTCATCAGCAGGCCGAATCCCACGATCCCGGCGATCAGCAGCGGCGCCATCAGCCAGAAATGGGCATCATCCTGGTGGGTCTGCATGAGAGTCACCACCAGGGCCGCCAGCGCCGAGGTGATGCCGATGTTCCCGGCGATAATCAGATGCAGGATAATCCGCCGCCGGACCGGGTGCTCGACCACCATCTCGGACTCCCGGGTCGTGTAGCCGACCCCGAAAAACGCCGAGGCCGCCTGGAATTGCGAGGCCGAGCGCGACATGCCGGTCAGGTTCAGGGCGTTCGCGCCGAGCTGCACCAGCAGCAGGGAGACGACCACAATCAGCAGGAGGGCAACGAAGGGGGCCATGGATTAAATCCGGGCGAGCAGTTCGATCAGGCGGTTTTCCAACAAGGCGGTGAGCGGGGACGCGCCGCCTTTTGCAGGAAGTTCGCCGGAGGCCAGCATCGCGCTCACCGGCACCGGCTCGCCCGCGGCTACTCGGGCGACCCTCGCCGCCGGATAGGTCGGGAAGCCGAGGAGGTCCTCCTCCAGCTTCATGAGGGTCTCGGCGCGGCGGTCAAGGGTGGCCTCAGCGAGCAAGTAGTCGCCGATGTAACTGTGCGCCTGGAGCGCGGTGAAGACCCGGTCGAGGTCGTCGAGCAGCGCCGTCTTCTCGGCGGCCGACGGCGGGTTCTCAAGATCGAGCAAGCGTCGGCGGATCCGGTAGCGCTGGGCCCGCACGCGCTCGGGGGCGGTCAGTGATTTCGCATCGCGGCCTTGGCGGGCTTCTGCGGCCGCCAGCAAGCTCTCGCACAGCGTGGTCAGCCGCTCCTGCAACGGGCCGCGGCCGGATTCGCCGAGGTGTTCCATTTCCTTGAGCCCCAACAGCCCGGTACCCAGTCGCAGGATCCGCTCGTCGAGCTCCATCGCCGGCCGCGGGGTCCAGCCGATCCGGTCTTCCAAGCGCGCCAGCCGGGCGCAAAAGGTCGCCTCCACCGCGGGATCGTGGCGGAAGCGAATGCCGACCGGCACCAGATAGGCCTGCTTTTCAGCGCTCAGGCGGGCCGCTGCCTTCAGCAGGATCGACGCGACGCCTTCGTGCAGCGGGTCGAGCCGCTCGTGATGATGGTAAATCTCGCCCTCGGGATAGATCACCAGCGGGTCGCTGCTTTTCTCCAGCAGGGTGATCGCGGTCTTGATCGCGGAAAGGTCGGGGCCGTCGCGGTCGACCGAAAACACGCCCATCTTCTGGAGCGCCCATGCGCCGCCCTTGCTGATTTCGAAGACTTCACGCGCGGCCATGAAATGCGACCGCATGCCGTGGCGGGCGATGGCGTCGATCATGACGTGGGGGTCGGCGTGGTCCGCGTGGTTGGGAGCCAGCAGCACGGAGTGTCCGACTTGGGAAAGCGCCTTCACCCGCTCGAAGCCCTCGATCTCCAGCCGCGCGACGCGGAACTTCCGCTCCATGAAAAGCGAGCGGTTGGCCCACAGCCCCAGCGGCCGGAACCAGCCGGCCGGCTGCGGCGGGCGGAAGGTGTAGGGCAGGTCGTTGCGGAGGCGGCGCACGGGCGGAGGATGAAGCTCCAAGGGAGAAGTTCCAAGTGCCAAACAAGCCCGGGAGCGCCGGTCTGCAACCGGCCGAACGGTCCCTGGCTGCCCGTATCCAATCCTCGGCCTGAAGCTTGGCTTCGATGCATTCCCAAGCGGAGGGAAAGCCCTCGAACCAGACCACCTTGCTGGACCGTTCGGCCGGTCGCAGACCAGCGCTCCCGGCTTTGGCGCACCCGCCTACTGCCGGTTGAACCTCGCCACCTCGCGCTGGGCTTCCCGCAGCTCGACTCTTTCCTTCAGGCTTTGCCGCTGGTCGGAGTGCGTCTTACCCTTGCCGACGCCGAGCTCGATCTTCACGCAGCCGTTCTTCCAATACATCCGCAGGCATGGCAGCGACGCGCCTTTGACGGACGTCGCCTGGTCCAGCTTCAGAATCTCCTTCTTGTGAACCAGCAGCCGCCGCGGCCGCTTGGGCTCGTGCTGGAAGAACTTCCCCGCGGTTTCCCACGGCTGGATGTCGCAGCCGTAGAGGAAAAGCTGCCCCCGCTCGACGCGAGCGAACGCATCGGAAATGTTCACCTTCCCCGCCCGGATCGACTTGACCTCGGTGCCCTTCAATTCAATCCCGGCCTCGTAGGTCTCCGAGATGTTGAAATCGCGGCGGGCCTTCCGGTTGTTGGAAATTTCCGCACTCATGGGATGTCACGCCACGAAACGGGCGCGGGGCGGGACGCCGCTCAAGGCGACTCCGTGGCACCACCCGGAACAAGACGGATCTTGCCCTCGATGATTTCGGTCAGGGCGATGTCCGCGGCACCCATGCTCGGGCGGGTCGGGATCAACGGCGAGCGGCCGCTGTTCAACTGCTTCACCCGCTTGGAGACCATGTTGATCAAGACCAGCGGATCGCTGACAATCTCGGACGCCTTCTCGACAAGATCACTTTTCATGGATGTACCTGGAAACCGGGAATGGGGCTTCGGCTGCTCGATGGGAACGATGTTATCGGGAGACATGCCGTGCCTGAAATTCCGTGACGACCTGAATCGGCCGGAGGGCGGGAAAGACCAAATCAACCCCGGAATGACAAGGGCAAAAACCGAATCGTGCCAAAATCACATCAGATTGAGGCCGAAGCGCCGCAGAACCACCACCGTCAGCCAGAAAAATCCGGTCGTCAGCAGGCAGTTCACCCCCAGCGCCAGCCAGAAGCCCCAGCCGTGCCGCAGCATCCACGGCAGGATCAGGAACATCGGCAGCGTCGGCAGCACGAACCAAAAGGTTCCCTCGGAGTGATTCGCGATCTTTTCCGCCGGCTGCTTCTCCGCCTGCATCCAGAACATCGCCACCAGCGAGGTGAACGGCAGCGCGATCAGCAGCGCCGAAAGCCGGTCGCTGAAAAGCTGCACCTTGGTCACCATCAGGATGATGAACGCGGTGAGAAGGAGCTTCACCACGTCGTAGCCGGTGAGTTTGAAGAGCTTGTCCCAGGGAATCTTGTCCATGTCCTGCTTGCGGTTGCGCCGAAAGTCGTGGAAATACGCCGTCGTGCAATCCTTCCGTTTCATCCTCTTCGCCAGCCTGGCCCTCGCCGCCTGCGGACCAGCCTCGCTGACCGGCCAGGCCGCCGCCAATCCAGCCGCCAATTCTCTAAGCGGTTCCCAGAAGGCCGCCATCGGCAAAAAGATCTGGCAGAACGAGTGCGGCGGCACCGTTGACGGCCTGACCACTTGGAACGCCGGCGAAGAATTCCCGTCGATGGGGATCGGCCACTTCATCTGGTATCCCGCCGGCTTCAACGGCCGCTTCGAGGAAAGCTGGCCGCAATTTGTCGCCTTCGCCCGCCAGCAGGGAGCTCAACCGCCGGCCGTCGCACTCGACCGCCACTCGCCCTGGACCACCAAGGCCGCCTTCCAGCAGGACTTCCGCGGTCCCCGGCTGTCGGCGCTGCGCGGTTGGTTGGCGGCAAACGTGCCCGTGCAGACCGACTTCATCATCGCTCGATCCCGCGCCGCCCTGCCGAAAGTTCTCGCCGCCGCCCCGGCCTCCGACCGCGCCCGCCTCCAAGCGAACTACTACAAGGTCGCCGCCACCCCGCACGGCACCTACGCGCTGATCGACTACGTGAACTTCAAAGGCGACGGCACCCAGCCCTCCGAACGCTACCAGGGCAAGGGCTGGGGCCTGCTCCAGGTGCTCGGCAGCATGAAGGACGTCCCCGCCGACCAGTCCGCCGCCGCCGAGTTCTCCGCCAGCGCGAAACGGATGCTCTCCCGCCGCATCGACAACGCCCCGGCCGGCCGCGGCGAAGCCCGCTGGCGCGAAGGCTGGCACAATCGGTGCGATACCTACGCCCGGCCTCTTTGATCCGCCAGCTTGGGGAAGGCAAGTTGAGAGTTGAGGGTCGATGGTTGATAGTCGATGCAGAAGAGTTCACGCCGATATGCCCTTCCACTTCAGTGATCAAGCACGACAACGACCCAAACCGCTGGTTCTGAACTATCAACACTCAACCATCGACTCTCAACTCGCTTTTTAGGATGAAACGCCACCTTCCCGGTCTCTCCTGGCCGCGTCTCGACGACGCGCCGATCCAAGTGGCGTGCCCGTTTTGCGACGCCCTCCAGGAAGCACCTCGGCTGACGGAAGGCGATGCCGCCCACTGCTGCCGCTGCGGCGAGATGCTCTATCAGAATCGCCCCCGCTCGCTCGCCCGAGCCACCGCCTTTTCTTCCGCGGCCCTGATCTTCATGGTGCTGGTCCACCTTTTTCCCAGCATCACCGTGGATGCCGGCAGCGTCCGCCGCGAACTGACCATCCTGGAAGCCGCCGCCGCGATGTATCGAGAAGGCAACCCTCTAGTCGCCCTCGCGGCGGTGTTTTTCACCGTGATCGCGCCGCTCATCCTCGTCGGCGGCTTGCTCTACGTCGCCGCTCCGCTGCGCTTCGGCATCGCCCTCCCGGGCGCCAAATCCGTAACCCGCTGGTTTCAGCTCTGCGAACCGTGGAGCATGCTGGAGGTCTTCTTCCTCGGCATCCTGGTCGCCCTGCTGAAACTTGGCGCGGTCGGCGACATCCACCTCGGCACCGGCCTCTGGGCGCTCGCCGGCCTGGTCTTTTGCACCGCCGCCGCGATGGCCGGGATCGACCGCCTCGAACTCTGGGACCGGCTCGAAATCGCCCTCCACAAGAAGCCCTGATGGAAATCCGCAGCGCCGCCGCCCAAGGCCTCGCCTCCTGCCACCTCTGCGGGAAGGTCAGCCCCGTGACGATTGGAACCTGCCCGCGCTGCCACCGTGCCCTCCATCTCCGGAAACCCCGCAGCCTCGAACGCACCTGGTGCTTCCTGCTCGCCGCCATCGCCCTCTACTTTCCCGCCAACCTCATGCCGATCATGGTTGTCGGCGGCATCGGCGGACCGGAAAGCGACACCATCATGACCGGCGTGATCAGCTTCTGGCGAAAGGGCGACCTGCTCGTCGCCGCCATCATTTTCGCCGCCAGCATCCTGATCCCTATCCTCAAAATGCTGGCTCTGATCTGGCTCTGTCTCGCCGCCTCCGGCCGGACCCACGCTTCACCGAAAAACCTCGCCCGCCTCTACCACCTCACTGAGATCGTCGGTCGCTGGTCGATGGTCGATGTCTTCGTCGTTGCCATTCTCGTCGCCCTGGTCCAAGTCGGCGCGCTTTCATCCGTCCTGCCCGGCCCGGCGATCCTTTCCTTTGCAGCCGTTGTTGTCCTCACCATGTTTGCCGCCATGAGCTTCGACCCCCGCCTGCTGTGGGACCGCCACACCGGGGCCGACCTTTCCGACACCCCATGAGCGAAGACCCACACGAGGAACCCCGGGCCGTCATCCGCCACCGCCGCCGCTGGAGCAGCGTCTGGGTCGTACCCGCCCTGGCCCTCGTCGTCGCCGGCACCCTTGTCTGGAAACACTACGCCGACAAAGGCCCGCTCGCCTTCGTCCGCTTCGAAACCGCGGACAGCATCGAAGCCGGCAGAACGGAAATCCGCTGCCGCTCCGTCCGCGTCGGCGTGGTCGAGCACATCGAGCTCTCCAACGACCTCCGCTCGGTCGTCGCCTCCGTCCGCATCGACCCGGCTTCCGAGTACCTGCTGCGCCGCGACAGCCGCTTCTGGGTCGTTCGACCGCGCGTCTCCACCTCTGCCATCTCCGGCCTCGGCACCCTGATCACCGGTGCCTACATCGAGCTGGAGCCTGGCGAGGAAAGCGACTTGTCGAACCACTTCGACGGCCTCGAGGAGCCACCCGTCACCAGCGCCAATGTCCCCGGCCTGCGCCTCTCCCTGGTCGCGGACGATGCCGGCTCCCTCACCTCCGGCTCGCCGATTTACTACCGCGGCTTCGAAGTCGGCAGGGTCGAACGCCGCACCCTCGATCTCGAAAGCCGCAAGATCCGCTTCGATGTTTTCATCGACGAAGAATACGCCGACCTCGTCCGCAGCGGCACCTGCTTCTGGAACACCAGCGGCATCGACGTCACCGCTGGTGCCGATGGCTTCAAGCTCTCCACACCTTCTTTCCAAGCAATGGTCACCGGCGGTGCCTCGTTCTGGGTACCCAAGGGCGGAACCGGCGGTCCTCCGGCCGTCGATGGCGCGGTTTACACGCTCTTTTCCGACCAGGACGCCGCGGAAAAATCCGTCTTCACGCCCGACCACCGCTGCCTCCTGTTCTTCGATCAATCGGTCCGCGGCCTCTCTCCCGGCGCGCCGGTGGAGTTTCGCGGCATCCGTCTCGGGCAAGTCGTCGAGATCAGCTTCGACCACTCGCCCGTCGGGGATTCGCGGGTTCCCGTGCTGATCGAAATTGAAACCGAGACGCTCAGCGAAGCCTTGGAAGACATCAAGGACCAGGGCCAGATCCTCGGCGAATCCGTCCGTCGCGGCCTCCGCGCCAAGCTCAGCACCGGCTCCATCATCACCGGCGCGCTCTACATCGACCTCGACTTCGTCCCCACCGCCTCCCCTGCGGAACTCACCCGCCTCGGCAACTTCGACGTCATCCCCACCGAGTCCTCCGGCCTCGCCCTGCTTCAGGACAAGGTCAACGCCATCCTCGCCAAGCTCGAAGCCCTGCCGCTCGAAAGCACCCTGACGAAATTCGGCAACGCCGCCGACGAGATCGCCGTCACCGTCAAGGACGTCCGCGGCACCCTCGACGAAGCCGAATCCATGCTCGCCGAGGCCAAGAAGCTGCTCGCCAGCGAGAACACGCAGAACCTCACCGCCGAGCTCGACGCCACCCTCAAGCAAGTCCGCAGCAGCGTCGACAGCCTCGGCCCGAACGGCGCCGTCCAGGGCGACCTCAGCCGAACCCTCGACGAACTCCGCTCCGCTCTTCGTTCCTTCAAGGTCCTCTCCGACTCCATCGAAGAAAAGCCCAACTCCCTCCTCTTCGGCCGCGAAGGCTCCGGCGACCCGAAGCCGAAGGCCCGCCGCTAAAAACAGCTGCGGTATCCCTGCCGCAATCCCTGTTCAACTTCCAAACCCCATGCACCTCCGACCACTCAAACTTGGCGTCCTTGGCGTCTTGGCGGTTCACTTCTTCTCCAGCTGCGCCACCCCCAAGTCCTACTACGTCCTCACCGCGGAAGGCTCCGCGCCGGCCGGCGGCGGCACCGCCATCGGCGTCGGCCCGGTGTCCCTCGCCGGCTACCTCGACCGCGCCAACCTGGTCTTCCAGGAAGGCGGCAACCGCATGTCCGTCGCCGAGTCCCACCGCTGGGCCGGCGACCTCGAGGAAAACATCGCCCGCGTCACAGCCACCAACCTCGGCCGCCGCCTCGGCACCGGCAACATCCGCACCTACCCCTGGGGCAGCGACGGCGAGCTGCGTTACCAGGTCACCCTCGACATCCGCCAGCTCCACGGCACCGCCGAGGGCGATGCCGTCCTCGACGCCGCCTGGCGCGTTTACTCCCTGCCCGACCGCCGCATGGTCACCTCGAAATCCTGGTCCGGCACCGAGCCCCTCAGCGCCGACGGCTTCGACGCCGTCGCGGCTGCCCAAAGCCGCCTCCTCGCCCGCCTCGCCACCGAGATTGCCGCCACCCTGCGCTGATCCCGGGCATCCCCCAGCGGGACCGCTGCTCCGTTTCCCGTAGCGGGACGGCTGCGTCGATCTCTCCCGCGCAAAAACGCGCAAAAAGGTCAACGCGCAAAAAAACGCGCAAAAAGGTCAAAACGCGCAAAAAGGTCCGTCCCTCCGAAAACGCGGAACGGTGTCCAAAGTTGAGCGGGATTTTCGGGCTCCAGCGGCTGACTGACGGGACTGACGCGACCGTGGCGAAGCCGGTAATGACTGGATCGGAA
>JAYTLR010000207.1:0-7869 GCA_043729195.1 Akkermansia sp.
ACCGCGAAGGGCACCGCGAAGGCGCCGATCCAGTTCTTCTTGCCGAAGCCGTTGATCGCGCACTTCACGCCGACCCCGCTGTCGTCCTGCGACAGCGTCGTGGTCGGGAAGCGCACCAGCCTTACGCCGCGGTGGGCAGTCGCCGCGGCGTAGCCCACGGCATCGAGGAAGGCCCCGCCGCCGATAACCAGCAGGTAGGAATGGCGGTCGATGTGCTGGCGGTCGATCGTCTCCCAGATCCGCCGCACCAACGCGTCGTCGCGCTTCACCGCCTCGCCGCCCGGCAGCACCTGGATCCCCCGCCAGTCGAAGCCGAGGTCCGCGAAGTAGGTCTCGATCTGCCGGGTCAGCTCAGGCCAGGCCTTCGCCACGCTTTCCTCGACCGCCACCAGCACCCGCCGGCCCTCCCCTTCGGCGAGGATTTCGCCTAACAGCGGATTGCCTAGACCGAAGGCATCGCGGGTAAAACAAACGCGGTGCTTGAAGGTGACCGGAATCTGGAAATCGTGGCGAGACATCGTGGCGGGCGGAAAGTGCCCTCAATACGCCCCCGCGCCAACCTTTCTTCACCCAATGTCGGAACCCGAAATCCTCTTTGAAACCCGCTGGCTGGGCCTTTACCGCATCGGCCGCTGGGATTTCGTCAAGCGCCCGAACGCCGACGCCTGTGTCGGAATCCTCGCGCTCACCCCGGATGACGAGGTCGTGCTGATCGAGCAATTCCGCGTTCCCGTGCAGCAAAAGGTCATCGAAATCCCCGCCGGGTTGGTCGGCGACGAGGAGGAATTCCGCGGCGAAGCGCTGTCCGCCACCGCCGCCCGCGAGCTGTTGGAGGAGACCGGCTACCGCGCCGGGAAGATCGAACAGCTGCTCGCCTCCCCGACCTCCGCCGGGATGACGCCGGAAATCACGCACCTCTTCCAAGCCACCGGCCTGGTGAAAGAACACGACGGCGGCGGCACCGAGCACGAGGACATCCAGGTCCACCTCGTCCCGCGCCACGACCTCCGCGCCTGGCTGAAAGCGAAGGAAGGCGACGGCTACCTCATCGACTTCAAGATCCACGCCGCCCTCTGGGCCGCGGGGATTTAGTACGAGGCGGCCGCCCCCATGACCGCCGGAGGCCCTCGGACTGCTGCGATGCTTCGCAGCTCTCGAATCCACGGGAGATGAAATCCGCCCCCGTGGACCCGAGGCGACCTCTCCGGATCGCCTCCGCAGGCCAGAACGGCGACCTCCACCCTTCATTCGGAAAGCTGCAAATCATCGCAGCAGTCCAAAGCGGCTCCGCCGCGGCATCCCGCGATGGCTCCCAAAGCCCCCCTCACTTCCCCTCCCACTCGCCAAACGCCCGGAACTTCGCATACCGCGCATCCCTGAGCTGGTCGACCGTAAGCTTCCCGAGTTCGTCGAGATTCGAAAGAATCGCCTCCTTCAAAGCCGCCGCCGTCCCGGAATGGTCATGATGCGCCCCGCCGTTTGGCTCGGCAATCACGCCGTCGACCAAGCCGAGCTTCAGAAGGTCCGGCGCCGCCAGCTTCATCGCCTCCGCCGCTTCCGGCGCGTGCTTGCGGTGCTTCCACAGGATCGCCGCGCAGCCTTCCGGACTGATCACCGAGTAGTAGGCGTTTTCCATCATCAGCACCCGGTCGGCCACGCCGATCCCGAGCGCACCGCCGGAGCCGCCTTCGCCGAGGACGATCGCGATGACCGGCACTTTCAGCAGCATCATCTCGCGCAGATTGTGGGCGATGGCTTCCGCGATGTTCCGCTCTTCCGCGCCGATGCCGGGATAGGCGCCGGGGGTGTCGATCAGCGTGACGACCGGCAGGCCGAACTTCTCGGCGAGCTTCATCAGGCGCATCGCCTTGCGGTAGCCTTCCGGATGCGCGCTGCCGAAGTTGCGCTTGAGGTTCTCCTTGGTGTCGCGGCCCTTTTGATGGCCGATCACCACCACCCGCCGGCCGCCGATGCGGGCGAATCCACCGGGCATCGAATGGTCGTCGCCGATCCTGCGATCGCCATGCAGCTCGCAAAAATCGGTGAAGGCATGGGCGATGTAATCGAGCATGAAAGGCCGCTGGGTATGACGGGCGATCTGCACTCGCTGCCAAGGGGTCAGGTTTTCGTAGGTGGAGCGACGGATCTCCGCCAACTTGGCCTCCATGCTGGCGATATCGCCCGACATGTCGATATCCTGTGAAGCGGACTTGGCGCGGAGTTTTTCGACCTCGCGTTCGAGTTCGGCGATCGGCTTTTCGAATTCCAGCAGTTGCATGGGTCTTGGAAAGTTGGGGTGTCCCGGAGGCGTGCGGCAGGCTAGGGTCCCGCCGCGCGGATTTCCACCTCATTCCCCGGGCGGAGGAGAAGGGCGAGTTCTTCGATGTCCTCGACGCTCAGATGGAAGCCGGCACCGGCCGGCAGGTCCTCGCCCTCGGCCGCTTCCTTGGCCGGATCCAGCGAGCGGATCTGGAGCGAGGATTTATCCAGCGAGAACACTTTCGCGGAGTCCCGATAATCTTTCATGCCCGGGGTCACGCGGCGGTTACCGACCAACCCGGCCTTGGAGGCAATCTTCGTGCGCAGCCCGCCCTTCTGGCCGGCCAGGTCCATCGAAAGCAGCGGGTATTCCTTCACGAAGCGGCCGCTCGCTTCCCACAGCGAAAGCACCCTGCGGGCAGGATCGATCTGCACCCTCAGTTCCAGCGGCATCACGATGAGTTCCTCGCCGGGGTGCAGCCTCTTGAGGTCCAGCAGGCCGTTGAGGTGCATGATGCAGTCAAGCGTGGTGTCGTGCTTGGCGGCGATCCCCAGGAACGACTCGCCGGAACGCACGATATGCACCGCCTTGCCTTCCATCCGGGAGGCGGAGAGCAGTTCGTCGAGATTCATCTCGCCGACGATCCGGCGGGCTTCTGGCGCGGACTTGGATCGGGGATAGACGCTGACCACCGTCCGCAGCTTCTCGCGGGCTCCGGTCAGGTCGCCCACCGCGATCAATTCGGCCGCCTTCTCGAAGACCTTCGCCCCGGGATCGATCTCCGGCAGCGTGGCATCCGCCTGCGGCAGGGTGACGACCGGCTTGGGCTCGAACTGCACCGGCACCAGTTCCGAAAAAATCCCGCCGAGCGGCTCGTGCTGGACGTGCCAGACCAGCATCACGGTGAAGACGGTGACCCCGAGGACCACCGCACCCGCCACCAGCTTGATCAAAGTCCAGAGTCGCATCCGCGGCAGGGTTTTATCAGAGCAAGCCGCGCCTATGGAAGTCGAAGCGGTTGATCGGCCACGATTGGCGGATCATTTCAAAGGCGAACTTGAAAATGGAAACCTCCCAGGCGTCGTCCACGCCCTCGATCACCGCGCGTGCCGGATTGCCGGCGCGGCGGGCGTCCTCGAGCACCCGCTCGCGGACGGCATCCATCGTGTCGTGGATGATTTCCTCGTTCACCTGCCCGCTGCGGAAGCGGAAGCCGTAGCGCAAGAAGGCCATGTCCTTGCCCTCGGCCTTGAGCTTCTCGATCATCGCGTCCATCCGCTCGCGGGCCTTGTCGCCGAAGCCCTCCAGCTCGATTTCCTGCATCGAGTCCGGACGCATGATCCGCGGGCGCATCGCCTCCACCTCCCCGGTCCGGATCCGCACTTCACCAGTCCGGTCCATCAGCTCGCTGAGGAGCTGGAACTCGAAACGGGTGTCGCCGAAAGTGTCGATGCGCCGGTCTGGCTCCAAAAGGACCCGGGTGGTCTCCATCGCGTACTGAATGTTGTCGGGCGAATGCATGCGGCGGCGGCAGTCTCTCCCGTTCCGGGCAAAGTGCAAAAAAAAGGCAGACCCGCCTGGAGTCCGCCCTTTTCCCGGTTGCTCTCGCGAGCGTCGGAAATCAGCTCTGGCTCGTGATGTAGGTGACGACATCGCCGACAGACTGGAGCTTTTCAGCTTCCTCGTCGGGAACTTCGATCTCGAACTCCTCTTCGAACGCCATGACAAGCTCGACGGTGTCAAGGGAGTCGGCACCGAGGTCTTCGATGAACTTGGCCTCCAGGGTGACCTGGTCGGCGTTGACGCCGAGCTGGTCGACGATGATGTCCTTAACGCGGTCTTCGATGCTCTTGTCAGACATTGGTGTGCTAGGTGGTTGAAGCTGGAGGGAGGGATTACCGCCCTCACCGGGGCTTGGCAACCCCGAAAAGCGACCTGTTTCGCGGGGCCCTCAGGCATCCGCCGGAGGACCGGCCTCGGGCTCCGCGGGCTCGATCACGTATTCGATCAGTTCGCCCGAGAAATTCTCACGCAGGCGGACCATCAGCCGCTCGGCGGGTTCGTCCTGTTCTTTCTTGAAACCGCCGTAGGTCAGGCCGTCGATCGTCAGCTTGCGCTCTTCGCCGCTGGCGGTCCGGGCCCAGACAAAGGCCAGTCCTTTGTTTTCCCATTTCCGCAGATCCAGGCGGGTCATTTGGCCGAAGGGCACCTTGCCGCCCCCGGCCGGGTAGAGCGCTTCACCGTCGATCGCGATGCAGCGGCGGATTGTGCGCAGCAGCACGACCAACGCGGCGATGGTCAGCACCAGGCAGATCCAGAAAAACACCCATTGTTCGAAGATCGTGCGGGCGGGATAGGCCTTCTCCGGCGCGTCTTTCTTGATGTTGGCTTCCAGCCGGTAGTCGTTGAAAAGCTTGCCCGGCTGCTGGTCGAGCGAAGCTTTCAGCGCCGCGTGGTCGTGCAAGACCGGCGGCCAGGGCATCGGGACCGGCGTGCCTTCGGGGACCGGCACCACCTCCCCCACCTCGTCGTCCGAACTCCGGTGGACGAAATCGATCGTCTGCTTCTCCGCATAGGCACGCCAATCCTCGGGCGAAATCTGGTCCTTCTTGAGAGTGAACTCCTGGGTCGCCCGCTCGAAGGCCTTCGAGACGAAGAAAGACAGGTTTTTCTCGCGGTAGCCCCACTTGCCATCGACGTAGAACATCACGGCGAAGACGCCGAACATCAGCAGCATCGCCGCGGCGCGGAGCAGGAACCAGGGGGTGGGTTTGCAGACGATTCGCTCGTTCATGGCCGGGCTGGGGTGACGCAGGAAAGCCCGTGACCGCGCGCTTGGCAAGCTCCGCGGGATCGTGCTTTGACGACCGCCCGGTGCCGCTCCATGCTCCCGCCGCCTGTGAGCTTCTCCGAACACTTTGCTTCCGCCCTCGACCGCAAGTCCCCGCTGCTGCGCCGCTTCGAGCGGATGATCGCTCCCGCCTCCGACCGCGAGCTTGAGTCGCTGGCCCGCGAGAGCCAGCGGCTGACCCGCCGCCACTTCGGCCGCACCATGCGCCTGTTCGCGCCGCTCTACGTCTCCAACGAGTGCGTCAACAACTGCTCCTACTGCGGATTCTCCCGCGACAATGGGATATTCCGCGTCACCCTGACCGTCGATCAGGTCGTCCGCGAAGGCCGCCATCTGCACGACCTCGGCTTCCGCAACGTCCTGCTGGTCGCCGGGGAACACCCGAAATTCGTCTCCGACGGCTACCTCCAGGAGTGCATCGATGCCTTGAAGGGCCTGTTCCCGACCATCGGCATCGAGGTCGGACCGATGGAAGACGACCAGTACGCCGAGATCGTCCGCCACGGCGCGGAGGGCCTCGTCGTTTACCAGGAAACCTACCACCGCGAGACTTACACCCGCCTCCACACCGCCGGCCCGAAAAAGAACTTCGACTGGCGGCTGGACTGCCCGGAACGCGCTTACGCCGGCGGCTTCCGGCGCATCGGGATCGGCGCGCTGTTCGGCCTGGCCGATTGGAAGCACGAGGCGCTCTCCCTGGCGGCCCATCTCGAATACCTCTACAAGCACTGCTGGAAAGCCCAGTTCACCGTCGCCTTCCCGCGGATGAGACCCTACGCCGGAAATTACCAGTACGAGCCGGATCCCGACCTCTTCCTGTCGGACCGCGCCCTCGTCCAGCTCGCCTGCGCCTTCCGCACCTGCTTCCCGCAGGTCGGGATCGTGCTTTCAACCCGCGAGCCGGCCGCCCTGCGCGATGCCATGGCGCCGCTCGGCATCACCCACATGTCCGCCGGCGCCCGCACCGAGCCCGGCGGCTACACCGGCGCCGGCAGCGACGACCTCCACCTCACCGTCAAAGGCCGCCGCGTCGAACTCACGGAAACGACCGGCTGCGAAAAGGCGACCGAACAGTTCAAGATCGACGACACCCGTTCGCCCGCCGAAGTCGCGGCGATGCTCAAATCCAAGCAGCTCGACCCCGTCTGGAAAGACTGGGACGAGGCAATCCTGGCCCCTTGACCCATGCTACGGAAAATCCTCATCGCCCTCCACCTCGCCGGTGCCGCGCTGTCGGTCGCCCTGCTCGTCTCCACCTTCGTCGCGAAGGGAATCATCACCTCGAAAGCACGGCAGATCGCCGTCGACAAATCCCGCGGTCTCGCCGACCCGCTCGCCGCCAAGGTCCAGGAAACCCTCGATCGGCCGGTACTGGGAAAACTCATCCGTGGCGACGTCCGCGACCGCCTGGAATCCGAACTCGCCGGCTACCGCGCCGCGCCCGATGTCTGGTTGATCGCACTCGCCGAGGGCGGCGCAGGTCGGGCCAAGGCCTTCGACTTCCCGGAAATCGAAAACCCGCTTGCCCGCAAGGCCGTCGACCTGCTCACGAAGGGGGTCTCCGATCTCAAGGACCGCTTGGAGGAAAGTTACCGCAATCTCATCGCCGACCTGCGGATCTTCGCCGCGACCAATCTCGTCGCCTTCCTGCTGGCGGCGGCGCTCGCCTGGGTCGCCAAAACGCCGCGGGCCAGCCACTGGTTGCACGGATACTCCACCGTGATGCTGCTCGCCTTCGCCGCATCGATCTTCCTCTACGTGGATCAGAACTGGACATGGAACCTGCTTCGCAACGACCACATGGGATGGCGCTATCCCGTCGTCCTCGGAGCCATCACCCTCTACGGGATCCTTCGCATCACCCCGGAACTCTTCATGAGCCGGAATGAAGCATCCATCGAGCCCGGAACACCATGACCCTCATCCTCAACGGCAGTCCCCGGACCTTCGAAGACGACTCCTTCACCGTCGCCAGCCTGCTCGACGCCCTCGGCCTCGGCGGCAAGCCGGTCGTCGTCGAACTCGACCGCGAGCCCGTCTTCCCCGCCGACTACGCCACGACGGAGGTCCGCGACGGCGCGAACCTTGAAATCGTGACCATCGCGGCGGGGGGATAGCCCTCTTAATGGAAGTCGGCCCGCGCCGATTCGTCGCTCTCGCGCGGATTGCTGTGCAGATTTTGTCCGTAGGGCGGCGCGCTGTGTCAGGTAGTCGCCGCCGGTCTCCGGAACCTGTTGGCGGCATAAGCCAGAGTGAAAGAGAGCGCGTAAACCCCCGACCTGAGGAATGGTTCGAACCAGAACATCGAAGTGTTTCCGGCATCCTGGAACTCGGCCATCCTCAGTGAGAAACTAAGAACCGTGATGGCGAGGCCGGTCGGCGCCAGACGAGCGTCTCGGCGAAGGAGGATGACGGAAATCAGAAGCCCCAGGCAGATGGAATCCAAAGCAAACGCCCAAGTGTGATCGACCCCCAGCTCCACAAGGACCTTAGTACCTCCATGTTCGAGCGCGCTAAAAACCGACAGGCACATAAGCATCCAAACGTAAGCCGCCACCAAAGCCGTGACGACCGCGAGCGATGTAAGGGCGACTAGGAACGCGCCGCCTCTCCGCCGCTTAGGCTGATCGATAGGACTTTGCATCGAGTTTACCGCAGAACGTCAAAGAGCACGCAACCCTATCAGATAGGATGAGAAGGACTTGAAGCTGCGCACCGGTTTCGTAGCCTTACTCACCCATGAAATCAATCCCCAAAA
>JAYTLR010000208.1:0-5870 GCA_043729195.1 Akkermansia sp.
GATAGGCGGCGGAGCCGTCGCGCAGCCAGCCGTCGAGCTGGGCGGGGTCCTTCAACTGCTGGCCGCGCAGGCGGGGCACGGCGACGTAGCGGGTCTGGATCGTCGAGAGTTGGCTCATGTCGACCCACAGCTTCTCGAACTGGCAGACCGGGAAGACGTCCTCCTGGCCGTGGCCCCAGCGCTTTTTCACGTCCTTGAGTGTGATGTAGGTCGGCATCCGGGCGGCGAGGGCGCGGATCGCGGCGGTGACCTTGGCGGCGTCGGTGAGATCGGCACGGGTCAACTTGAAGGCGGCGAGCAGGGCGTCGATGTCGATCCAGCAGGTATTAGAGTTGTAGTAGGTCAGGTGGAACTCGTCCTCCTCGCGCGGCATGGCGAGGCCTTCGACCAGTTGCGGGTGGCCGTTGACCAGGGCGAGACCGCCGCCGCGGTCCTCGAGACGGCGGGTGATGACCTCGAAGGTCAGGCCCGCGCCGCTTTCCAAATGATGGCCTAACAGGGCGGGATCGACGTTCATGCCGACGGTGTCGATGTTGTGAAGCACCAGCGTTTTCAACTGCGGGCGTTCCTCTAACAAGGCGGCGAGGGTGCCGTTGCGCAGGAGGTTCGGGACTTCATACCAGTGGCCGACGGGATGGAGGCACTGTTGAGGCAGGTTCGCGGTGTAATCGGAGGCCTCACCGGTGGACTCCGCCCAGCCGATCAGCGCGGTGCGCAGGCTGTCGCGGACTTTCTGCTGCTGGACGTCGAGCGTCTGCTGGGGCATTTCCTCCCACGCGAAGCGCAGGTCGCGGACGGTGGGGACGGTGCGCAGGCCGATCGACTTGCCTTCGGAAAGGAGCAGCGGCCCTTGGTAGCCGAACTGGTCGTGCTGGTCGAGGAAGCGGCGGGTCGGCTCGTGCGAGAAGTAGCTGGTGGTGAAGATGTGGGGCAGCGGGGTGCCGCAGAGCTGCGAGACCTTGCGGCTCTTCGCGAGGTGGGACTCGACGAAGGAACGGTGGCGTCCGCCGAGCTTGCAAAAGGGGTGCAGCGCCTTGACCACGCCCGCGCCCTGGGTCCAGCGGGAGCCGGCGCCGGCGGCGAGGGTGACCACGGCGACCTCGCCGTTTTTCAGCGCGGCGAGGCCTCGTTCGCGGTGGGCGGCGGTGAGGTGGGCGGAACTTGTTAGATCGGACTCGCGGACGTCTTCGATCACCGAGTTGGCGGGCAGGCGGTTCTGGGCGAGGCCGATGCGACCGGCCTTGAGGTCGTCGCGGATCTGCTCGTGCATCACGCGGTCGAAGCCGTATTTCGCGAGCAGGGCGTCGAGGGTGTCGCGGTTGCCGGAGTCGTCGCCGCCGTGCGGGAAGATCGAGTCGAACAAGGTCTGCACCATCCCTTCGAGTTCCGGGCGCTTGCGGCAGGCGGCGGCGAAGCAGTCGAGTTCGGCGAGGCGGGGCGCGCCGAGTTGCTGGCGGTCCATGCGCAGCAGGGTGGGGACGACGAAGCGGTAGTAGCCGGACGGCATCAGCGCCTCGTCGCCTGTTAGAAGGTCGGCCCAGGTGCCGCGCTCGTTGATGGCGAAGTCGTAGACGACCGGTTCCATCGCGAAGGGCAGGGCGGCGGCGAGGGCGCGCTTGGTGTCCGACATGAGCTGCTGGAGGAACTGCTGGCCCTCGGATTTCCGTTCCGGCGCGAAGATGAATCCCATGCCGCCGCCAGCCATCCCGCCGAGCATCCAGAAGCCCCAGAAGTCGTCGCCGAACGCCGCGCGGGTCTTGTCGATGAGGGTCTGGGTGTAGAGGTTGCCGGCCCAGGGGATGATGGTCTGGATCGGGCCGTTGAAGTTCTCCATGGTGGCCGCGCCGATCGCCGGGACGTCGCCGGTTTTCAAGGCGGCGAGGATGCGGTCGAGCACGCCGTGGGTTTCCTGGCGTGCGGACCATTCGGGCTCGCTGCGCAGCAGGTATTTCTCGGTGACCATCTCGAGGATGGGGCCGACATTCTGCGCCATGCCGCCGTGGACGAGGACCAGCGAGTCCTGGAGCTTCTTCCGCGCGGCGGCGGGGGCGTCGTCGTGGTCGAGGATGCGGTGGGTCGGCATCAGGCGGCCGCGGCTGATACCGAATTCGGCGTCGCCTTCGCGGGCGATCGCGCCGGAGATCAGCTTCATACCCGGCCAGACGCCGCCGGAGTCCTGCCAACCACCGCCGGAGCCTCCGATCCATTCGCCGAGCAAGGCGCGGGCGAGCACGATGCGGCGTTCGTCTTCGGCGAGTCCGCCTGTTAGAGAGCTGGCCTGGCCGGTGGCGCGCATGCAGGCGCCGATCAGCGCGGCGAGCAGGTTGGTGGAAACAGCGAGCCGCGAGCCCTTGGGGATGTTGTTGACGTTGCTGACCAGTTCGAGGCCGAGGCCGGGGCCGACGACCCGCTCTAACAAGTCGGCGAGGCTCTGGCCGGAGCCTTCGATGCCGGGTGGCACGATCCCGCTGGCGATGACCGCGGCCTTGAGCAGGCCGAGGTAGTCCTTCGCAAAATCGAACACCTCGTTGAGGCTGGAGATCTCCGCGGTGCAGCCGAGGTCGACGCTGGTGAGGCGGAGGATCGGCTGTTCGATGACGCGCAAGCTGGCCTCAACCGGCGGGCTCGGTTCCTTGTCGCGGCCGTGCACGGCGAGGTCGACGGAGATATTCAGCACTTTCGCGCCGTCGGGGTAGTCCATGCCGAGGAAGAAGATGTCGCTCCAGCCGCAATGGGTCAGGTCCATGCGGACCGGGGTGCGCTCGCGCAGCACCGGGTAGAGGCCGCTGGCGGGGTCGCGGACGAGCAGCTCCTTGCGCAGGCGCAGCGGCTGGTCGGCGGGGTGGCCCATGCGGAACATCCACTGGTTGCCGCTGACGCTGCGGACGCTGCGGCGGACCTGGTCGGCCAGGGTTTGGAAGGCGAGCTTCTGGTAGGCGGCGGCGAGGGCGCTGGAGATCGCGCCGCCGGGACCGGACTCGCGCTGCTGCTTGAGGAAGAGGTCGATGGCTTCCTCGAAACGCCGCTCTAACAAGTTCTCGTAGCCCTTGAACGGGATCGCGCCGGGCTTTTCCGCGGCGAGCAGGCGCGGCAGGTGGAAGCGGTGGATCGAGTGGAGGAAGAGCAGCGCGCGGACGCGGTGGTAGAGGTTGTCGCTGCCGCGGCGGAAGGCGTCGAGCGCGTCGGCTTCGGCGAGCAGGGCATCGAGCGGGAGAGCCGCGCAGGCGGCGTCGAGCGACCGGTTGCGGACGGTTTCGTCCGGGGAGGTAATGAGATCAAGGAGGATCACCCGGCGGAGCGTGGAGGACGGGCGGGCGGCTGGCAATGCTGCGGAGGGGAGGATTTAGAGGGCGTGCCGGCTCAGACCACCAGCGGCTGGACCCGGGCGCGGATGGCGGTCGCCTGCTGGAACTGGACGACGCGGAGATCGTAGCGGCCCTGGAGGTTGATCCAGAACTGCGGCTCCATTCCAAAAAAGGTGCCCAGCGTGAAGGCGACCTCGGCGGTAATCGCCCGCTTTCCTTTGACGATCTCGTTGATGGTCGAACGAGGGATGCCGGTGCGACGGGAAAGTTCGCTCTGGCTGAGCTGGTGGGCATCCAGGAATTCCTCCTTGAGCAAGCGGCCGGGGGTGGCGGCGAGAATGACGTTCTGTTCGCGGGTCATGGTGGTGAAGGGATTCTTCGATTCCGTTGAGGCTTGAATTCCGAACAACGAAAGGGACGAAACGAACGAAATTTGAAGAAGAGGAAGGCGCGCTGCAGGGGATGGAAGCGACCATCCCTCTGCCTTCATTTTCGCGAGATTTCGTTATTTTCGTTGTTCCCCCGTCTTCCTCCGGCTCACCCCTGCGACTGCGCCAGCAGCTCGACCAGTAGCGAAAGCACCTCGTCGCGGTCCTTGCCGGCGAGGCCGAGGGCGAGCTGGGTGGCGAGCAGGCCGTAGTCGAGATCGAGGTCGTGGCGGCGGCCTAACAGCTCGTGGGCGAGGTAGCGCTCGCGGCGGGCGGTCTCGGCGAGGGCGCTGGAAAGATCGGCGCGGCCGGCGGCGAGCTGGCGGCCGAGGGTTTCCATGACCGAGGGCACCAGCACGTGGATGCCGAAGAAGCAGAGGTAGTTCCCGGCGCGCAGGCCGGGGACGACGAGCTTTTGCTCGGCCTCGGTGGGCGTGGGCTTTTCAATCACGGTCTCGATTTCGTAGAGCCGCTCGGAGCCCGCGACGCGATGGCCGCCGATGCTGCCGTAGTAGGGCAGCTTGCTTTCGTGGGTGGCCTGGACGGCGGAGACGGGGCACTTGCCGGCCTCGGCGGTTTCGAGGAGCTGGGCGGTGCAGGATTTGTCCGCGCGGCTGGTGTAGAGGTGGTCGCCGACGGTGAGCAGGAAGGGATCGTCGCCGGTGAAGTCCGCCGCGCAATGGACGGCGTGGCCGTAGCCGAGGGGCTCGGCCTGCGGGATGAAGCGCATCTGGCGGGCGAAGGGGCCGGCGGCGGCGGCGTAGGCATCCTCGTCCCCGGGGCAGACGATCACCGCTATCTCGCCGATGCCCGCGGCGGTGATCTCTCCGGCGAGAATGGCGAGGGCGGACTTCGAGGCCCCGTCGCGGTCGACGAGCGTCTGGAGCGGGAGGGTCCGCTGGTTCTTTCCGGCGGCGGTGATGACGGCCTTGGTGACTTTCACGGGCAGGAGGTTGGGGGAAGCGGGGGGATTTGGCAATCCCGGGGGGATGGTAGTCGATCCTCATCCCCGGAGCCGTGTCATCAGGTCTGCGTGTGACAGAGGACTGACTTCCCCGGACTCCAGTTCGGCGTCTCGGGCCAGCGCCAAGGCAAGGGCGTCTTCATCGCTCTGATCAATCGCCAAGGCGTAAGGGTCCTCAATACTTTCCCAAAGGGAGGCGGCAAGCAGGGCGCGCTCTTTGGGGGGGAGCCGGAGGGCGACAGGTGCGATTTGATCCAAACTCATGGCCTGACGATAGCCCGTCCAAAGTGGGGAGAAAAGGCAGAGTTTCAGACTGGCGAACATTGGATCCCGAGAGTTTGGGCTCTCTCATGGCGGTAGGTGCCGTGATCGACCGTGGTCGGCGATGAGGATGTATGGGATCCTACACCCCCGAAGCTCGAGAATCCTGATGTATTCTTACTCGTACGCCCTCAAATTCAATTTTCAAGGACCGACCCTCGGAGGATTATCGCCGGTTGCCACGCACGACTTGATAGACAGATTGGGTTCTCCGCCGACAAGGTGCAGCGCAGTCTCATAATCAGCACCGAAACCCACACGAGTAATCTGGCTCAATCGGTAAATCTCGGGATTCTCTTCCCATTTGGCGTCCGGGGTAATCTCCAACAGCGATACTCGACCCCGCTCCACGCTCAGAACCCGGCCAATCCAACACACATCTGGATCCACCTGCTCGCGATGGACTGTCATGAGCGGGAACACCCGACTTGCGGAGAGCAGCAACTCCTCGATACTCGCAACGCTGATGTGCGGCTTCTCTGGTATCCGCTCCCCACGAATCTGCAAAGCGGACTCTACGAATGAATTGTGAGGATCGGGATGTAGGTCGCGCACATCCCCGACTCGGAAACACTCAAAGCCATCGAACCAGATGCGGTCGCTGACCACCGCCACAAGAAAGAACTTCGGACCAACATCAAGGACATAGCCACGCACCGACGAGTGATCGAATCGACTTTCGAAGCGCACAAGCGTTCGCTCGCTCTTTGCGGTGACGATTTGCGATAGGCTTGTCTTCGGCATAATTGGGCTACGTCAAAGAGCACGCAACCCTATCAGATAGGATGAGAAGGACTTGAAGCTGCGCACCGGTTTCGTAGCCTTACTCACCCATGAAATCAATCCCCAAAA
>JAYTLR010000209.1:0-14810 GCA_043729195.1 Akkermansia sp.
TCTAACAGCCGGCTTCCACCGACTGGCGGAGAAGCATTCGCTGATCGGCGATGTCCGCGGCCTCGGGCTGATGCTCGGTGTCGAACTCGTGAAGGACCGTGTGACCAAGGAACCCGCGAAGGAGGAATGCGCGGTGGTGTTCGAGCGCTGCAAGGAACTCGGCCTGCTGATCGGCAAGGGCGGGCTTTCAGGCAACGTGCTCCGCATCAAGCCGCCGATGTGCATTACAGAAGCCGACGCCGATTTCATGCTGGAGGTGATCGACGAGGCAATGGGCTCCGTTTAGGAAGCCAGAGGAAGGCCGCCGAAGTTTGTCAGCTTGATCCTTCGCAGGCTCAAGGGGTTGGGTGCCGATAGAGGACTTCTCCCCTGTCATCATGAAGGGTCAACTCGAGGGAGGAGATGCCTTCCGCTGCGGCGGGCTGTAGCCGAACGCGCAGGAAGCCACCGTTGGGAGACCGGTCGGTGTAGTGCTGCCGGATCCTTGCGTCGGGGTCGCTTGACCCCGGAGTGCCGGGAGCACGTCCGAGGCGGGCGTTCTCCCGGTTGAGGGCGCCACTGGAGAATTCCTCGTAGCCACCGGGATGGCGGGAGTGGTACTTCCAATGACGGTCCCCACAAAGGATGTAGAAGCGGTCTTGCGCGATGCCGCTCGTCTTGAGCCATGCGAAAAAAGCTTCGCCCTCATGGCGGAAGCCATCCGCGTTGACGTGATTGTCTTTCTTGTAGCCATCGTCCGGACCGACCATCGGCGTCGGGGATACAAGGATCTTGAAGGTGGCATCGCTCTCGGTGAGTGTCCGCATCAGCCAAGCCTTCTGTTCGGCACCCCACAGGGTCTTGTCGGGGCCCGCGGCCATTTTGTTAGGGCTGCGATAGTCGCGGCCTTCGACGAACCAGAGCTGCAAGTCGTGGCCGATCCGGTGGGTGCGATAGGTCACGGCCTTCGGGTCATCCGGATTCACGACGGGCACTTGCTCACGGAAGGTGTCGATGCCGAGCTGGTGGCTTGGCTGATAGTTTCCGGTGGCATCCGAGTCGTTCTGGCGGTGGTCGTGATCGTCCTTCAGCCAGTAGGTCGGGGTTTGGGCAAAGAGCTTCACGAAGCGAGGCTGGACATGCTGCTCGTGCCATTTCCGGCGCAGTTCGGCTTGGGTCTTCGCCCGGGTGTTAGACGGGTGGTCGTAGTAAACGCAATCGCCGTTCAAGATCACGA
The DNA here is from genome assembly GCA_043729195.1 of Akkermansia sp. Classification (GTDB taxonomy): domain Bacteria; phylum Verrucomicrobiota; class Verrucomicrobiia; order Verrucomicrobiales; family Akkermansiaceae; genus Haloferula. The sequence goes on from JAYTLR010000209.1 coordinate 1,217, forward strand.
AGTCGGGCTTCAAGCTGCGGATCGCTTCCAGCGCGGGATAACCGAGCATCCGGTCGTCACCCTGATAAGCGGGAATGCCCTTGGTTCCCTCGTGGAAGAACGAGTAGTTGGGGCAGCTTGTCAGGATGAAGTCGACGGCAGCCGTGCGGCCCGGTGCCGGCAGGGTTTTGAACGATGCGATGTCGCCCGGGTTTGCGGATTGGGCCTCGGTACCGAAGACGAGGCGGTAATGGTAAGTGGTCGCCGGAAGCAAGCTGTCGATCCGGGTTTTGAGAATGAAGTCGCCGGCCGGGGTCGCGCGCAACCACGGGGTGCGGCGGGCACCAATGAAGTCCGTGGTGGATGCGATTTCATAACAACCGGTTCCTTCCGCGCCCGCGACATCGCCCCCGGTGAGCTTGGTTACGGATGTGAGCCTTGCTTGCAGGATTGCCGAGGTGGCGGTGACTTCGCCGGCGATCAAGCCCTGGGCGAGGTGAATCCCGCCGCCGGGCGGTTGCTTGCCGACGATCTCCGCATCGGACTTCAAGGCTACAATCGCGAGCAAGGAAGCCAGTGCGGCGAATGCGGACGATCCGCGGCGGGTTAAGGGAGCATCGTTTGCCATCGTGTCAGGCGGTTTTGGCTGCATCGACGATACGCGACAGGCGGTGGCTTACTTGATGAAAGGATCTGACTTTCTCCGGACAAATGTCAGCGGCTTCTGCTCCCTCCGCTCCTTCACCGTGATTCCCTTCTGCTTGAGGTGGATGAGGGCCAAGCAAGCGGATGGCCGATCCGAAAAGGTCTCACGGTTTGAACCCGACTGCCTTCATCTGTTTGTCGAGTTCGGCCTTCAGGCTGGTGGCGAGCGGGCCGTCGGCGGGGAGGCGGGTTAGCTCGTAGGGATCGTTCTTCAGGTCGTAAACTTCGGTCCATTCAGGGTTCTTCGGATAGACGATGAGTTTCGCGCTCTCGGTGCGGATGCCGTGGCAAGTGGGGGTGTCGCCGAGTTCCTTGCGGTAGTAGGTGAGGAAGGAAGTGCGCCAGTTGGCGGGTTTGTTGCCAAGGGCGAGGTCCTTGAAGCTGGTGCCGTGCATGCCGGGATGGGCGGGCAGGCCGGCGAGGTCGAGGAAGGTGGGGGCGAGGTCCTGGTTGATTACCATTTCGTCGACGAGCTTGCCTTTCGGGAAGAGGCGCGGGTAGCGGACGATGAAGGGGATGCGGAGGCCTTCTTCGTAGAGCGCGCGTTTGTCGCCGAGGCCGCGTTCGCCGAGGAAGTAGCCGTTGTCGCTCGAGTAAACGACCACGGTGTCTTGGGCGAGTTTGAGGTCGTCGAGCGCGTCTAACAGGCGGCCGAGGTTCTCGTCGATGCCCTTGATGTGGCGCAAGTAGTCGAGGTGGACGGCGTTGGCGGAGAGTCCGCGTTCCTTGCCCTTGTCGGCCTCGGTGAGAGGCTTGTGATAGACGGCGGCGAGGTCGCAGTTGGGAGTGCGGCGGGTGGTTTTGCCTTCGTAGAGATTCCGCAGACGCTCGGGGAGGTTTTCGGCGCCGCGGCGGTTGTGGGGGCTTTTGAAGCCGATGACGATGGAGAAGGGCTTGGCGTGGTTCTGCTTCAGCCAGTCGATCGCGAAGTCCGTGCTGACGTCGTCGATCCAGCCTTTGGTGGGAGTGCGCACGCCGTTCAGCAGGACCGGGCAATCCTGGTAGGTGCCCTGGTCGACGAAGCTGGCTGTGTGCTGGAAGCCAGGGCGTTCCCGCTGGTTGCCCATGTGCCATTTGCCGAAATAGGCGGTCTGGTAGCCGGCGTCGCGAAGAAGCGTGGCGTGGGTGACCGAGTTCTCCGGGAAGGGAGTGCCGTTGTCCATCACCCCGTTGGCATGGGTGTATTGGCCGGTTAGAAAGCCGGCGCGGCCGGGGGAACAGATCGAGTGGGTGATGAAGGCATTTCGGAAGCGGACTCCTTCCGCGGCGAGCCGGTCCATCGACGGGGATTCGAACCACGGGTAGCGGGCTTTTTCGCCGTGTTCCTTTTGAACGGCTCCCATGGCGTCCCAGCGGTGATCGTCGGCGATGACGAAGATGAAGTTGGGCTTCTTCTCCGCCGCGTGGCTCGCGGCGGTGAAGGCGAACAGAAGGATGAGGGTGCGGAGCATGGCGGCGGCGGGTGAGGGGTCAGGGAGGAGCGGTGCGATACGATGGAACGGAGCGGAAGGGGGTGTGGCGCGGGCTTGCAGACGGGGGTGGTGGGAAACGAAGACTCGCCGACTAAAGTCAGCGCTCCGCCGGATAGAGCGCGTCGAGGATGCGTTGGTGCTGGTCGGCCCAGTCGGAGATCTCGATGGAGCGGTGATCGCCTTTGATGTCGGCGGGGGCGGTGACCTGCGGAGCGAGTTGCTTGTCGGGGATGGTGTGGAGGAAGGTGGCCTTGCCGCCGAAGTCGGCGATGAAGCCGTTGGCGAGGGCGGACATTTCGCTGCCGAAGTGGACACCTTGATCGCGGGCGACGGAGGCGGGGGCGGGGAGAAAGATGATGCCTTTGAAACTGCCGGGGATGAAGGATGACGCGCAGACGTTGTGGGTTTCCGATGCCTTGCTGGTGACTTCTCCGGCGAGCTGCGGATAGGTTCCCCAAGGCTCGCTGTTGGGGACGGCGCGGGTGGCGATCATCTGCGGGATGAAGTCTTTCCAGTAGGATTTCCACGCGCCGATGTAGCGGCGGACATTGGCGTCGTAGATTTCGTTGCCGGGCTGGAGCTGGGCGAGGTTCTCGTAGTCGGACTTTAGGCTGGGGGCGTGAGCGAGGTGCTCGAAGCGGATCCAACTGGCGAGCGGGACGTCGTCGCCGGTCATGTGGATGATGCCGGTGGGGCGACCGGATTTTTTCGCGAGGCGGTGGCCGATGGCGGAGGCGAAGTCGGTCGTGGCATCCTCCCAAAGAGACGAGAAGCGGGTGTTGGGGTCGTAGGAAGTCGAGACGCTGAAGCGGGCGGGCTGCGGGGCCGAGGCGCGCTTCGCCTTGCGGGTCATGACGCGGACGGGGTGGTCGGATTTCTCGATCTCGAAGGCGGCGGTATTTTTGACGGAGGGGCTGGCGACGTACCAGACATCGCCGATCAGGATGTTCTTGCAGATGCGTTCGTGGATCAACTCGCCGTCGATGTGAAAGGAGACGCGTAGGGTTTTCGGTTACTGGCTGGCGGGCATCGCGGGAACGGTGATGCTCCATTCCTGCATGTCCTTGGTGACGGGGATCACTTGCTGGATGCCTGCGAAATCGAAGCGGATCTCGGCTTTTCCTTCGTAGTCGGGCGGGTAGCCGGGCCAGACCACGGCGGAGCCGAAGATGGTGAGGGGCATGTCCGCCTGGAGGATGGCGTTGTCGCGGAACTGCGAGCTGAGCAGCGGCATCTTGCGGTAGTCGTTGACCCTGCCGACGGAGTTGGGATCGATCTCGAGTCCGGCGATCTTCATCGGCTGGTCCGGCCAGGTCGCGCTGGTGACGGGCTTGTGGTCGTATTCGATGAAGGGCGCGGCGGGGAGGAGGGACGAGTTGTAAAGCGCGGGGCGGAAGCCAATGCCGCCGGTGCCGTAGGAGACGCCGCGCGGGTTTTTGACGGCGGGGGAGGTGGCGATGACTTTCGAGCCGTCGATGCGAATGGTGGCGGGGTGCCAGACGCGGTCTTCACCAGCGACCCAGAAGTGGTTCACCTGCGCCGCGCCGTCGGGGATGGTCTTCGGGGTGGCGAGACCGTCGCAGGTATCGGTGGGCTTGGGGCCGGAGTTGGTGACGGTTTCCGCGACGACGAGGCCGCCCTCGGCGTGGTCGAACTCGATGGCAAGTTGGTCGCCGCTGACCGAGTAGGACTTGAAGATGGGACCATCGGTGACGAGGTCCTTTTTGCCGTATTGGTTCTTCAGGGCGTGGAGGGCGAGGCGTTGGCCGGGGAGGGCTTTCTGGTAGTAGTGGATGGCACCGGCGATATCGATCTGGCAGGCCATGCCGGTGTGCGGGATGTCGCGGGCCATGCGGGCGCCGAGGCGCATTTCGGCCATGGGCTCGATGCTGGGGAAGGTGTTGGTGTAGATGCCGCCTTCGGGGCTGGGGCAGTAGAACTGGTGGAAGTAGACGGGGAGGGTGGGGTTGCCCCATTTCAGCCGCCAGCCGCGGATGAGGCTGTGAAGGTTCTGGTAGTAAAGGATGCCGCCGTTGATGTTGGCATAGCCTTGGTTCCAGATGGCGCCGCGGATGGCGTAGGGGATGACCGGGCTCAGGCGGCCGTTGAACATCCAGGAGGCGTCGCGGTTGTCGTTGAGGTTGCCGGGGGTCTTGGTGGAGACGGGCAGGGCGGGCTTGCCGGCGGCGACTCGTTCCGCGTTGGATTTCAGGGTGTCTTCAAGCGACTGATAGAAAGCGGTCCATGCTGCCTGGTGTTCGGGAGTGGCGGGATCGCTTTCGAGGATCTTCCGGTGGATGGATTTCGTGTGGTCATCGGTGCCGGCTGCGAAGCCTTCGCGCGGGACCCAGGACTCGATGCTGGTCTGACTGAAGGAGCAGTTGAGGATGCCGACGGGGACGCCGGTTTCCTGATGAATCTTGAGGGCGAAGGCGAAGGCGACGGCGCTATAGTTGCCGAAGTCGTCGACTTTCCATGCGCCGGTGGCGCGTTCGACCGGGTGGAGGGCGGCGTAGACGCTGGTGACCTCGAACTCGCGGATGGGTGGGGTTTCGCCCTTTTCCTTGAGCTGAAGGATGAGGTTCTGCGCGGAGCTCTTGGAAGCAATCCACTGCATGTTCGACTGGCCGGACGCCATCCAGACCTCGCCGACGAGGAGGTCGTTCAGCGTGCGGGATTCGCCGCCTGCTTCCGCGATGGTCATCGGGCGCGGCTCGGCGCTGGCTTCGAGCGGGGCGAGTGTGAGGGTCCACTTTCCATTTGCCGCGGCGGTGGCGGATTGCTTTTGTCCGGCGAATTCGACGCTGACCTCGGTGCCGGGCTTGCTCCAGCCCCAGACGGGGACGGGGAGCTGGCGCTGGAGGACGGCGTGATCGGCGAAGGGGGCTCCGAGTTCCAGCGCGGGGGCGGTGGGGAGGAGGGAGAGGAAGATGCCGGCGGAGAGGAGGCGGAGTCCTGTTAGATTCATGGAGCTCAGGGCTTGAGGGTCTTGACGATTTGCTCCGCGAAGGGAGAAAGCTTGGCGGACTCCATCCAGACGCTGAGGTGGCCGGAGGGGGCGGCGGCCTTGTTGCGGTGGCCGTTCTGGCGAAGGAAGCCCTTCGCGGCGATGGTCACTTTGCCGGATTCGAACTCGGGCAGGAGGTCGTTGAGGACGAGGGCGCCGCGCTGCTGGCCTCCCCCTTTGTAGTAGCCGCCGGTGGCTTCGCTGATGAGCTTGCCATTCAAGTAGAGAGCGAATCCTTCGCCCGACCAAGCGTGGCCGCCCCCGCCGACGACGATGCGGTAGCGGTGATTTGCATCCAACTTCGGCACCTCGAAGGTCTGGCGCATGAGTAAGACTTCCTTGTCCCAGAGGGTGGCGGGAGCGATCTCGCAGCCGCAATACGGAACCTTGCAAGAAGGGATCAGCGCCTCCTGCTTGCCTTCCTTCTGGCCGAAAGGTGCCTTGCCGGATTTCCAGCCGGCTTTGGGGGCGTCGAAGTCCGCGGCTAGCCAATTCTCCGAGCCGGCGGGCAGGGTGACGGGGCGGTAGCGGTCGCCTTCCGGGCTGTCCTTTTTCTCGGCGGGATCGAAGGTGAGGTAAGACCACTCCGCTGCCTTCATTTCCGGGCCGAAGGGTTTCCAACTGAAGTCATCGATGCCGCAGAGTTCGTAGTGGTCGATCATCTGATCCATCTGCGTGAGGATGACGGGACTCGGTTTCGCCGGCGCGATGCCGCCGAGGATGGTTTCCATGGCAAGCCCCCGGCGCAGGTAGCTGGGGATGCTCGCGCTATCGGCGGCGAAAACGGGCAGGAGGCGGTCCAGGATGATGGGCTTGATCGCCTGGATCATCGGTTTCATGTCGGCAGCCGTGGAAGGTTCCATGTGCGGCGGCGCGTCCACCGGCTTGATCATGCCGGGCTCGGGGTATTCGACTTTGCCGCCCTTGAGCTCGACCATCGCGCGGCCGAGAGCGTCGCCGCAGAGCATGTAGGTCTCGGCGTTGTGGTTGTAGTGGTAGCCCTGGTTTTTAGGGGAAATGCTGGCGTCGCGCCAGAAGGGGCGGGAGTCGATGGTTTTCACGGTTCCGGCGAGATCCGGGTGGCGTTTCGGATCGGCGGCGTTGAGCTGGGCCTGGGCGATTTGCAGGCCCGGGCCCTCGGTTCCTTGGGTGCCACAACCGGTGGCGAGCACGAAACGGGCATTCGGGGCGTTGAACTCCTTGCGCCAGGCCTTGATGAGGTTGACGAGGTTTTCCTCATACTTCGCGATGTGTGCCGCGCTGCCCATGTCCTTGTTGCCCTGCCACCATGCGAAGCCCGCGACCTCGTAGCCTTGGTCCTTGAACTGCGGATAGCGCTCGCCGAAGTTGTCGAGCACGGCGCGGAGGGCGGTGGTGTAGTCGTCGTATTGTTTGCCGGCGTACCAACCTTCGCCGGTGAACTTCACGACCTTGCCATTGGCATCAAGGGTTTCGCCGTAGCCGGGGTATTCCTTGCCCTCGAAGGTGTAGCCTTTGCTGCCGGGCGGGAGGATGTCCCAGCCGAGGCTTCGGTTGCCGATGTCGGCCTTGAGGACGATCACCGGTTCGTCATGGAAGGTGCCCATGACGAAGCCGAAGCCGAGTTCGGGACCGAAAGTCGGGCCGCAGGCTTCGACGCCGTGAGGGGCGCTCTGGCCTTTGCCGAGGTAGGCGTCGTTGAGGAACACGTCGGGGCGCTTGGCCCAGGAGCCGTCCTGCGCGAGGAGGTAACGGAAGCGACCGAGCTCGTTGACGACGAATCCGAGATCGCCGAAGCCCTTGAGGTCGACCTGCTCGAGCCACAGTGCTGCGGAGCCGCCTTTCAGATAAGTGATGCGAAGCGGGTGGCGCTGGCCCTTCTTGAGAGCGATTTTTGTGAGTGTGACCTTGCCTTCTTCGCCCTTGCGATAGGCTTCCTTGCCGTCGATTTCCGCGATACCATGGCTGCTGGATTCAAAGCCGGAGTGGAGCTCGTAGTTGCCGTCGAAGGGGACATCGATGAAAGCGTTGACGACGACAAAATGGGGACTGTCGATGGAAGGGAGGGTCGCGGAGGTATCGCCGAGGGCGATGGTTTCCGTTTTGACGGGCTTGAGTTTCGAGAGATCGGCCGATGGATCATAAGGACCCGGGAAGACCGAGGCGGTGGCGTCATGCACCCCGAATTTCAGCAGCGCCGCGCTGCCGACGGGCAGGACGCAGGGCTTGGCGGTGGGATCGGCGGAGAGGAAAATGTTCGCGTATTGCGGTGGGGCGGGCTTCACGGCACCGAAGCCGACCGAGTTGGATTGGCCGGAGAGGATGTAGACTTTGACGGGTTTGTCGGTGGCTGGTGGCTTCGCATCCGGCGGCGGAAGCTCGACGGGAATGACGTCGGCGGTGGCGGGCAGGGCGGCGAGGATGAGGGCGGCGATGCCTGTCAGGCGGAGGAGTTTCATGGAGAGAGGGGTGCGGGGCTCAGTTTCTTTTCATGACCATGAGCTGGGTTTGCCAGCCGGTCGGATTCTTCGGGCCGAAGCCGCCGGCCTCGACGAAGAGGTAGTCGGTGCCATCGATCGATTGCGGGGTGATCTTGAGGGCGCCGTAGTTTTCGAGATCCATCAGGGTGCTGCCGGACCAGATCCAGCGGGAATTGTTCGATGAGCCGTCGTCGTTGAGGATGATATCGCGGACGGGGCTGCGGTCGGGCCGGGGTTTCGCCTGGGGATCGAACTCGGTGGTGGATTTCACGTAGGCGACGGTGGTCCATGATCCGGCGACCTTGGGGTTGGGTGCGAACTTGCCGTCGTAGCGGAATTTCCCCTCTTCGGGGTCGGCAGCGGGGTTGTCAGGGTTTTGCAGTTCCTGCCATGCGGAAGAGAGCATGGGGACGAAGGTGGCGGCCTTGCGAAGCACGGCGTCGTCGAGCGGCGGGAGTTTGCGCTCCTCGAGCCACAGGCTGATGATGCCCTGTGGGACCGGGGGCATCTGGACGATGGCGCGGTCGCCGTAGCGGAGAAACGAGGTGGCGGCGATGGTGACGGGGCCTTTGCCGATTTGCTCGGCGAACTCCGGGGTGATCCAGCCGCCGCGGATGTTGTCGCCCTCGCGCCGGCCGAGGCCGGCTGTGCTTTCCACGAGAGGCTGGCCGTTGATGAAGACTTGGAAGCCATCGCCCGCGCCGACGCCTTGGCCGGTCTGGACGCGGAGGCGGTAGAGGTGGCCGGGTTTCAGAGGCGGGAACTCGAAGGTGCCGCGGAGGAGGAGGGCTTCGTGTTCCCAGAGCGTGCGCGGGATTTCTTTCCAGGGGTTGCGCTCGCCATTCGCGATCAGCTTGCCTTCGAACTGACCGAAGGGCGGAAGGCCTTTCTTCCAGCCGGCCTTGGCGGGATCGAAGTCCGGAGCGAACCAGTTCGCCATGTCCTTCGGCCAGGTGACCGGACGGTAGCGCCAGGGAGACTTGTCATAGGCCTGCTTCTCGGCGGGGTCGAAGGAATGGTAGAGCCACTCGCTGTTGCGTAGGTCGGGACCGAAAGGCTGCCAGTCGTAGTCGCGGACGCCGACCTTCTGATAGAGCGAGACGAGGCCGTCGATGGAGTTCGTTACCGTGCCGCGCTGCGTGTTCATCTGCAGGTCAGCCATGATGGTGCGGCGGTTGACGCCGATGTACTGATAGATCAACTCCTCGCGGATCAGCGGGAGGATCGCTTTCTTCAACTCCGGGCCGAACTGTTCGGGATCGGCGGAGAGGAAGAGCTCATCATGGGGCAGCGGGTCGTCCGGGAACTGCGTTTTGGCGACCTGATAGAGAACATCATAGCCGCCGGGCACGCCGGCGAGGGCGGAGGCGATGACTTCGAGGGTCTCGGCGCGATGGCCGGTGAGGTCCTGGCCGCCGGCCCATGTTTTGAGGCCGCCGTAGTTCTGATAGGCATCGCCGATGGCCTTGAGGGCGAGGTCGCGGACCGCGGGTGTGGCGGCGGGGAGTTTCTCGCGGATGGCTTGGATGGGGCCGCTGGTCGTGCTCTGGCGCTGGGTTTTCTGGATGACTTCGCCGACGGGAGGAATGACTTTTTCAAAGCAGCGCTCGTCGGTGATGACGTTGGCGAGGACCATCAGCGCGCCGTGCTGGAGCCACTGCTCCGGGTGCTTGAGGTAGGGCAGGATGACATCCACCTGCGGGACGATCATGTCAGGCGTGCCGCGTTGGACGAGGGCGAGGCAGGCGTCTTTGACGAACCAGGATTCGGTGTCGTCCTTGAGCTGACGGATGGCGAGGTCGAACAGGCGCTGGCACCACTCGGACGCGGGGTTGAAGCATTTGCCGGCGGCGCGGAAGCCGGCATTGCGGACGCGGGGATCAGGGTGGGTGCAGAATTCCTCTAACAGTTCCGCTCTAACGCGCGGCCCGGGCTTCGGGAACATGTAGTCGCAGGTCAGGCCGGCGGCGTTGTTCGACACCATGTGGCGGATGAGGTATTCCGGGTGGTAGACGTAGCGGCGGATCTCGTCGTCGCTGAGTTCCTTCTCGTTGAGGCGGATGATGAGCGGTTTGGCGGAGTCCTTGGTGAGGACTTCGCTGGAGAGATCCTGGCGTTTGCCGTCTTTGGCGGCGACGGATTCGAGCGAGATGAAGGCATCGTCCGCCTCGGTGCCCCAGGGACGGGCGGGGAGCGGATAGGTTTTCGAGAACTTCGAGGGCGGCGCGCCGGTGATGCGGAGAGTTTTACGCGGGAAGGTGTAGGCCCAAGGGTAGCAGGCACCCCACTGAAGGTCGTCGTAGCCGGCTCCACCCAGGATGCCGAAGGAGCCATCGAAGCGTCGGGAGAGGTCGTAGTGCCACTGGCGGTGGTCCATGAATTCGCGGTATTGCAGCGGCTTCTTTTCGCGGAGCAGGGCCATCGAGCCGCTGCGCCAGATCTCGCCGATGCCGCCGCCGGTGTGGCCGTGGAGCATGAAGGTGGTGGTGTAGAAGCCGGTCATCGCGCAGAGGTCGCGGGCTTTGGCATAGACCGACGTTTCTCCCTCCGGGGTGAGGGATGCAGCCGCGGCCATGGCGAAGGCGAGGTTGCCGTGCTTGCCATTGTCGACGAAGGAGGTCTCCGGGCGGTCGTCACCGTAGGGATTGGTCCCGCGGCCGGCGTAGCGGAAGAAATGGACGAGGGTGCGTTGGAGCAGGCTGTTATCAATGTCCGCGCCGCATTGTTTGGCGAGGAGGAGGAAGGTTACGACGGCAGTGCCGCCGGCATTGAGGTGGCCGTTGCCGTAGCCGAGTTTGGTCACGCCGCCGCGGCCCGCCCAGCCGTCGAGGTATTCGCCCTTGGCGGCGGCTTGCACCCATTTCTGGATGATGGGCAGAGCTTCGGAGTCGCCGGTGCGGAGGTAGTACTCGCAAAGCGGGATGCCGCCGAAGCCGATGTGCCAAGCGTAGCCGGAGCTGTTTTTTGCCGCGAGTCCTTGAACCCAGACTTTCACGGGGACGAGATCCTTTTCGTCGCCGGTGGAGAGCAGGAACAGCATGCCGGCATCGGCGAAGCCTTTGTTCGATTCGGGTTTGGAGATGTAGTTGGCGAAACCGCGAACGATCTTTTCGGACTTCGGGCAATCGAGCGGCCAGGTTTTGGCGTAGGCTCCGAGAACCGGGATCTTGACGACGACGGGAGCAGCTTCGTCCTTGATGGCGAACGTGACGAGGCCGTCGGTGGCTTCGGCCTTCGCAAGGATGTTCCCGAGTTGGATGCGCGGGTCGATGTTCTTGAGTGTCTCGCCGTTGATCGACTCGATGACCTGACCTTTCTTGAGGCCGGCGGCTTCGGCGGGTGAGCCGGGTTCGATGGCACCGGCCCACAGGGTGAAGGCGGGCTGGTGCAGTTCGATCGCCATGCCGACCGGGCCAAAGCGGGCGATGGTGTTGACGGAAGCGGTTTCGTCCGGGGCGGTCGAGAAGAGGGTGGGTTCCTTGTAGAACGAGGCGGCATTCGCGACGGCGAGTCCGGAGAAGAGGATGGCGGGAAGGCAGGCGAAGCGAATCATGGCTCGGGCTTGGGGTCGGCTTTCTTGATGCGGAGGCGCAGTGTGACGGGAGTTCCCTTCTTCGGCAGATGGGTGGGGTCGATGCTCCACATCAATGCGCCATTGTCCTGGCTGTGGACCTCGGGCAGGCAGAGAAGTTCGTCGCCGAAGGTCGCGATCGAGATCACATGGCCGCTGCGCTCCGCGAGGTAATCCTTGGGTCCCGGCCCGTTGTCGATGAGCAGGGATCCGGCGAAAATGAACGTGTGTGGAAAGCGGGGGGGCTTGTCCCCGTCCACCGGATGACCACCGGGGTCATGTGCGTGCTCCGCGGACCGGGTGATGAAATCGCTGATCGGGCTTTCGGTCAGTTTACCGGCGGCATCCTTGAATACGAGGAAGACATCGATCAAGTCGCCCTTGGGAGGAATGTCGACCCAGCGGGTCGCCTCGTCATTGATCGGCTGGCGCATCGGCGGGCTGCCGTTCTTCGCGCCGAGCAGCAGCAAGGCGGTGTGGATGTGGATGGGCCTCGCCCCGACGACGATGACCGACTCGTGTTCCTTGCTATCCTTGGTGCAGGCGATCAGTTCGAGGGCTCCTTCATCCAGGCATACGGTCGCCTCGACATCGACGCAGCGTTGTTTGGAATCGATGGTCAGCCCCGGGAGCTTGAGGGGAGGGGCCGCCGGTGGTGGAGCATCAGGGGAAGGTGGAGCGGCTGGCTGCGTGGCGGGACCGGGGGCGGCAGGCTGGCCGGAGTTGTCCTTCCCGGGGGGCAGTGGTTCGGCTGGAGCCGGAGCGGCCGCCAGGGAGAGCACCATGACGGTCAAGGCCAGTGCGGCGAAGGGTGGTTGTTTCGGCTTCATTGGGATCGAGCGGAGAGTCTTGGGAATTGGAGCCTTTTCAACGACGTTATTGGCAAGTCTTCTGTCATTCCTTCTGCGTAATACTCAAGCGGATTTGCGCCATGTCGTTGCATGATGGATGACATCCAATGAAAAGCGGCGGTCTCCGGTGAGGAGACCGCCGCGAGGAAGACCGGGCAATGTCGGCTCGTCAGGGGGTAGGCACCGACTTGAGGCGGGCGAAGAGCTTGCCGCCGGGGGCGAGGGTGCTCCGCTGACTGCGAAGAGAGCAGCGGTGTTATGGTGTTTCGCTGACCTTTGCGCGGAGGAAGGCCTTGGGCACCGTTGAGATCGTGCCGGGAGCCCGGAAGGTCCGGTAGGTCCAAGCGCCGCCGGGGGTAAGTCCGGGCAAGCCGGCTTGGATGGCAACTTCATCACCGGTGGTGACTTCGGTAAGGGCGTCGGCGAAGGTGCTGAGGCTCACATCGCCTTCGATGCGGTAATAGATGCCATCGATCAGCGCGGAGAGTTGATCGCCGGAATCGGGCAAGAAGGTGGCTCCGGTGCGGACCGGCAGGGTCAGGGTCAGCACTTGGGTGGCGCTGACGGTGGCGACCTTGCCAACGATCTTGCCATCGTTGACGCCCGAGAGCGGGTTGCCATCGAAGGCGAATTCCGAGAGATTGTTGTTTCCGTCGTTATCCGGGTCGTCGTTCTTGCCATTTTCGAAGCCCGGCGCTCCCGTCAGACCATTGGTCGAGGCCCAGGTGTCATAGGGGGAGCCTCCGCCGAGACCGACAACGTTCAAGACGATGTTGTTGCCGCTGATGGCGAGTGTGCCGGTGCCACCCACGCCGATCGTGCCGCCGAGGTTGCTTCCGTCGAGCGTGCCGGTGGGGTCCGTGCCTGTGGTGATGAGAACATAGGTTCCGTTTTGCGGCCCACCCGGCAGGTAGGTGAAGGTGAAGTCGGAGAAGCCCAACTGCCCGCCAGTGGTCAGGGTGCCGGCGACGGCGAGTTGGTCACTGGTAGCGGTGTTGGCACCGAGTTCGAACTTGAGCTTGCCGGTGCCGGTGACGGGGGTGGCCATCGCGGTGACAGTCAGTCCTCCGCTGATATTGAGCGTACCAGCCGAGGCTCCGGGTGCGAGGCTGCCTGCGGCCGCGACAGTGACGCTGCCGGCGATGGTTCCGGTGCCGCCGAGGGTTCCGGCGTTGACGCTGGTGAGGCCGGTGTAGCTGTTGGTGCCGTTGAGCAGCAGGGAGCCTGTGCCGCTATAGGTCAGAGCCGTCGCCAAGGTCCCGTTGATCGCTCCGCTAACGGTGGTGTTGCCGGTGCCGTTGAATACCAACGTGGGGGTTCCCGTGCGATTCACCGCGAGACTGGCGAGCGTGAGGGATCCGGTGCCTGCGATGTTGTTCGTCAGGGTTTCGGTGCCGCTCGCTGCGGCGCTGGTCGTCACGGCTCCGATGCTCAGGCTGGTGTTGTTGGCTCCGGTGAAGTTGGTGCCGTTGGTGACGGCGTTGTTCAGCGCAAGCGTGCCGATGGTCATCGTCTTGGCGGTGGTGACTCCGGTCGCAGCGTTCACGTTG
>JAYTLR010000210.1:0-1656 GCA_043729195.1 Akkermansia sp.
AGAGCTGCTGGAAATGCAGCGCCTGGCGGCGGTCCACCACGATCCAGACGGCATCCGCTTTGAGATCACGGCGGCGGAACTCCATCGTCGCGATGTCGGTGGTCGCGTAGTTGTAAGCCCCGTCGCTCTTGCGGATCATCATCGGGAAGTCGGTCCACTCGCCGTCCTTTTTGATCAGGAAGGGATCCTTCGCCGGGTCCGTCGGGACGCCGTTGGAGAAGATGCAGATCGCGCCCTCGCTCTCCCGCGCCAGGCCTTCCGCGATCAAGCGGTCGACCAGCGGGGCGAGCGAGTCATTGTAGGCGCTCTCGCCGAGCCAGTGGTCGAAGGTCACGTCGAGCCGGTCGTAAATCTTATCCAAGCCGGCGCGCGACAGCTCGATGCAGCGCTGCCAGATCTCGAAGTTCTCGGCGTCGCCTTGTTGGAGCTTCACCAGCTCCATCCGGCAGGCCTCGCGGATCGACTCGTCCGCCTTCGAAGAGTCGCTGGCGTGGCGATAGAGGCGCAGGAGCTCTTGCAGCGGATTGTCTAACAACGCCTGCTCGTTCAGGCCGTTCTTCCACGCCCAGGTGATCATCCCGAACTGGGTGCCCCAGTCGCCGATGTGGTTGTCGGTGATCACGGTGTAGCCGAGGCAGCGGGCGATCCGTGCCAGCGAATCGCCGAGGATGGTCGAGCGGATGTGGCCGACGTGCATCGGCTTGGCGACGTTCGGCGCGGAGAAGTCGATCACCACCGTGCGGCCGGCCCCGGTCACCGGCACTCCGAGCCGCGGGTCGGCGAGCTGGGCTTTGGCACGGGCGGCGTAGGTCTCCGGGGAGATTTTGAAATTGATGAAGCCCGGACCCGCGATGTCCGCGCTGCCGAGTCCTGTTAGATCGAGCGCCGCGATCACTTGCTCCGCCAGCGCGCGCGGGTTGGTCTTGCGCTGCTTGGCCAGCGCCATCGCGGCGTTGCTCTGGTAATCGCCGAAGCGCAGGTCGGCGGCGGCGACTACCGGGGCGGCGACGCTTTCGCCGAGCACCGATTCAAAGGCGGTCGCGAGGCGGGATTCGAGTTCCTGGATAAGGGTCATGGAAAGTGGGTTGGGAAAGGATCGGCAACGGGCGGTGGGACGTATTCACCGTCAGGATGAATGGCCCGCCAAGCGCGAAGGAACGAATTCCGCGCGGGAACACCGGGAATGTTCCCCGGGGGCGGTTCAAGCCGCGGGGTTTCCGGCCGGCTTGGTCGCCTTGCCGGAAAAAATGTCGAGGATCTCCTGGTGGCCGGCAGCCTCAGAGAGACGACGCCGGATCTCGATGTTCGTGAACATTTTGGCAATCGCCGCCAAGGTCTGGAGATGCAGATGGTAGTCCTTCTGGGGGACCAGGAACAGGATCACGAAATGCACCGGCTTTTGGTCGAGCGATTCGAAGTCGATGCCTTCCTTCGACCTGCCGAGCACCGCGACCACCTTCTCAAGCTTGTCGGAGAACGCGTGGGGGATCGCAACCCCGTAGCCGACTCCCGTGCTGACCTGATCCTCGCGGGTCTTCAACGCGTCCAGCACTTCCCCACGAAGAGCGGCGTCGAGCGAACCGGCGGAAACGAGGTGGTCGATCAATTCCACGATGGCGGGCCAGTGCTGCCCGGCGGTCATCTCCAGGATGATCC
>JAYTLR010000211.1:0-35950 GCA_043729195.1 Akkermansia sp.
AGATCAGGACGAGCAAAACCAGGATGACGACGGTGAGTTCGAGGAGAGTCATTCCCCTCGCTGGTGACTGGCTGAGGCGACTGCACCGGTGGCTGGTCCGGGCAAGCCGTTCAAGGCATGTAAGTTTCATGTTCGGGACAGATTGCGAAACAAAGGGGGTACCTATGGGGAGCGGGGACACCCTACAAATTCCCGTAACCCTGACAAGCCCATTTTAAAAACTTTCAATAATTCCTAGTTATCTTCCCCGAGCAACCTTCCAGCATTCTAAAAAACCCTCCGCGAAATCCTCCGGCCTGCATTCAATCCACGATTGCAGTTCGGCCGGCCCCATCCAGAGGGTCGCTTCGACCTCCGAACAGGGAAACCGGGGCGTCCCGTCCCAACGGACGAGATAAAGCCGGACATGCTCCCATCCAGTGGATTCACAAGGTCCTACGCGACCGATTTCATCCGGAATCAAGCCTTCGATTCCCATCTCCTCATGAAGCTCGCGGATCGCCGCCGCCGCATAGCTCTCCCCGGCGTCCAGATGCCCGGCAACACTGGAATCCCAGACCCCGGGGTGCACGTCCTTGAAGCGGGAACGCTTTTGTAGCAGCAATTCGCCGTGTCGGTTCAGCACGAAAACGTGCACGGCACGATGCAGCAAATTCCGCTCGTGCACCTCCCTTCGGGTCGCCTGACCGGTCACCTCGTCGGCATCATCCACCACGTCAAAGACTTCATCGCCGCGCTGAGGGATGTCACGCAAGGGGTGGTCGTCATAGCGACGCGCCAGCTCGATCCATTGCTCCAGGGAAAGCTCTTCCGCACGCGCTGTCAGACCCGCGCCGATCGCTCCGGAGACCTCTACCCATGGCGGGGTCTCAGGCATCTGCTTTCCCATCTGCTTGCGCCGTTGCGCGAATCCCCGGCGAATCAGTCCGTCAAACCGGCGGGCGTCGAAGGCCGGCAAATCTTTGCCCCGTGGCAACAACAGCGCCACCGACGAGTCGATCTGCGGCCGGGGATGGAACGCTTCCGGCGGCACCGTTCTCAAGGGCCGGACGACCCACTCGCTTTGGACCCGCAAGGTTAAAACCCCGTATTCCTTGCAGCGGGGGCCTGCCGCCAGGCGTTCGATGACTTCCTTTTGCAGCATCACCACCGCTCGCTCATAGGGATTCGGCCGCGAGAGGAAATTCCGCAAGATGGCACCGCCACATGAGTACGGCAGGTTCCCGAGAAACTTCACGGGACGATGCTTGAACAAGCTGCGCGTATCGAACTTCACCGCGTCGGCGTGGTGCACTTCGACCGATGGCTCGCCGGCGAATCGCTCCTTCAGCCAGGCCGCCAGCCGTGAATCAAACTCCACCAGCACCAGCCGCCGCACCCGCCCGACCAAGTGTTCGGTCAGCGCTCCCGTCCCCGGCCCTACCTCGACGATCGTGTCCTCGGGCCGGGCGTCCAACTGATCGGTGATCCAGCGAGCCATGTTCGGATCGCAGAGGAAATTCTGGCCCAACTGCCGGCTCGGCATCACCCCGGCGGCTTCGAGGGCGTCGCGAATCTCATGTCCTGTCACGCCCCGAGCGATGCCCCGTCGGCCGATTCCCGGCAAGATCGCTTTTCAAGCCACTCGCCGGAAAAATAAGCAAAACATTTGAACGGAACGAAAGCGGATCGGTCTGACCCAGTTGAAAACCGCGCGCAAGTGCAGTTTTCATGTAAGGGTGAACAGCAGTTGTCAGCTTCTGCCGGATCTCGTCTAACGGGTCCGGTGCGGGTTGACGAACTTGGCCGTCGGGGAGTGGGTGCTCCCCGGCGGCTCTTTTTTTGTCCGCTAGAGCTGACCAAATGCCTGCGAATAAGGGTTGAAGCGGCACCGGCTGCTCCCTTTACTTCCGCGCCCCGCGGTCACACCCAAGATAGATAGCGTCCATGATCGAACACCTTCGCAAATACACCGGCCTGATCATTGTCGTGGTCGCCCTCCTCTTTGTCGGCTTGGCCTTTTTCGGCGACAACGCCAATCTCGGGCAGAGCAACGCGAACGATCCGCCGGTCCTTTCGGTCGACGGCACCAGCTATTCTTACAGCGACCTGCAAAAAGGCGGCAAGTCGGCCCGCCGGTTGGCCATGGAGCTTTACCTGACCGACCTGCTCGGCGCGACGGACGCCTTCAGCATGGGTGACGATGCCCAGGCGGACCAGCGCTTCTTCGTCAACCGTCAGATCCTCAAGCAGGCGCGCGACCAGTTCGGGGTTCATCCTTCCGGCGAAGAAATCGAGGAGTCACGCAAAACCCTTTTTACCCTCCAGGGCAAGGACGGCAACTTCGACCAAGAGCGATACAACAACGTCGTGAAGAACCTCGGCAGCCGCGGCATGAGCGAGCAGGACCTGCTTGACCTCATGGCCGACAATCTGGCTTCCCGCAAGCTTGCCGTCATCATCGGCGGCGGACTCGTGGCCGACCCCAGGATCGCCGAAGCCCAGACCGCCACCGGAGATCAGCAGGTCAGCATTCAACTCGCGCGGGTCGCCCTTTCCAAATTCAAGGAATCCCTGATGCCCACCGACGAGGAACTCAAGGCTGCCTGGGAAACCACCCAGGACAAGTATCAGACCGAGCGCCGGGTGAAAGTCAGCTACATGATCGCCAAGCCGAAGTATCCCGAACCCAAGAAGGAAATCCCGAAGCTCCCGGACGCGGTGACCGAAGAGGCCAAGAAGGCCGCTGAAAAGGAAGCTGCCGACAAGAAGGCGGTCGAAGACGCCAAACTCGCCGAGGACAAGCGCAAGGCCGACAACGAGCTTGCCGATCTGGTGGATACCTTCCTCCAGGAGCTCGAAGCCAGCGAGGGCAAGGACTTCGAAAAACTGGCAACAGACTACAATTGGGAATTCGCCGGCACCGAAATGTTCGCCCGTGCCGCGGTGCCGCCCGCGCTCGCCATCGATCTCCGCTCCGCCAGCAATCCCCGCCCCGTCGCCGATCTGATCTTCGACCTCAGCTTCGGCACCGAAGCGATGTCCCGTTTCACCGACGCCCTGCCGATCACCGAGGGTGCCTTCCTCGTGGCGAGACTCGATGAAGAGGAAGCCGCTCGCGCCAAGACCTTCGAAGAAGCCAAGGAGGAAGTCCGCACCGACTTCATCGCCAAGGCTTCCGGCGAGGCCCTGAAAAAGGACGCCGACGAAAAAGCCGCCAAAATCCGCGAAGGACTCGCGGCCGGGAAAAGCTTCACCGACCTCGCCAAGGAGCTGGAACTTGAGCCCAAGGCCCACGGTCCCTTCAAGTCCACCGACAAGCTCGACGGAGAATCCGACGTTTCCACGCTGTTCCAGACCGCCTCGCTCGTTGATCCCGGTGCCCTTGCCGACCCGGTGCTTCAGCCCGACGGCGCTCTGTTCATCTTTGTCGAGAAGCGCGAGCTGGTCAAGGACCCGGCCCGTGCCGAGCGCGTCGCCACAACGCTCCGTAACCTTGCCCAGACCCAGCAGCGGCAAGCCTTCTCCGCTTGGCTGACCGACCGGCTGGAGGCCACCAAGGTCGAGCAAATCTCCACGCGCTGATCCGCGCGCAACCGTGCCCGACACCGAACGCGATACCCTTTTCGACGACGCCAACGGCTGCCTGGCCCTCGGCGATCTGGAAGAGGCGGTGGCACTCTACCGCCGCTGTGTCGCCGTGGATCCCGGCTTTTTCGACGGCTGGCACGCCCTCGGGATGTGCCTGCTGAAGCTCGGCGAGGTGAAGGAAGCCATCGGCTGCGGTCTGCAAGCCACCACCCTGCGGCCGAACGACCTGCTCGCCTGGACTTCCCTCTCCCAAATGTACGTCCGCGACGGCCAGATCGGCGAGGCGGAGTTCGCCAAAGGCAACGCCCGCATCCTCTCCCTCGGCGGCAAGGTCGTCCGCGACGCTTGAGTTCCGCATTTTCCGGTCTTGTGTCTTGAGTCTTCCCGTCTTGTCTCTGCTCCCATGTTCTTCATCACCACCGCCATCGACTACACCAACGGCGCGCCCCACATCGGGCACGCCTATGAAAAGGTGCTTGCCGACGTGATCGCCCGCTACCGGAGGCTGCGCGGCGAGGAGGTGTACTTCCTCACCGGCGTCGACCAGCACGGGCAGAAAGTCCAGCAGACCGCGGAGAAGGAAGGCATCCACCCGGCCACCTTCGCCAAGAAGAAGACCAAGCTCTTCCTCAACCTCTGGAAAAAGCTCGGCGTCGCCTACGACGGCTGGGCGGAAACCACCGACGACCGCCACAAAGCCTGCGTCCGGGACATCCTCAGCGATCTCAAGGAGCGCGGCGAACTCTACAAAAAGGGCTACAAGGGCCACTACTCGGTCCGCCAGGAGCAATTCCTCACCGACCGCGATCGCAACGAAGCCGGCGAATTCGGCGCGGAGTGGGGCGAGGTGGTGGAGATCGAGGAGGAAAACTGGTACTTCCGCCTCAGTGCCCACGCCGAGTGGCTGAAAAACTACGTTTCTAGTAATCCGGATTTCGTCATCCCCGGATTCCGCCGCAACGAACTGCTCGGCGCGCTCGCCAATTCGGCAGAACTCGACCTCTGCATCTCGCGCCCGAAAGAACGCCTGCGCTGGGGCATCGAGTTCCCCTTCGATCCCGACTTCGTCACTTACGTCTGGTTCGACGCCCTGATCAACTACATCTCCTTCGCCGGCTATCGTGCCAAAGACGACGCCGCCCTGCCGGACTTCGGCCAGCTCTGGCCGGAGAAAGGACCCGTCCACGTCATCGGCAAGGACATCCTGGTTCCCGCCCACGGCATCTACTGGCCCTGCATGCTCCATGCGATGGGCTTCAGCGATGCCCAACTACCGCAGATCCTCGTCCACGGCTGGTGGAACATCCGCGGCGAGAAAATGTCCAAGTCGCTCGGCAATGTCGTCGATCCAGACGAGCTGGCCGACAAGTTCGGCGTCGACGCCCTGCGCTACTACCTGGTCCGCGACATCGTCACCGGCAAGGACGCCGACTTTGACCTGGACCGGCTGGTCATGCTCTACAACCAGGAGCTTGCCAACGAACTCGGCAACCTCTGCAACCGTGCGCTCAACATGACCGCCCGCTACAGCGGCGGCATCGTCGCGACCGGCGCCGCCACCAATGCGGACGATCACGAGCTGAGGGCGTCGTTGAAAGCCGTGACGGCCGAATACCGCGTCGCGATGGACGCCTACGACATCGCCGAAGGGCTCAAGGCGATCAACCGCCACGTCACCGTTTGCAACGCCTACGCCGAACGCAACAAGCCGTGGGAACTCGCCAAGGACGCGGCACTCAAGCCACGCCTCGACAGCGTGCTCGCCCATCTGGTCGAAAGCCTCGCCCACTGCGCGGTGCTGATTTCGCCGGTGCTGCCCGACCCCGCCGAGCGGATCGCCGCGCAACTGCGGATGGACACCTTACTCGATCTCAAGTTCGACGATCTCCAGTGGGGGCTGGTCCCCGACGGCCACGAAACCGGCAAGCCGAAACCGGTGTTCCCGAAAATCGTGATCGAGGAAGCGTGAGCCCGCTTAGAATTTCGGAGCTTCAGGCGCCGGTTCCGGCGGCGGGGCACTGATAAAGCGCTTCACGTCTTCCATCAGGCGCTCGGCAAGCAGATCAAGATCGTGACTTTCACCGACCTTGCCCCTGAATCCGATATTCAGGGTCGCGGCGGGGATTCCATTGAACAGGATTTCTCCTTCCTCGATAAACACCCGCCTTCTAAGCTCCTCGACCGCAGCCTCTTCGGAAGGAATCGCCCATTTCCCCTGCACATCGCAGTCCCGGGCCAAACCGGTCAGGATCTCATCGGTGAGCAGTCGCTCGCGCATCATCTTCACGCTTTCCAGACGCTGGGCCTTGCTCGCCTCGGGATTGAAGGGAAGCGGCACCCACCGCTTGTCCGGCAGGTTCTGCTTGTACTTCCAATACCCGTAGACCGACCCGCCGCCCAGAAGGCAGAGAACCAACGCCGCAAGTACGATCCACCGTTGCATGTCATCGGTGTATCCTCCATTTCTCTGCCTCCAAGCCGGAAATTCATGGAATACCCTGCCACCGCCGCAATTCTCGACCGCCTGCCGAACGGACTCACTCTGATTCTCGATCCCGATCCTGCCGCGCCGGTCATCAGCGCCCAGCTCTGGGTGGAAAGCGGCAGCCTCCACGAAGGGGCCCACCTCGGCTCCGGGATCTCGCACTTCCTGGAGCACATGGTCTTCAAAGGTGGTGGCCGCTTCGGCGCCGACGAACTCGCCACCACCGTCCAAGGCGCCGGCGGCCATTGGAACGCCTACACCACTTTCGACCGCACGGTCTATTACATCGACGGCCCGGCGAGCGGCCTCACGACCTTTCTCGAAGTCCTCGCCGCGATGGTCTTTGCGCCCGCCCAGCCGGAGCACGAGTTCGAGAAAGAGAAGGACGTCATCCGCCGCGAGATCGACATGGGACTGGACGACCCGGACGACATGTCGAGCCGCTTGCTCTTCTCGACCGCCTTCGCCTCCGACCCGCGCCGCCATCCGGTGATCGGCCACCGCGCGCTGTTCGACTCCATCACCTATGCCGACCTGACCGGCTACCATCGCGCCCGCTACACCCCGGACCGCTGCTGCCTCTGCCTGTCCGGCGACTTCGATGCGGACGAGGTCCGGGCAAAGATCGACGAGTTCTACGCCGGCTTCCCCCGCGGCAGCGGTGCCGAGCCGGTGGTCCCGGAAGACAGCGCCCAACTCGGCCCGCGGCGCGGCCACCTGAACTTCGCGGTGCCCGCCAGCAAGCTCAGCCTGGCCTGGAAAATCCCCGCGCTCGGCCACCCGGACGTCCCCGCTTACGACCTCGCCGCCGCCCTGCTTGGCCGCGGCCGCTCGGCCCGACTCTACCGCCGGCTGCGCGAGGAAAAGGGCTTGGCGCTCGAAATTTCAGCCTGGTCCTGGAGCCAGTCCGGCCGCGAAGGCCTGTTCGCCGTCTCCGCCGAGGCCGAGCCGGAAAAGCGCGACGAACTGATCGCCGCGATCTTCGCCGAGATCGCCGCGCTGCCGTCCAGCGAGCTCGATGCCGAGCTCGCCAAAGCCCGCCGCCAGATCGCCGCCAGCCAGTTCAAAACCCTCACCAGCGCCTCCGGCCGCGCCACCGATCTCGCGTCAAACTGGCACGAAGCCCGCGACCTCGACTTCACCCGCCGCTACCTCGCCGCGCTGGAAGCCACTACCGCTGCCGATGTCCGCCGCGCGATCGCCCTCCTCACCCCGGACAAGGTCACCCTTTCCATCGTCGACCCCGAAGACGCCCCGGCCCCCGCCGCGCTGAAGACCGCCACCCGCCGCCGCCCGGAGCCCGAGTGCCTCACCTTGCCGAACGGCGCGATCATCGCCCTGCTGCCCGACCCCCGCGTGCCGATCATTGCCGCGCAGGTCGCAGTCCGCGCCGGCGTGATTTCGGAGATCCCGGAAAACGCCGGCCTCAACACCCTGCTCGCCGCCACCTTGCCGCAGGGCACCGTCCGCCGCGACGCCGCCGAGCTCGCCGGCACCCTCGAAGCCCTCGGCGCGACCCTCGGTGCAGGCTCCGGCAACAACGCACTGCTCGTTCAGATGTCCGGCCTTTCGCCCGACCTCCCCGCCCTGCTCCCTCTGCTCGCCGAAGTCCTCGCCGAGCCCGCCTTCCACGGCGACTCGATCGAGCGCGAGCGCGCCAGCCAGCTCGCCTCGCTGCGCGAATCGCTGGACGATCCGCTCTCCACCGGCTTCCGCCTCGCCCGCCAGCACCTCTTCGACGGCACCGGCTACGGCCTGCCCTCGCTCGGCACCGAGGAATCGCTGCTGAAGCTCGACCGCCTCGCGCTGTCCGCCCACCACGCCCGCCATTTCCAAGGAGCGAACACCGTGGTCGCCCTCGCCGGTGCCTTCGATCCCGCCCAGGCCCGCGACCTCCTTGTCGAAGGCCTGGCCGCCCTCCCCGCCGGCACCCCATGGACCGCCCCCATCGCCACGGTCCGCGGCGACTTTGAAATCGAGGCCTTCCTGCCGAAAAAGCAGGCCGTGCTCGCCCTCGCCTACCCCGGCTGCGGCGCGCTCGATCCCCGCCGCTTCGCGCTCCGCATGATCCAGGAATGGTGCAGCGACATGGCCGGCCCGCTCTTCATCCGCATCCGCGAGGAACTCGGCCTCGCCTATCAAGTCGGTGCCACCCAGTTCCACGGCCACGATGCAGGCTTCTTCGGCTTCTACCTCGCCACCGACCCCGCCCAGGTCGACTTCGCCCAGCGCGAACTTGCCACGGAAATCCTCAAAATCGCCGAAAACGGCATCCCCGCCGAGGCCTTCGAGCGCGTCCGTGCCACCGTCCTCTCCAGCCTGGCCATCGGCATGCAATCCCCCGCCTCGATCGCCCGCCTCGCCGCCATCGACGTCCTCTTCGGCCTCCCCGTCGACCACCACCGCGAAATGGCCGCCATCTTCCAGGCCCTCAGCGCGGAAGAAGTGAAATCCGCCGCCGCCGACCTCCTCGGCAGCCCACCCGTCACCGTCCGCGTCCTCCCTTCCGCCTGAGCTTGGAGAGGATTCTTGAAAAAGAGGGGAGCGGGCGGCTCCCCCGCAGCAACCTGATACCCGCATCTGAAGGGCTCGCGGCTTGAGCTGGCTCGACCGCCCATCCATTCCCGTCCCGATTCCCATGACCCCGCGCCCGCTCCACCGCTGGAAGTCCCTCTGGTTCGGCCTGCTGGTCCTTGCCTTCCTCTGCTGGGGGTGGCTGTTGTCGACGGAAACCATCCGCGGTGCCAGTTGGTTCCCATCGGAACGCGGCGCGATTCTCTGGAACCATGGCGGCGAGGTTTCGATGTTCCTCGGCGAATGCCCACCTGACATGGGCACCGGCTTCGAGGCTTGGACCCTTTTAGAAAATGGCCCCTGGTTCGCCCCGGCTGTCAGCGCGCCGGATAGTCAATCGGGGATCGAATTCACCATCCCCCATTGGCTCCTCATCCTCCTGTTCCTGCTGATCTGGGCCGGCTTTCTTGCCTGGAGAGTCCGGCGGATCAAGCGGCTCGCCGCAGCCCCGGAAATGGACCGGTATGGTTGAATGGAACAAAAGGCAGTCAGAATGACCGCCATTTATGTCGCACGCGGGAAGCGCGCTCCCCTTTTCTTGCCTTCCTTGGCACTTGGCACTTCCAGCTTGGAACTTCACCCTCCCCGCATGGCCACCGCCGATCCCCGCTTCAACGAGTTCATCCTCTTCCAGGCCCAAAACGCCGGGCTTTTCCTCGGCCAAATCCCGCATCCGGCCAACGGCGAGCGGACCGTCAACCTGCGCGCCGCCAAGTCGGTTCTCGATTCCCTCGAAATGCTCGCCGCCAAAACCGACGGCAACCTGACCGAGTCCGAGCAAAAACTGCTGACGACCGCCCTTGCCAACCTCCGCCCGCTTTACGACAAAGCGGCTGGCTAAACGGATGTTTCGTTTCCTTTTCCCATGACCTTCGACCCCTTCCAAATCGGCGACGTCCCCGTCGGCGGCCCCGCGCCCTTCTTCATCCTCGGCCCCTGCGCCCTCGAGTCCGAGGCCTTCGCTTGGGAAATGGCCCGTTCCATCGATGAAATCGCCAAGCGCACCGGCATCCACTACCTTTTCAAGGCCTCCTACGACAAAGCCAACCGGACCTCGGTGAAGTCCTTCCGCGGACCCGGCGTCGCTGAAGGCTGCCGCATCCTCGGCGAGATCGGCAAGGAGCTCGGCGTCCCGGTCACCACCGACGTCCACAGCCCGCAGGACGCGGAAATCGCCGCCGAGCACATCGACCTCCTGCAAATCCCCGCCTTCCTCTGCCGCCAGACCGACCTGCTCGAAGCCGCCGCCAAGACCGGCCGCGCGGTCAACGTGAAGAAAGGCCAGTTCCTCGCGCCTTGGGACGTCGTCAACATCGCCGATAAGCTCCGCGCCTTCGACTGCCGCAACTTCGTCATCACCGAGCGGGGCACCACCTTCGGCTACAACAACCTGGTCGCCGACATGCGCTCGCTGTTCTGGATGCGCAAGGAAGGTCTGCCCGTGGTCTTCGATGCCACCCACTCCGTCCAGCGCCCCGGCGGACTCGGCGGCACCACCGGCGGCGATGGCGAACTTGCCCCGGTCCTCGCCCGCGCGGCCGTCGCCACCGGCGTCGATGGCGTCTTCCTCGAGACCCACTCCGACCCCGCAAACGCGTTTTCCGATGGCCCGAACCAGATTCCGCTCGAATTTCTAGAAGACCTGCTCGTCCGCTTGGTCTCCATCCACCACGCCGCCCACGGCGCCTGACACCCCGAAATCCCGTGCTCCAGCCACACCACATCACACGCAAACTTGTCTCACGCCGGGTCGGGCGTGCTCTTGTTTCGGCGCTGGCCGGGCTTTCCATCGCCTCCGCGCAGAATCTCCAGCCGGAGGAAGAGGCGGCGGATCCCGATGAAGAAGAATCGGCGGGATTCCTTGACGGCTCCCTGATGCCCGACGGCGGCATTCTCAAGAATGTCCTGATCCCCCAATATACCCGCGATCTCCTGCTGTCCGCCACCCTGAGGGCCGAAGCACTCACCATCGTCACCCAAAAGATCATCGACGCGCGGAACGTCCGGATCGAGTTCTTCAATCCCGATCGCTCCTCGCGCGGCCGGATCGACTTGGCGACCGCCCGCTACAATGCGATCGACCAGCTTCTCACCTCCGACAAACCCGTATCACTCGTTTCCGACGACCTCACCGCCGAGGGCTCCGGTCTCGTTTACGACCTCAAGGATACCCGCGGATTCCTGAGCGGCCCCGTCACCGCCACCACCTTGATCGATCAAAGCACTTCGATGAATACCAAACCCGTCCGCCAGGCGATCGCCGCCGGCACCCTCATGATGGCCGCCGCCACGCCCTTGCCGGCCCAGGAGGAACCTTCCGCCGCCACCATTTCGCAGAGGATCGCGGAAGCCCGCTTGAGCCCGTTCGAGCTCGCCCGCATCACCAAGGACTCGGAAACCGCAAAGCCCCTCGCCCAATCGGCCGCCGAACAAGGCAACACGGCTCTCGAAGACGCGACCCTTCGTTCGGAAGAAGCAACCGCCACCATGGCCGATTTCCTCCGAGCCGCCACGCTCACCACCTTGCTGGCCGAGCCTTTCGCCCCCGCCCCGGCAAGCTCCACCGACGTCCCCCGGCCAAACATCCCGGCGGACCCCACCAAGACCCGGATCACCTCGGATGACGGTGCCTTCTTCGATTCCAAAAACGGCCTGCTGATCTTTCTCAAGAACGTGGTGGTCAAGGATCCGCGCTTCAGCCTGACCGGTGCCGATGAGTTGAAGGTGTTCTTCGACCCGAAAGAAGTTCCCGCAGCCGCCAAAGCCGCCCCGAAACCGCCCGCAGGAGAAAAGGCAAATCCTCCACCGGAACCGGTAAAGCCCGGAGCGGCTGGCGCACCCGTGAAGGAAGAAAAGGCCGGGATTGGCGACGCGAAATTCGGCAAACCGAACCGGATCATCGCCACCGGCACCGTGGTCGTGGAATACCAATCCGGCAAACAGGACGATCCGCCCGTCAAAGCCTCGGCGCGGACCGTCATCTACGATCTCAAGAAGGAGGAGTTCATCCTCCGTGGAGGCTCACCTTGGGTGCTTCGCGAAGGCCAACTGAGTTCCGTTCCTGGCAACGACGCCTACATCGTGATTCAAAAGGACGGCAGCTTCGTCACCGGCAACGGCGGCATCGACGCCCAGATGGATATCAAGGACAAGAAGAAGGAAGACGATAAAAAGAACCGCTGAACATGGCTTCCTCCCCAGTCCCCGCTCCCGGCACCCCTTTGCTCACCGCCACCGGCCTCCGCAAATGTTATGGCGGACGCGCCGTGGTCGATGGTGTCAGCCTTAGCGTCTCGCCCGGCGAAATCGTCGGCCTGCTCGGCCCGAACGGCGCCGGCAAGACGACGTCGTTCTACATGATCGCCGGCCTGGTTCCGCCCGACGCCGGCACCGTGCATTTCAATGGCAGCGACATCTCCCGCATGCCGATGCACCGCCGCGCGCGGCTGGGCCTCGGCTACCTGCCCCAGGAAGAATCCGTCTTCCGCAAGTTGACCGCCTTTGAAAACCTCATTGCCGTCCTCGAAACCCGCCCGGGTCTCTCCAAAAAGGACCGCATCGAGCGCGCCGAAAACCTCCTCGCCCGCTTCAAGATCACCCGCGTCCGGAATTCCGAGGCCATCGCCCTTTCCGGCGGCGAAAAGCGCCGTCTCGCCATTGCCCGCGCTCTCTGCACCTCGCCCCGTCTGCTGATGCTGGACGAGCCCTTTGCCGGCATCGATCCGATCGCCGTCGAGGATATCCAAGCCATCGTCCGTGAACTCCGCGAGCGCGACGGCCTCGCCATCCTGATCACCGATCACTCGGTGCGGGAAACCCTCTCCATCGTCGACCGCGCCTTCCTGATCCACGACGGCCGGGTGATCCTCGAGGGTGCCTCGCAGGAACTGGTGAACGATCCGATCGCCCGCAAGCATTACCTCGGCGAGGATTTCCGGATGTAGGCCCGCCATCCGGGAAACGAAACCGCCGCGAGGCTTCCCCCGCGGCGGCTTCTCCAAACAATCCACTGAAATCCGTCAGGTCGTGGCGAGGCCTCCGGTCATCGGCTTCGGAAGAGGCTTGTCCTTCCGGCGAAGCGCCTTGCGCATCTTGGTGAGCGCGGAGTTCTGGAGCTGGCGGATACGCTCACGGGTCACCCCGAACTCGCGGCCAACTTCTTCGAGGGTCATCGGTGTTTTTCCGGTCAGACCGAAGCGTTCATCGATGATCCGGCGCTCGCGCTTGTCGAGAACCGACAACAAGCCGTCGAGTTCACCGTGCAAATTCTTCTCGGAAAGCGACTCCAGAGGGTTTTCCGCACGATCGTCCCCGATGATCTCGCTGTATTCCGTCGCCTCCCCTTCATTGATCGGGGCGTCGAGGGATGTCGGACGCTGGGAAGCCTGACGCAGCATCGCCAGCTTCCGGTGAGGCAAGCCGACCTCGTCGGCCAGCTCCTCATCGGTGGGCTCGCGGCCCAGGGCCTCGGCCAGCAAGGTCGCAATCCGCCGCATCTTGGCGATCTTGTCGACCATGTGAACGGGCAGGCGGATCGTCTTGCTCTGGTTGGCCAGCGCCCGCTTGATCGATTGCTTGATCCACCAGGCCGCATACGTGGAAAGCTTGCCGCCCTTCTTGGGGTCGAAGCGCTCCACCGCCTTCATGAGGCCGATGTTGCCTTCTGAAATCAGGTCGGAGATCGGAAGTCCGTAGCCCGCATAGTCTTGCGCGATCTTCACAACCAGTCGCAAATTTGCCTGGATCATGTGGGCTCTGGCCTCCTTGTCGCCGCGCTTGATCTTCCGCGCCAACTTCACTTCCTCTTCAGGAGTGAGCAGCGGGGTCTTCGAGATTTCCCGGAGGTAGACCTTCAAACTGGAATCGGAGTCGTATGTCATGGCAGGTGCCCGGTTTTTTCCGGGATCTAGAGGTTGAACGCCGAAGCGCTTGTTTTTATTCCGTATTTCGAACTGCGAATTGTAATTACATCGTTAAGACGCAACCGGGTTCGTTTTCTTCAATACTTTTAGCATTTGCCGTACCCCGACCCTGCCAAAGACCGGTGGCCCTCTGGCTTTCAAACGATTGCATGATGGACGGCGGTTCTTCCGCCGCACCCCACCGCGCCAATCTGTCTGGGCACGCGCCATTTCTGGACCGGATGCCTACGTAAATGACACAGGGGCAGCCTCTCACGCTCCCGGCGGGCACACACTCCGGGGGTGCCGGATGCCGTCAGGGGGCGAGGTCAATGCCTTCAACGATTGGGCGATTGGTGCCGCAACGGGACGATTCTTGAGAGGCCGGCACTTTGTGCGAACGAATTTACCGCTTACCGCAGTTGCATTTCGCCTTCCACAGGGACGAATCATGCAAAGCGCCGTGCGCGTGGCCTCGCAGCCGCCGCCGAGCTGGGCTCAAGCGTCCCGAGGACATCAAATACCCGCCAAGACCACCGGTATCGCGTACCGGCCGTCCGTTGAGACGCAGGTGACCCAATCCAAAAGGCATTAGGGTTCTGCAGGCGGTCCAGATCGCGGGCCGTAAGAGGTCAGCGCTGCCCGGGCCACCGGACGGCGGCTCTCCGTGGGTCCCAAAATCTTGCCCGCCTACTCCCCCGTCGGCGACGGATCCTTTTTCGTTGGGGCGGGCCGGGACTTTAGTCGCTCCCCGGGTTCTCTTGGCTTCCGGGTTCCCGGGGAAGTCCGCTCCTTCGGCACGAAAGTGCCGGACGGCAGCTCCACGAAATCCGCCGCCTCGGACAAGGCGACCGCTTCCTTCGGGCTCGTGCTCTTCTCCGCCGCCTTTCGCAACAGCGGTCCCGCGGCGGCTTCTCCCAGCACGATCATGCCGTTCATCGCCGCCAGCCGGACCTCGGGATCCTGATGGAGAAGATAGGGCTCGATCAAAGGCAGCGCCTTGGCGTCATAGGTGACCGAGGCTTGTTCGATCGTGTTGAGGATCACGGACCTTTCTTCGTCCCCCAGCCCCATGGCGGACGGCTCCGCAATTGCTTTCGACGGAGTGAGCCGCGCTTGATCATCGCCCGTCTCAACCTGTGGCGACGCCTGCCTTGCACGCGAAGTTGGGACCGTAGGCCCCGCCTCCTTGGATCGCGGCCAGAGCATCCCTCCCGCCGCGATCAAAAGAAGGGCACCACCAGCGATCAGCGCGTTCCGCGACTTCATGGCAACGCGATCAGGGTTCGAACGGTTCCGCTTCGGGATAGTAAACCGAAAGGTCTTGAATCGGCCAACCGGCGGCGAACAACCAGGATCCTTCCACGATGGATTGGAAGTCGTTGAACCCGCCCGCGCCGTCGGAAACCGTGTCGTCGATCGTTCCGGAAATGGAATAGATCGATCCCGGGCCGTTGACGTAGCGGTTCTCGATATACCCGCCCACGCGCACCGGCCGCAGCGACAAGGTGTGCCGCCACATGCCCGCCAAACTCATCGTAGTCCCCTCCGCCCCGGCGAACGGCTGCGTGGAAAAGGTCAGGAGCACGTCCGTCTTGGTCGTCGATTCGTCGCGGGCGACCGAGGAGATGAGATCTCCACCGGCAGTGTAGCGATCCGTGCTCGTGGCGTTCACCGACGTGGCCTCGCCGAAGGTGGCGAGATTGAAATAGTCATCGACGTAAACGGGCGTCACGCCCGGCTTGGTGACGTAATAGATCGGAATGTCGCTCGACTCGTTGTACACCGCCTTCAGCGACCACCCGTAGATGCTGGGAATGACGCCGGCGTTGACGAGGAAGCCGAGGAACTCCCGGTTCGAGAGCTTGTAGGTGGCGATCCGTGCCTGGTATTCGTAGTTGTCCTCGATCGGGTTGCCTTGCCAATCGTAGCGTGACCACTCGTTCTCGTAGGCCGGGACGGGCGGGTAGATCGGGCGACCGTTGGAATCCTTCTCCACCGTGCCTTCGACGGTGAACTGCTCGGTCAACAAAATGGTGACGAGCGACTCGGTGCCCGGCGAAGCGAGGGCGTTTGCGGATAAAGCGGCGACCCCGCAGAGGCCGACAAGGTGGTTTCGTAGAGCTGTCATCGTAAAGGGCGAGACGGGGAAGCCGCCGAAACTATTCACGGAGAATCGGCGGATCGGCAGCTTCCCCCTCAGGGCATTCATCCCACTGGTCCTTTCTTCGTTTCTTCGCAGGGGAGCCCCCGGGATGTTAGCGCGCTAGACCTGCTACCCATTCACGGCCAAGAAACATCCTCCGAGTGCTGAGCTGGAACGCCTCCGGCGAATGCTGCGCCGCAAAGTCATCCCACTGGTCTAACAGATTCAAAATTCAAGAACCGCCCCCGAGGCGACCCCCGAGCGCCTTTTCGGCCCCAAGGAAAGCTTCAGCGGAGCGGAGAAAGACCGGGAGGCTTACCACGGGGCGAAACCGACGCGGAGTCCTTTCATACCTACTAACCCCCGAGGCGCCGGAGAAGCGGAGAACTACTGCCCTTCGAACGGTATGCATCGTAGTAACATTTCTGGGGCTATGTAAATCGGGGACTGATCACCAACATTCGCATGACCGTTAACTATTGGTATGTGGCGGATCTGAATTTTCTTATCTGCTTCTGCATCACCTCGAAAACTTTTACGAGTTACAATCACCCCCTCAATGCGCGGATCCGCGGTGAAATGTTTATAATTCAACTGAGCCAGCGTCTTTCTCAAGCCGTCAACCACTGTGGGATTTCCCGCAGATGCTCTGATTTCAAAGCTATCATGGCTGATGCGGTCCAACCAAAGGGCTGCTTCAAAGCCCAGGTTTTTTGCCGCATTTTTTTGTTCGCTACCTTCATATGGCTCATCTACTTGACAACTTCCGGCCACATTAATAGACGCAGATGTCTCCTTTCGCTCACAAGAACCCATCAAGAATAAAAATAAATAGCACCCAGCTAGCGAACACTTTTCTATCATCGCATTCATCATTAAAATTCTATCGATTTATTAAAACTTGGCCTCAGGGGTCGGTTCTTGAATTTTGAATCTGTTCGGCTTGCGAAGATGATTCCCTGCACAAGTGCTTCGTAAAACTGTCTGAGCCCGGCACGCGAATGAGGTCGCGTAACGGATCCTGCAAAGTGCCGCCCCCTTCATGGATTCGGGACGACGCGGAGGCCGGTGGGGGCTGCGGGTGGCACGCTGTTCGCGCTGTAGCGGTAGGCTCCGGAGGCATCCGGCACCGCGCGTTCCAGACCGTCGAAATCCCAGCGCAGCATCTGCGGGCCGGGCACGGCGATCAGCATGGAGCCCGGTGCCGGCCGGTAGTTGCCGTGGCCGAGTCCGCTACCGGAGCCGGAGGCATCGTTGACGAAGCCCGAATCGAGAAAGGTGGCATCGCCCGGATCGCCCTGGCCGGCACGACTGTAGATCCCTCGGAAGCGCGTCGGGAAATTCCCGCCCTGCACCCGGTTTCCCTGAAGCCCGCAGCCGTGGTAAACCGGCCAGTTTCCCGTGCAGCGGGAATCTCCGGCAAAGGTATCGCCCTTGCTGCCGAATGAGCGGACCGCGTTGAGCGACATCACGTGCCCGTTGTGCAGGTGCCGCGGGCCGGACACGTCGTTGTAGAACATGTTGCACAATTCCCCGACCACAGTGTTGTGGCAGACCACGCAGTTGTTGGTCACGTTGTTGTTCCCGTCACCCGCCATGCGGATCAGCCGGTTGCCGTCGCCGTTGGCTTGTTCGAAGACGTTCTGCACCACGGCGCAGCCTTGGAGGAAAGTGCCCTCGCCGACCCCCGGATATTCGGCGACGCCCGCGTTGCAGTCCCAAAACGCGTTGAAGGCCATCACCATGCCATCGGACGTATTGTTCGAGCCGGTGGACGATTGGAACAATTTGGTGATGGAGCCGAAGTCACTCCAATCGCAGCCCACGATGAAGCAACGGCGGCCGATCATGCTTCCTTCCGGAAAACTGCACCCGCGGAAGTAGGATGTCGTGACTTGCACCCGGTGGAACCGCGAGCGCACGTGCCATTGCGTCCCCGGTGATACGAAAATCGAGTCCGTGCCGGTGCTGGCGCGCGTGTCCCGCAGCTCGCAGTTCAAGGTGAGGAGCTTGCCACCGGTTCCTTCCGCGAAAGGCTTCGCCGCGCTCCGAACGAACGTGCAGTTCTCGAACTTGATGGCATGGGCGGGGATCTTCGAATTGCTCCCGGCATCCGGCTCCAGCACCGCGTCCACCACGCCCGGCAAAGGCTTGATGGCCAGCCAGCAGCCGCCAGCCGCAGTGGACACCGCCGCCGCCTGGGTTCCACCGACCACCTTGTGCGCTCCGGAAGCCAGATACAGCGTGGCACCGGCAAGATTCGAGCGCCCGTAATTTCCCGCCAGATACGACGACAGTCCGGCCAGTGCCTGGGCCACCGTGGCAAACGGGGTTGCTGCGGCGGTCGTCCGGTCGGCCACGCTGTCCCCGCCGACGACCCGTCCGGCAGGGCCGCCGGACACGGGATTGACCACCGCGATCGGATATCCCCGGGTGCCTGCCACGTCCAGCAGGTAGGACTGAGGGAAGGTGAAGTGATTGACGTCCGCCGTGGCGGATCCCGCCGTGGAATCATAGACGCAGTCCGCGTCCCCGATCAGCGGGTAGGCCTTGAAGTTCACCGCGACGATGGCGTTGTCCGTGAATCCGGTGAGATTGAGCGAGCCGACATATTCAATGACCGGGTGCGCGTCCGCCAGTTGGGACTCGATGCGGGGCTCCGCCACCACGACCGTGGTCGAGTGGGCACCCGAGGTGGCGGTGAAACTGATGCAGGCCAAGGGCCGCCCGCCGCGCCCCGACGCGTGGAATCCGATCGCAGCCGTC
The DNA here is from genome assembly GCA_043729195.1 of Akkermansia sp. Classification (GTDB taxonomy): domain Bacteria; phylum Verrucomicrobiota; class Verrucomicrobiia; order Verrucomicrobiales; family Akkermansiaceae; genus Haloferula. Next base: position 18,443 of record JAYTLR010000211.1, read on the forward strand.
GTTACGGAGTAGCCGGTCAGCCGCTCGAAATCGGGGCGCGTCCAGTTGGCGATCGGGACCGGGTAATCGAGCGTGGAAAGATTGGTCACCGCTCCCGCGACCAAGGCCCTGCTCGGCGTTCCACCGCTGCGGACCCATCCGGCCGGCGCGTGGAAGACCGGATCCGTGCCGGAGGTTCCGGGGCCGCCCTTCTTGTCATCGTCGTAGATGAATTCCGAGAGCACCGCCTGGAATACCAACCGGCCATTCGTCACCCTTTCCTCGTTCTGATCTTCGTTCGGCGTTGGCTTGCGCTGCTGGATGGTTGCGTAAATTTTCCGCGTGACCGTGGTCGGCTTCCCCGCGGGATCGAAGCCTTCGCTCACGACCGTGAAGTAAGGCGTCGCCGCCGTGGGAACGGTGCCATCGGTCAGGCCGAAATCATAAGTCGCCCCAATCGCGAAGCCTTCGATCTCGAATTCCGCATACCAACCCTCCGGGGCGATGCGAACGGCGACGATGTCTCCAATCATGATTTCACAGGGATGATGAGGGTCTTGCCCGGCGGGCTCGTGCCGGCCTCGTTGTAGGCTTTCAAGCGCCCGTAGTAGGTCCCGGGCCGGGGAAAGCCGACTACGGTGCGGGTCAGGCCGGCGGCAACGGACACCTCGTTCGGAAAGCTCACCCCGTCCTCGCCCCACTCGAAGAGCAGGCCGGTGGCATTGTCCGGGCCTTCGTCCCACTGAAGCATGACTTTCAGGTGATTACCCGGAACCGAAGTCGCGCCGCGTCCGCCGTTAGAATCCGCGTCGGCGCCCGCGTCATGCATCAAACCAAGCGCGACCGTACCGAGGGTCGCCCCGCCGGAGCGACCGATGAATTCCCTGCGGGAAAGTGATGGGGAAATCATGGCCTTGGTCAGACGCGTCTCGAGGGCATTTGCGGTCGGGAGGTAGAATTGCACCGCTACTCGGGAACATCGGGACTTCTATACATTTCCCGATCGGGGTCGAGCCTTTAGGAACGAACCCTGAGAATGGAATTCTAGCGCGCGATGACTGCTATTGCGCGACCTTTCTTCACCACGCACTCCGCCAATTCCCTTTCTTCCGGCCATTTATCGATTCTAGTGCGCTCCATGGCCACCCGCTCCTTCCTGTTCCATCGCCTCGCAAAGCTCTCGGCGTTTGCCTGCCTCGCGATCGCTGTCTTCCCATCCTGCGCGATGGAACCTTATCCGGCTCAAGGAGGTTCATGGACCTCGCAGGAGCCCGTCGGGCATCAACCGAAGGCCAAGAAGAAAAAGAGCGCGCCACCGGCTCCGTCCCGGCGGCCGAAGGATGCACGTCCGGACCCGCGCTACCGCCCGCCGGCCAACTTCGCCGAGCTCCAAGCGGTCGCAGGCGAAGTGGCCAGGGCTACCGGTCGGAAGATCGGCTGGCGTCTCCAGCGCGGCAGCGCCCAAGGACCCTTGGTCACCATCCGGGGCACCTTGGAAGATTGCACCATCACCCTTCATCCTGTCGCGGCACAAAAAGTCCCGCCGAACACCTGGGCCTTCCTTTTCGGTCACGAGTTCGCCCATCTGGTCGAGAACCTGGGCACCCACTCGGCCACCAACCCGGCCAACGAACTCAAGGCCGATATCGCCGGCGCCCGCTACGCGATGGCAGCCGGCTACCGGATCGAGGCATTCCTCGGGTGGGTGCTGACGGAGCCTAACAAAGAGACCGCCTCCCATGGTTCCCTGGAAAAGCGCGTCAAGGCGATCTCCGCCCACTTTGGAATACCGCAAAGCACCGTCCAAGCCGAAGCCCGACGCGCGTCGAACTACCGCGCGGCGCGTTGATTTCTCACTCCACCGTCATTTCCACGCTGCCACTGTGCGCGTTGAACTCCGGCGCATACATGCAGCGGATCTCCGCGATGCCGCTCTGGTATTTGCCGGCGTGCTGGACCCGCACGCTGGTCTCGAAGACGTGCGTCCCCGGCGGCAGGCGGTCGATGAAGAAGTGGCTCGCGGTGTCGCGGGTCACTTCGTAGTAGCCGAAGCCGTCCTGCCAGCGGTAACCACTCAGCACGTTCACCGGCTCGGTCCCGCTGCCGCGCAGGTCCTTGAGGTGGACATATTCCATCGCACGGTCGTTCTTCAAAATCACCCGCGTCACCAGCTCGTCGCCGACCTTCACCGCGGCTTCCACCGGCACCAGCACCGGCCCTTTGTCCGTGTTCTTTCGCAGGAACAGCGACTTTTCCAGCGTGAGCTGCTTGCCGCCGTGCGAGGTCACCTTCGCCATGTCCTCCAGATACTGCCAATGCACGCTCGCCCAGCTCACCCCGGCGTCGGTCTTGGTCAGCGCGATCTTCCCGAGCTCCGGCTTCACCGCTTCCTGGACAAAGCGGCTCTCGTAGAATCCCGTCCCCGCCTCGACCGCTTCCGGCTTCACCTCCTGCCCGCCAAGCGAGATCTTCAGCAGCGCGTCGGAGCCTAACAAATTCTTCCCGCCCCTCAGCAGCGAATAGACCGCGTCGGCCGTCGCCTTGGTGGTCTTCCAGTCGCCGACCTGCTTCTGCTTGATCAGCCACACCTGGCAATCGTCGACCGCCTTCGCGTCGGCATCGATCTCGCGAAAGGCCTCGATCATCATCGCCTGGGTCTCGATCGGCGCCTGCCACCACCACCAGCCCTCACCCTCGCTGTCCTTCCAATACATCCCCTGCTCCTCGTCGATCACCGCGTGCTCCTTCAGCGAGCGCGTTACCAGCGCCGGCACTTCCTTGTCACCCAGCCGGTACAAAGCCAGCGCGACGTGAGCCCGCGACATCCGGCTGCCGAGCGTCGTCCAATGCTTCTTCGCCTGACCGGTGAAGTAGTCAAAGGCCACCTTGTCCTCCGCCTTCAGCGCCCGGTCCTTCAGGAAGAAAGTCCGGGTGTAAAGGTGGTGCGCGATCCGCTCGTCGAGGTTCTCGTGGTCGAGCAACTTGCGCCGGACCAGCTCGCGGTAGCGCTCCGTCAAATCCGCATCGAGCGCGCCCAGCGATTTCAGCGCCGGCGTCACATCGGTCGCCACGCCCAGCGCCCGCAGCCGGGCGAAGCCGGTCGTGATGTAGAGCGAGATATATTCATCGCCGCGCCCGCCGGGGAACCACGGCCACAGCCCGTCCCCTCCCTGCATCGCTGCCAGCTTCGCCAGCGCCTTCTCCAGCTCGCGCTCCATGTGGTTGTCGTCGAACAACAAGCCGACCCGCCTCCGCGCCTCGGACTCGTTGTTCGCCTCGCGCAGCCACGGGGTTTCCTCCAACATCATCCCCTTGAGATCCGCGTTCTTGGTCAGCGGGCTGTCGAGCGCCTTGCCGCCGGCCGCCTTCCACTGGTCGAAGATCCGACGCATCTTCGGGTCGGAGCCCGCGATGTTCCGGGCCAGCGCGTTGGCATAGTAGCGGTTGAAAGTCTGCTCCGAGCACTCGTGCGGGAACTCCATCAGGTAAGGCAGCGCCATCACCGCGTACCACGCCGGTTGCGACACCACCTGCACGTGCAGGAAGCGGTTCTCCAGCGTCTCCGAGCCGCCGCTCTGCGACAGCTTCGTGAAGTCGAACTCCTTCGTCCCCGCGTTGCGGATCGGCAGCGACAGCGACTCGGTCACCAGGATCCGCCGCGGGATCACCGGCAGCCAGCCTTCCTCGCCGTCGCTCAGCGTCCCGCTCGACGCCACCGCCTTGTATTTCAGGAATCCCGCACCGTCCGGCACCGCGATCTTCCACCGGAGCGTCCGGCTTTCCTTCGCCGGCACCGTGAAGGCCTGCTCCGGGCCTGCGATCCCCAGCGCGGCCGTCTTGTCCGCCTCGGTCGCCGCGTCCGACAGCGTCAGCCGCGCTGTGCCCGACTGCTCCTTGTCGGCCGTGTTGGTGACCTTCACCGTGAACCACAGCTCGTCGCCCTCGCGCAGAAAGCGCGGCGGGTTCGGCTGCACCATCAGGTCCTTCGCGGTCACCGTCTCGCCTTCTAACAGACCGGACCGCAGCTCCTTGTCGTGCGCCATCCCGAGGAAGCGCCACTTGGTCAGCGCCTCCGGCATCGTGAAGGTCATCCGCACCTTACCGTCCGCATCGCTGGTCAGGTCCGGGAAAAAGAACGCCGTCTCCTGCAAGTTCGCCCGCGTCGCGACCTGCGACACGTCCACCGGCGCGACTTCGCGCGGCACCTCACCAGCGGCTGCCACCGACAGCGTCTCCACGCTTTTGTCCTCCGAAAGCGCGGCCGCCATCGGGGCCGCGGGAGCAGCCTCATCCGTCTCCATCAGCCGGTTTGCCATGCCCTTCATGCGAGCTCCGGAGCGCAGCCGCCCTCCCCCGAAACCACCGCCACCGGCGCGATCCCCCCAGCCGCGCCCCCCGTCGAAAATCATCAACTCGTCGATGAATCGGCGGAACGGTTCCGCTAAGTAGAATCCGGCACCACGGGAAAAATCCGACCTTTCGTCCAATCTCCTCAAGCCGCTGCTGAACTGCCACGGCCGCTGATACTCCCACTCCTGCCTCAGCAAACCCGCCAGGCTCTCGAACGAATGCGGCGCGAAGGCATCGAGCGACGCATCATACAAGGTCGCCACCATCTCCGCCGCCGCCGCTTCCCCGCCCGCGCCCTCGATCACCGCGGTCCAGGTCTCCTTCGCCCCCGGCTCCAGCTTCGAGACCAGGTGCTCCCAGCGCAGCTTCAGCTCCTTGTTGGTCCACGGCACCTCCACCACCCGTTGGAACTGGTGCAACCGGTTCATCGTCACCTGCCAAACCACCAACGTGATCCCGCCGCGATGCTTCTCTTCGACCGGCAACCGGAACACCTGCTGGGTCCGCCCTTCTGCCGACCACTCGCGCTTGATCAGCCCGCCGTTGACCCGCCACTCGACACAAGCACGCGCCTTCTCATGCCCGCTGCCCCAGAGGAAAACCGCCTCCTTGCCCGGCTCCACCGACCACGAAGGCGAGCTGGTGAAGAAGGGCATCATCGTCGGGAAATCGGCCGCATCCGGAGCCAGCACCTGGATCCCGCGGATCGCCTTCACCGCCTTGCCGTTCGCGTCCTTCGTTTCGAAAATCAATCGGTAGGCCCCCGCTTCCAGCACCCGCTTCAATGCCGCCTTGCCCTTGTCATCGGTCTCCACCGCCAGCTCCGCCACCAGCTCGCCCGGCTCCCACTTGTCGGGAGCGGTCACCGGCACCGCGGGATCCACTTCATGCTGCCCGCCCCAATACCCGCCGCCATCCGGCCGCGGGCACTTTTCCGGCTCCTTCAGCCGGTGAATCTTCAACACGCCCTTCGCCGCGCGGCCTTCGTTGTCGTGCGACATGGTGCTGACCCGCAGCTCGCTCTCCTTGCCCGACTCCAGCCACTCGTCCGCCGCCAGCTCCGCCTTCAGCGCCGTGTAGGCCACCGACACCGTCCGCGTCGCCGAGCGCGTCTCACCGGCGCTGTCTGTTAGATCGGCCGTCACCAGGAAATCGAACACCGGCTCCACATCCTCGCCCACCGAAAGGTCGGGCTTTGCCATGAAGCGGATCATCACCGAGCCGTCCGCCGCGGTCTCCGCCACACCGTGCGCGATCTCTTCCGACTCCCCGCTCAGCGGCGGAGCCCACCAGCACCAGCGCATCCACAAGGGCAGCCGCGTCATCCGCGTCACCCGCCACGCCACCTTCGCGCCGTCGACCGGCGCACCGGTGTACGATTCCCCTCGTACTTTGACGACGACTTCCTTGCCCAGCGCCGCCGGCTCCTTCGGCGCGTCCACCTCCGCGAAAAACTTCGGCCGCTTGTATTCCTCCACGCGGATCGTCGCGCTCCACCCGCCGCCCTCGACCACCAAGCGGCACATCCCCAATACCCCACCCTCCGGAGCGGTAAAGGTGCCCGAGAACGACCCTCGTGCGTTACTCTTCATCCTTACCTCGCCCACTTCCTTGCCGTTCGGATCGCGCAGCGTTACAGTCGTGTCGTTGTTAGGGACCGTCTCATACTTGGCCCTATCGGGATGGGTCCGGCACCAGATTCCTTTGAAATGGACCGTCTGTCCCGGCCGGTAGATCGCCCGGTCGGTGAATAGCACCGCGCTGGTGCGTTCCACGCCCCTCAAGTTTTCCCGTCCACCGGTCCAGCCGCGCGTCACCGCCCGCTCCAGCCCGCGGCCCGCCACCAATAGATAGTTTCGGCCATCTCCCTGGTCGCGGATCTCGAAGCGCCCGCTGGCATCGGTCTTCGCCGTCACCTTGCTCGTCCCCGGCAGCACCCGCCGCGTGAACCATGCGCTCACCTCGATCCCCGCCAGCGGCGTGCCACTTACCGCATCCACCACAAAACCCTCGATCCCGCCGTCCTTCCACGGCCGCGCCGTCATCGCCAGCGGCGTGACGTGCACTCCCGTCACCGCCAGCACGTTGTCCTCCTTCGCGAAGTCCTCCCGTCCGCTCACCACCAGCAGGTAGTAACCCGCCGCCACGTCCAAAGGAGCCGACAGCCGCACCGTCCGCATCTGAAAATCCCCCGCGTCCACCAGCTCGGCATCCCACGCCTTCGCCGGCTCGCCATCCGGCATCTCGGGCACCGGATCCGCATCGATGAGACCCGCGCCCGGTTGATAGGCCACGGAATACAGCCGGAACCACACCCGCTTCAAATTCTTGTGCGACACCCGAATCTCCTCGCCCGCCGGCGTCCACTGCGAATCGGTCCCCAGCGTCAGCTCGCGCTTCTCCAACGAGCTCACGCCGCTCGTGCAGAGTTTGCCGAAGGGATGCTCCGGAAAGGCCTGCGCGCCTGCCTTCAGGATCGCATGCGCTTCCTTCGTTTCCTTCCGCGCCTCCAGCATTTCCGTCAGATCCACCCGCGCCCAAGCGCTCAGCGGACTCGCCGCGTTCTTTTCAATGAACCCACGCAAGGCCTGCTCTAACCGCGCCTCCCGACCCTCGACATCCGCCGCTTCTCCCGCCCAACGCAGCCGCTCGAGATCCGCCAACAAAAACGCGCTCTGATCTGCATCCGCCCGATGAAACTCCATCAGCGCCCGGTGAATCGCCAGCGCCCGCGCTTTCGGCGATGCCACATCCTTCACCTCCGGCTTCCACGCCAGGAACTCCTCCGCCGTCCCGAATACCGGCGAATCCGCCGCGATCCGGAAGTCATCCACCGGCCGCGACACCGCCACTTCTTCCGAAGCATAAAACTCCAGCGCCCGGTTCGCCACGAAGTCATACATCGTCGGGCGCAGCTCATCGCCGAGCTGCCCCGCCTTAAGCAGCTCCGCAAAGTCCGCCACCGGCACCTTCTTCAAGGCCTCCGCGTCCGCCAGCGACTTCTGCAGCCGCGCATCGATCTCCGACAAGATCCTCGCCAGATCCCAAGTCTCCATGTCGTCCCCCGCCGGCACCCCGGTCGAGCTGCGCTGCATGAACCGCCACTGGTTCATCTGATAATACCCGTGCATCCACTCCGCCGCCAGCGCCCGCAGCACCGGCCGCGCGCCCTCCGGCACCGCATCGATCGACGCCTCCAAATTCTGGATCGGCTTCGCCTTGCCCTCGATCTGCGCCTCCATCGCGATCCTCGACGCCAGCGCCCGCGTCCCCTCCGCCCAGGACCCGTCCGCGAAGGCCGCCTTCTCGATCGCCGTCAGCAATTCGATCACCGTCTTCGGTTGGTCCTTCTCCCGCGCCTCGTCCACCTTTTTCCACTCCGCATCCCGCGGCCCCGCCCCCGCCGCCCCCAGGCAAACAAGCCCCGCCACCATCGCCCGGACAAAAGATCGAAACGCATTCATGGTCGTAAATTCGGATTCACCCCCCGCCGCAAAAACGGAAGGCTCCCACCCTGACACACGAATCCCGGAATCCTTAGACAGAAAATCACATGAGCAAGCGCCACTGGAACACCGTCGTCCTCGACGGATCCCTGCCGTCCGCTCTTGTTCGCGAACTCATCGACCACTCCTACGACCTCGTCGTCGCCGGCCTGACCAGAGCGGAACGCGCGAAGCTTTGAATTCACCCCATCCCCGCCGGCCTCACCTCGCACCACCCCCCGCTCCACGACACCCGCAGCGGCAAGCCGAACAACTCGCCTAGCCCCCGCGCCTCCAGCACCTTGCGCTTCGGCCCGTCGGCACGCACCCGGCCTTTTTCTAACAAGATCACCCGCCCGATTTCCGGCGGGATCTCGCCCGGATGATGCGTCACCAGCACCAGCGTGTGCCCGTGCGCCGCCAGCTCCCGCATCACCGCCGTCAGCCCCAGCGCCGCCGAGAAATCGAGCGCCGTCGAGGGCTCGTCGAGCACCAGCACCGCCGGATCGTGGACCAATGCGCGGGCGATCAGGAAGCGCCGCCGCTCGCCCGATGACAGCGTGCCAAAATCCCGCGCCGCCAGACCCAGCACGCCCAGCCGCGCCATCGCCTCGACCGTCTTCGCCTTGTCCTTCGCGCTGAACCTCATGTCCCGCGTCCGTCCGAAAGCCCCGCGCAGTGAACTCAGCACCACGTCGCCCGCCGTCTCCTCCGGATGAAAGCGCGCCACGTCCTCCGGCATCACCACGCCGATCTTGTGCCGCAGTTCCTCCAGCGACCACAGGTCCTCGCCGAACAGCCGGCAGCTCGTTTCTTCGTTCGCCTCCGGCCGCACCTCGCCCGTCAGCAACTTGAGCAGCGTGCTCTTGCCCGCCCCGTTCGGTCCCAGGATTGCCACACTCTCGCCGTGCCGAAGCGCCAGCGAAAAATCGCGCAGCGCCACCGTCTCGCCACGCCACACCGTCGCGTTCCGGATTTCGAAGAAGCACTCGTCCTGCACGTCCCGATGCCGCCGCGACTCCGCCCCCATGGCCAGCTTTTTCGGCCACTTTGCCCATCGACTTCCCCACGGCAGAACGCCACGCTTCCTAGAAATCCATGACCGTCCACGACAGCTCCACCCTCGCCGCGCTGATCGCCGCTTACGACAAGTCGGTGGTCTTCGAGGAGTCGACACCCGGAGCCCTGCGCATCGCCAAGGCCCTGCCGGAACTCCGCTGGTCGAACGGCGGCCTGCTGCTGCTCGGCGTGCGGAAGGATGGCAGCATCGTCGGCATCCAAGAATTCGAGGTCGATGAGATCTTCGACAAATTCGCCCGTCTCTGCGGCGAACTCAGCAAGGCCAGCGTCGAAATCGGCCTCCTCCGCGTCGATGCGAAACTCGTCGTCTTCCTCGTCTTCAACATCATCCCCCGCCACACCGATCCCCTCGGCCGCTACGCCGGGGACATCGAACGCGTCGCCGTGATCTAGCAGGTCGTCGTCCCCGCGGACTCAGATCCGCACCACGACCATCCCGTCGTCGACTTCCACGTCGAAAGACTCCACCGCGGTCTCATACGTCGCCACCCGCACCTTGTCGGGGCAGAACACCGAGCGGCCGGTGAGAATGTCGAACTCCCAGCCGTGCCACGGGCAGCGCAGGATCTCGCCGTCGCGCACCCAGTGGTATTCCCCGACTCCTGACGCTTCGTTCATCCCCGTGATCAGACCGCGGCAAAGTTCGGCCCCGGCGTGGGGGCACAAATTACGAAGCGCGTAGTACTTTCCCTTCACGTTGAAAACACCGATCGATCGCCCGCCGCCCGCGTCAATGATCCGCCGCCCGCCCGGCAGCAGCTCGGCGGCGGGACAGACGGGAATCGTACGTTTCTCGGGACAGTCCATCGGAGTTCACCGGCACCCTCGCATGCATTTCGCAAGTAAGGGAAGCCGGCACGTTGCAAATCACCGGAAACACCGTGCAGAATGTCAAGGAAGCGGAATGCCGGCAGACCGGGGCGCAGCCGGATTAACCCGCGCCCTGCCATGCTTGAATCTTGAATCCACGGGACCCGCGGGAATCCTGCCATGACCACGGCGCAGCTGGTCCCGCTCCTGCGAAGGAAAGTGCATGCCTGATCAAGCCACCCCAGTCACCGACGCCTCGAAACTCCAGGACGTCCTCACCCGCTACCGCGACTCGCACGACGGCTACCTACAGGCTGCCGAGCTCATCTCCTTGCCCGAACTCGCCGCCGCCTTCCGCGAGATCGCAGCGCGGCGCGAGGTCATTTCAGAGAGGGTCGCGACCCTCATCGAGAATGATGGCTTCCGGCCGGACTTGGATGGTAGCAACGAAGCGAGTCTCCACCGCTGGTGGTTGCGCATGCGTGACAAAATGACGGACGACCATCACGACGCGAACGCCGTCCTCACCGAATGCATCCGTGGCGAAACCGAGCTGGCCCGGACACTACAAAGCGCCCTTGAAAGCGAGTCTGTTCTACCGTCCCACGTTCCGATCCTGACCAGCGCCCTCGACGAGGTGAAGATGGCCGTCCGCAGCTTCGACGTTCTGGTGGCCCCGTGACCTAACGGTCCAATCCGTACAACTCCGCCGCGTTCCGCCAGAAGATCCGCTCCTTCAACTCCGCCGGCAGTTTCGGGAAGGCACGCAGCGGCGAGTCGTTGTCCCAGTGCGGATAGTCGCTGGAGAACATCAGCGTCCGCTCGGCATGGATCATGTCGAGCATCTCCAGCAACTGGTCGCTGGACGGCGGCTCTTCGATCGGCTGAGACGTGAATCGCACCCGCTCCAGCACATACTCGCTCGGCGGCCGGTCGAGCCACGGCACCGTCGAACGCAGGCCCTTCCAGTTCTTGTCGAGCCGCCACAGCAGGTGTGGCACCCAGCCGAAGCCGCCTTCCACCAGCACCACCCGCAATTCCGGAAATTGGCTCATCGCGCCGCGGCACAGCAGGCTGGTGAGTTGGGCCATGAAGTTCTGCGACAGGTTCGTGTGCCACTCCAGGTAGCTCGACGGGAAGCCCGCCGTGAACACCCCCGCCACGCCCTTTCCTTCCGCGCCCGGATGCAGCGCCACCGGCAGTCCGGCCTCGCAGGCGGCTTCGTAAATGGGCCAGTAGATCTTGTCTCCCAGGGGAATCCGCGTCGCGCTGGTCATCACGACTTGCACAATCCTCTCCGATCCCGCCACCCGCCGGATTTCCTGCGCCGCCGCTGCCGGATCCAGCGGATTGACGATCATGCTGCCGAGAAACCTCGGGTCCGCCATCAGCCACTTCTCGCGCAGCCAGTCGTTGTGCGCCCGGGCGATCTCGTTGGCGAAGTGCGTGTCGGGATGCACCCCGACCGTCAGGATCTTCGCCTCGATCAGCACCGCGAAGTCCACCCCATACGCGTCTAACAACTGCTCCCGCATCATCGCCGGCAGCGAACCCGCCGGCTCACCCCGGGGCCCGGTGGCATCGACCCGCCGCACCCCCGTCGGATGCGGCAAGCCCGGCCCGCCTGGCAGTACTAACCCTTGGGTCCGGAAATAGGCCGGCAGCCGCGACACGATCTCGTCCGCATGCAGCGGCACGCAGTGGACGTCGCAGTCGATCAGCGAAAGGCCGGTCTTGGGAGCGGGATCATTCATTGGGGACAGGTGATGAACCGAGACTTACACAAACTACCGGCCAAATAAAAGAACGCGAGGACCGCCCTCCGATAAAAGTCATTTCCTGACTGACGTAGCACTCGCTCATGAAACCCACGCCACTCTCCCGCGCTTCATCCCTCGTCTCACTCGGCCTGCTCTGCGGCGTCGCCAGTGCCGACGACCTGAAACTCCCCGACCCGCTCGCCGACGCTACCCGCAAGCCCGTCGCCAGCGCCGACGCCTGGGAGCGCGAGGTCCGGCCGCTGACCTTGGAAAAGTTCCGCGAGCACGTTTACGGCCGCAACCCCGTCGGCAAACCCGACGACCTGAAATGGACCCGCCAGGTCCTCGATGTCGCCGGCATGAAGGAACAGGTCATCGAAGGCCACGTCACCTTCTCCGGCCCCGGCGGCGCGGGAAAAATCCGCGTGCTGCTGGTAATCCCCGCCGCGGCAAAGGAACCCAGCCCGCTCTTCCTGCTGATCAACAACCGCGGCCCCGAGCTGTCCGACCTCTCGAAACCGAACGGCTTCTGGCCCGCGCTCGAAATCGCCCGCCGCGGCTTCGCCACCGCCATTTTCCAGGTCGCCGACGTCGATCCCGACCAAAGCGAAGGCTTCAAGGACGGCGTCCATGCGATCTTCGACAAGGCACCGCGGGGCCCCGATGCCTGGGGCACCATCGCCGCCTGGGCCTGGGGTGCCAGCCGGGTGATCGACGCCCTTGAAAAAGAACCCGCCATCGACGCCCGCCGGATCGCGGTGGTCGGTCATTCCCGCGGCGGCAAGACCGCCCTCTGGTGCGGAGCCCAGGACCCGCGGGTCGCGCTGGTCGTTTCGAACAATTCCGGCTGCACCGGCGCCGCGCTCGCCCGCCGCAAGAAGGGCGAACAGCTCGCCGACATCAACCGGAACTTCCCCCACTGGTTCTGCGAGAACTACAAGCGCTACAACGGGAAGGAAGAGACGCTGCCGGTCGACCAGCACCAGCTCATCGGCCTGATCGCCCCGCGCCTCGCCTACGTCGCCAGCGCCGCGGACGACGCCTGGGCGGACCCGGAGGGCGAGTTCCAGTCCTGTGTCCACGCCGGCCCGGTCTACCGCCTCCACGGCCTGACCGGCCTCGAATGCGGCGCGATGCCAAAGCCCGGCGGCAAGCTCCACGCCGGCTCGATCGGCTACCACCTCCGCCCCGGCAAGCACGACCTGACCCTGACTGACTGGCAGCACTTTATGGATTTCGCCGACCGACACTGGAAACAACCCTGAAGTCCGATCCCGAGCGCGTCATTCTCCCGCCCATCGCAAAATTCCGATTGCCCGCGGCCCCAGCGGCCTCACTGTCCCGCCCGCCATGGAAGAAGGGCATCAATCAGGGCCGCTCGATAGCGCCAAAAACCCGCCGGTCACTACCGGCTGGAAGGATATTGTCCGCAAATACCAGCAGCCGTCGAAACGAATGGGCATCTGGCAGCTTGCGAACACCCTCATTCCCTACGCCCTGCTCTGGGTCGCGATGTTTCATGCGGTGAAGGTTTCCTGGTGGCTGGTCGTCCCGCTCGCCGTGCTGGCCGGGGCCTTCCTGATCCGGATCTTCGTCATCTTCCACGACTGCACCCACGGCTCCTTCTTCAAATCGAAGCGCGCCAACGAGATCACCGGTTTCCTCACCGGCCTGCTCGCCATCACCCCCTTCCACCAGTGGCGGATGGAACACACCGTCCACCACTCCGCCGCCGGTGACCTCGACCGCCGCGGCATTGGCGATGTCTGGACGCTCACCGTCCAGGAGTACCTCGAATCCTCCCGCTGGAAGCGCTTCTCCTACCGCTTTTTCCGCAATCCCGTCATCCTCTTCGGCTTCGCCCCGCTGACCTTGTTCCTCGTGGTCAACCGCATCCCGGTCAAGGAGGCCAACCGCAGCGTGCGGCGCTGGGTGCACATCACGAATTCCTGCATCGTCCTCATGGCGGTCGGCCTGAGCGGGGTTTTCGGGACCGTCAATTACCTCCTGATCCAACTCCTGGTCACCTCGGTGGCCAGCGTCGCCGGCGTCTGGCTGTTCTACGTCCAGCACCAGTTCGAGGACGTCAGCTGGGAGCGCAAGGAAGACTGGGATTTCGCCCGGGCCGCCCTTTCCGGCAGCTCTTTCTACAAGCTGCCGAAGATCCTCCAGTGGTTCTCCGGAAACATCGGCTACCACCACATCCATCACCTTAGCCCGCGCATTCCGAACTACCAACTGGAACGCGCCCACGAGTCGGAGCCGATGTTCCAGCAAGTCGAGCCGCTGACCGTCCGCGGCAGCATCAAGTCGCTCGGCTTCCGCCTGTGGGACGAGGAAAACCGCCAGCTCACCGGCTACCGCGTGCTCAAGGAGAAACGGCGCGAGGATGCCGCCCGGAACTAAGGGGTCGTGACACTCCTGTTGTGAGTGAAAAATCAGGGTTTCTTCGCGATCCCTCTGCGACCTCCGCGCCTCCGCGGCCTGCCCTCCATAGCTTCAGCGACGGAGGGTTCGTTCAGTTCAAGCGGTTTCAAGGTTGGACGTCCCGCCTCCGCCGTACATGGTCCGCCGCGTGTCCGCCCTGCTCTCCGCCAACGAAATCCGCCTGACCTACGGCTACCAGACGCTGCTCGACGGCGTGACGCTCGCCGTTTCCGCCGGGGAAAAGGTCGGGATGGTCGGCAAGAACGGCTGCGGCAAGACCTCCCTGCTCAAGATCCTCACCGGCGCGCAGAAGGCCGACTCCGGCGAAATCTCGCTCCGCCGCGCCCTTCGCGTCGGCTACCTGCCCCAGGAGTTCGAGCTCGATCTGACCCTCAGCGTCCACGAAAACATCGCCGCCGGCGCTTCCGACGTGGTCGACGCGATCCGCCGCTACGAAAACGGCGACGGCTCCGACGCCGAGCTCTCCGACCTGCTCCACCTGATCGACCACGCCGACGGCTGGAACCTCGACTCCCGCATCAAGGCCACCTCCACCGCCCTCGGCACCCCGCCGCTCGACACCCCGGTCGCCACCCTTTCCGGCGGCGAAAAGCGCCGCGTCGCCCTCTGCCGCGCGCTCGCCTCGCAGCCCGACCTGCTGTTGTTAGACGAGCCGACCAACCACCTCGACGCCGAGTCGATCCGCTGGCTGGAGGACTTCCTGAAGAGCTACTCCGGCGCGGTGATCTTCGTCACCCACGACCGCTACTTTCTCGATGTCATCGCCACCCGGATCATCGAGATCGACTACGGCAAGGCCTTCTCCCACCCCGGCAACTACACCGCCTACCTCGAGTCGAAAGCCGTCCGCAACCAGATCGCCGAGCAGACCGAACGCCGCCGCCAGCGCTTCCTGCGCGAGGAGCTCGACTGGGTGCGCTCCGGCGTGAAAGCCCGCGGCACCAAGTCGCGGCACCGCCTCGACCAGTTCTACGAGATCGATGGCATCGCCGCCCCGCCGGAAGAGCGCGAGATGGACCTTCTCATCCCGCCGCCGCCGGAACTCGGGAACATCGTCGTCGAAATGGAGCAAGCCGGCGTCAACGTCGGTACCGCCGCTTCCCCGCGCTGGCTCTTCCGCCACCTCGACCTCAAGCTCGAAGCCGGCCAGTGCACCGGCATCGTCGGCCGCAACGGTGCAGGCAAAACGACGCTGCTGAAAGTCTGTCTCGGCCAGCTCGACCCCAGCGAAGGCACGGCGGTCATCGGTAAGAAAGTCCGCATCAATTACATCGACCAGACCCGCATGGCGCTCGATGGCACCGGCTCGCTGTTAGACGAGATCTCCGACGGCCAGGAAAAGGTCCAGTTCGGCAACCAGATGCTCGGCGCGCGGAATTACCTCCGCCGCTTCCTGTTCGACGACCGCCGGATCAACGAGCGTGTCGACCTGCTCTCCGGCGGCGAGCGCGCCCGGCTGATGCTCGCGAAAGTCCTCAAGACCGGCGGCAACCTGCTGGTGCTCGACGAGCCCACCAACGACCTCGACCTCCCCTCGCTGCGGATGCTGGAAGAAGCGCTCGCCGACTTCGATGGCTGCGTGCTCGTCGTTTCCCACGACCGCTACTTCCTCGACCGCGTCTGCGACCAGGTCATCGCCTTCGAGGACAACGGCGTGGTCGTCCAGCCGGGCAACTACTCCTACTACCTCGAAAAGCGCCAGGCCCGCGAGCAAGTCCAGCGCCTCCACGCCCAAGCCGCCGCCCGCGACGCCGCCGCCCGCCAGAAAACCGCACCCCAGGCCGCCGCCAAAGCCCGCAAGATCACCCTGGCCGAGAAGAAGGAATTCGAAACGATGGAGGACACCATCCTCATCTCCGAAGAAGCCGTCGCCGCCCTCGAACAGCAGCTCAACGACCCGGAATTCCAGGCGAAGAACTTCGCCGAGATCCCCACCCTCGTCGCCCGGCTCGACGCCGCGAAAGCCGAAGTCGCCCGACTCTACCACCGCTGGGAAGAACTCGGAGCGCTGGCCTGACCGGCCGCAGGCCGTCACATGGAGTGCGACGGCACGACGTCGCTTTGGCTGCGGGCAAACCCCGTGGGTTCTCACGGCCCGGATCGCCCCGAGAAGCCGACCCACTCGCCTCCCCAACCGGGAGAGTCACCAACCAACTCCATGGACGATTTTAACACCGGGTTGTATTCGATCGAACCTTCACGGATCGCGCACACAACCAAGGTCACGAGAATCGATCCGGCAATCCCGCTTGCGACCCGTAGACGAACACTTGGCTTCCTGAATCTCGAGCGAAAGTAGACGTAGCGCCCGATCACCGCGAGTGATGCCACGACGATACCTAAAAGCGCGAAGCCAAAGACAGATTCTCCGAATGCCAGGAACATTGAATTCGAACGAGCTAAAGTGGTGGGTTTGCGGCGCAGGACTCACAAAGGGAAACGAACGAGGGAACCTGTCCGCAGTTGCCACCTAAACGCCGTCGGATGCGCCGGCTTCGCCTTTTGGTTTGAGACACGGGTGCGCCACCCAGACAGCACTGACTCGCTCCCTAAACGACCCGTAAATGCTTGGATTGGCGTCGAACCAGTCCTGCGCGTTGGCAATTCTTGCAAGAGCCAGCGACGTGAGGCTGATCATGGATTGGCCACCCGCGACTATGCTGGAAGCCCGGTGCGCAGCCCGTCCAATAAAGCTGGACGCCCCATCCGAATCACATTCGGCCTCTTGGGACAGGATATACTCGGCATACAATGGAAAGTAGTAGTGGAAAACACGGTCCGGCATGTCGGAAACCTCCTCTCCCCAGCATAGGGCGTCGGCGGCGATAATCCGATATGCCTCGTGGGCTGACTTACCAAAGAATTTCCGATATGCCGCCTCAGTGTCGAGTCCCCAACGTTCGCTCCTCCAATCGGAATCCGATGGAACCTCCAAGGCTTGTCGCGATTCACTCATTCCGTGGCGAACGTTTTGATCACCGACACTTCGGATTTACTCCCTGGTCACCGACCGGTCGGTGAACAAGGACAAACCCGACCCGATAGGGACGAGTTCCAGGTAGGTCATTCATTCCTCCGACGCTAGAATCCCCTTGAGGGCAATCCAAGATGAAAGTCGGGAGCGATGGATGAGGTCGCCGATCCATGTCCCAACAGGACTCCATCCCGAAGCCCGGGGTTGCGATCATGAGTCTCTTCGGGACATCAGAACGGACCCTTCGGGATACCCCGGAATCCCCGGACTCGTCGCCGCCGCGAAAGCCGAAGTCGCCCGCCTCTACCACTGCTGGGAAGAACTCGGCGCGCTGGCCTGAACCGCTGCAGGCGATCCCCGTGCGACGGCACGACCTGCGGGTGACCCGCATTTCCGGGCTTGTAGCGGCCGTCTATGACCGTCGCACTTTGTAATGAAGCCACCCCGATAGCCCGCCGCACCCGGATGGAAGAACGAGACTTCCCGCTTCTTCGATCACAGTCACCGGCGGTCGCAGACCGCCGCCTGAACTTTGGCCCCTGACTAGATAAACAGGTTGGCTGGAAGCCTCGGTTGTCCGCTTCTCCTGATTTTACTGGACCAAAGTCTAGTTATTCGACTA